>JAFGWU010000025.1 GCA_016936975.1 Bacteroidales bacterium | reverse complement strand
ACTCTACTTTCGGTTCTGGAAACTCTACTCGCGGTTCTGGAAACTCTACTTACGGTTCTGGAAACTCTACTCGCGGTTCTGGAAACTTTACTCGCGGTTATAGAAACTCTACTCGCGGTTCCCGAAATTGCTTTTCCCCGCCAGGCATGGCGGGGCTGCTTCGTGTTCTGAAATAATTCTTAAATCTTAAATCGTTGATCGGTGTTCGATATTCACCCGGGCTTTACAGAATTATTTTCCAGACAAAGCACTGAATGTCTGTATCAAACATTCGGCGAAAGAAATTCGAAATCCCGAAACCGGGAACCCGAAACCGGGAACCCGAAACCGGGAACCTTGAACCGGGAATCCGAAACCGGGAACCTTAAGCCTTAAACTTTCATCCCTCTTAATTTTTAAGGATAAAATGTATCTTTGAAATCTAAATATCTGACGGATGTCACTCACTGAAACGCTGAAGAGACAGATTGAAGCATGGAATGAGGAATTGAAGGATACACCGCCCGAGCAGGTCATTGAATATTTTCATGAATATTTCGGGAAGCGGATCGCCTTCTCTACCAGTCTGGGTGCAGAGGACCAGGTGCTGACGCATATGGTGGTGGAAACCGGTATCCCGGCCAGGATCTTCACCCTTGATACGGGTCGTTTGTTTCCTGAAACCTATGAATTGATCGCTCTGACCAACGCGAGATACAAAATAAATATCGAAGTTTTGTTTCCGGATTATAAGCAGGTTGAAAAGATGGTGGCTGAAAAGGGAATCAATCTTTTCTATGACAGTGTGGAGAACAGGAAATTATGTTGCAGGATCCGTAAGGTGGAGCCGTTGAAGCGTGCTTTCAAGAACCTGGATGCCTGGATTTGCGGCCTCAGGAAGGACCAGTCGGTACTGCGCTTTTTCTCAAAACTGGTGGAATGGGATGAGAAAAACGGACTGATAAAAATCAATCCGTTGATTAACTGGAACGAAAAGCAGGTATGGGAGTATATCAGGCGGCATGATGTTCCTTACAATATGCTTCATGATAAAGGTTATCCCAGTATTGGCTGTGAACCCTGTACGCGGGCGGTGGAACCCGGGGAAGATTCCCGTGCGGGACGCTGGTGGTGGGAAGAAGGCGGACACAGGGAATGCGGTCTCCATAAAAAATAGAAAATGGATTTCTAGTCTTGACCTATTCATAAATGACCCCCGACCCCAGCAACTCGCCATCCTGGTACCAGGCAGCAAACTGTCCGGGTGCTATACCCCGCTGAGGCTTCCTGAAAAGGATATATAAACCATCTTCCCGAAGCAGAAGGGTGGCTTCCTGCAGCGACTGCCGGTAACGGATCCGAACCATATACCGGCGCTCCTCTCCGGGTTCCATTTTCAGATCATCCCTGATCCAGTGAATTTCACCGGGATTAACCTTCAATCCCTTTCTGAAAAGTCCCGGATGGTTCTGACCCATGCCCGTGAAAACACGGTTATTATTCACATCTGTGGCAATGACGAACAGTGGCTCGGCCTTCCCGCCGACATTCAATCCTTTGCGCTGACCGATCGTGAAAAAATGGGCACCCTGGTGTTTTCCGACCCATAAGCCGTCTTCTTTGGTATAGGTATACGGGGAGCAGAGTTCTTTAAGATCGGAAGAAACCTTCTTTAATGCATAACCCCGGTAATCTGCCGGTATTTCGAAAATATTGCCCTCCCTTGCCTTCAATTTTTGCTGAAGGAAAACGGGCAGGTGGACTTTTCCGACGAAACAGATACCCTGGGAATCCTTTTTTCCGGCCGATGCCAGCTTATGTTCCCTTGCAATCTGCCTGACTTCCGATTTTTGCAGATGACCGATTGGAAAGAGTGATTTTTCCAGCTGTGCCTGGGAGAGCTGACAGAGAAAATAACTCTGCTCTTTGTTGGGATCATCACCCTCCAGTAAACGGTAGACGGTTCTGCCGTTTATAACCCGGGTATCTTTCTTGCAGTAATGCCCTGTGGCCACAAAGTCCGGCGAAAATTGCGAGGCGGCCCTGAAAAATTCATCAAATTTGATTTCGCGGTTGCAGAGCACATCGGGATTCGGCGTGCGCCCCTTTTCATATTCACTGAACATGTAATCGATCACCCGCTTCTTATAGGGCACGCTCAGATCCACCACGTGAAAGGGGATTCCGATCTGTTTTGCCACGAGTTCGGCAAACAGTACATCTTCATCCCACGGACAATCGGCATCGATCACCCCGGTTTTGTCATGCCAGTTGATCATGAATAAACCTATGACCTCGTATCCCTGCTCCTTGAGCAGGTACGCTGCAACACTGGAGTCCACACCCCCCGATAACCCGACTACAACCCGTTTTGCCAAAATGATATCTTTGGCGCAAATTTAGTAAATGTTATGAAGAACAACTATTCAGTAAGCAGTAAGCAGTAAGCAGTAAGCATTTAGACTGGCTATTGAGGAGTGTGGCGAATCACCAGGTATGCTGCCGCCTATCGACAACCTGCTTTTGATAAAGTAATCGGCTTCGGGTTGCAGGGCAGGTTCTAAAACGTTCTCATATCCTTTTCAATGAAGATTCTGTCCAATTCTTCTGAATCCCGGTACAGCTTTCTCAATGAATCAAGTTTGAAATGAAGTTGTTGTTGAATATCAGCATATTCAGGCAGGTTATAACCATTATTCATTTCATTGGGATCGGTTTCGAGATCATAAAGCTCCCATTCGTCAATGTCGTAGTAAAAATGGATGAGTTTATAGCGCTCCGTCCGGATACCGTAATGCCTTTTTACCATGTGAATGGAGGGATATTCATAATAGTGATAGTAGAGGGCATCACGCCAGTTCTCATGGCCTCCTTCAAAAAGGGGCAGCATGCTTTTGCCCTGCATCTCATCCGGTGCATCAATCCCGGCAGCTGCCAGGAGGGTGGGGGCAAAATCAATGTTCTGAACCAGGTCTCTGCTTACTCGGCTCCCTTCAATCTTTTCGGGCCACCGGATCAAAAGCGGCGTGCGGAATGACGGCTCATACATGAACCTTTTGTCGAACCAGCCGTGCTCCCCCAGGTAAAAGCCCTGGTCGGATGTATAGACAACCAGTGTGTTCCCTGCCAGTCCCAGTTCATCCAGGTGCGCTAATAACCTTCCGACATTATCGTCCACGCTCCGGATCGTGCCCAGGTAATCCTCCATGTAACGCCTGTACTTCCATCTCATCAGGTCATCTCCTTCCGGCGACATCTTTACATATTCCTCATTAACCGGACCGTAGACAGCATCCCATCGCTTTTTCTCATAGTCTGATAATCGGTTGTACTGGCTATAATAAACGGTTTGATACCAGTCGAGAAATTCCTTTCGGGCTATATTTTCCGGATCTATTTTATTGTCACTGCTTAACGCCATATGGTCCGCAATCCTCATCTCCGCCGATCGTGCCGCTGTTCCCCGGTTCCGGTAATCATCGAAGAGGGTGGGCGGTTCCGGGATATTCCTGTTGTGGAACGCATCCAGATATTCCAAAGGCGGAAGCCACTCCCTGTGGGGTGCTTTGTGATGGACCATCAGCAGGAACGGTTTGGATTTGTCCCGCAGGGAATCCAGGTAATGGATGGCCAGGTCGGTGATAATGTCCGTGGCATAACCCTCTTCCTTCACAATTCCTCCCGGCGTAAGGAACTCGGGATGGTAATACTGCCCCTGATCGGGCAAAACCTTCCAGTAATCGAACCCGGTGGGTTGCGACTTCAGATGCCATTTCCCGAAAATGGCGGTTTCGTAACCATGTTCGTGCAATATCCCGGGGAAGGTTACCTGTGCGGTATCAAAAATATCGACGTTATCCCTGACACTGTTCAGGTGACTGAATTTACCGGTCAGCAGAACGGCCCGGCTCGGTGCACAGATGGAGTTCGAGACAAAGGCCCTGTCAAACCGGATGCCCTCCCGCGCAACCCGGTCGAGGTTCGGTGTTCTGATCAGGGTGGAATCATAAGCACTCAAAGCCTGGAAGCCATGATCGTCGGTCATGATAAACACGATGTTGGGACGATCATCATTCCTGCGGAAGTGATCTTCCTTTCTGTCGGCCCGGTTACAGGACAAAAGGCAAAGAACGGAAATTGCAAAGATGTATAGGTACTGCATTGTATCAGGAATTAAGATTTAGTGCTCCGGTTTAAACACAATATATGATAAAATTAATAAAAACCGGACATAATCGAGGGGACCCTGTATCCCGAACCCTGAAGCATAAATCGGTAACCCGGTCAGCAGAAATCGAGCAGTTTACTTGACATTGTCAAAAAAAATATGTAATTTTATGCTATCAACCACTTATTTTGACTGTTCATCATTCCTCTTTTTGATTATTAATTTCAGCTGGCTGAGCTGAAAATTCTTCCTCTCTTAAGATTATTAAGAATGAAAATGCCCGAAGCAAGCCCATTGCTTTTATCGTGGTTTTACCTAATCTAACCCTATACACCCTATGATGAAAACATCTGCATTTAAAATTATGATTTCTGGATCGTTGCTCCTCTCGTTTACTTTTTTAAACGGTCAGTTTGCCGAGGATCCCATAACCAACCTTTATAAAATCGGCGGCTCTTCGGAGATATTCTTTGGTTATTCAACCTCCGGCAATAACTTTACCAAACAGGGTGTGCTGGATGTTCCGGCAAATCTGAATGATATTATAAAAAAGGAAGATGCGTTCCAGTACAAATTTATCGACATCAGGAAAACGGCTGCAGCTACCGGCGATTTTAACGGTGACGGCCTTGATGACGTGGTAACTGTTCGTGACAATGTTTCCGGAGGAATCAAAATAACCATCCCCCTCATAGGTACGGATTTGATTATGGGTGGCGAGAGGGAGTATATCCTCGAGGAACTGAATACGATGGATTATACCCGGCTGAGGATCTGCTCCGGTAATTTCGATGACGACCTGCAGGATGAATTTGCAATATGTTATGGATGGCCGGGAGAAACCATCAGGCTGATGATCTTTGAAACGGATTCGGACCTGAACATAACGTTGATCGATTCTTATAATGAGATAGCTTACTATGATTATAATTTCGACATTGCCGCCGGTGATATGGATGGTGATGGAATTGATGAAATAGCTGTGGTGAAGAATGAAGCCCTGCCCTATGAAGAGAATAGTGCCACGAATCCCCCTGTTTTTATATCAGAATACGACCTCTGTATTTTAAAATTCGATACGCTCCTGAGAGAACTGACTAAGATAAAAGAGCTGCCAAACGTCAGGCTGAATAATGAATCCCCTTCAGGCGACTATTGGGGAGGGATGATGATGAATGAAATGAGAATCGCATGCGGCGATCTGAACATTGATGGCAAAGATGAAATCGTGGTTGGATGGTCCGCTTATTACAGTCATTACCGGGTCCGGTATTGCAGCTATGAAGTACTGGGTGTATGCTTTGAATACTCTTACAGATATTATTTCCATGATGCGGTGTTCCTGAATACATTCCGCTTAGCCATGCCTTCAGGGGAGATAGAAAATGTCCAGAATCTGTTTGCGACCCAATCTGATTTTGGAACCAGGGGCGGTTCTGCATCCTAACGAATAGCCCTTTCACTAAAATGTGAAAAGATGGATAATTTTGGTCGGGATGAGGTCCTGGTAAACGGGGCCAGCAACTTCTGTGTGTTTGGCTCGGGTGACGAAGATATGGAACTTGAGAAGAAAGTGGAACAGCCGGCATCAGGTGGATATCTCAATATAGAGGGAACTGAAGCATTCCTGGTGGCTGATCTGAACCCGGATACAGCCACCCTTAACTTCAATAGGGAGGTTATTCTGTTGCTGTCAAACAAATCACCGGTTGATCAATTGAATAAGGTTGCAGATATTCCATCATTTGAAATTCTGACAATCGATACCGTCAGCGCGGATACCATTGCTTTCTTGCCTCCCGGTGAGCCGCATGACCTGCCGTTTGGCGATGCAGATATTGAGATTTCGGCTATGGTTACCGGTGATTTTGACCTGGCAAATTCCGATCTATACTGGATTGGGATCCCGGAGGTGATACCGGTCTCCGATCTGCAGTACCCCCTTGTCATTCTGAATGCACCCCCGGTGCACTTTGATGTATTAAACGGGTCTGTCCATGATATTTGTGACGCATTTGTGGAGGATGCGAATCCTGCTTTTTCTGCCCTTTATTATACGGAAATTAATGAGCTCAGTACCACCGGTGTTGAAATTAACGCCAGTATGGGATTTTCCTCCGATTTCCGGGCCTATGCCATGACAGGAGGGACCGGGTTTGAGGCTTCGGTAACATCAAACTGGGAAAGGGGTCAGTCGTATTATAAAGCCAAAAGTCACAACACCTCGATTGAGGAGGGCAAAGAGGTCTATACCGAGGACTTTGTATTATATACCAGCTTGGACTACAGCTATTACAGGTATCCTGTTTACAATGAAGCGCTTAAATTAATAGGGCATATAGGGGTGCTGAATCCTGAATCTGAAAATTTCCGGTCGATATGGGGAAGCGGGAACAGCTGGGATCACCCGGGATATATATTCAACCATGAAACGGGAAATATCTTTTCCTACAAACCCTATAAAAATTCCATCGATTTCATTAAAGAGCCATCCGAATTTTTGTCCTACGAGTTTTCAAAGGTGCCTGTAACCAATACCGGAACCGGAAGCTTCAAATTTACATTTGAGAACATTACCAGTCAGGGAAGTTCCTTTTCTTTCTCGGCAGGTGTCGGCATTGACATGTTTATGAAAGTTGGCCTTGAAACAACAGTAACGGTTGAAGCGGCACCCTTCGGGGTAGGTGTTTCCGTCGGAAGCGATGTGAGGGTGGGTGTATCCAGTGAACTCTCCTCCTATTTCAATGCCTCGTCATTAACCACCCATAATACTGAACTGAGGAATTCATTCCAGATAGACGGGAAGATCGGCCGTCTCAATGAATACTACGATAATGTGGCCAGGTATTTCATTACACCGTATATATACCGGTCACAGAGCGGTGCCCTGGTGCTTGATTATATGATCGACCTGGATGAAAATAATAAGGAGTGGTGGGTCGATAACTACGGTCAGAAACCCGATCTTGCCTTTATCCTTCCCTGGAGGTATGCCGTGGAGAAAGGCACGGACCATATCAAGCCTTCCAAACTTCAAAGAACGAATGAGATACAGTTTTATCCGCGCATCGTGTTTCCGGGAGACACCGTGTGTATTGTAACCCGTGTTCATAACTACAGTCTGGTTACATTTGACAATCAGCTGAAGGCAGATTTCTATCTGGGCGATCCGGAAGACGGAGGCATTAAATTATCGGATGTCTTCGGTGTGGCAGGAACCTCCAAACCGAGCACCATGATTTACGGGGCTTCCGAAGCCAATATCGATTTTGAGGATTACCTTTCGTTTAACTGGAAAGTCCCCGATACGCTTACCTGTTCTCCCCGGATTTATGCTGTTATTGACCCGGAAAATGAATATGAGGAGATCCATGAAAACAATAACACAGGATGGAATGTCCTGCGAGTTGTTGATTGTGCGGATTGTGCGTATCCTGAGAATTACATCCATGTAAAGAATCCCGGGGCTGAGGAGTCTTATATCAGAGCTTATCCGAATCCTGCCAGCACCTACGCCACGATCCGCTTCGCCCTGCCATGGCAGGAACATGTTACGATTGAGCTGTTTAATCTGTCAGGACAAAAGATCGGTACAGTGGCAGATTCTCCCTATCCCCCGGGTGAACAGGAGGTCACATTCTATGCCGGGGACCTGAGTGATGGGGTATATTTCTGTAAACTCACCGCCGGCAGCTTTACCCGGACGGTCAGGTTATTTATACTGAAATAAACGGGCTTCATTAAGATTTTTTTGCCCCGGGGTGCTGAAGGATATCCCTGTCTTCCCGGGGCTTACACTCCGCAGCCAAAAAATAGTCGGCAGTCGGCAGAGGGTAGTTTTGAGGTGATAATTATTATCAGATTATGCTACTCCTTGAATGATAAGACACGGGTGTTACTTGCCAGGGCTTTCCAGTTTTCGGGATGGGGATTTTCCTCTATCCCTGCACCCTGGACCCTGCACCCTGAACCCTGGACCCTGAACCCTGCACCCTGCACCCTGCACCCTGCACCCTGAACCCTGCACCCTGGACCCTGAACCCTGCACCCTGCACCCTGCACCCTGAATCTTTCCCCGCCAAGCAATACATTACGTGTCTAACGGTTGTTATCAATTCAAATATGAGTCCCTTTGAATCCTGAACCGGGAACCCGAATTTCTTTTTTATATTTACCATATGTCTCCTCTGACCATATACAAAGCTTCCGCGGGATCAGGAAAAACCCATGCCCTTACCCGGGAATACCTGAGCCTGCTCTTCATGAATCCCGGACGGCACCGCAATATTCTGGCTGTCACATTCACCAATAAGGCCGCAGGGGAGATGAAAATGCGAATCCTTACATGGCTGCATAAACTGTCGCAGGTGAAATCCGGTGAAAATCCGAAGGAGCTGACCGAATTGCTTAAAAGGATCCCCCTGGACAGGGAGACCATTGTGAACAGGTCGGGAGTTTTGTTGAATACCATCCTGAACGACTACAGCGCCTTTTCGGTCGGAACCATCGACCGGTTCTTTCAGATGGTCATTCGTGCCTTTACCAGGGAGATAGGCATTCAGCCGGGATATAACCTTGAACTTGATACGGATCGTGTACTCGGGGCAGCAGTGGACCGGTTGTTCATGAATGTTGATAAAGACACTGATCTGCAGGAGTGGCTTATCAGGTACGCCGAGGAGAAAATAGAGAATGCGGAAAACTGGAATTTCAGGGAAGAGATACTCCGGCTGGGAAACCAGCTTTTCAGGGAGGAATTTCAGGCATTAAGGTTATCGGACAAGTCCGAATTGATGACTAAGGAGTCGCTCGCAGGGTACCGGTTTCGGATTGATGGGATTGAAAAAAATGCCTGTGAAACCATAACCGCCCTTTCTTCTGAAGCAATCAGGGAAATCGGGATGAATGGTTACGCTCTTTCAGATTTCAGCGGGGGGGCCCGGTCGGTGGCCGGTTTTTTCTTGACGGCCTCTGAGGATCCCCGTTACGAACTCAGCGAAGCACGCTTCAGGGCGATACCGGATCCGTCAAAGTGGCTGAAGCGCGATTCTCCGGATGGTCTTGAAACCCTGGTTAAAGAAAAGCTTCAACCCCTGCTGAAGAAGATTTTTGATGCACAGATTGTGGCAAACAGTTGCAGCCTGGTCAGGAAGAATCTTTATACCCTGGGCATACTGAGCGATATTTCAAAGAGCATAAACCAATACACCAAAGAACGGAACCTGTTTCTGCTGAATGATGCAAACAGGTTCCTGAAGGGAATTATTGCGGATAATCCGGCACCTTTTATATTTGAGCGGGTTGGGAACCGTTTTGAAAATATCATGCTGGATGAGTTTCAGGATACTTCGCTGTTTCAATGGGAAAATTTTAAGCCTTTGCTCGAAAACAGCCTCGGGGAAGGGGAGCAATGCCTTGTGGTGGGTGATGTCAAACAATCGGTATACCGCTGGAGGAATTCAGATTGGCGCATCCTGTCGACCGATGTGGAAAGAGATTTCAGGCATCAGCCGGTGCGGATCGAAAACCTTTCGGAGAACCGCCGGAGCCTGGAACAGATCGTGAGGTTCAATAACTCCCTGTTCCAGGTAGCGCCGCTGCTAATAAGAAATTTGCTGGACCTTGAGCTTATCAATTCGGGATTCCTGCCCGGCCGGGTGAACGATTGGCTGCAGATTTTTGAGAATGCATACAGAGATGTGGTTCAGGAGATCCCCGACGGGGAGGATCGATCAGGAGGGTATATCGAGTGCAGGGTTCATCCATCGGAAAATAGTTCCCAATTTTATGAAAAGGCGCTGGAGCGATTAACGGTGCAGGTCGAGAAACTGAGATCCGCAGGATATCTTCCCGGGGAGATAGCCATCCTTGTGAGAAAACAGAGCGAAGGCTCCCGGGTTGCCGAAAAACTGCTGGAGTATACCCGTGATAACAGGACCGGTTTTGAATTCAGGCTCATTTCAAACGAATCTCTGGTCCTGGCAGGTAACAATGCTGTGAGGCTTATAGTCTCAATTCTCAAATATTTCAGTTTTCCAAATGACAGTGTGAACAGGGCCGAATTGAAATACCTGGTTTATTTATGCGGATTAACCGAAGAGAAAAACCTGAGAAAGATTTTTGATGACGGGACCCCTGCAGGGGATATCCTTCCAGCAGAGTTTGTCAGCCGGATTCCGCATCTAAAAAGAATGCCTCTCTTCGAACTTGTCGAATGGATCATCCGGATCCTTCATCTGAATGAAAGGGTGGAAGATCTGGCCTACATCCAGGCGTTCCAGGATCTTATTCTGGAGTCCCAGCGTCGGGAACCTCAGAGTATCTATTCGTTCCTTCACTATTGGGAGGAAAAGGGTTCCCATAAATCCGTCACCATCTCAGAAGAGATGAATGCCATCCGGATCATGACCATTCATAAGTCGAAAGGATTGCAGTTTAAAGCGGTCATTGTTCCTTTCTGTAACTGGGAGGTGACCACAGATTCAAGGAAAGATACATTACTCTGGTGTGATCCTTCAGATACTTCGGTAAGCGGCATTTCAATGGTTCCTGTTAAATTTTCTTCCGGTTTGAAAAATTCGGTTTTCCTGGCCTGCTATGCAGAGGAACTGGTGAAAGGATACCTGGATAACCTGAACCTGCTTTATGTTGCCTTTACCCGGGCACAGGAAGCTCTGTTTGTTGGATTGCCCCCATCCGGCAAAAACGGTATTAAACAGATCGGGGAATTGGTTATTAAATCTTTTGATAGGAAACCGGTTCAGGAACCCTTTATAAGGGAGTGGCATGCCATCGATGAAGAACATCCGTTTTTGCACGGGGAACTGAAAAGGAGGGGACCCGGAGCGATCCCATCAACCGAATGGAGCTTTGAACATTACCCGGTATTCGTCAGAAGTGAAAAATTGAATGTGAAATTGCAGAGCAGAACCTATTTTATGAGGGAGGATGGATCCTTTGACAGCAAAATAGGGTTTGGAAACATCATGCACAGGATATTTTCGGATATCAGGACGACCGGGGATATCCGGGAGGCTGTGGATAACGTGCTGAAAGAGGGACTGGTAAATACCCGGCAGGTTGATGAACTGGTTCGGTACCTGGAAAAGGCATTGTCCCGGACCGAGGTGGCAGCATGGTTTCAACCGGGACTGAAGGTGATCAGGGAGCGGGACATTCTTACAGAAGAGGGATCGATTTACAGGCCGGACCGGGTTATTCTCGAAACAGATTGCACCTTCATAGTTGATTTTAAGTTCGGGTCCGGCATGGAAAAAAGGTATCACGATCAGGTTGGAAGGTATGTCGGACTTTTGAGAAAAATGGGCTATCCCAAAGTGAAAGGATATATCTGGTATGTGATATTGAACGAAATAATTATGATAGATTGATGAGGTATCCCTGGAACTCAACGAGAAGATTTAATGCATACAGTGATTATTTCCGTGCCCTTTTCGGGGAGCGTATCCAGAAAATAACCATTAATGCAGGATTCACCTGTCCGAACAGGGATGGTACCTGCGGATGGGGAGGATGTACGTACTGTGATAACCGGGCTTTTATTCCTTCCTATGCCGTACCGGGTAAAACGGTTGAGGAGCAGATTAATCAGGGAATCCGGTTTCACCAAAAGCGATACAGGAAGGTCAAAAAGTACCTGGCCTACTTCCAGGCCTATTCCAATACCTATGCTCCGCTGGAGGAGTTGAAAAAAATTTACAGGCCGGCACTGGATCACCCGGATATCGTTGGAATTATCGTTGGGACACGGCCGGATTGCATCGATGATGCCATACTCGATTATTTTGAAGAACTTTCCCGCACCCGCTATGTGGTTCTGGAGTATGGCATCGAGTCGGTATACGACCGGACGCTTTTAAGGATAAACAGGGGACATGATTTTGCAGCCTCGGTAAAAGCGCTGGAAGCGACTGCCGGAAGAGGTATCCGGACCGGCGGACACATTATTGTCGGGCTTCCCGGCGAAACGGTTAAGGATTGGATTGAGGAAGCAGGAATTCTCTCACACTTGCCCTTGTCCAATATAAAATTCCACCAGCTTCAAATTATTAAAGGAACGGTTATGGCGAAAGAGTTCCTGGACAATCCCGGGGATTTCACGCACCTGGGACTGAATGACTATCTGTCCATTATAGCCGATATCCTTGAACGGTTAAACCCGAAGTTCATCGTGGAACGAATTGCTGGTGAGATCAACCCGGGCTTGGCTCTCACCAGAGGCTGGGGCGTTCGTTACGATGAGGTTCTGAGGCGGTTTGAGAATGTATTGGAAGTCAGGGATACCTGGCAGGGAAGGTTGTATGAGGTGAAAAGTTAAAAGTAAAGGCAAATAATGAAACGTGAATGAAACCGTTTCTGGAGTCACTGGCAGATTATGTTATCGGGACCTGCGGGACCGGGATGGGCGAACTGTGCATTGTTTTTCCAAATAAGCGATCGGGGCTTTTTTTCAGGCATTACCTCCTGGAAAGAACGGAGCAAACAGTCTGGGCTCCTGAAATCACCACGATTAATGATTTTATGAACAGGCTCAGCCGTTTAAGGCCGGCCGACCCGCTCGAGGTCATTTTTGAATTATACGATATCTACAAAACCACTGTTCAGAATCCGGGGGATTTCGATTCGTTTTATTACTGGGGAGAAATGATGATCAATGATTTTGATGACATTGATAAATATTTGGTGGATGCGGAACAGTTGTACAGCAATATATCGGATATCAGGGAGATTGATGCCCGTTTCGGGGGATTGGAGGAGGACCAGATTGCGTTCGTAAGGCAATTCTGGGAAACCTTCAACAGCGGCGGGACGACTTCTGAGAAAAGCATGTTTCTTGATCTTTGGAAAATCCTTGCCGTGCTGTATAAAAAACTTGTCGGGACACTTGAAAAAAAAGGGATCGGATATGAAGGCATGATATACAGACAGGTGGCTGAGAATTTTCTGAGTGATGCCATTCAGAGAATGGGTTCGGGTCCTGTGATTTTTGCAGGATTCAATGCCCTTAACAGTTGTGAAAAGAGAGTCTTCAACCACCTGAGGGAATCAGGGAAAGGTCTTTTCTTCTGGGATTATGACCGGAAGTATGTGGATGAGGCGTTTTGGGAGGCAGGGAGATTTATCAGGGAGAATCTGAAGGTCTATAAACCGCCGGTAGAGCTGGAGGATTTTCGGAATTTGAACCGGCTGATCCAGATCCGGATTTTCGATCTTCCGGATGATGTGCTGCAGGCGAAGATGATTACTTCCATCCTGAGCAATGATTTTCCGCCAGGCTTCAGCAATCCTGCTGATACTGCGCTGGTGCTTTGCGACGAGGAACTGCTGGTCCCGGTTATGATGTCACTGCCCCATAATACCGACGAGGTGAATATAACCATGGGATACCCGTTTAGGAATACTCCTGCCTTCGGTTTCGTGGATCAATTGCTGAACATGCAGATGAATATGCAGGATCAGGAACAACGGGGCTTCCATTACCGCGATGTGATGGGATTGTTAAACCACCCTTTTATGAGGTCGCTTACCGGTATTGGTGAATCGGTGCTTGCCGAAATCATCATCCGGGATAATCTGACCAGTATAGACGAATCGGAGGTGTCCGGAGAGGTTGAAAAACAGATATTCAGAAGAATGGATCGGGTGGAGGACTTTTTTCCCTATTTAAACAACCTGTCGGAGCTTATTCTGTCGAAACTGAATGACACGGAAGAGGATTTCCGGGTATCTCTCGACAGGGAATATATCCTCCAGTTTATTCTGATGCTGAACCGGATGGAAAAGTTGATCTCAGGCAGAAGAGATTTAAATGTCAAAACGTTTATCCGGCTTTTCAAAAAGATTTTGTCCGGTTTGCGCATCCCGTTTTCCGGGGAACCGCTGGCAGGCCTTCAGATAATGGGAATCCTGGAAACACGGTTGCTTGATTTTAAAAACCTCCTGTTCCTGTCCATGAATGAGGAAATTATGCCCCGCGGGCATTCCCCAATGTCATTTATTCCTTATTCCCTCCGCATCGCCTTTTCAATGCCGACAAGGGAAGACAGGGATGCCATCTATGCCTATTATTTCTATAGGCTTATTCAGAGGGCCGACCGTGTGGAACTTCTCTATAACAGCAATACGGAAGGGGTCAGGAACGGAGAGATGAGCAGGTATCTGTATCAGCTCAAGTTTGAGCACAACCTGGAAACCATCAGGCCCACACTCGAAATCAAATCCTCTGAGCCTTCGGCCATTGCAATTGAAAAAGATCCGGTGGTCATGCAACAGCTGGGATTATACTGCGATCCCGGTAGCGGGGTCTACCTCTCTCCCTCGGCATTGAACACATATATCGACTGCTCTTTAAAATTTTACTTTAAATACATTGCTGGAATAACTGAAAAAAAGGAAGTTGCTGAGTCTTTAGAACCGACTGATTTTGGGACGATAATTCACGAGACCATTAGAATCCTTTACACGGATATTCTTGAATCCGTATCCCGGAGGATAGACGTTGCCTCACTGCAGGATCTGCTTAAAAACGGCACACCCGAAAGGGTTCTGAAGGAGGTTACCCGGAAGGTATTTTTAAGGGGAAGAAGCGGGAAAGAACTGACCGGTAGAAACATCATTATTTTCAGGGTCATGTTAAAGTATCTGCTTAAGATTATCGAAAAGGATATTGAGGTAGCACCATTTGAACTGGTTTCTATGGAGGAGTTTTTTTCCCGAGAAGTCGAATTGCCTGCGTCAGGGAAGGGCGGAACGGTTCGAATAGGGGGCAGGATAGACCGAATTGACAGGGTTAAGGATGTTCTCAGGGTTATTGATTACAAGACCGGTTCTGCGAGCCTATCTATTCCTTCGGTGGAAGAACTTTTTGAAAGGGGCTCCGGAAGCAGGAACAGGGCCGGATTTCAGACACTGCTTTATGCATGGCTCGTGGGGGCGAAATATCCCGGTGAACCGGTGATGCCGGGACTCTATGTGATGAAACAGCTCTTCTCGGAAGGTTTTTCACCAGGATTTACTACTGGCCGGAGAAACGATAAAAAGGCTCTGTCCTCCTTCGTTGAGGTTGAGGGGCTTTTTCTCTCAAACCTGATTGGGATTCTGGAGGCTCTTTTCAGCGAAGAGTTGCCTTTTATTCAGACAGAAAACAGGGATCTCTGCAGGAACTGTGATTATCAAAATATCTGTCTTAAGAATCAGTTTTCTTAGAATTGTTATATTTTTATCCTAAATCCTTTTTTATGTTTCCCAGATACACCTCTTTTAAGGTGGATATCAAGAACCTGAAATTCAAAAGTGAATCAGGGATCGTTTATCCGAAAACCGCCATTATTTTATTTGATGTTCCGGGGAAAAACCAGCCCGTGATGGAACTACTCGGATATATTGAGGATGAATCGGTCTACAGATGGATTGATGAAGCGGCACCTATCATACTCGATTATTGTTACATCCCCCGCTTTTCATTATCAGATTATCGTGCCTCAAGAGGTCTCTCTCCTAAAGAGAAAATTAACCTTAAGGGTTTTTCAGCCAGACACTCATTTTTTGATTCCCAGGTGGTTGTTGATTTCTCAGACTCCATGATAAAGGATGGCAGTTTCAGTCTGGCCCATACCTGGTTTAACCGGGGAAGTATCTCTTTTAATTCCAGCAGATTTGAGAATACGCTTCTTGATTTCAGTTACTTGAGATTCTCCGATGATAGTTTCGATTTCCAGAATGTTACGGTGGTACATGCAGATGTGATTTTTAAGAATGCCATATTCGGAAGAGGAGTAAAGGATTTTCAGTACAGCCGGTTTGGAGGAAGGGAATTAAATTTTATCAACACGGAATTCAATGATGGACCCGTAAATTTTATTAACGTTCATTTTGAATCTGAAAATACATCCTTTAAGGTCGCACGATTCGGGGATGGAAAGGTGGATTTTCATTATGCAAAATTCAAAACCCGTAACCTGAGTTTTGAAAGAACGGAGTTCGGAAACGGCAGGGTGGATTTCAGGACGGTTGAATTTGGAACAGGGAAAGTCAATTTTAACAGGGCTTCCTTCGGGGATGGAGATGTCTCATTTGAATCGAGTGAAAAGGAAGCGGGGAAATTCAGTTTCAAAAGGGTACGGTTTGGCAGGGGTACACTGAGCTTCGAAATGGCGGTGTATGACAAAATAGATGTAAGCTTTGAAAGAACAGAATTTGGGCCCGGAACAATCTCATTTTACAGGGCAGGTTTCAATGCACTCTCCTTCAGGTTTTGTCATCTTGATGAATATACCGATCTGAGGGTGGCTCACTGCAGGCAAATTGACCTGTCAAATACTGTTGTCAGGGATATTATTGATCTCCAGCCTTATGAATTTGAACTGGATGTTGAACAGACTGTTTTTGCGGGTATGCGCCTGGTTGGTAAAATATACCTTGACTGGAAGCAGAACCATGTACAATCCATGATTGCCGGTCAGGAATATTCTGGTAACCGCCTGAAGGCAGAACAGTTCAGACTCCTGAAAGAGAACTTTAAGAACCTGGGGCAATACAGTGATGAGGACAAATCCTATGTGGCGTTTAAAAGACACGAGTTGAAGGCTGAACTCGAAGATTCGGTGAAAAGGCGAAAAATTAATGCCCTGTGGCACTATCCGTTCTACCTGTTTAAGCTAATTCTATTCGACAGGGCCGGACTGTATGCAACCAGTCCTTTAAGGGTATTACTGACCATGCTGATCGCATTTGTATTTTTCAGCCTGTTCTATATGGTCCTGATGGTTTATACACCGGCAGATATTGTTCCAACCGTGGATGATTTATTAAGTCCTGCGGCAAAAGCTTTTTATCACAGCGCCATCACTTTTCTTACAATTGGTTACGGGGATCATTATCCTTATGGTTCCATAAGATGGGTTTCCGCCTTTGAGGGATTTGCGGGATTGTTCCTGATGGCTTATTTCACGGTTGCATTTGTAAGAAAAATACTGCGTTAATCTTTATCAGGATATTCCTCCAACAGATCGGGCCTCAGTTTTCTGGTTCGCTCTAACGATTGCTCATACCGCCAGTTTTCGATTTTGCCGGCGTGGCCCGAGAGCAGTATTTCGGGGACTTTCCATCCTTTATAATCTGCAGGACGCGTATAAACCGGGGGAGCCAGCAGTCGGTCCTGGAAAGAATCCATCAGGGCGGAGGTCTCATCGGATATGACGCCAGGAAGCAGACGGATGACACTGTCTGCAATCACCGCTGCAGCAAGCTCTCCTCCGGTAAGCACGTAATCTCCGATGGAAATTTCCCTGGTAATGAGATGGTCGCGGACCCTCTGGTCGACTCCTTTATAATGGCCGCACAGGATGATGATATGTTTGAGGGTGGAGAGCCTGTTTGCTTCTGCCTGGTTAAATGGCAATCCGTCCGGACTGGTATAAATAATCTCGTCGTAAGCACGCTGGCTCTTCAGATGGTTCAGGGCCCTTTCAATGGGTTCAATGCTCAGTACCATGCCGGCGTCCCCGCCAAAAGGATAATCATCGACCCTTTTGTGACGGTCGGTAGAAAAATCCCTCAGATTATGAACAACCAGGTCGACCAATCTCTTTTCGCGGGCACGCTTCAGGATTGAATGGTTGAATGGACCCTCAAATAATTCCGGCAGAACCGTTATGATATCCAGGCGCATCATGGCTGTTCACTCAAAAAAACCGAACCTGCTGCAGGGGGTTATTTCCCATTAATAACAGGTGATAAAAGTCGGTCGGCTTCATCATAATTGTGCTATTTTATTAATAATTTGCGACATTTGTTGTAATTTGCCCTGTTTTTGTTAACCGAAGCGACCTAATTTAATCCTCTTCCTGTTATGAAACATACAGAAAATAAAATAAATCCTCTTGACGATCAAAATTTTATCAGCAATAACGAAGAACCAGAAAGCATAGAGAACTCAGAAAAAGAGGATCAACCGGTACCGGATAAAGAATCCGGAAAGGATACCCCCGATCATTCCGGCCAGGAAGAGAAACAACCATCCCGTTCATCAGATAAGGAGCCTGAAATTGATACAGGAAAAGAGTCTGACTCCAGGGACTCCGGATTCGTAAATGACGAGGAAGAAAATTCCAGTAACGCAGTTTATGATGAGCTGGATGGTGAGACTCCCGGTACCGAAGAAGCAACGGTTCATCAGGAAAAGAAGCACGAGGAGGAGAAGATTAATTATGAATTGCTTTCCAAAGAGGATATCGTCAAGATTTTTGCTGAAAAGATTAAAAGTCAGGACCTGGAAAAAATCAGGATCGATATTGATGATATAACCGAGGCCTTTCAGAAGAAGCATGAAACCGAGCTTGAGGAGAAAAAGAAGCGATTCCTGAATGAAGGAGGCAATATCGAAGATTTTAAGCCTTTTGAGGACCCGGCAGAGAAACAGATGAAAGAGCTGCTGGATCAATATAAAAGTCTTAAGGCAGAATATAACAAGCAGTTAGAAATTACCAAGACCCAGAATCTGGAAAAGAAAAATGAGATTCTGGAAGCCTTTCGGGAGTTGATGGAGGGGCAGGACAATTTTGAAAAAACATTCAGGAAGTTTAAGGAACTTCAGAAACGATGGTTTTCAGTAGGAATCGTTCCCCAGCAAAATGTAAAAGACCTGTGGGACAACTATAATTATTTTGTTGATAAGTTCAATGATTACGTCAGGATAAACCGGGAACTGCGGGCCCTGGACCTGAAGAAAAACCTGGAATTGAAACTGCAGTTATGTGAAAGGACTGAAAAGCTCAATGAGCAGAAAAGCATCATCAATGCCTTTAAAACATTGCAGAAGTATCACACCAGGTGGCGTGAGATAGGCCCCGTTCCCCGGGAAAACAGAGAGGAGGTATGGGAGCGGTTCAAAAACGCAACCGCCGTCATCAATAAAAAACATCAGGAGTATCATTCAAAGCTGAAAGAGGCGCTGCAGGAAAACCTGGCAAAAAAAATCGAGTTATGTGAAAAAGCTGAAAAGATAGCTGCACTGGATTACAAAAACCATGCAGACTGGGCTGAAAAAACCAATGAACTGATAAAATTGCAGAAGCTTTGGAAATCGATTGGATATGCTCCCAAAAGGGAGAATAATGCCGTTTATGCCCGTTTCAGAAGAGCCTGTGATGCCTTTTTTGATATGAAGGCCAGATTTTACGCAGAAACATTTACCAAACAGCAGGAGAATCTGAAATTAAAACTTGCCATCATAGAAAAAGCGGAGTCCCTTAAAGAAAGTGAGGATTGGAAAGCAACGACCTCAGAAATGATTGCCCTGCAGAAGAAATGGAAAGAGATTGGCCCTGTTCCGAAGAGGGAATCCGATAGACTGTGGAAACGTTTCAGGTTGGCCTGCGACCATTTTTTCAGCAGAAAAGCACATTTTTTTGAGGATATTGATACTACATTTACTGATAACCTTAAGCTGAAACAGGATCTTATACAGGAAATGGAAGTATTTGCCGTTAAGAGTAAATCGGATGAGAACATGAGGGCATTGGAAGATTTCCAGAAACGTTTTGCAGAGATTGGTTTTGTGCCGAACGAAATGAAAGATGTCATAAAAAACCAGTTCCGGGATGCCCAGGACAGGCTTCTGAAACGAATGGGAATCAGTGAACACGACAGGAGCATACTGAATTTTAAGAACCGCATCGGAAATATTCTGCAGTCTCCGAGATCTGAAATGAAGATCAGATTCGAGCGTGATAAACTTGTAAACCGGCTGCAGCAGTTAAAGAGTGATATAGGTGTCTGGGAGAACAATATAGGCTTCTTCAAAGAATCAAAGAGCTCCCAGGATACCATTAATGGGTTCCAGGAAAAAATAGATGAGGCCCATATGCGAATCAAACTGCTTGAAGAGAAAATAAGGATCCTGGATGATATGGAGAATGAAAATTGAATAGGCAATTTACCCCTGCAAAAAATCCGGAACCGTGGCTAAGACAAAATATGTTTTTGTAACTGGAGGTGTTACTTCCTCCCTGGGAAAAGGAATTATTTCTGCTTCGCTTGGACGCTTGCTACAGGCCAGGGGGTACAGGGTAACCATTCAAAAACTCGATCCATACATCAATGTCGATCCCGGAACGCTTAATCCTTATGAGCACGGTGAGTGTTATGTTACCGATGACGGTGCAGAAACCGATCTTGATCTGGGACATTATGAACGGTTTCTGGATATCCAGACCTCCCAGGCCAACAATGTCACCACAGGGAGAATTTACCAGACTGTGATCAACAAGGAGCGAAGAGGGGATTACCTGGGTAAAACCGTCCAGGTAATTCCTCATATTACCGATGAAATCAAAAGGCGTATCCTGCTTCTCGGGAAAAAGGAGAATTTTGATATCATTATAACGGAAATCGGCGGAACGGTCGGGGATATAGAATCGCTTCCGTATATTGAAACCGTTCGGCAGTTAAGATGGGACCTCGGCCCGGAGAATACGGTTTTCATTCACCTGACGCTTGTCCCGTTTTTATCTTCCTCGGGAGAACTGAAAACAAAACCAACCCAGCATTCCGTTAAAGTGCTTCTTGAAAACGGGATACAACCTGATGTGCTGGTGCTCAGAACCGAGCACGAGCTTGACAGGGATCTCAGAAAAAAGGTTGCCCTTTTCTGCAATGTCGGGCTGGAAGCCGTAATTCAGTCAATTGATGTTTCGACCATTTATGAGGTGCCGCTTCTTATGCAGGAGGAAAAACTGGATGTCACAGTGCTCAGACACCTGAAAATGCCGGCCGGCGGCGTTCCGGACATGATGGGATGGAAGCAGATTGTAGACAGGCTGAAAAACTCCAGGGAGGTTGTTAAGATCGCCCTGGTTGGCAAGTATGTTGAGTTGCACGATTCCTACAAATCCATTCTGGAGTCCCTTTTCCATGCAGGCGCGGCGAATAATGTAAAGGTGACTGTGGACTGTATCCATTCGGAAACAATTACCATCGAGAATCTTGAGCGGGAGCTGGAGGGATTTCAGGGAATTGTTGTGGCCCCGGGATTCGGGGATCGCGGTATTGAGGGGAAAATCCTGGCTGTCAACTACGCGCGGGAGAAAAAGGTCCCGTTTTTTGGAATCTGCCTGGGCCTGCAGTGCGCCATCATTGAATTTGCGAGAAACAGACTGGGATACGGGGATGCCCACTCCACTGAAATGAATAATTATACGAAGCACCCCGTAATCGATCTCATGGAAGAACAAAAAGGCATAACAGAGAAGGGGGGAACCATGCGTCTGGGTGGTTATACCTGCCTGTTAAAGACAGGTTCAAGGGTTCAGAAAGCCTATAACACTGACCGGGTCAGAGAGAGACATCGCCACAGGTATGAATTTAACAATGAGTACCTGGAGGAATTTACAAATAACGGGATGATTGCCTCCGGAATAAATCCGGAAAGCGGATTGGTCGAAATAATGGAACTGCAAAACCACCCGTGGTTTATCGGAACACAGTTTCATCCAGAGTACAGAAGTACCGTCCTTAATCCACATCCTCTGTTCGTTAACTTTATCAGGGCCGCAATCAATTACAGGCAAAGATAAAAAGGTGATTCCCAATTTTTACCGAAGATTTACAGAATTTAAATCCAAATGCAGGGGTTTTATTCTGTAAACCATTACTTTTGTGGCGGAAATACAAAAAAGTTTATTATGGACAGGAACTCTATAATCGGACTGGTGTTGATTGGGCTGATACTTATCGGGTACAGCATCTTTACAAAACCGGCCAGGGATAGACAGGCAGAGGAGAGGAGACGATTGGATTCAATTGCCCGGATTGAGCAACTTAAACCGGAAACAACCACACTGCAGCAGGAAGCGTTTGTTCCGGAACTGCGCGATACCATTGTGGAACAGGAATCACAGTTGGACCAGAGGGTCCGTGAGCTGGGCGATTTTGCAGGAAGTTCAGTAGGTGAGGAAGAAAAGATCGTCATGGAAAACGATCTTATGGAAATTTCTTTTTCTACTCAGGGAGGCCGCCCCTACAGGGTAAACCTGAAGAATTATCAAACGCATGATTCCCTGCCGCTGATCTTGTTCGACGGGGATTCCACAATTTTCTCCCTTCAGTTTTTTGCTGATAACAGGCGGATCAACACAGGGGAACTTTTTTTTGAACCAATAGAGGAGTCCTATACCGACTCCCGGGGAAATGTGCAACAGCTTACGATGCGTCTCAATATAACTGAAACGGCGCATATTGACTATATCTACCGTCTGATTGAAGGCCAGTACATGATTGATTTCGATATCAGGTTCATAGGAATGAACACTTACAGGACCGACCAGATCCAGTTCAACTGGGAATTTTATGCCCCCTCTACCGAAAGGGGTTTCCAGAATGAAAGCAATTATACTACCCTGTATTACCGTTACCATGATGGGGATGTTGAAAGTTTCAGCTCAAGAACGAAAAAGGAGATACAGGAGGAAACCGTAACCACCCGGTTAAAATGGATTGCTTTCAGCCACCAGTTCTTTTCATCGATTATCATAGCCGGTGATTACTTTGAAGGGGCATATATGGTGCAGGAAAGGTTTGCCGATCCCGGCAAATACATCCGCCGGTTTTCTGCAAGTGTGGATCTTCCCTTTAATAACTCCCCGGAAGAGACGCTCTCCATGAATCTGTACTTAGGTCCCAATCACCATAAAACCCTTAAGAGTTATGAAGATCTGAAGCTTGAGAATGTGGTTACCGTTGGAGGTTCTATGATACGATGGCTGAATGAATGGGTCATTATCCCCATATTTAACTGGCTGAGCAACTGGATCGCCAATTTTGGCATCATCATCCTTCTGCTTACCATTATTCTTAAGGTCGCCCTGTTTCCCCTTACCTACCGGTCCTATAAGTCTCAGGCTGTGATGCGGGTACTTAAACCCCAGGTGGATGAGATAAATGAAAAATATCCGAAGAAGGAGGATGCCATGAAAAAACAGCAGGCTGTCATGGACCTCTATAAACGAGCAGGCGCCAATCCGATGGGGGGATGCCTGCCGATGCTGCTTCAACTGCCGATTCTCTATGCGATGTTCAGGTTTTTCCCCACATCGATTGAATTAAGGCAGGAGAGCTTCCTCTGGGCAAAAGACCTTTCAACCTACGATTCCATCCTCGATCTGCCTTTTACCATTCCGATGTATGGCGATCATGTGAGTCTGTTCACACTTCTGATGACGGTTACAACCATTCTCTCCATGCGGATCAGCAATCAGGTTTCTGCAGGAACCAACCAGATGCCGGGCATGAAAACGATGATGTATATTATGCCGGTGATGTTTATGTTGATTTTAAATAATTTCTCAGCGGCACTGACATACTACTATTTCCTGGCAAACCTGATAACGTTGGGTCAGAATGCCATTTTCAAGCGATTTACGGATGAGGAGAAGATTCTTGAAAAGATCAATGCTAAAAAAGATAAGCCAAAAAAGAAATCGGGATTTCAAAGAAGGCTTGAGGAATTGCAGAAGCAACAGCAGCAGCAGGCACGCAAGCAGGCAGTCCAGAGAAGAAAACGATAGGGAAGCTTCCGGGACTTATTATACGTGGCGGAGCAAAGCCATTTTGATAGCGGTTACGGCTGCTTCGTCGCCTTTATTCCCGTATTTGCCTCCGGCCCTATCTCTGGCCTCCTTTAGATTGTTGGTTGTCAGAACCCCGAAAATAAAAGGGATCTCATAATCGAGATTGAGTTCGGTAATACCCTGCGATACACTTTGGCAGATATAATTGAAGTGGGGGGTTTCTCCTTTTATCACACACCCCAGGCATATCACTGCATCCGGTGAATAATTCCGGGCTACAATGCGTGCTCCGAATGTCAGCTCGAAACTTCCGGGAACAGTTTTAATAAATATATTTTCAGGAGCGGCTTGATGTTTTTTGAGGGTATTGACAGCTCCCTCAAGAAGAGCAGAAGTGATCTCCTCATTCCATTCAGAAACCACAATCCCGAATTTTAAGTTCGATGCATCCGGAATCCTGCCGGGATCATAATCCGACAGGTTCTTCAGGTTGGTAGCCATGGTTAAAGGGTTAATTTCGCCTCGACACGTCCGATGTATTTCTTGATCTCCCTTCCTTCCGGACTCTCGGAATACCGCTTTTCAATCTCCCGGTAAGTATTCAGGGCATTATCAAGTTCATCGGTCTCTTCATAGAGAATCCCAAGCTTTTTGAGAAGAATCGGGCTGGAGAATGAGTTGCCGAATTTCTGAATGCCTTTTTTATACATCTTAATGGCGCTGTTGTAATCCTGAAGTTCTGCATAGGCATCTCCCAGGGTACTGAATTTAGCGGCTCCTACAAGGATATCCCTCGTTTTAAATTCCGACAGGTATTCAACGGCTTCCTGATGCTGTCCGAGGTTGTGAAAACAAATCCCGGAATAATATTTAGCCAGCCTGGCAGAGCGGGTGATGCCATAATCATCAATGATTTGAAGAAAACCGGGGTAAGTGCCATAACCATAAAGTGCCCGGCTGAAAGAATCAATTTCAAAATAGCGCTCTGCTATGTACATGTTGGCAGAGGCTTCAGCGTTTTTAGGTTTGAAGTAATACCGGTTGCCCCCGATAATTGCCAGAACAACCAGAAGGATTCCTGCAAGTATGTAAGTGAGGATCTTTTGATTGTCCTCGATAAACTGTTCGGATCGCGTTAACGCGGATTCAATCCCTTCAAGGCTCTTATCAGATTGGGGTGCACTCTTTTTCTTTGCCATATCACCTAATTTTTTTCATTTCTCAAAAACACCCGCAAAAGTAATTGTTTTTTATAAATAAATAATACACATAAACACTTAAATTTGTAGCTCATCCATGACTTGATCCATGTACCTGAAATCGCTCTCCCTTCTGAATTTTAAGAATTATGAACAGGTTGATATTCCATTAAGCGAAAAGATCAACTGTTTTGTCGGTGAAAATGGGGTTGGAAAGACAAACATTCTGGATGCCATCCACTACCTCTCGCTGTGCAAAAGCAGTATGAATCCCGTGGATACACAGAATATCCTTCATGAACGCGATTTTATGGTGATTCAGGGCATTTTTGTGAGAAAAGAAAAAGAGGAGAATATTTTTTGCAGTGTCAGACATCAGAAGAAGAAGCAGTTCAAGCGAAACGGGAAAGAGTATGACCGGCTCTCGGAACACATCGGATTGCTTCCCCTGGTAATGATATCCCCTAATGACACAGAATTGATTAACGGAGGAAGTGAAGAGCGGAGAAGATTCATTAACGGGGTAATTGCCCAGTATGACAATTTATATCTCGAAAATCTTATTCAGTACAACAGAGCCCTGTCCCAGCGGAACAAGCTCTTAAAGGATTTTAATGCCTCGGGCAGATTTCCACCAGACCTGCTTGAGGTATGGGATGAACAGCTGATCCGTTATGGGATACCTGTTCATGAAGCGCGTACAAAGTTTATCGAGCGAATGATTCCCGTTTTCAGGGAGTATTACCAGATGGTATCCGGAGGGAAGGAGCAGGTGAGCCTGAAATATCATTCCCAGCTTAATAGCAGGGATTTTCCCTCCGGGATCAGGAAATCTTTAGAAAAAGACCGCGTCCTGCAATATTCCACGTTTGGCATTCACAAAGATGACCTGGATATGCAGCTGGAAGATTACCCCCTAAAAAAAGTGGGATCACAGGGACAGCAGAAGACCTATCTTGTGGCACTGAAGCTTGCGGAATTTGAGTTTATAAGACAGACCATGACCATTCCGCCCATTCTTCTCCTTGATGATATTTTTGATAAGTTCGATGAGTTCAGGGTAAAGCAAATTATTAAACTGGTAGCTGAAAACAATTTCGGTCAGATTTTTATTACCGATACAAATGAAAACCGGTTATTTGATATCCTGAAGGAGATACCGGCCGACCATCTCGTTTATAAGATTGGTCCGGAAGGGGAAATTAAAGAATTAAAAAACTGAACATTCCATGGAACGAAAAGAAGTCAAAAAAATAAATTCTCTGCTGGAGGAGTATGTTCGGGCCTACAACCTGGAAGACGGATTGGCTGAATACAGAATTATGAAGTCATGGCGCGAGCTGCTGGGTGTGTCGGTCAGTAAGAAGACCAGGGATCTCTCGGTGAGGAACCGAAAGCTGATTGTTACTCTCCATTCGTCGGTTATCAGGAATGAGTTATCCATGATGAAAGAATCCCTGATTGCCCGTCTGAATGCAGCTGCCGGAAAAAGTGTGATTGATGATATAGTATTGAGATAGGATCAGAACCTTTCTGCAGTTGAAAAAAAGAAGGATGCTTCACGGGCGGCGTTTTCATCGGAATCAGAACCATGTACCGCATTGGATCTCACCGATTCTGCATAGAGTTTCCGAATGGTCCCTTCCTCTGCCAGGGCCGGATCGGTATTGCCGATCAGCTTTCTGAAATCCTCAACCGCATGCTCCTTTTCCAGGATGGCCACAACGATTGGTCCGGATATCATAAACTCAATCAGACCCTCGTAAAACGGTCTGCCCCTGTGAACCTCGTAAAACCGTTCGGCATCATCGCGGTTGAACCTTAGCATCTTCAAGGCGGATATCCTGAATCCGCCTTCATGGATCATATTCAGAATCGGGGCGGTATAGCCTTTCTCGACAGCCCTTGGTTTGACGATGGTCAGTGTGTATCTCCCGTTCATTGATTTTTGCATCAGTTTTAAATTATGTTAAAAAGTAATTTTGTCCATTGTTAAACGATATCTGATATCTTTGTCTTTAATTTCCTTCCGGAATGAACCTTTTAGGTAAGATGGATTCAAAGAAAATAAAAAAGATTGTAAATATAATTGATAAGAGAGAGCCGGTGGTTATCCTGACGCATTCCAATCCCGACGGGGATGCTGTTGGTTCAAGTATAGCCCTGGGTCTTGCTCTCAGAAAATCGAACATTCCTGTAAATATAATTATTCCTGATGCCATTCCCGTCTTCCTCGAATGGCTGCCTGGAAACGATCTTATCACCATTCACAAGGACAATCAATCCGCCGTAACAGGAATGCTCTCTGAGGCAAAAATAATCTTTTGCCTCGATTTTAACGATCCCGACAGGATAAATGCTGTTGGCGAGATGGTAAAGCAATCCGCCGCCCTGAAAGTATTAATTGATCACCACCGGGATCCTTCCGATTTTGCGGATATTACTTATTCAGAACCATGGAGAGGTTCCGCCGGGGAGATGATTTACCTCTTTATTAAGAAGGTATTCGGTAATGACATCCTGGATAAGGACATTGCTACGGCACTCTACGTGGCTATAATGACCGATACAGGAAATTTTAGATATGGTTGTTCCTACCCGGAGATCTTTCATATAGCAGGGGAACTCATGCAGTTTCCAATCGATAAGGATGAGATTTATGCCAAAGTTTATGAAAACTTCTCCGCAGACCGGATGAGACTGATGGGATACTGTCTGCACCACAAGATGGTCGTCCTGCCGGAATATAATACAGCATATATTGCTCTTTCATCTGCTGAGCTGAGAAGATTTAATTACAGAAAAGGGGATACGGAGGGATTCGTGAATATTCCCCTCTCAATTGACGGTATCCGTTTTACAGCCCTTTTTATTGAAAAAAGGAATATTATTAAAGTTTCCTTTCGCTCGAAAGGCAATTTTCCGGCAAACGAATTTGCTGAAAAGCATTTTAACGGAGGCGGACATCTGAACGCCGCCGGGGGAGAACTTAAGGACTCCATGAAAGAGTGTATAGAGAAGTTTGTAAACTTACTGCCGGAGTATGAAGAAGCATTGGGTAAAGCGTAATCTGATTTATCTGTTTATGGCCGGTCCGGTTATTGCCTGCACCACTCCGGTTCAGGAGTCGCAAGAGAAAGGTCCGGACCCGGTTGAGGAAAAGTTCCTCGATTTGAACAGGTATCTGCAGGATAAACACCAGGATCATATCAGGGCCTTTATCAACCGGGTGGGATGGACGATGGAACAGACACCCACAGGGCTCTGGTTCAATGTTATTGAGGAAGGCCGGGGAAAATCTGTTGAAATGAACAGCAGGGTGACACTCACCCAATCATCCCTGTTGCTGGATGGAACATTATGCTATGAAACCCCTCCGGGAAAGACCGAAACCATCATTGCCGGAAAGGGGAACGTGATGGCGGGTGTGACGGAAGGAATACTTAAACTGAAAGGAGGAGATTCTGCCGTTTTCATTATTCCCCCGCACATGGGCCATGGAAATTTCGGGGATCATAATAAGATCCCGGGCAATTCAGTTATAATATATAAAGTGAGGGTGCTCAGGGTGAATTAACTGCAATTTTCTGCTAATTTTGCATGCAGGTTTCAGATACCGGTCTGAAACATGAGTGCCCTGAGAAACGTGATTCTTGATTGCAAATATGGTAAAGTAATGCATAATGAAGGTTTATGAATATATTTCAATAATCGGGCTCGTATTGGCATTCGGAATGCTTTTTCACTCCTGTGAGAAAGATGAAGGTCAATCAAAAGCCGAGAATGAGAAACGCTATTTTGATCTGTATATAACCTCTCACTATCCCGGATTATCTCCCACTGAGAGCGGGCTTTATATTAAACTCATTGAGGAAGGGTCCGGGCCCGTTCCCGATTCCGGTGACTGGGTGCTGATCAATTATGTAATCTCTTCCATCCCCTCTGACAAAACCACCGGTGCAGTTCTGGATACTTACTATGAGAAGGTGGCCATTGAACATGGCCTTTATGAAAAAGATGTGCTTTACGGCTCCTATAAATTCATGCACGGACAGGAATTGAGGGGACTGAAGGAGGGCCTGTCCACTATGAAAGAGGGCGGTAAGACAAGACTCATGTTCACAAGTGACCTCGGTTTCGGGTCGAAGGGGACCTCCCTGGTGAATCCCTATACATCACTTATTTATGATGTTCACCTGATGAAGGTTCTGGGTGATATTGATACCTATGAATCGAGCCGTATCAATGAATACCTTGATACGGTCCCGGATTCAAAAATCACCGGGAAATTCGATGAGGAGATCGGGGCCACACTGTATTATATCGAAGATAAAGAAGGATCCGGATTTGAGATTGCGAATGATACGGTGGTTCGTGTGATCTATACAGGATACCTTATGGACCAGCGGGTTTTTGACACTAATGTGGGAGGCGATACACTGGAGGTAACCATTGGAAAAGGCAAGGTAATCAGTGGATGGGAACTGGGACTGACCTGCTTTAAAAGAGGAGGAAAGGGCAGGCTCATAATACCCTATCCACTTGGATACGGAGAAGCCGGGAAATTAAACTACAACGGAAAGGTTTCCATTCCTCCCTGCGAGACCCTGGTTTTTGATATGGAAGTTGTGAATGATCAGGCGGACCAGGATTAAAATTTATGCAAGTTTTGCTGGATATCCCTTATGACTCTCCCAAAAGGAATACGGCCGGACGTTTATGAAGTTCCGGTTTTTTCGCCTTCCATGTTCCGATGGACCAGGTGTGTATCTCCTCCGATTCCAATGAGATATCCAGCGCAATGGTTAATAACGTGGCCGGATTACAATGTTTTACTATATCATCAAAAAGCGCATTATTTCTGTAGGGAGTTTCAATAAATATTTGTGTCTCATGGCTTCCTGAAATGATTCTGTCCAGTTCAACCAGCATTTTTATACGTTCCGGCTTTTTAACAGGCAGATATCCAAGGAACCGGAATTGCTGTCCGTTCAATCCGGAAGCCATCAGGGCCATCATTATAGAAGAGGGGCCTGTTAAAGGTAACACCCTGATATCGTTTTCATGAGCCAGTTTCACCAGCTTTGCTCCGGGATCCGCAATTCCCGGCATCCCTGCTTCACTGATTATTCCGGCTGAATCACCCTGCATCAGTTCAGTAAGCATTCCATGCAGCTCCCCATCGGGGGTATGCTCGTTCATAATGTGGAATTTCAATGCGTCGATATCCAAATCAGGGTCAAGCTTTTTCAAATACCTTCTGGCATTCCTTAAATCTTCAACAATGAAAACGGACAATCGTGTGGCAAGCCGGCTCACCGACTCAGGGATTGTAAGCCGGGGATCAGGATTTCCAAGGGTGTTGGGGATGAGATAGAGAGTTCCCTTCATACCTATTTTTTTCTAAAATTAGTTATAACTTCGTGAAAATGCTCATATAAATAAGATAACAATTGAAGGTAACTTTTCTGGGAACCGGTACATCGCAGGGAATCCCGGTTATTGGGTGCAGCTGTGAAACATGCAAATCAACGGATCCCCGGGATAATCGACTCCGCTCCTCCATCCTGGTGGAGATGGATGGCAGGAAAATAGTGGTCGATACCGGTCCTGATTTTCGTCAGCAGATGCTGCGTCATGCAGTTACGAGGCTCGATGCTGTGGTTTTCACCCATGAGCACAGGGACCACATTGCCGGATTGGATGATATAAGAGCCTTCAATTATCTTCAGAAACAATCCATGGATGTGTTTGCAGAGGAGAGTGTTTTCAAAGCTTTGAAGTATGAATTTCCATATGTTTTTGCCGGGAAGAATTATCCGGGCATACCCCGGATAAATGAACATATCATTTCCGTGATTCCTTTTCATGTGGAAGATATACTCATTGTGCCCATTCGGGTTATGCATTACCATCTTCCGGTTCTGGGCTTCAGGATAGATAATTTTGCCTACATCACGGATGCGAATTTCATACCCGAATCAGAGAAAGCAAAATTAAAAGGATTAAAGGTCCTGGTTGTTAATGCGCTGAGAAGGGAGAAACATATTTCGCATTTTACCCTTTCAGAGGCGGTTGAACTCATAAATGAACTGAATCCTGAATACGGTCTTCTGACCCATATTTCCCACCAGATGGGCCGGCATGAGGATTTCTGCAAAGACTTACCGGAGGGCATAACAGCTGCCTATGACGGACTGGTAGTGGAAATCTGATCCGGAAATGTTTTATAATATATCCGGCACAATCTCAATGTACGTATCTTTGACGAAAATTAGATGACATGGGGTTGACTGTAATTGAAAAGATTCTGGCTTCTCACAGCGGCCGGAAAATGATATTTCCGGGAGATATCCTGGATGTTCGCATCGATGCCAGAGTGGCCAGGGATTTTGGAGGTGCCAATGTGGTCAACAATATAGAGAAATACAATCTTGACATTGATGATCCGGATAAAACGTTTTTTACTTTCGATTGCAATCCCACGGGCTCCGATCAAAAATATGCGGCAAACCAGCATAAATGCAGAGTATTTGCCCGTAAACATAGGATAAGGGTTTATGATATTGACAGAGGGATCGGGACGCATCTGATGATTGAGGAGGGACTCGTAGTTCCCGGTTCGACAGCTGTTTCGACCGATTCACACGCAAATATTCTTGGTGCAATCGGTGCATTCGGGCAGGGAATGGGGGATAAGGATATTGCGGCTGCATGGCATAAAGGAAAAATCTGGTTCAAGGTGCCTCCATCGGTAAAAATGATCCTGGAAGGAAAGCCGCATAAAAAGATAAGTGCGAAAGATATTGTCTTAAATCTCCTGGATCTGTTCGGAGCCAATACTTTACTGGGATATTCCGTGGAGATTGAAGGGGAATTTGTTCAAAACCTGTCACTGGATGAACGATTGACCATTGCCAGTATGGCCACGGAACTGGGAGCCATAACCATCCTGTTTCCACCGAATCCTGAGGTCATTCGTTACTGCGAGTCACGGACAGGACGGAAAATTGTTCCGGTTTTTGCCGATCCGGACGCTGAATATGCTATGGTTCATAAAATTGATGTTTCAGATTTCAAGACAAGGATTTCTCTGCCCGGAAAACCGCATGATACGGCTCTCATTCCGGCAGACCGGATTTGGATAGATTCTGCATTTATTGGAAGCTGTACCAACGGCAGGATTGAGGATCTGCGGGAAGCTGCCTCGATACTCAGGGGGCGACACGTTGCGGATGGGGTTGTTTTAAAGATTGTTCCGGCTACTGACCGGGTATGGAACCAGTGCCTTGAGGAGGGATTGATAGAGATATTCAAGGAATCGGGGGCTTTGGTTTCGAATGCAGGATGTGCTGGATGTGCAGCCGGTCAGGTAGGCCAGAACGGACCGGGAGAAGTGACAATCAGCACAGGTAACAGAAATTTTCCCGGAAAGCAGGGTCAGGGAAGCGTGTACCTGGCTTCTCCGGCAACGGTGGCAGCTTCCGCCGTTTCAGGGTTTATTACCGATATGGATTCCATTCCTGAAAAGCCACCTGTTCGTAGTTTTAAGGAAGTCTTGCAAAAGGAGGAAGATTCTACCTCTAAACAGGTGCAAGGAGAGAAACCTTTTGAGATTACCGGAAAAACATGGTATATTGAAAAAGACAATATTGATACCGATATGATCTATCATAACAGGTACCTGACTGTTACGGCTATTGGGGAAATGGGTAAATTTGCGCTGGATAATCTTGAGGGATATGAAGAGTTTGCCGCAAATGCCAGGGCCGGGGACATTATTGTTGCAGGTAAGAATTTTGGTTCGGGAAGTTCCCGTCAGCAGGCTGTTGACTGTTTTTTATCCCTGGGTATCGGGTGCATTATTGCAGAGTCTTTTGGGGCTATCTATGAACGGAATGCAATCAATGCAGCCCTTCCGGTTATAATTTGCAGGGATATCAAGACCCTTAAGCTCAAACAGGGAGATGAACTCAGGGTCAATTTTAAAACAGGGATCATTCAGAATCTGCGAAACGGCATGAGCATTCAGGCCGAACCATTTTCGGAAATTCAGATGGAACTGTATCAAAATAACGGATTATTTTAAAATTTTTTACCTATGAGACTGATATTACCGGAAGGATACGCTCCTTTAATCGGATTAAAGCAGACAGAAAGGGCTATTGAACTGCTGAAGGATCAGTTCGAGGATGGTTTATCCAACGACCTGCGGCTGAGAAGGGTGACTGCCCCCCTGTTTCTGCTGAGTGGAACCGGATTAAATGATTACCTGACCGGGATTGAACACCCCATCAAATTTAAAATGAAAGATTTGAGGGATATGGAAGCAGAAGTGGTTCAATCTCTGGCAAAATGGAAACGGATGATGCTCCGGGATTACGACATACAAACCGGTTACGGAATTTTTACGGACATGAATGCACTTCGCCCTGATGAGGAGCTTGATAACATGCACTCGATATATGTGGACCAATGGGACTGGGAAAAAGCCATATCATTGGAAGATCGTAACCTGGATTATTTAAAACGGACCGCCCTGAAGGTTTGGGACAATATCAAGCGAAGTGAATTCTTTATTCATACCTTTTACCCCCATATCACACCGCGTTTACCGGAAGAGATTACCTTCATACATTCGGAAGAGCTCTTTGAAATGTATCCGGATATTCCAGCAGCAGAAAGGGAGGATAAAATAGCCGAAAAGTACGGGGCAGTATTCATCATAGGCATCGGTTCCGAATTGCCAGACGGAAAACCTCATGACCGGAGGGCTTCCGATTATGATGATTGGTCTACGGAAACGGAAAAAGGATTTAAAGGTTTGAACGGGGATATCATTGTCTGGAACAGTGTGCTGAAATGCGCCTGTGAACTTACTTCCATGGGCATTCGCGTAGACAGGGAAGAACTTTTGAAACAACTGGAAATCGCCGGTGAATTGGATCGGAAGGATCTGATGTTCCACCGCAGGCTGCTCAACGATGAATTGCCGCATGCTATTGGAGGGGGAATCGGGCAGTCCAGGACTGCAATGATCCTGTTGCAGAAAGCTCATATCGGCGAAATACAATCGGCAATCTGGCCCGGAGAGATGGTCGATCATTGCCGGAAGTGCAACATCAGGTTGATTTAATCTTATGGGAAAGACCTTCGTTGAAAAAATACTGGGTGCCCCTGCAGGGTCAATTGTATTCCGAAAACCGGATATCGTTCTCTCGCACGACAATACGGCAAGCATCAAGAAAACATTTTTGAAAATGGGAGGTACGGATGTGCTGGATCCCGATCAGCTTCTGGTTGTGCTCGACCATAACGCGCCTCCGACCACTGCTGCCCTTGCCAACAGCTATAAAGAGATCCGGGAGTTTGTCGGGGAACAGAAGATTAAGAAATTCTATGATGCAGGGGCCGGAATCTGCCATCAGATGATGGCCCGGCATGCCCGGCCCGGCATGATCATCGTGGGAAGTGACAGTCATACCTGTACGGCAGGAGCTTTTAATACCCTGGCTGTAGGAATTGACCGTACCGAGACCGCCGGGTTGTGGAAGCGCGGAGAAACATGGTTCAGGGTTCCTGAAACCCTTAAGATATCCCTGCAGGGAAAGCTCAATGACAGGGTATATGCAAAAGACCTTTCACTCTGGATAATCGGAATAATTGGTTCCTCCGGTGCAAATTACAATTCCATGGAATTTCATGGTGACGGATGTGCCTCTCTTTCCATATCAGATAGAATGACGCTGGCAAACCTTGCTTCGGAAATGGGCGCCAAGAATGCGGTATTTCCCTGTGATGGGATTTTGCAGGATTACCTTGGAGAAAAGGTTGAAGGAGTGTGGGCGGACCCGGACGCCGTGTATGCAGATGAGATTCTTATTCATCTGGATGAGGTCTTTCCGCTGGTGGCTGCTCCCCATCATGTGGATAACATCAAAGCCGTGGCAGAGGTTGCCGGTACAGAGGTTCACCAGGGATTGATCGGGACCTGTACCAATGGAAGAATTGAGGATTTACGTGAGGCAGCAGCTATTCTTGATGGGAGGAAGGTGTCACCTGGTTTTCAGCTGCTGATTGTTCCTGCCTCCAGGGATATATATTTGCAGGCTGTTGAAGAAGGCCTGATTACCATATTTCTTAAGGCAGGCGCAAACGTTCTCAGTGCTTCCTGTGGCCCATGCCTGGGAACCGGTCAGGGTATCCCGGCCGATGGGTTTCGGGTTATATCCACTGCCAACAGAAACTTCTTAGGCAGAATGGGAAATAAGAATGCTGAAATCTTCCTCGCATCTCCTGCTACGGTGGCATACAGTGCCCTGTTCGGCAGGATTCAGGATCCCAGGTCCACTCCGGGTTCGGAACAGTTCCCCTTTGCAGGGGAGCAGTCGCTTACCACTGAAATTGCTCCGGAGGATAAACGGCGGCACAACGATGTATGGGACTATTCCGATACGGATCATTTCAACACCGACCAGATGTTTGCCGGAAACCTGACCTATAATGTTCTGAGTTCAGACCCTGAGGCAATCCTCCCGCATCTTTTTGAAGGTTTTGATCCGCGTTTTTCCAAAGAGGTTAGGGAAGGAGATGTAATATTGGCCGGTGAAAATTTTGGATGCGGGAGTTCAAGGGAGCATCCGGCTGTCGGATTGGTGCATGCCGGTGTGAAAGCAGTGATAGTGAAATCTGTAAATCGTATATTCTTCAGGTCATCTATCAATCAGGGATTACCTCTCATTGTCCATCCTGAAGCGGTTGCCAGTTACAGGAGGGGCGAGCCGCTGGATATTGATTTTACAGGGGGTAACATTTTTATAGGGGATCGTGTCTACTCCTTTCAGCCGCTTCCCGATAAATTGCTGGAGATACTCAGTGTAAAAGGATTAGTGAACTGGATTAAAAGGAACTGATTACTCTTATTTTCTCAATTTTCTTATATTTGCACCGCCTGACGGGAAACTGTCAGGCTCTTCTCCGGGAGGCAGTAAGCTTATTCCGGACCCATATTTGCATGTATTAATTGTGAAATAAAATGGTTCCGTAGCTCAGTTGGATAGAGCAACAGCCTTCTAAGCTGTGGGTCGCGCGTTCGAATCGCGCCGGAATCACCGGAGGGTTTATTAAAGAAATGAAAGCCGCTTTCACAGTGGCTTTCATTTTTTTTATATTTACAGAAACTTAATTGTCATGATACCATCATTTAAGTTTTCCACGTTACCTGTCATTCATTTTGGTGCCGGGAAAAGAAGTATCCTGCCGGGAATAGCCAGGGAGTATGGTTCCGGGGTCCTGATTCTGACGGGTTCCTCCTCTATCCACAACGCCGGTCACGGGGAAGAGATCCTCAATGGACTGAAGCAGGCGGATATTAACCTTACTCATGAGTTGGTGGCACGAGAACCTTCGCCGGAGCTGGTGGATGAGATTGTCTCCAGGTACAGGCACTCCGGTATTGAGGTGGTTGTTGCAGTTGGAGGAGGCAGTGTGATGGATGCCGGCAAGGCCGTTTCCGCCCTTTTATTGGTGGAATACGGAATAAAAAGATATCTTGAAGACATAGGTGACCTGAAGCACCCAGGATCGAAAGTTCCGTTTATTGCGATGCCCACGACCTCTGGAACAGGAAGTGAGATGACCAAAAATGCGGTTATCTCGGAGGTCGGGGAGGCAGGATTTAAAAAATCGCTCCGGCATGATCATTTTATTCCGGACCATGCTATTATCGACCCTGAAATGATGATCTCCTGTTCAGACAGGTTAACTGCCACGAGTGGAATGGATGCCTTCAGTCAGCTGCTTGAATCCTATGTCTCAACCCAGTCGAATCCGTTTACTGACGCCCTTGCCCTTCAAGGGCTCAAGCAAATCAAGAAGCACCTGCTAAGAGCTTATCTTGAAGGTGATCAAAACCTTGAGGCCCGTGCAGGTATGGCAATCGCCGCCATGTTTTCAGGAATCACACTCACGAATGCCGGATTGGGACTGGTTCATGGATTTGCCTCTCCGCTGGGAGGCTATTATGAGATTCCCCACGGGGCCGTTTGTGGGGCGCTTCTGGCACCCGTTTTTTCAATGACCATTGATAAGTTAATCGATCAGAAAGATAATCCCGCCTATAAAAAACTGGTTATCGCCAGCAAAGTGTTTTCGGATTTTAAATATAAGGAAGAAACAGAATACCTGATGGCCTTCAAGGAAAAACTGGACCATATCTCAAAAATGCTCGAATTACCTAAATTATCTGAGTTTGGATTGAATGAAACAGCTTTGGAAAAGGTCATTAAGAATACATCCCATAAACTTCATCCGGTCACCTTTTCCGGTGACGAGTTGTACAGAATACTTTCCTCCGCAATCGGATAATCAATGTGAGAGTTCAATTCCGGTATTGGACAGGAAAAGTTTGATGGCGATGGCCAGCAAAATAATTCCGAAGAACTTTCTTAATATATGTAATCCATTCGGCCCTAACAACCTCTCAAACCAGGAGGTGAGTCTTAATACCAGGTATACAACCACCATATTCACAGTAAGGGCAATCAATATATTCACCGAGTGGTATTCAGCCCTTAGCGACAGCAGGGTGGTAATGGATCCCGCTCCTGCGATCAGGGGGAATGCAATGGGTACAATAGAACCGGTTCCTCCCGATTCATGCTTGAATAACTCAATCCCCAGCACCATCTCCATTCCCATGAGCAAAAGAATGAAGGAACCTGCAATGGCAAATGAGGAGATATCGACTCCAAAAATCCCGAGAAGCGGTTCCCCAATAAAGAGGAACAACAGCATGATGCCGTATGCCACCAGGGTGGTCTTCATAACCTGCAGCGTCCCGGTCTTCGATTTAATATCCAGGATTATCGGAATCGACCCGAATATGTCAATGATGGCGAACAGCACCATAAACGATGCCAGGATCTCCATAAAACTTAGGTGCATATCCATTCGTTAATCGTTAGTATGTTGAATCAGGTTTTTCAGGTTTTTCCCTGGATGCCGAATTAGCTCTTTTTTTACCAGTTGTTAAGGGCTTCCGGGGCCCCTCTGGAGCCAGTTCTGAGGGAGACCCCTGAACACTAATTGCCACAAGGATTAATAATCAGTATGGTTCTGAAACAATATTCCCAAAAAAATGTTATTGCAAATATATGAAATGACATGAAGAATCTGATTACACTAACCCTTCTATTGTTGAAGGGAGCAATCCTCTCCGCCCAGCTTTTGCTGGTAGAACCTCCGGTGAGGATGCTTGCATTGGGAGACTCCTATACCATCGGAGCCAGTGTGGGAGAGTCGGAGAGGTGGCCGGTTCAATTTACTGAAAAGCTTAAGAGTAATGGTACTGAAGTTGAAAGGCTGGATATCATTGCAAGGACCGGATGGACCACACGGAATTTAAAAGAAGCTATCAATGCATCCCTGGATACCTCCGTTGCCTATAATCTGGTCTCGCTTTTAATAGGGGTCAATAACCAGTACCAGGGAATGGATATTGCACTGTATGAGACGGATTTCCGGTATCTTCTTGACAAAGCCATTCAAATTGCCGGAGGGGACACCGGCAGGGTCCTGGTGCTCTCGATTCCCGATTACGCCTTTACGCCTTATGGTGGCGGGAACGAAACGATCAGTTCGGGCATTGATCAATATAACAGCATCAACAGACAGATATCCATGGAATATGGAGTTACCTATGTGGATATCACCGGTATTTCGAGAATGGGTTTGGACAGGCCGGATTATGTTGCCTCTGATGGACTTCATCCCTCAGGGATTCAATATAGCAGGTGGGTGGATAATATCATGAATTTTGTTTATTCTCCTTTTACTACTTTCTCCGAGTCTGCCAGTGAATCAGATGGTTTCATCTATCCCAACCCGGCTGTCGACTATCTGATTATCGAAGAATCCAGTTATACAGAGGTCCGGGTTTATGACTTAAATGGGAGAGTTGTCCTGTTTCTTCCGAATTTTATAAGCCCTGGTTTTGTATATCTCGATTTTTTACCTGCCGGATTCTATATCCTGTTTCTGTCAAATGATAAAAAACGAACCTTCCTGAAATTTCAAAAAAAATAGCCGGACCCTTCGGCCCGGCTATCTCCGGCTGAAAGACACTATTAATCTTTGGTTTTAATGGTACACCCTATTGCTTTGGTGAACTCGGGATCCGGTTTCGCGCCGGCTTCAAGTGAGGCAATCGCATCTTCAACGTAGCGTTGGATCACTGCTGCACTATCCATGGCATTGTCATCGATTGCCCCGATATAGACCACCCTGAAGGTTCCCCTGTCGTTCTGCAGAAGATAGATGTGGGGTGTTCTCGTAGCCCCGTAGGCTTTATAGACCGCCTGGGTCTCATCCTTCAGGTACGGAAACGGAAAATTTTTCTCCCCGGCACGTTCTTTCATCTTTTCAAATGTATCTTCAGGAGAGATTTCCTCATCATTCGGATTAATGGCCACAACAGGATATCCCTTTTCAAGGAAGTTATTGTGAAGCTGAATGATCCTGTTTTCATAGGCTTTGGCAAAAGGACAGGGATTACAGGTAAATACAACGATAACACCTTTCTGATCGCTGTAATCAGAAAGAGACACCATTTTACCATCTATATTCTTTAGGTTAAATTCAACCGCTCTGTCTCCCGGCTTAAGCTGTGCATCTGCAAAAACAGTGAACATCAGAAATCCGGCGAAGGTTAAAAGAATTGTTTTCATGTTAGTAATGGTTTTGTTTGACAATATCGAAAAGTTCATTTTTTGAGAGGGCTTTTTCAACAAAGGTTCTTTTGCGGTTATTGAACACCAGGGTGGCAGGAATGGCTCCTGACCATCCGGGGTCCACAAGGTTGATCCAGCTGTTGTAATCCAGATCGGTCATGAGCCGCACATCGGCTGTGATATTATTTTCATCAAGAAAGGGTGTCAATCTTTGCTTCAGCTGGCTGGGAAAATCGAGACTGACAAGTATCACTTTCACCTTCTGATTGACATAGTGATTATGAAGCTCCTGGAAATAACCGATTTCCTGAATACATGGGGCGCACCAGGTGGCCCAGAAATTTACCACATAAGTTGTGTCGCTTTCCGCGAGAAGGATATCAACCAACCCGTCCTTATCTGTAAGGGCTACAGTCTGTCCCGAAAGCATAACCTGAAGCATCAGGACAGAAAGGATGGTTAAAAAAGCTTTTGTCATAGCTTTTAAACATTTTATACATACAATTTGTTTAACAATCCCATGAGGTATTTTTCTTTTTCACCGTGGGTAAATAATGATTGAACAGATAAACACTTGATGAATATGGCATTTACACTGAAAACAGGCTCAACAGCCCCCGATTTTTATCTCCCTGCAACAGATGGCCGGCACTATGGTTTAAGTGATTTTTCTGAAGCTGATTTTCTCGTCATCTTTTTCACCTGTAATCACTGCCCCTATGTGCTGGGTTCAGATGAGGTAACCAGGGCATCCGCACTCAGATTTGCGGACAGGGGTGTCCGATTTGTGGGAATTAATTCCAACAGTGAGCACACTTATGAAATCGACGGATTTGATTACATGGTGAAAAGGATGGAAGAGCATCGGTTCCCCTGGGTGTATCTGAGGGATGAGTCTCAGGAGGTAGCCCTGGCTTATGGGGCCCTTAGAACACCTCATTTTTACGTGTTTGATAAGGATCGAAAACTGGTATATACCGGTCGCGGAGTGGATAATCCCAGGGATGCTTCCAAAATTACAGTCAACGACCTGGACCGTGCACTGGAAGAGTTAACTTCCGGCCAACCGGTATCGGTTCCCGTGACCAATCCGATTGGGTGCAACGTGAAGTGGGAGGGAAAAGATAAACACTGGATGCCGGCCGATGCTTGCGACCTTGTTTAGATTACCATCAGGCAAGATAAACCTTTCTGATCTTCTTTTTACCAAGATGGATCCTGCTTTTCACCGTTCCTATGGGAATATTTATTTTTTCAGAAATCTCCTTATAGGAATAACCTGAAAGAAACATCTTAAGCGGTTCTCCGTATGTTTCGGGAAGCAGGCCGATTATTTCATGGAGCTCTTTTCTCATGAGCAGTTCATCCGGAGAATACTCTTTTCCTGCAAGGGTATTGATAATCACTGGATCGGGAAGGTTCCCTTCGATGATCGTTTTGCGGTTATGACTGCTTCGCAGCAAATTGATGTAAGAATTTCTGAGAATGGTATAGAGCCAGGCTCTGATGTTTTCCTCATTGAGCAATTTGTTACGGTGTCTTAGTGCCTTATAGCTTGTTTCCTGTACCAGGTCCCTGGCATCATGCTGGTTTTCCGTTAACTGAAGGGCATAATAGAACAGCTGATCCTGCATAAAGAGGAGATGCCCTGTAAAATCGTTCTGGGTATAACAGTTCATTAATTCACGTAAGTTTGATCTTGCAGCCTATAAGTTAATAAATAAATCGGAAGAACTCAAATTAAACCTTTTCTGCCAATAAATACTTTATATCAGCCCATTCTTTAAAATGATTTTTTTATAATTTGCAGAATTATTTATTAACGGTGTTTTAATTAAATTTCTAAAAAATGAAACGGATCAGTCACATTGTTGCACTTTTAATGATTGGAATGATAATGTTTGAATCATGTTCTGGCGGAGATGAACCGAATACCCTGACCAGCCAGGAAAAGAAGGAGGGTTTTGTATTGCTTTTCGATGGTAAAACCACCGATGGATGGCGGGGATATCTCCGGAATGATTTTCCTGCAAACTGGGTTATTGATGAAGATGGATCCCTTCACTGCAAAGGATCCGGAATGGGAGAAGCCGGCGCGGAGGAGGGTGGCGATATCCTCTACGATAAAAAGTTCTCAAACTTTCATCTGAAGCTGGAATGGAAGATATCTGAAGGAGGTAATTCCGGAATTTTCTACCTCGGCCAGGAAAATCCGCAATTTGATAAGATTTATTACACGGCTCCTGAGATGCAGGTACTCGATAATGAGAATCACCCCGATGCCGTTCTCGGAATTGCAGGCAACAGACAGTCAGGTTCGCTTTACGACCTCATCCCGGCCGTTCCCCAGAATGCAAAACCTTTTGGTGAATGGAACCAGGTGGAAATTATCTGTTTTAAGGGAACTGTAGTACACAAAATGAATGGGGAGAATGTACTGGAATACCATTTATGGACCAAGGAATGGAATGATTTGGTGGCGAATTCAAAATTCCCCGGACTGAATCCTGACTGGGCCAATGTGGCAAAAGAGGGATATTTCGGATTGCAGGACCACGGGGATGATGTGTGGTACAGAAATATTAAGATTAAAGAATTATAATCAGGATGGATAACTCCCGCAGACAGTTTATCAGAACAGCAACTGCAGGTTTGGCTTCGGTTGCTGTTATACCTTTATATTCATTTAAGATGGTGAAAGAAGAAGATTTGTTTTTTAAAATATCCCTTGCAGAATGGTCCCTGAACAAGGCCATTTTTGGGGGCCGTTTGACCAACCTGGAGTTTCCCTCCGTTGCTGCCAATCAGTTCGGCATTCATGCGGTTGAGTATGTCAACCAGTTTTTTCCTTCATCCGGGTCAAAATATGCCAATGAGCTTTTAAAACGGTCGCAGGACGCGGGCGTCAAGAACCTTCTCATAATGATTGACCAGGAAGGTGACCTGGGAGAGCTTTACGAACCTAAACGAAGCAGAACGGTTGAACGCCACCTGGAGTGGATCGAGTGTGCAAAGATCCTTGGATGCCACTCCATAAGGGTCAATGCCGGGGGGAATGGCAGCCGGGAGGAGGTGGCTGATGCTGCTGTCAGGAGTCTGGGTCAATTAAGTGCATTTGCCGAAAAGCTTCAGATGAATGTACTTGTTGAAAATCATGGGGGATATTCCTCCGACGGTAAATGGTTATCAGGAGTCATTTCCGGTGTCGGCATGAAAAATTGCGGCACCCTGCCCGATTTTGGAAATTTCAGTGTCAGCGCAGGAGTTGAATACGACAGATACCTTGGCATGATGGAACTGATGCCCTTTGCAAAGGGTGTAAGTGCTAAATCTCACGATTTCAACGATGACGGAGAGGAGACACAGATTGATTATTTCAGAATGCTTAAAATAGTAAAGGAGAGTGGATACTCCGGGTATATCGGAATTGAGTATGAGGGGAACAGGCTGAGCGAACCCGAAGGGATCATGGCCACCAAAAACCTGCTCATCAGGGCCGGACAGCAATTAAAGGGTTAATTCCCGGACGCGCGTCCTGCAGATCGTTTGTTTTCCCGGTACATTTCAATGTTGCCGGCAATTTTTTCAAGAAGCAGTTCACGGGATTCCCTGGAAGCCCATGCCATGTGCGGGGTAATCAGAAGTTTGTCCCTGTTGTATATTTTAAGAAGCGGATTTCCGGTTTCAATGGGTTCATGTTCCATGACATCAATTCCGGCAGCACCAATCAGGTTTTCATTCAACGCACGGGCCAGATCACTCTCATTAATGATTCCGCCTCTTCCCAGGTTGAGAAGAACGGCACAGGGCCGCATCAATTTCATTTTTTCATAGGTGATCAAATTCCTTGTCCTGTCGGTCAGGGGCGCATGAATGGAAACCACATCCGAACTTATGAGCAGGTCATTCAGCTCAAACCGCTTGTAACTGATATGGTTGTTCCTTCCTGAAGCCGAATAGAAAACCACTTCCATCCCAAAGGATTCTGCAATTCGGGCAACCTGTCTCCCGATGGTGCCCAGGCCGATGATTCCGATCCGTTTTCCCCTCAGTTCCCAGAAGGGTTTTCCATGGTGGGTGAAGGAAGGATTTCGGGAGTAGGCACCCGATTTTACGTAATCGTCGTAATAACTGAGCCTGTTAACTAGGTGCAGGAGCATGGCAAAGGTTACCTGTGCCACCGAATCGGTGGAATAACCCGAAACATTTTTAACCTCAATTCCTTTCTTTTTTGCGTAGGCCGTATCCACATTATCCACACCGGTAGCTGCCACGCAAATTAACCTGAGATCGGGCAGGCGATCGATAACCTCCCGGGTAATATTTACTTTGTTGGTTATTATCACTTCCTTGCCGGTGCATCGCTCCACAACCAGCTGTGGTTCCGTGGCATCGTAAAGGTCCAGATTCCCAAGTTTCTCGATCAGTTTCAGGTTGTTTACCCTGCCTGTTGTACCAACATCCAAAAAAACAATTTCCATAATCGGGTGATGATTTTTGATACCATAAAGCTACTCTTTAAAACATTTCCACCGGTGGTTTGGTTCAATCCTGTTTTCCTCCTGCTGTATCCGGCCTCAGGTTAAGAATTGTTAAGAAGCGGGAGCCGTAACTTCAATTTTACTAATTTTAAACCTGTGAGGCTGATTTCCCTGACATTCATCCTATTTTTTCTGACTGATGCCGCCGCGCAGATATCTGGAAACGATACAGCGGTTTTTCTATCGGGCATCGTTTACGACGAATTATATCATCCCCTGCCTTATACGCATGTGATAGGATTGAGATCCCATCACGCGGATGTTACCGATACGCTTGGGATTTTCAGCATCCCTCTTATGGAGGGAGATTCCCTCTGGTTCAGAAATATTGCATTCAGAGACACGATTGTGGCGGTTTCGAGAAAACCGGAATCCCTGGCTATACAACTCAGAAACAGGATATACCCGTTACCTGAAGCAAAAATTTTTTCATGGGGTTCCACTTATGAAGATTTTAAAGAGGCATTCGTCAAACTGAAGGTTCCCGAACCGATTGGTGAAAAACTGGGTCTTCCCCGGCAGGATCCGGATTATGTTCCCTTCGACATGGATGAAGAGAAACTGAAGAGTGCCGGTTTTTTGATTCATAGCCCGTTATCGTACCTCTATTACAAATTGAGCAAAAAGGAGAAATCGGCAAGAAAGGTTTACAAATTGAATAAAAACAGCGAAAGAATTGAACGTTTTTGGGCACTGGTAAATTCTCAGAAGGTATCTGAAATGACAGGGCTGACCGGGAAGGCTCTTGATGATTTTATGGCTTATCTGAATTCCAGCCTTACGTGTGATTTCAATTGCAGTGAGTTCGAAATATTATCTGAAATATACAGACTCCATGAGGCTTATAAAGAGCAGTAATCACCCGGCCCCAATTTTATTGCAGTCGTAAACTACTGAATGAAATTTGCAGGTCCGGCTCAGGATAATGCAGAAGTCTATTAAACCACCTCCTCTTTATCCCTGTCCCAGTATACTTTCCTGTTTTCCTTATATGCTATTGTGGCCATGGCAGCGGTTATGCCCTCTTCAAAAGCCTGGTCGATATTACAGCTCGTTTGTTTGCCTTCCCTGATGGCATCGATCCATTCTGCGATGTGAAGGTGGGTAGTATCGAAACGTCTCCCGTTTCTGTAAGTATAAAGAAGACCACGGCCGGCAAAGTATTGTTCCGTTGCGGTAGCCACGGCATCGACATCCTTTCGTCCGGGAATATAGGAGTATATGGGGACCTCAGGCCTGATCAGACCGCTTTCAATCTGCTGTTTATACCGCGTGCTTTCCGGGCAGGCATAAATGGACAGGTTACTGCCCACCTCCATTGAGGCATCGTGTCCCATAATCACCTTATCCCGATCGCGATTGTTCGACAGGGTCGCACTGTATAAAAGGGTAAGGTCCCTGTCGGGATATTCAAGCACGGCATTCCAGACATCCGGAACCTCCCTGACTTCCTTCACATAATGTTCCTTCTCCTTATAGAAGTATACACCTCCGGAGGAGACCGCCGATTCCGGTATTCCCATGCCCAGGATCTGGTTAATGGCATCGTATTCATGGGTTAGAAGGTCTCCTGAGAGTCCGGTCCCGTAATCCCACCAGCATCTCCACCTGAAGAAGCGTTCGGGGCTGAAGGGGTGCTTTATTTCGCAGGGTTCCTCAAACCGCCTCCAATCGATGGTTTGCTCGTTACCCCGTGGATCGATATCATATACCCATGCTCCGTTCGGGGAGTTCCGGTTTGTACAGACCTCTACCAGGCTGATCTTGCCGAGAATTTTTTTATCAATCGCTTCCCGTGCCTTTACATAGCTTTCGGTTTGCCTTCCCTGGTGGCCCAGCTGAAAAACGATCCCACTCTCCTTGACAGCCTTTCTGATGGCATAGACCTCTTCGAGGGTTCGGGATAGTCCCTTCTCCACGTAAACATGTTTCCCTGCCCTGGCAGCGTCTATGACCATCCTGGCATGCCAGTGGTCGGGTGAGGCAATAATTACTGCGTCAATATCATCTGCCGCAAGCAGGTCACGGTAATCCCCGTATCTCTTTGCCGGCTCTCCCATTTTTCCATTCAATCCTTCGCGCCCGACATTAGAAGACGCCACAGATGCCCGCTCAAGGCGCACATCAAACAGTTCGCATACCCCTTTTACCACAATATTCAGGTCATCCTGCTCCAGGAAATCGCTGTAGCGCTTATCCTGACTGTCCATTGCAGCATACTCTTTCCAGGACTGGAGGAGTTCCGGATGGGCAAATCCTGCAGCCCTCAGCAGTTGTTCGCCGCGGATTCCATACCCGATCAATCCAATACGCAGCGGATCACCACCACGGGTTTTCGGCGGTTCGAATGATACGGGTTCGCTCATATTAAGTTCTTTGCTCAAACGGCCTGACCGGTAGCGATCGTATCGCGACTTTCTCCACAGGCCATAGGCAAGTGCCCCGGCAACAGGCACTGTGGCGAGTCCTTTGATAATATCCCGTCTGGTATATCTCTTGCCTTTTATATTCATATTACGTTCATTTTTATCCATTTCCGCACTATAGTAAATCAGGGACGATTACTCCTGCATTGTTTTCTCATTCCTGTTGAAAATCAATCGGTCCAGGCCAATGATATGACTGGTGGGAAAGAGGGCCAGGATCCAGAGTGAAAGGAAAAGAATGAGGTTTTTATTGACAATCAGGTAATTTCCTTCACTTGGCATGGCATATTCCACCCCCAGTAATGGGGGATGGGAGCAATAGTAAAACAGGAGCAAAACCATGCCGGCATAAGTTGCGGCTTTTGAAAATATACCCAGCATCAATCCCATGCCAATCAGTATCAATCCCCAAATATTCAAAAAATCGATAACATCCAGCAGGCCGGGATGGGTGGCCATATTCTGAAACAAACCTGAAAAGAGCCCCCGGGAATCCACCAGATATCCGATAGCGGTCCAGTTGGGATTGAGCAGTTTGACAAATCCTTCATACAGGAAATGCCACCCAATAGCCACCCTGAGGATGACCAGCACGGTTAACTGGGTGTTTTTAAAAGTCGGTCTGTTCATAAAGAGATGGTTTTTCTTCTGAAAACGAATTTCATTTTGAATGCTGAAAATAATAAAAAAATCAGAATCTGAATGGAGCGGGAAGTCTATTTGATCTTAAATTCCGCCTCCAGGCTTTTAAGATGTATCTTCTGTTTCCCGGGTACGAGATCTTTGACACTGCCGTTCCATATGAATATTCCCGTCAGGCCGGGAGGAAGGGTAATGGTGCCGGATGCTTCTCTCTTTTTTGAAAATTCCAGGTCTGTTTGAATAACTCCCCTGTAGTGGGGCATTGTTGCCTTGATCCACCTGAGGTTTCCAGGCTTTGGTTCTATAATGACCGATTCAAATCCGTAATTGCCCGGCCGGATTCCGGCTACGGTCGAAATAAGTTCAATAAGCGGAGAAGCCGACCATGCATGACAATCCGAACGGGATGGATCCGGCTTCTCTGCAAAGGTTGTAAGTCCTGAGTCGATCATGCTAAACCAGGGGTGAAGCTGTTCAAGATATTTATTGCCCAATCCGGCTTTGATCAGAGCGCGGTTAAGGTAGAATTTAAAATAGAATCCGGCCTGTACTATCTCTTTCGATCTCAGCACACGTTCGATCAGCAGAGCCTGCATATCCTCCGGAATGGCACCGGTAAGCACAGCCAGGGCATTGGCATGCTGGCTGAAATTTGTATGAGAAGGAGAGTCTGCCATCAATTCTCTGGTAGTGTTCCAGCACCGGTCAGCGGTTGCGGATGTCAATTTTTCAGCCAGCCTGTCGTAGGAGGTTCCGATATCTTCATATCCGAAAAAAGTGAAGATTTCTGCGGCATGTCCGACAGCCATGGCAAAAAGCAGTGTTACGATGGACGAATTGCCGGTAAAAGCCTCCGGAGGAGCTCCCATGGTGGACTCCCATTCAGGGGTCCAGTCAATGAAAGGCCAGAATTCCACCGGACCAACCATTCCGGTATCCTCATCGATCCGTTTTTCAAACCACGAAATGATATTCTGAACCGGGATCAGGAATCCGAAGACAAATTCGTAGTCGGGCCGGTGCCACAGATAATCGTTTAACATGAATATCCAGAGGAGGGAATAGGTCGGGATGATCTGCTGCGGTTCCGACGGGTAACGGCTCTGTGTAAGGCCCTCGGGGAGAATGGAGTGGTAGAAATCGATAATGGCCTTACGCATCAACCGGTCATCTCCCGAAACATACAGGGATATCAGAGACTGGATCCGGGTATCTCCCACGTATTGCAGCTGCTCGTAATAAGGACAATCGTAATAGGTTTCCCCGGCACAAAGTTCGGCCGTTCTCCATCCGGTCTGCCAGATTTCGTGAAGCCGGGGATGGCTCGATTGGAAAGATGCCGATTCCATGAAGGGATAACCGGTTCTGATCAGATCAAAGCGGTTCAGAACCAATGAATCCCCTTCAGTTTCAATCTCCAGTTCAGCATACCTGAAAGTTCTGAACCAGAGTGGGGTATACTGCCTGTTGGTTCCTCCGTCCGGTTTGATAATATCACTGTAGCCGGTCATCGTTTTTCCCACGATGGTATTCCTGTTCCCTTTTTGTCCGGTTGCATCAAAGAGCGATTCGCTGTAGGTAACCGTAATGGTTGCCCCGTTTCCTCCGGACCAGGTTAATGCCGGGAATGCATTGATGAGGAGTTTATGATCGAGCAATATTTTCTTCCTGGTGCCGGGAGGAATAACCATATTATTCAGGACCATTCCGGATTCCTCCGGCAGATCCCTGTCGATCCGCCGTATTTCTGGACCGATGAGATGCGCCATCTTCATTGCAGGAATCTGGCGGGGGATCAGGGCATGGTCAATGATATCGCCCGTACCCCTCGGGCAGGCGTCAGCCAGCGATTCGGGATTTTCCCATCCTGAGTGATCGAAATCCCGTTCTGTCCAACCCCATGGATGGAGGGATGCAGTGAAGTAATCTCCCGGAGGAACAACGATGTAGGTTTTTAAGAGGCCGTGGTCGATGGGTACCGGTCCGATCGATTCATCCTGTATAACCTTCCATGCTCCCGGTGTATTAAGGAAGGCTTCATCCGGGCCGTTTCCCTGGCACAGGAAACGCGTATCCCTGCTGACCAGCGAGGCCGGCCGGTATGCGCCGTAATTCCATACCATCACGGCTATTACATTGATCCCCCCATCCAGAAATCCGGCGATATTATAGGTATCGAAGATCCAGTGATTGGGATCGCTTTTTGCGGGACCAAAACCGGCCATACGGCCATTAATAAAAAGCCGGTACCTGCTGTCCGCTGACAGGTGGATGATGAAACTGTCGGGCCGTTCCGGCAGATGAAAACGGTTGCGGTAAAGGAACACACCATACACATCTTCGTTGATTCCGGGCATTTTAACCCAATCGGCATCCCATTTTCCTGTTAATAGCTGTTCGGGAAGAACCGGCTCCGGAAGAAGCTGTCCGGTAACGCTCCTGCAGGCCAGCATCAATACCAAAAAATATAGCCTCATACTCATGACAAATTATTGAAAAAGGATTCGTTATGCCTTATCTCCGGAACGCTTTATCATCTTTTGAAATGATACGACATTTCTATCCGAATTTCTTTGATAGGCCATGGAATCCACAAAGGTTCTGATCAGTTCAATACCCAGATTCCCTGAATCACTGAACAATAAATCACGGGGCTTCTTCCGGTCATGGGTTACCGGATTGAAGGGACCCCCGTTTTCCTGCAAGACAACCCGGATCACATTACCGTTCTTATTCAGGGTAATTTCCACAAGATGTTCCCGCTCAGGGGGACAAGAATTACGAATCATCGATGCGAAAAGTTCCTCAATTATCATCAGAATCTGACGGCTTTCAGGCCTGGGGACCCCCCAGTTATTCCACAGCAATTCAAAATCGTTCTGAATAACCGGGATCTGCTGAATATCGGGTTTATAAGAGAAGTTCATTTCCATCGGCAGAAGAATTTTATTGCCTTAATATATCAACGGGATTTGATTTTGCCAGTTTCCAGGAGTGATAAATGACCGATATCCAGCTGAATAAAACCAGCACTAACGTGGTCAGCAGGAAAAGGCTCACAGGGATTTTCAGTTTGTATACAAAGTTCCTCAGCCAGTGTTCCATCAGGAAGAAGGAAGGGATTACCGCAATGGCCCCGGCGATCAGGGCCATGTAAAAATAGTACAACAGCTCGGGAATCAGGATATGGAACAGGGAGGCCCCGTTAATTTTCCTGATAGCGGCGTATTTGAGTTTCCGGTTCAGGAAGATGCCGCTCAAAGCGAACAGTCCCGTTCCGGCAATGATGAAGGACAGGATGGAAAAAACCGAACGGATTTTTATCTCAGATATTTCAGACCTGTAATAGTCATCGATGATATCCTGGGTGTACTGGTAGTTTAGCGGGAAATCGGGGAACAGATCGTTCCAGACCGATTCGAGATAAGCCAGGGCTTCATCGTGGTTACCATTGATCCTCAATGAGAAACAGTACAGCCAGGTATATTTGGGAAAGATGATCATGGGTATCACCTCGTAATCAAGCCCGGAAAGGTAAAAATCCTTAACGATTCCCATAATCCTGCCATCGCCTATCAGATCAGGGTATGCAAAATCGAGATCGATTTCCCGTCCGACCAGGTTTTCAAAATTGGAACCGGCAATCATCAGGGCCGCTGTTTCATTGAGCAGGAAGTATTCTGTTGAATCACCGGGATGATAGTTTACCGGCAAATCATCTCCGCAGATTACCGGGATGTCATAAAACCGGATAAAATTTTCTTCTACCGGGAACAGGTATAGCCGCTGACCGGTTTCAGGCATTCCGGTAATTTGAAATTGCACTGCATCCATTGCCAATCCGGTTGGCTGTTCCATCGTCCCGGTCACTTCCGGGAAGTGGGGGCTTTTGAGGATCGCCTCCCTGAACGCGGGGAAGCGGTCGATCACGTAACGGTGAAGGTTGGGAATCTGAATGGTAGAGGGATCCTTCGACCCCATCTGTTCAGAAATGATATAGTCGGTTTGTTTCTTAATGAGGAACAGGTTTGAACTCAGGATGAAGGTGATAATGAACTCGGTGATGATAACTGCCCGTATGAAATAATTCCTGATGGCTGCATCGGGAGGGGCTGAGGATTTCGCCGACAGATATTTGTATCTCAGGTACCTGTAAAGTCTGAAGGTGGTGTACCAGGAAGTTATTAATGCCGAACCCGTCAGCAGGACCAGGAGGGCCACAAAGATCAGGATGTTCAGTTTCATATCCCCGAAGATATATTCTCCTGTTAATCCGATAATTTCATTCCTGAGAAGCAGAACAAGGAACAGGCCCAGAAGAAGCGAGATGCCCCCGATCAGCAGGAAATCGATGAGGAATTGCCTGAACAGTTCCTTTCTTCCTGCGCCCATTTGCCATTGAATAACCAGTTTATGAATGTTTAACTGGTGCTGGCTGACCGACAGCAACATAAAATTAAACCAGGAGAGCATGAAAACGAACATGCCGGTAAGCAGAAGAATGATGACCGACTTGAACTGCACATTAGGAACAATTTCCCTGGGTTTGTGGGAATACAGGTGGATTTCATGGAGGGGTTGCAGCCGGGGTTGCATCCTTGAGGTATAATCTTCCTCAAAATTACTGTCGATAAAGAGCTTCAGGTTCTTCTCAAGCTGGTCGGGAAAGGCACCGGGTTTTAGCTTCAGGTAGGTCCAGGCCGTGCCTTCGTATTGCACCGGGTTTTCCAGGGATGTGAGCACCTCTGCTTTCAGGTGGGAATTATCCGGGAAATCCTCAATCAGTCCGGTTACGGTAAACTCCTCGGGTTCGATATTGAATTGATGAATAATTTTGAACGATTTGCCGATGGGATCCGCTGTTCCGAAATATTTTTTGGCCGCATGCTCGGTAAGGACAGCGGTTTTGGGCTCCTTAAGCAGGTTCAGGGCGCTTCCCTTGATAACCTTCGGACTGAATATCTCAACCCAGGAGGCATCACAGCTGTATGCAAAATTCTCATAAAATTCATTCTCTTCGATTTTAACAATGGCCTTTCTGAAAGGGGAGAGGCGGCCAATCTTATCAATCTCCGCAAAGGCATCCGAGAAGGCGATGCTTCTGATGATATCTCCATGGATCACCCTGGCCATATGCCTGTAGAATCCATCTTTCTCTTCTTCGAGGGTCAAACGGTAGATGGACCGGAATTCAGGGTAGGAACGGTCAAATGTCAGGTGCCATGACGACCATTGCAGGGTGGCGATACAGGTTGCTATTCCCGCCGCAAGACCAAAAATGACCAGAACTGAATAAAGGACATTGGTTCTCAGCCTTCGAAAAGCCAGTGACAGATTTGTATTTACCATGGTCAAATTCCCAGCAACCGTAAATATAGAAATTCAATTCCTTTATTTCACATTTAAGAAAATGTTTTCTATCACACAGAATGATCCGGAAAGGGATAATTCCGGTTATTCTGTTTCTGAAACGGCTATCAATCCGGCTGCTGTCCTGAAAATGATCATGTCTGCGGCTATACCCGGTGTAACCAGGGATACTTCGCCCAGGGAGCATTTATGAATCAATTCAAACTGATTCCCTGCCTTAATGATGTAAACTGTTCCCTCTTCCTGAACCAGGAATATTTTTCCATCGGCTGCCACAGGAGATGCAATGAAGCTTCCGGGATCAACGGTTTTCCTGTAGTGTAAATATCCGGTTGACGGGTCCTGGCAGGACAGATTGCCGTTCCATCTCAGGCAATACAGAAGATCCTCATAGACAAGGGGTGAAGTCATATATGGGCCGCTCCGGTTATCGAACCAGGCAATGGCTTCATGTAACGACTGTTCATTTTTCGGAAAGGGGATGATTCCGGTGGCACTATTGCGAATAGCCATCAGAGGACGATCCCTGCCGTGTGCACTGTTGAAAAAAACCAGGTTTTTCCAGATGACGGGAGCAGGAATTGGAATATCTCCTCCACCCGACATGGTCCATTGCTCCTCACCGGTTTCCAGATCATAGCCCCCCCTGTGCCTGAATCCGTTAACAACCACGTATGCGGTACCATCATTCATGTATACATTGGGAGTGCACCATGTGGAGATTTCATCTCTTTCTTTTCTCCAGATAATTTCACCGGATGGAAGATCAATCACTGCCACGAACGCAGTGTTCAGGGCATCAGCCTGAATAATAACCTTTCCGTCATAAATCAATGGAGAACTGCTGAATTCCCACTCGGCAGATTCATATACATCCCAGGCGGAGTTGATCAATCCAAAATCGTGTTTCCAGACCAGGTCCCCGGAAAAACTGTAACAATAGAGTCCTTCCGAACCAAAAAAAACAACGACATAATTGCCGTCTGTTGCAACAGAAGTATTGGCGTGCGTGGATTTAGGATGACGTTTAACCATCGGGATGCCTTTATGAGCAGTTCTTTTCCACTGTACCTCTCCACTATACCTGTCGATGCAATAGACCAGCCATTCATGGACAGAACTGTCGTTCACCGGTTCTATATCTCCGTACATTCCCGTTCTGAAACCGAAATCATCTTTTTCACTGACTGCCGTGGTGATGAAAAGATAATCATCCCAGATGACAGGGCAGGAGAGTCCCATTCCAGGAACAGGAAGCCTCCATAAGACATTTTCCGATTTTTCTATATTGAAGCTGTCCGGCAAATCGGCATTTCTTAAAAAGCCGCATGCATGGTAACCCCTGTATGAGGGCCATTGTGTGTTGGTAAAAAACGAGCTATGGAATAATGAGTCTGCTTCCGGGCCATCCGGCTCAGCATTTTTTCCGGTTCTGTCTCCAGCGCAGCAGCAAATAATCAATAAGATGGGGAAGATGTTAAGAATCATTTTCATCGGATTTAATTTTTATTGCTCCTTTTCCCGAAGCGTTTCCCAGCCGTAATCGATATATTCCCATGAAAAATCCCCGTCTTTCACCCTTACCATTACAAAACCCTCCTGGATATCCGTATCTTCAGGAGTGTTCCACCATTTTCCGCAAACAGCCCCGCCTGTGATAAAGGTGGTTTTTTCAGCAATGGTAATTTCTTCAAGAATATGCAGATGCCCCTGCAGGACCAGTCTGAGATTATGGTTAACAAAAGGTAAAAGAACATCCCGGGAGTTAATCACCACACTGCTGTAAACTTCATTGTACAATGGTCCGTGCAATACCTGGGGCATGACCGTGATCAGGGGAATATGGATGCACACTGCAATCGGTGTAACCGTATCGGTTGCTGACAGATCTTCCTTTATCCATTCCAGCTGAACGGAGTCCACCATGCCAATATAGTTACCCCATTCACCGGTTCCTTCCTCAATTCCGTCAAGGATCATGAAATGCCAGCCTTTATGATCAAAAGAATAATACCTTTTACCGAACCGGTTTTCAAACATCTTCTCCCCGTAGTCCGGGTGCTCCGGATTGGTTCCGGTTCTTTTATCTATCCCGTATAATTCGTGGTTCCCGATGGCATTGTAAACCGGCATACTGAATTTTTTCATCATCGTTTCGTACAAATCGTAAAGGGAATCGGCTCTTTCATGGGTAACTCCCATAGCATCCATCACCAGGTCCCCTCCGGTAATCACGAAATCAGGTTTCAGCGTGTTGACGCAATCAATGGCCATCTGAAAGCCTTCGATCGCGCCACGTTCCGGCTGAAGGTGAATATCGGTGAGAAAGGCGAAGGTAAAATCATTGCCGGCATCCTGCCTGTTTTTTTGATCAGGATGGCAGGCCAGTCCGGAAGTCAGGACAAAAAGGATAATAATACATTTTTTCATGTCTTATGGGTTTTTAATTGTACGTTATCACGGTTTATTATTTTCCCACTCAAGGGCAATCCGGGCAATATTGGTGGCATGGCTGTCGATGGAGCTCAGCAGTGCCAGGATCTCCAGGTGGGTTTTGCTGCTTTCTATGGACTCTTTCAGTCCTTCAACCAGCCGGCTGTAATGCTGTCGTTCCAGTTCAACAGACATATTCCTGTATTGCCGGTGCTTTGCCTGCATTACAGCTGCTTTCTGGAGATTGGTCTCTTCAAAGACCCCGATGGCACGCTCAAGTTGATGCGCAATTTTCTTATGATACTGGACCAGTTCCTCTCTTCCCTTTGCGGAAAACTCATAATGAAAGGCGATCCATTTCTCAGCCCGGTTAGCGAGGTCCCCGGAGATGATATCCGCAATCTTCTCGAATTCGTTCAGCGAGTAGATCATCTGGAAGGATTCATTGTTTCGTTCCCTGTAGGATGCTTCATTGCTTATCTTCAGCAAATATTCCTTGACCGCATCCCTCAGGAAGTTAACCTCTTTTTCATTCCTGTAAATCTGGTTCAGGACATGGGACTGTTTTTCAATGAACGGTAACAGAATTTTATCAAACATGGAGCTGACAATATTCGCGATTCTGATGATCTCCTGTTTGGCCAGGTTCAGGGCCAGGATAGGGGCATGGATCATGCCCGGATCAAGAAAATAGGGTTTAAAGCCTTCAATTTTTTCTACCCGTTCAGGGCCCATGATGCGGTCAATGAGCCTGGCCAGTGCGCCTGTAAAGGGAAGCACCAGGATCATCATGAAAACATTTATCAGGGTATGGGCATTGGCGATCATGCGCTGTGTGGAGGCGTCACCGGAAATGCTCCTGACCAGTTCCCCGAACCTGACCGTCCATCCGGCAAAAATGATGACGATCAATAATTTGATGAGGATAAATGTGACCGCCACTTTCTTGGATTCCTTTGATGTTTTCAGGCTGGCCAGCAGAGCCGTGACAGGTGTTCCGAGATTGGTGCCCAGGATCAGGGGGATGACGGCTTCCATGGTCAGCAGGCCCTGTGATGCAAGCACGATCATGATTCCGATGAAGGCACTGCTTGATTGTATCAGGGCGGTAAGCAAGGTCCCGGCCAGGATACCGAAAAGAGGATTCTCCAGGTTTATGAGCAGGTTAATGAAAGGCGGCCAGTCTCTCAGGGGAGACATGGCATCCGACATGATGTGCATCCCGAAAAAAAGAACCCCGAATCCAAAAACCGAATAACCAACGGACTTTACCTGCTCATTTTTTGAAAAGGCCTGCAGGAAGAATCCCATGCCGATCATCAGCAACGCATATTCGGTTATTTTGAAGGCAATAAGCTGGGCGGTGATGGTCGTTCCAATGGCGGCCCCAAGCAGTACCGGGATCGTCTGGCGGAAACGCATCAGGCCGGCATTGACAAAGCTGACCAGCATGACGGATGTTGCACTGCTGCTCTGAATGATCATGGTCACGAAGGTTCCGATGCCTGCGCCGACAAAGCGATTCCTGGTGACATTGGAAAGGATGGATCGCATCCGGTGTCCGGCTGATTTTTGTAACCCCTCGCTCAGTGCATGTATGCCGAACAGGAACAACCCCAGTCCCCCGAGCAGACCGATCAGGAGCATATAGATCCAGTTCGGCCTGCGGGCTTCAATGGTAAAGATGATCTCATTCCGGGGAAATCCCGGTTCAATTCTGGAAGCGATGACATACGCACCGGGTTTTGTGCCGGGCGTAAAGCGGGCAGTGGCTGTCCCGGAGGAATCGGTTTCAGTGATAACGGGTGCCACGACTGCATTCTCTGAGCCGTCCGGCTGGGAGATCAATTCATAAACCACCGTAATGCCTGCAGCGGGATTCCGGTTCTCATCGGTGACCCTTACCTCCAGGGGACTTTCAAATGGTTTGCCGCAGATCCCGATCTGTTCGAGGTTCAGAGCGCCGGCATGAGGGGCAATTATGAGATTGCCCGCAGAAGGTGCCGCTGCCAGATCGAGCGTATCGCCTGCCTGCAGGGATGGAACAGACCAGAGGAGCGTGACGACTGTAATGAGGATTCGTTTCACTTGAGATCAGAGAAATCGGTTCTTCAGTCAATTAATTCCGTAATAAATATACAAAGGAAATTCAGACCATATGGTATTCTTTTATAACTTCGTTCGCCTGACTGGCTATAAAGAGAGAAGATGAAGCTTCCGGGGGAATTAATACGCATTATAAACGACAGGGAATCGGGTTCGGCAGTCCTGACCGGAAAGCTCGTGTTTGTCCTGAGAAAACTGGCTTTAAATCCGGCAATTCAGCGGGAACAGTTCAGAAGCTGTATGGTAACGGTGCAAAGGGAGATGGATCGCTTTGCCGCTGTCGTTAATCTTTGCGGCGACCTGCTTATCAGGCTGGAACCACCTTTCGTCTTTCCGTCAACGGTGCTTAAATACCTCGACGATTACGAACTGTTCTGGGCCTCTGCCCCTGAAAAGATTGCCCTGAATCTGAAGCATCAGATCGAACTGAACAACAAAACCTTCCTGACCCACAGCCATAGCGGAACCATTCTTTCCGTTCTTGAAAAACTAAAGGAAAACGGAACCATCTTCAGGATTTTCCAGACGGTTTCCATACCCGGATGCGAGGGACTCCTTTCAAAAAAGAAAATTGCCGGTATGGGCATCGAGTCGGTTTTGGTGCACGATGAGGATGTGGAGCAGGTTTTGTATAAAACGGACGGCGTTCTGGTGGGGTGTGATACATTGCTGGAGGACCGCTTCCTGAATAAAAAGGGGACCGGGCGGATTGCTGAACTGGCCCTGAAATACAAAATACCCTTCCTGGTGCTTACCGAATCCCGGAAGCGACCGGCGGCGGGAACCGGTGCAAACAGGATAAAGGAACATCCGTTATTCGAATGGACCTCCCTTGATCTCGTTTCAGCACTGGTTACCGAACAGCAACCTGAACAAGGAAAGCATACATCCGGATGAGATGATAAACAGAACGTTTTGAACCATATTGACGGGTAATTTACGTATTATTGTATATTTGTTTTGAAAATCTACCTAAAAAGCTTTTGAGATGAAACGAGGCATTGTATTATTGGTGTTGACCGGTATGTTTCTGACAGGATGTATTAAAATTGAAGACATTCCCATTGTATCAGTGGAACCCGCTGTTACGATAACCACCCATATAGCCAATGGTAAAATCAACGCCACCATCACCCTGAATTCGGTGACAACGGTTCTGGTGGCCGGAAACGTGAAACTGACCTATCAGTATAACGGTTCGGCTTCCATTATCGATGCGGAGACCGGGGCACAGCTTGCCTATAATCTGATAGAAAGCGAGGGGGCCACACAAATTTTCAGCATCTCTGCGGATACAGCCGGGATCAACGATTTTATCATCTGGGCACAGGGAGAGCTGGAGGTTTATGCGGAAGACAAGGATAATACTTTTCTCACTTCCTCACCCTTTTACGGCGAGGAACAGTATACTGTATTCTTTGAAATCGTGCCGCGACTGAGTGTCAGCCCTACGGTAACCATTATTTCCAACATTTCAGGAGGAAAATTAAATACCACTGCCATTGTATATGCCAATCCCGAGATTCAGGAACTGGGGAATATCCCGGTCCTCTATAAATATGAAGGTCTTGTAATACTGATTGATACCCGGACCGGCAAACAGATCGCTTCCAGTACCTTTCCTTCCGGCGGGATCAGCCAGTTCACCACAGTTTCAGCGGATATAGCCGCTTCCGACCACTTCCTGATCGTGGTGAACGGTCAGATTGTGGTGTATGCCGACAGCGGCAATGACGGGAATACAGCCAATGATATCCTTCTGAATACGGGCCTGTTTTATGCCGAGGATGAGGTTATCATCAATCCTTAACAATATTGAAGGTATTACCCGGCGCTCCGGATTTCAGGATGAAACAGGGGGTGCCGGGTAATATTTGCTGAAAAAGGATACCGGTGTCGAGTCCTATTTCTTTTTCCAGAAAAACAGAAGCAGGTAAAATATAGTCAGCTGTACCACAGCAGCTATAATCAGCATGATCGCTACCGGCTCCGACATGATGCCGGAAATTAACACGTAGGTACCTCCCAGCACACAGAGAATGCCGGCAGCCAGGAAACTCCAGAATTTTATATTAGCCAGTTTTTTCATGATGTTTTGTGGTTTTATTTAAAAAATATTGGGTTATGAGCACTCTATTCTAAAAGCATAATCAGGTTCAGTCGACCGCTTAAAAACCCGCTCCTGATTTTCCGGGCATTTTCACTATGCCATTGCATCGGGACTCGCTCCGATGCAGGAGGCTGCGAAACCTGCCAGAAACTCCATTGGATAAATTGAAATAGCTGCGGAACAGTACCATTTTGATGCACAGTACTCCAGGCTGCATTCGAAGCAGGCACTCCAGCTGGCTTCCTGCCGGCAGTAATCGGCCTTTGTTCCTTTCAACACTCTTTTTCTCTCAATTTGTTCCGATACCGACTCCCTGAAAGCATTCAATGCAGGATTGTCCCCAATCACAATCGTCCCCAGAAGGTTTGACTCCGAAACCTCCATGCTGTAACAGAGCACACCGTCGGCAGTATGGAGTTCGAAAAGACGAATGGTATCACTCACGGTTTCCAGTTTTGCCTGCATCAGCAGGTACTGACCGTCGTACTCATAGAGGATAAATCTTTCCCCGTCGCTGTTGGCCTGCAGGGAATAGAGGTTGCACCTGCTGTAATTAAAGCGGAAGCGGTTGACTGAACTCAGGTCATATGAGGCTGAAGGGATACCATACCGGTTCAATTCATCCCTTATCTCTTTACTTATCCGGTGATCTTTCCCGATTCGCTCCACGCTGATCAGGTTATCTTCAAGAAGGGAAGGGTTTGGTTTGGATTCATTCGAGCGGTTTTCATAAATCTGTTCAATCCGGTTATCCTGAACTTCATCCGTTTCTGAACAGGATACCAGAAGCATAACAAACAATACAGCTGACAGCACTTTAAAAAGTGTTTTCATTTCATTAGGTTTAATGATTGTACCTACTCTTTTAAGGCTTTTCGGTTTGCGCCGTGAAAAAAATCTGATCAGAAACGTGCGGTAATCAATTATTCATGAATAAGGAGGTCATCCGGGTATTAATGTGATGAGGAAAGGCAAAATCGAAAGGGAAGCGGAATTTTTTTCAAAAAAAATCCTCCGGGTGCTCAAAATGGGGTGTTTAAATCCAGCTTTCAATCCATAAAAGTCCCGAATAAACAAGGGGTAATGTAAAAAGGCTGGCAATGGTGGTAAAGAAGACATTTTCTGCAGCCAGGGCATCATCGGAATTGAATCGTCTGGCAAGCACAACAATGATGGCCATACAGGGCATGGAAGCTTCCATGATCAGTACCTTCCTGGCGACAGGACCAAATCCGGGGGTAATCCATTCGGATATTCCGTAGACCAGGATTGTCAGAATGGCCGGTACGAACAGCAGTTTATTGAAGCTGAGCAGGTAGATGTGAAATTTCTTCAGGGCATTTCCAATGGCCATATAGGACAGCATGGCCCCGATATAGAGCATGGAGAGGTACGTGGTGGTTCTTCCCAGTCCGTTCAGGGGTTCATAAACCACATCCGGGATCCCAACCCTGAAATACATGATGATCAGTCCAAGAAAAAGTGCAATGGTATTGGGATTGATCAAATTCTTCAGCAGGTCTTTTGTCGGGGTCCCGTTTCCCCTGATGAAAATCCAGATGCCAAAGGACCACATGATGATGTTTGATGCCAGCTGGTAGATGGCGGCATAAAGCAATCCCTCTCCACCCGGGAACAATGCATCCATGAGGGGAAATCCAAGGAATACGATGTTCCCGAAGATGTGATGATTGATAAAAACGGCGCGTTGCGGGCCCTTCAACCGGGTGACCCTGGCAAACAACGTTCCGGTAAGAAACATGATGAAAAAGGCGAGGAAAGCATACATAAACAGCAGGCTGCTGTTAAAAATGATCTCGGTCGTAAGATCGACCCGGGCCATTGAGGTAATGATATAAAGCGGCAGGGTGATCTGAAATATCAGCCTGGCCATGCCATCCTTCACCGACTCGTTGATCACCCTGAGCTTGGTGGCCAGTACCCCGATAGCCACCAGGATGGCAAGGATGATGATCTGATGGAGTATAATCTGGTTTTCCAATTTATTTAGTCTGAAAGTCTGTAAAGTCTGTAAAGTCCATAAAGTCTGTAATACCCTTCAGGTATAATGCTTTTTGAAGTCTCCTGAATGAAAGGTGCTAATTCCATTAGTGTTCCGTCTATAAATTTCATAAAATGGATTGATTTTCCAACAATTTTTGTAATTAAGCATCAAAGATAAAATAATTGAGGCGACAGGCATCACCCTGAACACTGCTGTCCGATCGCTGAAACCGGTTGTGCGACCTCAGAAACCGGCCTTCCGGCCGCTATGCAGAGGGCGTACCTGACAATACGTCAGCTTCCGATCGCTGAAACCGGTTGTCCGATCGCTGAAACCGGTTGTCCGACCGCTGAAACCGACCTTCCGATCGCTGAAACCGACCTTCCGACCGCTGAAACCGACCTTCCGACCGCTGAAACCGATCTTTCGACCGCTGAAACCGACCTTCCGACCGCTGAAACCGACCTTCCGATCGCTGTGCAAGGGGGTGCACCTGACAATGCGTCACCCTCCGACCACATAAACCGACCCTCCGACCACATAAACCGACCTTCCGACCGCTGAAACCGACCTTAAAAATGCTGTACACGACCTTCCGACCTTTGCAACCGGCCTTAAAAGTGCTGTACACGACCTTCCGGCCATTGATCACGGCTTAAAAACCCTGCACATCAATAATCGCTCATTCGCCCATTCGCTCATTCGCTCATTCGCCCATTCGCCCATTCGCCCATTCGCTCATTCGCCCATTTGCCCATTTGCCCATTAATCCTTCACCAAGGCTTCGGATTACGCAGTCGCCCATTCGTCCATTTTAACTATATTTGATACCTCAAATCCATTAATTCAATTACGCATTATGACCATCGAACAATATCCATTCGGAATCCTTCCCGACGGCAGAGAGGTTCAGAAATTCATTTTAAGGAACAATAACGGCATGGAGGTCTGCCTGATCAACTACGGCGCGATCATTACCGCTCTGAAGGTTCCCGGCCGCCATCACGAGCCGGGCGATGTGGTGCTGGGCTTTGACACCCTGGAGGGATACCTTTCCGACCATCCCTATTTCGGTGCGATAATCGGCCGGGTGTGCAACCGGACCGGGGGTGCCTCCTTTGAAATTGGCGGACATTTGTACCGTCTCTCTGCGAATGAGGGAAAGAACCAGCTACACGGCGGCCATAAAGGTTTTGACAAAGTGCTGTGGACCCCTGATACCGTGAAAAGTCCGGATGAGGTTTCCGTCACCTTCAGTTACCTGAGTCCCGACGGGGAGGAGGGATATCCCGGTAACCTGCAGGCGGTGGTGGTTTATACACTGAATGATGCCAATGAGCTGGCTATTTCCATGCAGGCGCAAACCGACAGGCCCACCCATGTGAACCTCACCAACCACAGCTATTTCAACCTGGATGATTCTGAAAGGCCGGTTTATGATCATCTGCTGATGATCGATGCAGATGGTTATACGGTGCTGGATGCGGAAAACATTGCCACCGGTGAGATCAGGAAGGTGGATGGGACGCCCTATGATTTCAGGGAGGCAAAACCTGTCGGGCAGGATATCCGCCGCCTTGATATGGGCTACGATATTAATTATGTACTGAATAAAAAGGGACCCGAGCTTGAGAAGGCAGCGGTATTGCATGATCCCCGGTCCGGAAGAACCCTGGAGGTGCTGACGACCCAACCGGGCGTTCAGCTCTACACCTCAAACTATGTCAGTGGCATTAAAGGGAAGGATGGAAAGGTTTACAATAAGCATTCGGCGGTTTGCCTGGAAACACAGCATTTCCCGAATACCCCCAATCAGGCCTCTTTCCCCTCCACACTTCTGAATCCGGGAGAAAAATACAATGAATTGATTGTTTACAGATTCTCTGCCGGATGAAAAACAGACTCCTGATATGCAGTGTCATTCTGACAATTTTTTTTCTTCCTGCTGCAGGTCAGGTTCATCACAGCTGTCCGCTCCATCCGGAGAGGGATTATGAAAATCCGCTCTATGAGGAGTGGCTCTCGGGTTACGATGTGAAGTTTTATCACATCAGCCTGGAGGCGGATAACCGTTCCACGCAGATTGACGGATTTACCACGGTAACGGCCGAGGCGCTCGCGTTGCTCGACACATTCGTCCTGGAACTGCAGGACAGCCTCACCGTTACCCGGGTGACTGTCGACAGCCTTTACAATGCCCCGTTCGGGCACGCGGCCGGTGTGCTCACCATACCGCTACAGGCTCCCAAACAACCCGGCGAGGCAATATCAGTGACCGTCTGGTACGGGGGAGAGGCCGGACAGAACAGGGGCTTTTTTGCCGGGATATCCTCTGCCCGGGATACAAAATATAATGCAGAGGTGACCTATACCCTTTCGGAGCCCTTCAACGCAAAAGACTGGTTCCCGGTTAAACAGGTTCTGAAGGACAAATGCGATTCTGCATGGATTGATATTACCTGCGACCGATCCCTGATGGCCGCCTCCAATGGCATCCTCGAAACGGTTGAGCCACTGGGCTCAGGCAGACACCGTTTTAAATGGAAGACCCGTTTTCCCACGGCCTATTACCTGCTTTCCTTTACAGTTGCCGATTACATTGATTACTCTTTCCGGGTACCGCTCCCGGGGACAGAAGATTCGGTTCTGGTTCAGAATTTTATATACGATAACCCGGCGGTCCTGACCGACTGGGAAGAAAACATTCTGCAGACCGGGGAACTTATCCGGCTGTTTTCCACCCTGCTGATCGATTATCCTTTTGCCGCGGAGAAATATGGTCATGCCATGGCTCCCATGGGGGGCGGGATGGAGCACCAGACCATGACCACCCTGACCAATTTTTCATTTACCCTGGTGGCCCACGAGCTGGCCCACCAGTGGTTCGGGGATTATGTTACCTGCGGTAACTGGCAGGATATCTGGATAAACGAAGGATTTGCCTCCTATATGGAGTATGTGGCCCTCGAGAACCTGGTCGGGAAGGACCCTGCAACGGTCTGGATGGATCAGGCCATGTCGCTGGCCCTGTCTGATAAGGAGCGGTCGGTTTTTGTGCCGGCCGGGGAGACGGATAACCCCTCCAGGCTTTTCAACCTGAGTCTTTCCTACAAAAAGGGGGCGGTATTACTGCACATGATCCGGTATGAAATTAACAACGACGAACTCTTTTTCAGGGCACTGGGCACCTATCTCGAACGGTTTGCAAACAGGGAGGCAACGGCCGAAGCGTTCAGGGAGGTCCTGGAGGAGGTAACGGCAATGGATTTTTCCTGTTTTTTCGATCAGTGGTATTATGGATCGGGGTACCCGAGCTTCTCCGTTTCATGGTACCAGGAGGCGGATTCCCTCTACATCTTCAGTTCCCAGACCGGCACTTCGGAAAATACGCCTTTCTTCCGCACCCATTTTGACCTGCTTCTGAAGGGCACCGGCGGGGAGTACCCGGTACGGTTGTACCAGTCTGATAACGAAAACATTTTTGTTATTGCCGTACCGGAGATGATCGGGGATATTGAATTCGATCCCGGTCGAAACCTGCTCTGCTCATCCTCCGTCAGGCAGGAGATTCCCGAAAACCGGCTCTATGTATTCGGACCGAACCCCTTTACCGGCAAAATCAATATCCGGTTCAGGAATCATACCGGCAACAAAAAACTGATCATTACCTCCCTCGATGGCAGGGAGGTCCGGCGCTATGAATTATACCAGAACCCGGTATGGCTCGACCTCACGGAATTACAGGACGGACCGTACCTCATGGTTATCAGGGATGACGAAAACCGGATCATCGAAAAAATCATCAAGGTGTCGGATTAACGCCTATTTCACCGTTAAGGTGGTGGCCATCAATTTTTGCGCATCCGATGACGGGCCGACCATGATTTGATAGGTTCCCTTTACAACAATATATTCCGACGTCTCTTCATCATACAATTCAAGGTCGTCAGGTGACAGCTCCATGGTTACCGTTCTGGTTTGCCCCGTTTTGACCATCACACGCTCGAATCCCCGGAGGTCCTTTATAGCTTTGGTGATGGATGATTCGGGGTAACCGATATAGAGCTGCACTACCTCCTCGCCATCCATCGGGCCGTTATTGGTGACATCCACGCTTACGGTTACCGTTTCACCGGTGGCAACCTCGTTTTTGTCGAGAATCAGATTCTCACAGGAAAAAGACGAGTAACTCAAACCATGGCCAAAGGGATAAAGCACTTCACCATCGAAATAGCGGTAGGTTTTTCCGGCCATGTCATAATCCTCAAACGGAGGCAGATCTTCCGCGGATTTGTAAAAAGTTACGGGTAACCGGCCCGCGGGATTATAGTCCCCGAAGAGGACGCTTGCAATGGCGGTTCCGGCTGTTTCTCCTGCGTACCAGGCTTCAACAATCCCTTTAATATGCTCGTTTTCCCAGTTTATGGAGACGGCAGAGCCGGTCATCAGGACCAGCGTAACCGGTTTGCCGGTGAAATATATCTGTTTGATGAGCTTCTGCTGGATAGCGGGCAGGTCCAGGGAGGTCCGGTCACCCTTCTCAAAACCGTCGAGTTGAAATCCGCCCATCTCCTCTGCCTCCAGTCCGGCACTCAGTCCCATGACCAGGATGACGTGATCGGCCCAGAGTGCCGTTTTCAGAGCCTCCCATGCAAGGTTCTGACCGGGTTCCTGCCAGTGGAGAACACATGTGGCATCCACGTGCTTATCCTTCAGGGAAATGGTGATGGGATAGGAGTTGCCCGCAACAAGGGAGAGGGGCCTGAACATCTGATTCGGATGGTGTACATTGTCAAAGGTAATCAGTTTCTGACCGTTGAATTCAAATTCAATATATTTCCCCTCGACGCCGATATAGTAATCACCCGATTTTTCAGGGACGAGGAAGCCGCTCCACCGGATCAGGAAGCTGTCGTTCTTAAGTCCGTCAGGCGGAGTATCGTCGAACCAGTGAAAATTAACGGTCGGATCGATCCGTTCGAATACCGGTTTTCCCTCACCGGTAAGGTTATTGAAGTATTCCCCTTTCACTCCTGTGATTATGAGTTCCGGGTCAGCAAAGAGTGCCGATGACGGAACGGGTGTAAGGTAGGGGAGGTTTTCATGATGGGGTGAGCCCTGCGCATAGCGTACCTCGGCTGTTTCTCCGAGCCTGGCTTTGATCCCTTCGTACGCCGTAACCGGATTTACGGGGGTTCCGTTATAATTTCCGTACAGCACATGCCGGTTGTGCGCATTCGGTCCGATGACGGCCACCTTCTTCAGGTTTTTTGATAGCGGCAGGGCCCGGTTCTCATTCTTCAGCAATACAATGGACTTTTGGGCCATCTCCAGGGCAAGCCGGTTATGGGCCGTATGGGCTATGGTATCTGCCGGGTAATCTGACCACGGAACCATTTCATCGGGATCGAACATCCCCAGTTTCATGCGTGCCAGCATCAACCGCTTAACCGAGACATCGATCTCCTCTTCAGTAATCAGTCCCTGCTCAACGGCTTTTACGAGGCTTGGATAGACATTGCCGCAGTTCAGGTCGGTTCCCGACTGAATACCCAGTGCAGAGGCTTCCTCCGGGGTGGCGACCACATTGTGTCCCCTGTAGAAATCCCTGATGGCGCCGCAATCCGACACGATATACCCTTCGAATCCAAGTTCGCCCCGCAGGAGCTCTTCCTGCAACCCTGAACTGCCGCAGCAGGGTTCACCCAGAGTGCGGTTGTAGGCACACATGACAGAATAGACGTTTGCCTCCTGAACCGTTTTTCTGAATGCCGGCAGGTAGGTATCCCTGAAATCCCGGTCACTGACAACGGCGTCAAACTGGTGCCGTAATGGTTCCGGCCCGCTGTGGACCACATAATGTTTTGAGGTGGCCACCACTTTAAAGTACCTGGGATCATCACCCTGCAGTCCCCTGATAAACTGTACAGCCAGCTCGCCGGTCAGGTAGGGATCCTCTCCGTAGGTTTCCTGTCCGCGACCCCACCGCGGATCCCTGAATATATTGATATTGGGCGACCAGAAGGTCAATCCCTGGTATTTGCCCCGTTTGTTGTTCGCCACGTAGTTATGATATTTGGCCCGTGCCTCGGTGGAGGTTATATCGGCCATCCTGAATATCATATCCCTGTCGAATGTGGCAGCCATGCCAATGGCCTGGGGAAAAACCGTTGCCTTACCGGCCCTTGCCACGCCATGCAAACACTCATTCCACCAGTCGTATTCGGGCACGTTGAGCCGTTCAATGGCGGAGGCCGCATTGGTTAACTGACTGACTTTTTCCTCGAGGGTCATTTTTGAGACCAGGTCATCAGCCCGTTTCTCAAAGCTGTATTTTGTATTCTGGTAAGCCGGGGTGTTCATGTCCCCGCAGGATAAAGCAAGGAGTGCCAATCCTGAAATGGCACCGTAAGAAAATAATTTCATAATCATATATTTTAAGGTTGATTATTATCAGTCTGCAGCCGGGTT
>JAFGWU010000024.1 GCA_016936975.1 Bacteroidales bacterium | reverse complement strand
GATGGCCGATGCAGAGATGACCCTGAGGTACCTCGAACAAATGGATAAAAGCCTGCTTACCCTGTTGCACTATCCGGAAAATTATCATAAGAATTTCAATGAAGTGAACAGGGAGGAGATCTTCAGCCACACCCTTTCATGGGTGGAAACGGAATGTTTTCAATAGATTTTAACAGGAATGGTAATATAGGCATGCAATAGATATCTTTACGGAAACTTCAGCACGCATGAACAACATACCCGTCCTTCACGTAACCGAAAGTTCCCTGGCCATGGCTTATGAGCAGGCCCTCCTGAAATTGTACCGCGAGGGTACCCGGTTCAAAACGCAGTATGACAGGCCGGGGGATCCGCTGAGCCTCGATTGTACGATGAATATCACCATCCTGGAGCCGGAGAGCGATCCCATGATCCACCTGGCCTTTCCCGGGGGGATTGAAAACCTTAAAGAGTATGTGCTGGAGCTGAAAGGATACAAGGATCACTGGGTGAAGAACATAAATGATCCCGGAGATACCCGCTGGGAATACACCTATCATGGCCGGCTGAAACGTTACGGATCCTGGAAGGAACTGGCCGGTCAAAACGGCAGGAAGATACGGCAGGATGTGGGTTTTCAGGTGGACCAGATCGAGCATGTGATTCAAAAACTGGTTGACCAGCCCTTTACGCGCCAGGCCCAGATGATCACCTGGATGCCCAATCACGATCTTTCCGTCTATGATCCCCCCTGCCTGCAGTCGCTCTGGTACCGGATCCTTGAGGATGAAGAGGGGACCTGGTGGCTCAACTGTAACATCCGTTTTCGCAGTAATGATGCCTGGGGTGCCAGTTTCATGAATATGTTCGGTTTTATAAGGTTTAACCGGGAAGTCATCGCCGATGAGATTGAAAAGCGGTCGGGGAGAAAAGTGGGCCTGGGGAGGCTGAACTGGCAGGCCGACTCCTATCACATTTACGGAAAGGATATCGAACAGGCCAGGATGAGATTATTCGACCGGCTTGATTCGATGAAACCGGAAGAACGCACCCTGAATTTCGGAGACGCTTATATCAGGGAGATGTACGACCAGGCAGAAGAGGCCATCCTGCTCAAGATCCGGGAATACGATCTCCATCATGAAGGGAAATGAACTCCTTCAGAAAGATTTCGACTTCATGTATGTTCCTGTAAGACCTGTTCGTAATCCGACCGTTTCCGGATATCATGGCCGATAGCCGGTAGCGTCCGTTGGCATCGAAAAGAGCCAGAACAGGTTTATTCAATGCAACGGCACAACCAATTTCAAAACCGACCCCGATGCTCGGAACCGTCACCTCAGCCACCACCAGATCAGCTGTGTTGAGCCAATTCATATCGCGTTCGTAGATTTCATTGTCGGAAAACGCTTCACCGCCGGTATCGGTCAGATTGTTATCTCCAATGTGCTCCGTAGGAACCTGTCCGAAGGACTTTAAAAAACGGATGATTTCCCTGTATCGTTCTGCATAGGCCCGCCCGCCGCTGATCGATCCGCAAAAATATATTTTCAGCATATTTCAGAAATTATTATGTATGAACATCTGCATCCTAAAATTAGTTTATATCCTCAGAAAAACAACAGGGATGTTTATACTTAAAAACCGGGTGTTGCCTTATATTCTCAGACATGGCCGGCAGGGGCCACCCTGCCATCCTTATCACAGAATTGACAAAAAGTACCGGCATCCGAACGAACCGGAAATTTTTGGATCCGATCCGGAGGAATCGTTCTTATAAAAACTTTTGTAATTTTATTTCAAATTGATCCCGATGGTCTCCACGGAAGTCCTGATAAAAATTAGACAGATCGTACGGTCCATTAACCTGGAGTCGAAAAGAATATGGAAAGAGTACGGCGTGAGCATTCCCCAGGTTCTATGCCTCAGTTATCTGCAGCGGTCGCCCAATTATATGTCTACACAGGGTTCCATCAGAAAGTTTCTGAATCTGAATTCGAGTACGGTGAGCGGTATCATTAACCGGCTGGAGAAAAAAGGACTGCTTGCCAGGCTGCCCCGGTCGGGAGATAAAAGGATTGTCCAGATTGTCCTTACCTCTGAAGGGGATAGAATGTTATCCAGAATACCACCGCTTCTGCACGAACAATTATCTGAGAATTTACAGCAGCTGGATCCCGATGAACTGGCTTCTATCATGAAAGGTCTCGACAAACTGGTCGGGCTCCTGAATATCCGGGAACTGGAAGCCACCCCCATGATTGTCCTGGATGATGACCTTGAGGATATTAAAAATGAGTATGTTAATGATGAACAATAGCATGCCATCATAAAATAAAATCCCACTATCCAAACTGTTCAGAATAACCCTTTAAAGAAAGTCCCGGCAGGCGGCTCCTTACATTAAATCTGCATAAGTCATTTTATATTGTTAAATTTGTTCGTACAGAAACAAAGTTTTAACAAATATGTATAGTGCAATTCAGAAGGAAATCGCATATAAATTAGGCAAGGATATTGGCCTGTCGAAATGGAAGGATTGGAAATGGCAGTTGAAGCATGCGATAAAATCAATAGAGCAATTCGAGTATCTGACGGGTATTGCTTTTGAGTCCGAAGAACGGGCAGAATTATTAAAAACCTTCGGGAAATTTCCCCTGTCGATCACGCCCTATTATCTGTCGCTGATAGATACCAGGAATTTCCGTTACGATCCGGTTTTCAGGCAGGCTTTTGGATCTGTCCATGAACTTATTACCACTAAATCGGAGCTTGCGGATCCGCTGTCTGAGGATCAGGACAGTCCGGTTGAGGGGATTACCCATCGTTATCCCGACCGGGTACTTTTTCATGTCAGCAATATCTGCTCGATGTACTGCCGCCATTGTACCAGGAAGAGGAAAGTGGGGGATGTGGATTATGTTCCCACCAGGGATCAGCTTCGAAAAGGAATCGATTACATCAGGGCCACACCGCAGGTAAGGGATGTTTTGTTGTCGGGAGGGGATCCGCTTATGTTACCCGATGCCAAAATTGACTGGCTGCTGCACGAAATAAGGGCAATTCCCCATGTGGAAATTATTCGTATCGGAACCAGGATGCCCGTGGTGTTGCCATACAGGATAACAGACGACCTGGTAAAGGTACTTAAGAAATACCACCCTTTGTGGATTAATACCCATTTCAATCATCCCCGTGAAATCACGCAATCATCCAGGGAGGCGCTGGCAAAACTCGCCGACGGTGGATTTCCATTGGGTAACCAGTCGGTATTGCTGGCCGATGTCAATGATTGCCCGAGGATCATGAAGAAATTGGTTCATAAGCTGGTTATGAACCGGGTAAGACCATACTATCTGTATCAGTGTGATTTATCGGAGGGCCTTTCTCACTTCAGGACACCGGTGGGAAAAGGGATTGAAATCATGGAGAGCCTGGTCGGCCATACCAGCGGAATGGCCCGGCCGACATACGTGATCGATGCACCGGGCGGAGGCGGAAAGATACCGGTTATGCCCAATTACATCATATCATGGTCCACGAATAAGGTGGTGCTCAGGAATTACGAAGGTGTGATTACCACCTACAAGGAACCCGACAGCTACGAATCGAAAATCTGTGACCGGAACTGCGAGGAGTGCAACCTGGATTTGAATCTGGATGAGGTGGATGAATCGGATTCCATCGGGATTGAAAACCTGCTTTCGGATTCGAATGATACCATTTCGCTTATTCCGGAAAATAATGAACGAATATCCAGAAGGGGAAACAATGACTGATACGATTGAGATAATTGGAAAGAACAGCCTTGTACAACACGGAAAGCTCAACAACAGGGTGTACCTTATGAAGCTCGACAAATCCGATTTTCCCGGGGTGCTGGAGGAGATCGAGCATCTGGCCGGACAGAATGACTATACGAAAATCTTCTGTAAGGTACCTGCCTGGACCGCGCCGGTGTTGTTTTCAAAAGGGTATATGATGGAAGCCTTTATTCCCGGATTTTACAATAACAGGGAATCCCTGTTTTTTATGTCCAAATTCTTGAGTTCAGACCGGTTGCTGGAGATCGAAACTGAAAAAATGGAAGCATTAAGCAGGTTGTTCTTCGGACGGCCAGGGAAAATGGCTGAGGCAACAGGATTAAAACCCGGGGATACCCTCAGGTTGTTGACCATTAATGATGCGGATGAGATTGTAAAAATATACCAGAAGGTATTTTTCAGCTATCCCTTTCCCATCCAGGATTCTGAATATATCCGGAAGACCATGCGGAGCCACGTGCGCTATTTCGGGATCGAAAGAAAAGGGCGGCTGGTAGCGCTTTCATCAGCGGAAATTGATAAATCGGGGGCTAATGCAGAAATGACCGATTTTGCCACCCTTCCCGACTACAGGGGGGGCAAACGTTCGGTGGTTCTGCTGGAAGCCATGGAAAAGAAGATGAAAGAGATGGGAATCCTTACACTTTATACCATCGCCCGTCTTAATTCCATTGCCATGAATAAAACGTTCCTGAGGCAGGGTTACCGCTATTCGGGAACCCTGATCAAAAATACCAATATTGCCGGGAAGATTGAAAGTATGAATGTACTCTATAAAAAGCTAGCGATATGAGGGATATGAATTTAGGATTGCTTTGCAGGTATGCGGATAAATGTCCGCTTTATAAAGGAAGCGATAAGAAGCAGGATATGCCTCTGCATATTCTCAGAAATGTTTTTTGCAACAGGGGGATGAAGGGATGGAAAAATTGCATAAGGTTTCATAAATTCAGACAGGAAGATAAAATAAAGAATTCTCCGGATTTCGCAAGACTGAGATAGTTGATAAAAAAAGGGGGTTAAAACCCCCTCTTTCCAAAAAATGCATTATCCGGTCGATGCTGTTTTACTTGATGGCAATTTCCCTGGCCGGTTTTGGTTTTACTTCCTCACGCTTCGGAAGGGCTATATGAAGAATGCCGTCTTCATATTTAGCCGACAGTTTATCAATGTCAATTACATTTTCCGGAACACTGAATGAACGCTGAAAGGATTGATAGCAGAATTCCCTTCGGGTTACTTTATCACCATCCTTTTCACTCTTTTCATCTCTCTTCTCAGAAGAGATGACCAATCTGCCGTTGTCATAGTTCACGTTAAAATCAGATTTCTTTAACCCCGGGGCCGCAACCTCAATTTTGTATTCATTTTCGTTTTCGGCTACGTTCACTGCAGGCAGGGTAGAATTACTCCCTGCGAAGTTAAAGGTGTTCCAATCCATCAAGTCTCCTTCAAAGATTCTGTCGATCAATGAAGGAATTGACGGAAACCAATCGGTGTTTCTTCTTGCCAGTGTCATTTTTTATTCCTCCATTTTTTAGTTAAACATAATTTTAAAGCCTGTATAGCTTTTTGGCTTCTGGCCTCATTAAAATCAAATTGTATACCAATCAAACGGGAAACACCGGGGTTATGTGCTGTAAAGTATTGTATTTTAGTAATCTAAAGAAGATTCCGGCAGGAAAAGGCCATTACAGATTTAATCTGAAAAATGTCAGAATGACACTTAATAAATCAAAAAATCAGACAGAATGACATCCTTTTATCATCTGTCGGACAGTTATCATCAGGAAAGGGAGAGGTGACTGCCCGGAGTGCCGGTTCATTCCTGCTCGGAGGTCAGCGCTTTTTCAACGAGTTTCAGATGATTTTCCAGATCAAAATTGTAATCCAGCGAAAGATCACTGGCTTTGCGAAGATTTTCAAGGGCTTTTTGGTAATTGCCCTGGAGATAATATCCGTATCCCTGGTAGTGGATGAATGCGGCATTCCCGGGATCGGCCTCAAGGGCTTCGGCAATCAGTTTCATGCCTTCCTTAATTTTCAGGGCATTGCGTATCAGAACCCATGCCAGGGCCCCCTTTTTTTCCTGATCTTCGGGATCGTAATGACTGGCCGTACGAAGGTATTTTTCAGCCTCCACGTAATCGGTGGTCATGAACAGTGTCCCGATGTGGTAGGCGATGTCTGACTCCGAAAGGCCATCCTTTCTCAGGGCATTAACCAGTTTACGGATATAATATTCGGCTTCGGTGTGTCTGAGCCTGGAGTGGGCACAGATCGCATACCTCCCAAGGATATCGGGATGGTCCGGATGAATGCGGGCGGCTGTTTCCAGGATCTCCTTCTCTTTCTGGTGCCGGTTGGTTTTATGGTAACAATAACTGAGACTGATGTAGATTGCAAAAAGGTTATGCCTGTTGCTGGCCGGAAATATAACCAGTCCCCTGTTGATGGCATCAATCGCCTTCTCGTAATTTTGGATTTTGAGTTGCTCCATCCCCAGGTCAAACCAGAGGTTGTAAAGGGAAGAATCCAGTTCCAGCATACTCTCGATGACAGGAATGATTTCGTAGGGCGATTTGTGATCATTGACTGCATTAAGGTAGATAAGGTTCAATCGGAACAACAGGGAATCCTGAATTTCATCCCGGATTGTATCGGTAACGTGCGGATTGGCCGGGACATAAGGGGATTCCCAGAGGGAAGGGGAAGCAGCGGCACCAGCCGGGCTGCTCATCAGAAGCAAAAGGATTACCGGTAAAAGGCTCAGACATTTATTTTGTCCGGCGCCGGAACTTGTCATAGTAACTATTTGAAGCGTTCTGCTCATCCTAAAAAATTTGAAAACCACTACCTGCGTTTGATCACCGCTAATGTACAAAGGAACAGAATAAATGTCAATACCGAAGGGGCGATACCCGGATCAACCCATCAATACCGCTTTATCCTTTTCCCCTGTGAGCCGGGTAAGGGTTACGGTTTCGAACCGGTTTTTTTCGGGCGCTTCAGGCCTGAACATGACAGGGACATAATGTTCCCCGTAACCGTGGGCGAAGCCTGCCGGATCGATCTTTTCAACCAGAACGGTTTGCTGTTTCCCTACAAGGCTCTGCATATAGGCTTTCCTGTATTTTTCGGAAAGCGTTCGGATGATTTCGCTTCGGCTGACTTTAATATCCTCCGGTATCTGATCGGGAAACCGGTCGGCCCTGGTTCCCGCCCTGCGCGAATATCTGAATGTATGGATGTGCCCGAACTTCAGTTCGTCAATGATTTTGCGGGTAGCCATAAAATCGGCATCCGTTTCACCAGGAAATCCCACGATGATATCCGTGGTAAAATTAAAATGGGGCATTTGTTTGCGGAAACGCTCAACGATCCGGGTAAAGGAACCGACCGTATACATACGCCGCATCTTTGTGAGGATCCGGTCTGACCCGCTCTGTAAGCAGAGATGCAAATGCGGGGTGAGTTTCGGATTCAGGAACAGGTTGTGAAAACCGGGTCCGAATCCATCCGGTTCCATGGAGGAAATACGCAACCTGAATTCACCCGGAATCTTCAGGATCTGTTCTATGATTCCCTCAAAATCAATCCCTTCATGATTATACCGCCCGATGTTTACTCCCGTAAGAACCAGTTCCCTGAATCCGTTATCGAGAACACTCCTGACATTGTCGAGGATCTCCCGTGCGGGACGGCTTACGGCCCTTCCCCTTACCGATGGTATAATGCAGTAGGTGCAGAAGTTGTCGCATCCATCCTGAATTTTTATCGATGTGCGGGTGTGAAGGCTCCTGTCTACCGTTTCAAATCCGAAAACATCTCCCGGAACCGTATCCGGATCCATGATTTCCCCTTTAAAATGACTGTCTATTAAAGATACGATCAGGTTCTTATGCTGGTTGTCAACAGCATAAGTGGCGGGTCCCAGGGCCCCGGGTTTCTTTTTATAGTTATCCACCATGCATCCCGTCACAACTATCACGGCATCTTTATTTTTTGAAACAGAGTGGTTGATCAGATTACGGGACTTCTGGTCGCTTTGACGGGTGACGGTGCATGTGTTGATCACCACCACATCGGCAGGTTCCGAAAAATCCACAATCCGGTACCCGGCCCGATCGAAATTGGTCACCAGCGCATCTGTTTCGTACTGATTCAGCCTGCACCCCAGTGTTTTAAATGAAACACGTTTCATCATACCCTGCAAAAGTAGGCAATCTTCAGGGAATTTCTCAACCGGGCTCCCAAAACTCCTGGTTTCTGTCACTTTGTCGCTATTCAGGTTATGGCCTGATATTTGGGAAAATATAGTAAATTGTAAAGGATGATTAATGTTAGCCAGATAAATTCGAGGTATGTCCGGATCGTTTCGCTCGCGGCGTCCAGGCGGGTGAAGGATGCCCTTGATGCGCTCAATAAGTTGGCCGCAGAGACAGCGTTCAATGATTTTTTTATTCAGTCCGGACATCTTGAAAGGACCTATGAACAGATGCTGAAGTATACCCTTGAGGGCATTGAAGACCCGGAACGGGATAATGTCTACAACCGCTTGCTGGTTTCCATACTTGAACTCACCGACAGGGTAAGGGATTTTCTGCTGGAAAAACATTCGGGCTGGCATACCTATATCCTGAAACGGGAGATGCAGAAACAGCAGATGCTTACTGAGAAGGGGATCATTGAAACACTCGATGATCTTGCATTCAAGACCGAACTGGATGAGCTGCTCAGCGAAAAGAAGAAGGCCCCCAAATCATCGGATCTTAAAAGACAGAAGCTGGTCAATGATATTTTCAGGCATCTCTGGCTCAATAATGAATATAATGAAGTGGAGAACAGCCTGGCACGCGTCGTTCTGAAAAGCAAGGAATTTAACTGGAATGAAAGGGCACTGATCATCAATGCCATCCTGCTCTCCGGCCTGCGCTACTGGGATCAGGAAAAGGTGATGCGGCTGATCGATTTTGCAGAATCCGGGGAACAGGAGGTTTCTGCACGCGCACTGGTTGCCATTGTGATTATTCTTTACAGGTATGATTCCCGTATCGCGCTGTATCCCGAAATATCAGGAAGGCTGAAAATTCTGAAGGATGATCTGAAACTGGATAAAAATCTGGAAAAAATTTCCATCCAGATGATCCGGACCAGGGATACCATGGAACTCGGGAAGAAACTCCACGAGGATATCATCCCGGAGGTGGCCAGGCTTAAGCCCGAACTGGAGGATAAACTGAAGCTGGAAGAGTTGATGGAGGAACAGGAAGGAGAGGAAAGGAATCCCGATTGGGAATCGGTTTTCCGGGAATCAGATGGACTATATCAAAAACTGGACGAGTTCATGAAACTGCAGATGGAAGGTGCGGATGTGTATATGACCACCTTTGCCAGGCTCAAACAGTTCGGTTTCTTCAGCGAGCTGACCAACTGGCTGATGCCATTCTACAAGGAGAATCCTGACCTGGCGGAGATATACGAAACAGCATCGGATAAATTTGACCCGGAGATATTTATTGACGGACTGATCAGAACACCCTTCCTCTGTAATTCCGATAAATACAGCTTTATCTTCAATATTAAGTATCTTCCGGACGATCAGAAGCAGATGCTTTCCACTGCATTCAACATGGAGATGGAAGGATTGGATGAATTTATCGCCGATGAAAAACTGTCATCCGGCGATTTTACTTTCAGAACGGTGATTATTCAGTACATCCAGGACCTTTACCGTTTTTTCAAGATTTCACAGTTCAAGGATGAATTTGAGGATATCTTTTCCGGGAAGCTCGACCTTTATTACGCGGAATTCTTCAACTCGCTGGTATCGGATCTCTCCATTATCAGGAATATTGCCGAATTTTTCTTCGAGAAGGCACATTACGAGGAGGCCTTTGATATATTCACAATGCTTCTCAAAGAGAATCCCGAAGATACGGAACTCCTGGAAAAAACCGGGTATGCCCTTCAGAAGATGGGAGAGTACCGGAAAGCTGTTTCTTTCTACCGTAAGATCGAGCTCTCGGGCTCCCCGCGCTTGTGGGTACTGAAGAACATGGGATTGTGCTACAGGAAACTCGACAATTACAGTGAGGCGCTGAACTGTTACCGGGAAGCGTCGAGGCTGAGTCCGGATGAACCAGGCCTGGGATCCATTATCGGTTACTGTCATATGAAACTTGGCAATTATAAGACCGCCCTTGACCAATATTTTAAACTGGAGTATTTAAATCCGGGTAATCAGCATATCCTGAGGCCGATAGCCTGGTGCTATTTTGTGCTCGGCGAACTGGAAAAGTCTGATAAATACTTCAGGAGAGTGGTCCAGGCAAAACCGGATTATTACGATTACATCAATTACGGTCATGTTCTATGGGCACTGGGAAAACGAAAGGAAGCCATCGAACAGTACAGTCAATCGCTTAAGGACCCCGGATTTGGGATGAATGATTTTCTGAAGGTCATGGAAGATGATAAGAAATTTCTCATTCAGAACGGCGTGGACCGGAATGACATACCCCTGTTGCTGGATTATCTGCACTACAACTCCGGGAAATAAAAAAAGCGGTTCGATATTTGAAGAAAAAAAGCCATGGAATTCAACCCGTCTCTATGAGAATGGAATGTATTATCGAACCGCTGTGTCAAAAAAAGTAAGAACTTTTTCTAAGTCTTTAGACAAATATAATACTTATTCTGTTAAAATCACTCAGAAATAGATAAAATTTTCATCTTTCCCCAGAATAAATGCCATAATCCTGTTTGCCAGCCGGCTGGCACCGATTCTGAAACGCTCCGCACTCAGCCACTCTTCACCGAGCACATGTTCGACGATCCGGTAATAATTCAATGCGGTGAGAGGTTCTGAAATACCGCCGGCAGGTTTGATCCCGATCTTTTTTCCCGTTTTGTTGTAATAATCCTTGATAGCCTGGCACATAACCATCATTGCCTCGGGAGTTGCCCCAACGGGTATTTTCCCGGTAGAGGTTTTAATAAAGTCGGCACCTGAACCCATTGCCAGGAAGGAGGCTTTGCGGATTAAGCCCAGGTCGTTGAGGCTGCCGGTTTCCAGAATGACCTTGAGAATTTTCGAACCCATTACATTTTTAATGGATTTGATCTCTTCATGGATCAGATCATAATCACCAAGTAAAAATTTACCGACGGGCAGCACGATGTCAACCTCCTCTGCACCCAGTTCAAGAACCAGTCTGACTTCCCTGATCTTAATTTCGGTAAAGGTCTGGGATGAAGGGAATCCACCGGCAACAGATGCAATCGTGACGAGAGGATTTTCAAGATGTTCCGCAACAACCGGCACCAGTTCGGGGAAAACACAAATTGCGGCCACATTGGGCAGGGAAGGATAGGCTTCGCCAAGAAGGTTTACCTTATGGCACATCTGACCCACATTTTCCGCATTATCCTGCTCCCCGAGGGAGGTAAGGTCAATGAAGGAAAACACTTTTTTCAGAGGCTCTCTGTCGGTTTCGGATATGGAGTGTACTGAAAGGGATTCAAGCCGATCATGGACCTCCTTCTCGTCAACCTCCATGTTTACATCAGAAAAAAATTTCATAAACCGGCAATTAATTATGTCAATTTATCATTTTGTTTATGACGGTCAAAATCCCTGCCGGTTTTTTTTTCGATATTTTTTATAAGTGCCTCTTCCAGGTCGGTTCCTGTCTGGTTGGCAAGGCACAACAGAACAAAAAGCACGTCTGCAAATTCATCGGCAAGATCCCCCGTCCGCTCTTCCTTTCTGAAGGACTGTTCTCCGTAAGTGCGTGCAATGATGCGGGCGACCTCCCCGACCTTTTCGGTAAGGATTGCCATATTGGTCAGCTCATTGAAATACCTGACCCCGTATGTCGTGATCCATTGATCGATGATTTTCTGTGCTTCCCTGATGGTCATTATTCCCTGTTTCTGGTATCTATAAAAATTGTAACCGGTCCGTCATTGATAAGATCAATCTGCATATAGGCCCCAAATTCACCCGTCACAACCCTCCTGCCGGTATCCTGTTCCATGCGCTCTATGAATTTTTCATATACCGGTATGGCTTTTTCCGGGGGGGCAGCCCTGATATAGGAGGGCCTGTTCCCTTTTTTTGTGCTGGCGTGCAGGGTGAACTGGCTCACAATCATCACTTCTCCTCCGACATCCGTGACGGAAAGATTCATCACGTTATCCGGATCGGGGAATATCCGCAACCGGCTTATTTTGCCGCTCAGCCATGCGATATCCTCCAAACCGTCGGCCGCCTCAATCCCTACCAGCACAACGAGTCCTTTGCCGATTTCCTCCTGACGGGCATGGTCAATGGCAATCCGGGCACCTGTTACACGCTGTATGACAGCCCTCATGGTTAATGATATCAGGAATTATCTGCAAGCAGGCCATTGACCAGGTTGAAAAGGATAACTTTTCTGATGGGTTTGGCAATAAAATCGTTAAAGCCTGCATTCAGGCATTTTTCGCGATCTTCACTGTGCGAATAGGCCGTCTGGGCAACAATTGGAATATCGGGATGAATGGATTTAATGATTTTGGTTGCTTCGTACCCATTCATTACCGGCATGTTGATATCCATCAGGATCAGGTCAATCTTCTGATGGTTTGTACTGATAATGTCAACCGCTTCCTGCCCGTTCTTTGCCCTGAGAATCTGTGCGGATGTTTTCTTGAAAAGGGTTTTTAAATAGAAGAAGTTGACCTCTTCATCCTCGGTAATCAGAAACACCCGCCCCTGCCAGTCAAAATCTTCTGTTTGCAGATTCATAAATAATTGATTTGTTTCGGGGATCATTTAAATTAAAGTAAAATACAACACACAATTCAGATACGGCTAATTAAGAAAATTATTGAATTGCTGCCGGAAGAGTTATTAACATTTCTGTGAATGGAGCAAATTCAGAAACGAAGGGCTAGAAATTCCATTTTAATCGCAGAAAACCGAACAGGTTATTTTCCCTGGTTGGTGTGCCATTAACCTCAAATTCAGCCGAAAAAAACTGGAGAATTGCTGAAAGGTCGATATTTCCTGTCAGGGAGATATCCGTATTCGGGCCCAGATAGAATCCCTTCAGGCCGGGGTAAACCATCGCGGCCAATCCCCCGTTGAAGATTGGTGTAAAAGGGTAATTCAATCCGGTAAAGAAGCTCCAGCTGGTAAAGCCAAGTTTTTTTACGTCCAGGCTTCCCGAATAGAACTGCATGATACTGTTGATGTCATATGATTCAGCGAAGGCGGAATACAGCAATTCAGCCTGTATAAACAGTGAATTGCTGAAGGTGTAATCCAGGCCTGCCGAGACCATGAGGTATCCGGCAGTGTCGGTGAAATGGGACAGATCCCTGAAGTAGCTCAGTTCCCCACGGAATCCCGCTTCACGGATGTTCCCGCTCCAGCCGGTTCCGAGCATTAAATCTTCCCCGTTATATATTCCGGCGATGAGCTGAAGATCATACCTGAAAGCATTGGTGCGAAAATAGGCTGCGGCCGTGACCCGGTCAGCACTGTCTGTTTTGACTGCAAGCTCAATGGCAGACGCCATACCCGGATAATATTTCAGGCTGATGGCGTCGCTGCCGGGACGCTCGGGATAATCAACCTCGAAATAGGAGTAACTGTTGAAGATATCATTCGGGTTCCAGACAAAGGTCTGGCCCCAGTTGATCCGCTGCCTTCCGATTTTTGCCTCAAAACTTCCCACGGTAAACTGTAGCCATAAACGGTCGATGCCGGAGTAAAAAATATAGCCGGAATGGTCTCGGATTTTTCCGTCCGTGGAGAGAGAAAGATCAAGGAACCCGTTGTCTGATCCGAAATGGCCGGCATAGCCGGGGATCGTGGTGATGGTATTCCCGGTAATCAACCGGCTCCTGACCTGGATTGTTCCGGTCAGCCAATCAGCAGGATAGAAGTGCAGGTTGAGCCTGTTATGTAAACTGTTTTCCCAGAGCAGGTCGAGACGGGGTACCCTGTAAAGCGACTGCATATCGGACAGGTATCCGTCAAAGGTTAGCTTATCCTGCCCGTTTATTGCTTTTGAAGAGGTTGCAATGATAAGGAGGGATCCGGCTACATTTATTATGAAATGCTTAATTTCTGGTCTCATCTGAGAGGATTTTCCCGTCTTCAAGTGTGATGACCCGCCGGGCCTTTTTAACCACGCGGGCATCGTGGGTGGAGAAAATGAATGTGATACGTTCCTCACGGTTGAGGGACTCCATAATTTCCAGAAGCGTCTCCGTGGATTTTGAATCGAGGTTGGCGGTTGGCTCATCCGCCAGCACAAATTGTGGTTTGGAAGCAAGTGCCCGGGCAACGGCCACCCGCTGCTGCTGTCCGCCCGACAGTTTCGAAGGTCGGCTGTGGATGCGCTCCTCCAGTCCGACCGCTTTGAGTAACTCCCGGGTCCGTTCATCGCGTTTCTTCCTGTCCCACTTTTGAAGCCCCATGATAAATTCAACATTTTCACCGGCTGTCAGAACAGGAATGAGGTTATAGGACTGAAAGACAAACCCGATATTTCGCAATCTGAAATCAATGATTTCGGAAGATTTGAGGGTGGAAAGATTTACCCCGTTAACAAGAATCTCACCTTCAGTGGGCTTATCAAGCCCGCCGATCAGGTTCAGCAGGGTGGTTTTACCAGAACCTGAAGGACCAACGATCGCTGCAAACTCCCCCTCCTCAAAATCCAGGTCTATACCGTTTACGGCATGCACCCTGATCTGGGTGGTATTGTATATTTTGTGCAGATTTTTTATTTCCAGTACTTTCATCTTTGCAGGATTTAAGGTTTGCTACATTATTTTTTATCCGCTTCAGCCATTCCGGTTGAATTACTCCGTTCTCAGCGCTTCGGCGGGATCAAGTTTCAACGCTTTCAGGGCAGGATAAACCGCCGAAAGTATCCCGGTCAGAATAATCAGAATAGTCACCATAATGAAAAATCCCGTTGAAATGACCGGGTAAATATGCGATGAGTATCCCATCGCTTCAAATCCTTCCTCATAATTAGAGAAATTGATGCCGTTTCGGGCGGTCATCAGGATTAGGATCCGGCTGAAAATCATGCCGACGACGCCTCCTACCAGCGAAAGGAATACGGATTCCAGCATGATCATGCTGAAAACCCGCTTTTTGTTCATCCCGATGGCGGCCAGCATTCCCAGTTCCCGTGTCCTTTCAAGTACCACCATCAGCATGGTGTTGACGATGCCGAAGGCCAGGGCTGCCAGTATAATGATCATGAAGACCAGGTAAAATTGCTGGACCAGGCCTGTCATCATGGCCAGGTCTGGCTGAATCTCTTTCCAGTTCATAACTTCCAGGCCGGGTAATTTTTGTGACAGCAAACCGGAAATCTCATCCGTCCGATCCAGGTCAGCGATCCGGATAACCATCTGGTGAACCTGGTGACCGGTTAAGCCGGTCAGCCTCCTCAGGTCTTCATTCCTGACAAAAACCTGTCCGCTCTCGAACGCATTGTTTTTGACATCGTAAATACCGGCAATCCTGAACACGGCACCGGTTTGCATCTGATTTGCATCCAGAAAAGTGAGCGTCATTCTTGAACGCTCACGGAAGGTCCAGGCTTCTTCTTTTATCAGGCGTCCGTAAGAGGTTTGCTCATTCAGGCTCAGACACTGTTTCATCTCGTTATTGAAATCTTTTTCACCGGAGAAACGGAAACCGATAAACGGGATCAGTTTTTCTGCGGTCTCCTCCGGAAGGCCCCGGTCCTTCAAACGATCGATTGTGGATTGGTCGATAAGGTAACGAACAATATTCAGATCCTTTGCAAGGGCGTGTCCGATAAAAGCCAGGTTATAGCGGCTCTCGGTCTCAAAGAAGTCGCCGGTTCCTTCCATCGTCCTTCTGTGGAGGCCGAAAACCTGTTTCTCCCTGTCAGGATCGATTCCGACAATCTGCACGCCGGTGCTTTTACGGGCGCTGTTCGCCATTCCGGTAAGGATTACCCTTTGAGTGACGGCTTCAATGCCGGGTATCTGACGGCACAGGGCCTCAATGCTGTCGGCATCGGGAAGGAAAAGACGGATATCATAGTTATCACGGAAGGATGGATTATTGATGTGAATGTGTGATATTTCCTCGTTGAGGGCCGCATCCACGCGTTGCTGGATCGCACCATTCATAACGGCTACCGCAAACACCCCCCCAAAGATTCCGATGGTAACCGAGATGATGACCACCAGGCTGCGGACTTTATTGCGCCATACATTTTTCCACGCTGTTTTCCAGATCATGACGGAAGTTTTTTATGCTTTCAAAGCGTTAACGACATTCATTCCCAGTATTCTTCGGACAGGAGCCATCAAAGCAATCAGAACCATGATGGCCACGATGAATATCTGCCACAAAAAATAATAATCGATTCCCTGGAAAGCCATAATCGGCTCGAATCCGAAATCCTCCCACATTTTTGCAAAAGTGCCTTTAAAGACAATGGGATGGGTCTGCCCGTAAAGTATGATCGGGATCGCCAGAAAAGATCCGCCCAGGATTCCGAGAAATCCGATATAAAGCATCTCCAGGGAAACGACGGAGGCAAGTTTCTTTTTCTGCATCCCGATTGCCACCAGTACACCAAACTCCCTTCTGCGCTCAGCGGTCATCATCAGAACGGTCCCGAATACACCGAATGCAATCACCAGGTAAAGAATTCCAATCATGATCATCCCGCTTTTATTGTCGGCATCCAGCTGCGATACAAGAACCTCATTCATCTCCTTCCATTCAATGAGCCTGCACGGTTCGGAAATGAGCGGTTCCATTCGGTTCAGGGTCTCTTCGACGGCCCGGTCGCTGTTGTCGCCGACATGCAGAACCAGGCTGGTGAGATTTCCCGGTGCATTGAAAAGATCCTGACAAACATCGAGGGGCAGATAGACAATCTTGTTGTCGATGTCGGGAGCGGGTTGTTTGACAATACCCTTAATCTCATATTTGCCTGCTGCGGAAGTGGCGTGATATCCCTGTCCGATCAGAACAAGGGTGTCCCCGATCCCAATTTCCAGATAGCGGGACAATTTATCGCCGATCCAGGCCCCGGGCATGCCCATGCTGATATGCCCGTTTTCAAACCGTGCCTCTTTTTCAATAACGGGCATTAAACTGCCTGCATCTTTATCGGATATCCCAAGGTCCAACTGCATTCTTCCGCTGTTGGTATAGGAGTTGCCCTGATAAAGGTCAAGCAGATTCCCGACTTTTTCAGGGATTGTTCTGTCGGATTTAATACGGGAGACCGCTTCGGGGGTCAATCGGTACCTGACCAGTTTGTTTTCAACTTCCGACAGGTAGTTCTCTTTTTCCGGATCGATGCCTATAACCATCACGCCTTTTGTTTGCGGACCGCTGGAAGCAAGGGCAAAAGATTCGAAGCGGGGGATGGTGGCAAGGATATTTTCATCCTGAAGGATCCGGTTGTTCAATTCCGGTTTAATAGTGAAGGTGTTATCGACGATCCGCTCCTCCCAGAAATCGTGATGCTGGATCTGGATGTAACCGGTATAGGACTCAATGGCGCTTTTAAACATATAGTCGTAGGAGCCCAGCTGAAGAGAACGGAAAAATAGTGCGAATACCACAGCAAATAACACCGATGCTGAAGTAATGACCGTCCTTCTCCTGTTCCTCCATAAATTTCGCCATGCCATAAGATAATTTTTCATAACGCAGCATTTAACGAACCCTTTTCATGTTCTGCTGTGAAAAAAAGTTCTCGTTAACAGGAATGTTGAATTTGATATCTTTAATTATAACAATGGTTTTATGACCCTCTTCATCTGCCGGTATCAATTCCAGCCGGGTCGGTAACAGCCTCCCGTCCATTAACTGTATATCACTGCCCAGCTCGGTTCTCACAAGATAACCGTCCTGGTCATACAGTTCAGCTTTAAGAAAAAGAAAATTCTCCTTCTCAATCCAGCGGACCTGGTGTCCCCAGATCACGGATGCATCCTCCTTTGCCACCATTTTAATCCGGTAGCAGGGAGAACCATCAATGAGCTCCTCACCTTCAATTTCGTGGATGTAATCGTTTACAACCGACGATTCACGCAATATATCATCATTGGTATAGTCGGAACCCATCCATCCCTGGGACATCATGGAAGGCGGGAGTTTAATCAGACGGCTTATGGAGGGATTCCAATTCCACATTTCGCCGTATCTCTTTAAAAATGTTTGGCCCCGGTCCCGTGCCGGTTCGGTTATCAGGGTTAAGGCAAAATCGCGCCCGGCGGTCCAGGACTTGAACGCAACGGTGCGTTCCCAGGTGGGCCGGACAATTGTCATGGACATGACACTCTGACTGGATTTCTCTCCGTTGAAGCGTTCATCGGCTTTCCTGACAATCTCCAGGGCGTCCGGCAAACCCTGCCCGAAAACGGACAGGAAAGAAACAGACATCGAAAAGAGTAACGAAGCAGATAATGTTTTATTCATGTTCAGGTTGTTTTATCATTTTTAAAACCCGCTCCTCAAACTTGAGTAAAACAGTTTCAGGAATGGTCATAACAGGATAAGCATAAAGCATCAGGACACCAAGACCTTCAATCATGGAGGTGATGGTCAGAACCTCCAGAACCGGATCCTCAAATCCGTTGGACTCGAAATACTTCATAAGCATGGAGAAATATTCCTCTGTTCCCGTCAGTACGGAAGTTCCTTTTAACGACTCCCTGACTTTGGGCTGGAGGATAATATTGAAATACAAAATCCAAAATTCCTGCTTCCGGCGCATGATCCTGAAAGTTTTCCTGATAAATTCATCCAATTCCGAAGGGGTTATAATGCCGTCGCGGTCGGGATCGGTAAGATTCAGAATCTCTTTCATCCCCTTTTCAAGGATTTCTTTAAGCAGTTCTTCCTTGCTGTTGAAGTAGTTATACATCAATCCTTTTGAAATCCCGGCAGCCTCAGCAAGTTTCGAAATCGAACTGTTCGCGTATCCTTCGGAGGCAAACACCTTTAGAGCAGTCTCCATGATCTGTTCCCTTCGGGATTCCCTTATTTCTTCAAATTGTTCAGGAGTTCTCGGTGACATTTTTAAATGAATGAACGTTCAGTCAAATATAAATCATTTAAACCCCGGAAGTCAAGTTTTTTTGCATTTTTTTTTTAATCGGTTCAAATGAATCGGTTTTACTGAAGAATCAAGAAGATAAGGGCATCGGTTTTTCTTAAACAAAATCTCTGTTGTAACTTTAGGAAGTCTAATTCGTCCTATTCATGGAGTTGATTGCGTATTTATGACGGTAGAAGAGTATAATAACGCTGTTGAGGCTTATGCAGACAATCTTTACAGGTTTGTCCTGAAAAATGTAAAGATTATTGATGCTGCACAGGATCTTGTACAGGATACCTTCGAAAAATTATGGATTAAAATTGAAGGCGTCGACGGAAGGAATGTAAAATCGTACCTCTTCACAACAGCCTATCACACGATGATCGATTACCTCAGGAAAAAGAGCAGGATGACCGATACAGAAGGATTCAGAAAAAATGAATCTTTCCATGAAGAACAGTACTCGGATTTGAAGGACATATTAAACCGGGCCTTGGAGAATCTGCCGGACGAACAGCGATCCGTGCTTATGCTGAGGGATTATGAAGGATACAGTTACAGGGAGATTGGCGAAATCACAGGGCTTTCGGAATCCCAGGTCAAAGTATACATTTACAGGGCAAGGGTCTATTTGAAAGCGTACATAGGAAACCCGGAAACGGTTATATGATATCGGATGATGAATATCAGCAGGGAAAATATTGAATTCTGGATGCTCGATTTCCTCGAGGGATCCCTTTCCCGGAAGGAGGAGGAGGGCGTGCGGGAATTTCTGAATTCGAATCCTGACCTTTTGGAAGCATCGGGTGATTTAAAAAATGCCTATCTGGAACCGGAGGCAGTTCCCTTTCAGGATAAGGAGCGTTTGAAGAAGAAATTCCCGGGAACGGATTCCGAGCCTGATGCTTCAAATTTCGACATGTTTGCCATTGCCTGCATGGAACAGGATCTCCATCCCGAGAGAAAGGAGGCGTTTGAACACTTCCTGGTATCAAATCCGCTTTTTCAAAAAGCGTACGAGTTATGGCTGAAAACAAGGCTGGAAAGAGAAGATATAAGGTATCCTTACAAAAAGAAGTTAAAGAAAGCGGTTCCCCGAAGGTTAAGGACGATCTGGATGATGATCCCGGCTGCCGCCGCTTCTGCTCTTATTCTATTCCTGATTCTCAGCAGACCGGCGATTGAAGAATCGGTTGCCGTGAACAACGTTCCGGCAGATACTTCCGGTCAGCAATCCGGTCAGATTCAATCGGAACCGGGCAGGGAGATCCTGCTGACCGACCGCACGGATGAATCGGGACAGCGCGTAACCCGGTCAGCAGAGGGCCGTACCAGGTCCACTGCTGTGGTTGCTGAAAACAGAACACCGGGTTTCCGCCGGGACGGACCGGATGATATTCATAAGTCGGAAGTTATTAACGGTGGTGCCGGATTCAGCTCAAAAGATCTTAGGATTAAGATTCCCTACAACAAGACCCTTGTCATGGCGTTTACCCCGGAGGCGGATAAAATAAAACCACTTTCGCTCCCAAATTTCAACCCGGTTGAAGAAAAACGCTCCTCCATCCTGATGGCCGGAAAAAATCTGGAAGAGGCCCTTGAAGATTTTGCATTAAAGGACAGAAGCTTCTGGGATATTGCTGCTTCAGGTATAGACGGAATCAACCGTCTTACCGGAAGCGATATGGAACTTATGGCCAGCAGGGACCAGGAGGGAAGCGTTTCTTATTTTCAATTCTCCTCCCGCCGCTTAAAGATTGCTGTCCCGGTAAAGGGCGATCGACCCCCCGACCGGCCCTGATCCTCCCTGAAATAATCAACGCATTTCCGGAAAGGGAGCCCGGACCGATTTGCATCCAACCTGTTTTTTATTTATTACTTTTGCCGGAAACGAAACCGCAATTGGAAGGAACGGTTATAAAATCCACGGGCAGCTGGTATTATGTCAGGAATGAAGAGGGCAGGATCATACCCTGCCGGATCAGGGGTAAACTGAGGATGAAGGGAATCAGGGCAACAAATCCGGTGGTAGTGGGGGACCAGGTGATATTCTCATCAGGCGGGGACGGAAGTTCGGGTCTTATCACCGAAATAAAAGAGCGCCGTAATTATATTATGCGAAAGGCATCCAAGCTATCCTCCGAATACCAGCTCCTGGCGAGCAATGTGGATATCATCTGGCTGATGGTTTCCATGGTTTCGCCCAGGACTTATACGGAATTCATCGACAGGATCCTGGTGGCTGCAGAATCATTCAGGATCCCGGTTACCATTCTGTTCAATAAAACAGATATCTGTTCGCCGCAGGATCTCGGTAATATGGAGGAGCTCATCAGAATCTATTCCTCCATCGGATATCCCTGCATAAAAATGTCTGTCATCCGTGGGGAAGGCATTGAAACTGTCAGGGAGAGGATGGCCGGAAAAACCAATGTGGTAACCGGAAATTCGGGGGTGGGCAAATCTGCCCTGATCAATGCGCTGGAACCTTCCCTGAAACTGAAGGTCGGGGAAATTTCGGATAGCCATAAGGCCGGGAAACACACCACTACCTACGCTGAAATGGCAGAGTTATCGAATGGGGGAAAGATAATAGATACACCGGGCATAAAAGGCTTTGGGATGATTGACATAGAGAAGGAGGAATTGTTCCATTTTTTCCCGGAGATTTTCAGGATCAGCAAGGATTGCCAGTTTCATAATTGCCTGCATTACCGTGAACCGAATTGTGCCGTGCGCGAAGCAGTGGGAAACAACCTGATCAGTGCCTCACGATATAACAATTACATCAATATGTTAATGGATAACGAAGGAAAATACCGGTAAAAAGAAAACAGATGGTTTTTGAAAAATTAATCTTTAACTTTAATCGCAATTTTCCCGGACGATATCTCCGAACATCGTGCTGTTTAACCATATGGTAAGAAACTATTTCATATCGGCATTCGCCCTCCTGATTATCCTGCTGTTAAACGGCCTTACCATTTACAGCATCAACAAGCGATTTGTCGATTTCCTTAACAATACATTAACCACGCAGACCCAGCTCAGCGGGAATTTTATGGAGTCGACCCTGATGCAGTTCGACAGTGATGTCAATTCGGAGCTGAGCAAATACGATTATTCAAAAATATTTGATGACCCCGCCCAGTTTAAGATCGCAACCCAGAGCCTGCGTCTCTTCTATACAAAATACAGGAATCTTATTTCCAACATCTCCCTGTATGATAATAAAAATAATTTCTACGGCCTCTACCTGGAATCATCCGATAAATTCAGCAGGGAAGACCGGTTCGTGATCGACAGTTTTCCGAGAAAGACCCAGAAGCGATTGTATCCCCGAACGCTGGTTGAACAGGTAAACAGCCGGATGAATTATTATTATCCCTATTTCGATTATGAGAATGACGTCCTCAGCGGGAATGTCTTTGTTGAAGTGGATTTCGGTAAGTTTGCCCGGGAGATATTCTCCCTTTATCCGATCGGCACAGTTTTGCATTATCAGTGGGTTATTTCTTCTGAGGGCGAGCTGGTAATGCATAATTTCAAAACCGACAGCGTCACCATCGGAGCCCTGCCGGTCATTCAGGACAGTATTAAGGCGGAATGGCATGGCATCATCCATCATCCGGTGATCTACCCTGACGGAAGCCGGGAGCTGCTTTTTTCATCGTTTTACCCGGTGAGTATTTACGGAAAGAAAATGGCCATCGCCTTCTCAACAGGAAGGAGCAAGTTTTTCAATTTTTTCCTGAATCAGAACCTGCTGGTTGCCATAATCACATTCATGGCCACAATTGCCTTGATAGCCTTCCTTTTGGTGACACTTTCGAAACAGCGTAAAAAAGAGGAGACACTGAAACGCTCGGAAACCGTGTTCCGGCAGGTTATCGAGCAGTTTCCCGTAGGGATTATGATCCTGGATGAGAGAAATGTCATCAGGAATATTAACAGCATGGCCCAGAAAATGCTGTTTATGGAGGAATCTGAGAATCTTATCGGAAAGGATTTTTCAAAGGAGTTCCAGATATCGAATAGATATCTGCTTCAGGAAGGACCCCAATCCATTCTCGATGATGCTCATTACCTTTATTATGAAAAAGACGGGATAGAAACGGTTATTTACAGGAGGGAAAAGGAGACTGATATTGGAGGTGAACAGCTGAAGCTCATTGCGCTGATCGATGTATCCCCGATTGAGAAGGCCAGAAAACAGGAGGTTGCTGCAAATAAATCCAAATCGGATTTTCTGGCTGCCATGAGTCACGAGATCCGGACCCCCCTGAACGGTATTCTGGGAATGGTCGATAGCCTTCTGAAATCAGAATCCGATAATCAACAAAAAGAGAAACTCTCCATTGTCAGGAGATCCTCTGAGCTGATGATGAACATTATTAATGATCTGCTTGATTTTTCAAAGATCGAGGCCGGACGGATGATGCTCGAGGAGATACCTTTTAAATTATCGGAAGAGATTCGCCTGGTCGGTGAACTGTTTGGTCCGGTAGCGGAGAAGAAGGGACTGGTACTTCATACGGCACTCAGTCCGGATGTTCCCGACCATCTGATCGGCGATCCGTTTCGTCTCCGACAGGTGATTTCAAACCTTGTGAGCAATGCGGTTAAATTTACCGAACGGGGGAAGATCGTCATCGGAACGAAATTGATTGAAGTGTTCAAGGGAAACGTAAACATCCTGGTTTATGTAGAGGATACCGGCGTCGGGATTCCAAAAGAGAAGATCAGGGACATTTTTGGAAGCTATGTTCAGGCCGGGGCTTCAGTATCCAGGAAATATGGAGGGACCGGATTGGGCATCACCATTGCCAGGCAACTGGTGGAGTTGATGAATGGTGAAATCTGGGTTGAAAGTCCCTCTTCAATTGTTGAGGATTTCGATTATCCGGGATCCAGATTCAGCTTTACATTTGAAGCTTACTCAAATGAAAAGCTGAAAAAACCATTCAATTTTGAGGATATCACCAGGATTGATCAGATAAATGCACTGATCCTGACAAAGGAATCGGATCCTTCAAAAAGTCCTGTTTCCAAATGGCTCAATAAGTTTGGAATCAATGTGGTTACCCGTATCTACCAGGAAAGTACAATAGAAAGCATTATTCATCATATCGATGTCAAACGGAAACTCTATCAGATGGTTTTTATCATTGACCGCGCAAAACTGGATGGATTTACACTGGCCCACCAGTTAAAGGACAGCGGACTGGTGGATTCTTTTCCGGTAGTGATGATTACCTCCAATAATAAGCCGGGAAATTTCAAGATATGCAAGAAACTGGGGATTGATTACTACCTGATTGAACCTTTCGAAAATCGAGAGATGTATGATATTCTGACGGAATGTTTTCCTGGAATTCGGGGAAAAGTGGCGCTTGAACCCGTACTGAACAGGTTACCGGAAAGCCTGTCTATCCTGCTGGCAGAAGATAATTTCATAAACCAGAGGGTGGCCCAGACTATTTTTAAAAATATCGGTTACGAGATAGATATTGCCGGGAATGGTACAGAAGCCGTCAACCTGGTAAAACAGAAAAGCTACGATATCGTTTTCATGGACCTTTTAATGCCGGAGCTTGATGGTTTCCAGGCCGCTGAGCAAATCCGCAAAGCCGGCATCACAACGCCGATCATTGCCCTGTCGGCCGATGCTGATGAAAAGCGAAAAGCCGATGCATTCCTGGCCGGAATGGACGAATTTCTTCCCAAGCCGGTAAAGGTGGAAAGCATAAAACAGCTGCTCATCAAACGATTTTCAACCAGCATTCCCTGATTGAACAGTCAGACCGTTTTCTGCCGGAGTCGACCGGTAAACGTTCCCCATGGAAGTGAATTGATTGAATGATTGAAATAGTTGACATAGAAAAATTTCTGGACCACTCCGACCAGGGCATTCCTGTGGTGGATGTCCGTTCCCCTGGGGAATATCAGAAGGCTCATATTCCCGGAGCAATCAACATTCCCCTGTTTTTGGATGATGAACGGAAACGGGTGGGAACTGCCTACAAACAGGTGAATCGCGAAGCGGCCCTGTTCGCAGGTCTCGATATTGTCGGGAAAAAAATGGTGGACCTGGCTAAGAACGGCATGAAAGCGGGTGGCCGTAACAAAAAACTATTGATGCATTGCTGGCGCGGGGGGATGAGAAGTGAAAGTATGGCCTGGCTTTTTGATACCATGGGCTTGACCTGTTATGTCTTGAAGGGAGGTTACAAGTCTTACAGAACATACCTCCGGGAATTCCTGAAACAGCCTTTTCAGATCATCATTATAGGAGGGAAAACAGGGTCGGGAAAAACCGAGATTATCAAAAGACTGTATCAGGAGGGAGAGCAGGTGGTCGATCTCGAGGGACTGGCCAACCATAAAGGTTCCGCATTCGGGGCGCTGGGTGAACAACCGCAACCATCCACCGAACAATTTGAGAATTTCCTGTTTCAAGAAATGCGCGGCCTGGATGCAGGGAAAAATATATGGATGGAGGATGAAAGCCGGAATATCGGACGTTGTGTTATCCCGCCTGAACTTTATCTGCAAATGAAGGAAAGCAGAACCCTTTTTCTGGATATTCCGGCAGAGATGAGAGCACAGCGGCTGGTGCGTGACTATGCCGCCTATGAAAAAGAAGATCTCAGGTCCTGTATTTTAAAGATAGGAAAAAAACTGGGGGGGGAGAAAACAGGCGAGTCGTTGGAAATGCTTGAAAAAAACGAATTCTATCAGTGCATTTTGAATATCCTGGATTATTACGACCGCTCCTACATGTTTTCCCTTCATAAAAATCATGAAGCGTTCATAGAAGTACCCTCCCGGAGTATGGACCCGGAACACAATATGAGACTTTTACTGGACCGGGTAGTTAAGAAGAAGTTAAAAACCTGATTTTATCCGGATAGTGTGCCAACCTATGAAAAAAAGAGATTTTTATGAACTAATGGCCCCGGCGGGAAGCTTTGAGTCACTGGTGTCAGCCATCCAGGGCGGTGCCGATTCTGTCTATTTTGGTATCGGCCAATTGAATATGCGGGCCAGGTCCTCTTTTAATTTCACAATCAGGGATCTACCTGAGATTGTAAGGATTGCGGCGGATAACCGGGTAAAAACCTATCTTACCCTGAATACAATCGTGTATGATCACGAGTTGGAAGAGATGCGTGAAATCGTGGACGAAGCATTACGGAACCAGGTGACAGCCATTATCGCATCAGATCAGTCGGTTCTTCAATATGCAAGGGATGCCGGGGCCTCAATACACCTCTCCACACAGCTTAATATCAGCAATGTTGAATCCCTCCGGTTTTATGCGGATTATGCCGATGTTGTGGTCCTGGCCCGTGAATTGAACCTGGAACAGGTGAAGAAAATCTCGGAAGCAATTCAGATGGACTCCCTGAAAGGACCGTCCGGTGAACTGATACGCATCGAGATGTTTGTACACGGGGCTCTCTGTATGGCCGTATCCGGAAAGTGTTACCTCAGTCTCCATGAATATAATCATTCCGCCAACAGGGGCGATTGTATTCAGGTTTGCAGAAGGTCCTATGTGGTCACGGATAAGGAAACAGGACATGAAATGGAAGTGGACAACGAATTTATCATGTCCCCGAAGGATCTTAAAACCATTCATTTTCTGAACAGGATCATGGATGCCGGAGTACGTGTTCTTAAAATCGAGGGAAGAGCCCGTTCACCGGAATATGTAAAAACCGTTACGGCATGCTATGATGAAGCGATAAAGGCCATAGTGTCGGATCAGTATACCGATGAAAAAATTGAGGATTGGGATCGGCGGCTTGCCACAGTTTTCAACCGGGGTTTCTGGGATGGCTATTACCTTGGGCAACGCCTGGGGGAATGGAGTAAAGCCTATGGTTCTCAGGCAACAAAGCGGAAATTATATTTGGGACGGATCACCAATTTCTACGGAAAAATCGGGGTGGCTGAATCCTTTATCCAGACGGGGGAACTATCAAAAGGTGATGAGATTTTGATCACCGGTCCCACAACCGGGGTTCTTGAGGCCAGGGTCGAAACATTGCGGGTTAACGAAAAGGAAACCGGAGTGGCCGTGAAGGGAGAGGTCTGCTCCTTTGCACTGCCTGGTCCGGTGCGAAGATCGGATAAACTATATAAAGTGGTTCCGGCTTCCAGGGTCAAAACGCAATGAATCTCTGAGTCTTTATCACATTGCCCGTCTTAAAGCTATCCGGATAATCGTTAAGTGGTTTGGTTCCGATGAAAGCACAAAAATCTTTCCGTTGTGATAGGTTTCAACAATACGCTTGGATAAGGATAATCCCAGTCCCCAGCCCCGCTTTTTTGTGGTATAGCCCGGTTTGAAAATGGTCCTGTAACGGTTTTTCGGTATGCCTTTGCCGGTATCTTCCACATCAATGAACAGATGGCTGGCCGATTCAGACACTTTGATTCTCACCGTTCCTTCTCCACCAATGGCATCCATCGCATTTTTGCACAGATTCTCTATCACCCATTCAAACAGTGTTTCGCTTAAAGGCAGCAGAATTTCCTTATCGGGGAATACCAGTTCAAAATGAATCTCCTTTGACCCGCGTGTCCTGATATAGTCCAGACTGTTCTGCAGTAACTGCTTCAGGTTGGATTCATGCAGTGTGGGTTTTGAACCGATTTTTGAGAACCGATCGGTGATTTTTTCCAGCCGCCCGGCATCCTTCTTGAGTTCCGCCACCGTTTCGGGTTCGGCGCCGGATTGTTTCAGAATTTCCATCCATCCCAGCAGGGATGAAATAGGGGTTCCCAGCTGGTGGGCGGTTTCTTTGGAGAGGCCCGTCCAGACCTCATTCTGCTCGGCTTTTCTGGAAATGTTGAATGCGATATAGGAAACAAGTATGAACAGGATAATGACGCCGAGTTGAACGTAAGGGAAGAATTTCAATTTCTTCAGAATGATGGAGTTTCTGTAATACATGTACTGATATTGCTCATTTCCGAGATCGATCACCAGTGAATCATTTTCTTCCCGGGCATACCGGAGCTGTCTTTTCAGATAATCCTCCTTTTCAACCTTCAGCGAATCAAAATTTCTGTGGAACAGGATCCCACCCTGTTCATCCGTGATTAAAACGGGAATATTGGAATTGTTCTGAATTACGGAGAGTGGGAAATTGAGGCTTTCGTTATCGGTACTCAATATAATTTCATACGCCCTGGTCCATAACTCCATTTTTCTGCGCTCCTCGGTCCGGATATTATCCACCAGCTTGTTGGTATACCATAGCGACGTGAAGCCGATCAGGATGGCTGCTGCCAGGAGCAGGGACTTCCATAGTTGTTTTTTCCTGTAAATGTCCACTCGCGGATGAAAAAATTGTTGCTGAGTAATAACGGGCAATATTAATCATTTATTCTCAAAGGGATTCATTTTCTTCTCCTGGACCATACTCTCTGTCCGCTTTCTTCCACACTTTCTGAAATGGTATCCGGCTCAGGATTTTCCTCGTCGAACTCAAACCGGAAAAGCGATCCTTCCCTTTTTGCCGGTTCGGACCGGCCGGTGGAGGTTTCTTCTTTCCGAAACAGCCCCAGTTCTTCGTTAAGCAGTTGCTTCAGTTCTGCTTTTTCCTGCTTCAAATCGTCCCGGATCTTTTCTGAGGCCTGCTCCCGGTCGTATTCCACTTTATTTTCCTTGCCGTTGTTGTATATTTTAAGAAATAGCGTACGGGTATCCGATGGATCATCCGTACCGGCATATTCGGTATCGTCATTTTTGCGGGCTTTCTGGTAAAGCAGTTCGGAAAGCAGGAGACGGATCCGGTATTCATAGGATTTATCGAATCGGTGAATGCCCGACCCCGAAAGATCCAATGCATTTGAACGGATATTCATCTCCGGGATGATCACCCTGTTTTCACGAATGAGAATCGTGTTGTGCAGCGTCTCAAAATGAATATTTTCAAGCTCCCTGATATCAATAAACCTGGAAAGGGCCAGGATGGGTTCGAAATTGTTGAGTTCGCCCCTGATGATCTCGATATCATTCTGATTGATAATGGAAGTGGTGTTGATCTTAAAATGATCTGAAAATGCCGCAGCGAACTCAGAATGGCCCGAAATGGTGCCTTTCAGGTTCCGGTCGGTAAGCTGTTTCTGCCCGAAATTATTGAAGGCATAAAATAGTTCCTGAATATTTAATTTTTGCAGGTCGGCAGTTACGTTAGTATAAATCATCCCTTTGTTATCCTGTGCAAGGGCCATATTCCCGGAAAGGGAACCATCCATGGTTTGCATTGAAAGGGAATCGATAATAAGAAGGGGGGAGTCGTATCGAAGGGTTGCTGCCAGGTCCCGGGCTTTAAAACGATCTTTTTCAAAATCATTAATGTTACAATGAAGCCTGATATTCAAATTCTCCGGGAAAAGGACACCTGATTCCCCTTTTTCGGGTTTAAGGGGCAAACTATTGAGGATCTCCTGAAGGTCGATCTGTTTGGCGCTGAAGTCCGCAGATACGATGAGGGGATTTTTCTGACCGAGAAGATAGGAAATGAGATTCAGACCCGATCCGTTAATTTGAAAATCAGATTTCCCATACCGGCCCTTCAGGGAGGGTTCCCACATTCTGTCCTGTATGGTGATGGTGCCCGACAACGCTTCAAGAGGAACCGGGTTATTCTTAAAATGAAGTTCTATATCCGAAAACATAAGGTCTCCGCTGACTAGGATTTCTTCAGGAGCCAGAGGGCCTTTCCCCTTCCTTTTCATGGTTCCCCGGACCTCAAGGTCCGGCCGGATTTTTCCTTCCGCTTTGTCAATCAGGGGTTGATCGTACAACCCGACCCAGTATGACGGATCAATGATGCCATCCAGGCGGAACCGGAAAAATGGGCTGGAAAAATTGGAAAACGATCCATTTCCACTCAGGACTTCCTTTCCAATTTCTGCACTGAATTCAGAAATATTCAGGGAGGTAGTGGCCGCATTACAGGCCCTGCCGTTTGTGAAATGCCCCCTGAGGTTCAGTTCGGTCACTTCGAAGGGGAAGCCCGCAGCCGTCAGTCCGACATTCCTGGCAGTGAAATCTGCATTTATATTCGGGGTTCGGTCCGAAGATAATACACCGGTTATTCCGGCTGAGAGATCGCACCTGCCGGTTCCGATCCATCCCTTTTTATTTAATGAACCGGGAATGATCCCGGTGAGGGATTTGAGATCAAGATCTTTTGTCTCGAACGAAATGTCTGTTGTGACGGTGCCGTTGCCATGACGAATCAGTTCGCCGGACGATTCGGCTGCCAATGTATTATATTGAATGGAACCTTTTGTTATTCTTACAAGTGTATCATGAACATCCAGATGTATTCTGGCCCTGAGATCCTGTTTCTCGGCATAAACCGTTTCATTATGCATAAATTGTCCGATCTCAAGATCAGCCTGTGTTTTCAGCTGGAAATCCTTTCGGTAAAAATTCCCGTTCAGCCTGAGCTCATGAATGATCCCTGAAACAGCCAGGTTTCTCTTATGGTCATCCAGGATATACTCGAAATTAAGCACGTCCAGGTCCTTCAGTACGAACAAACCATCTTTTTCCTGCTCTTCAGAGGGAGACTTTAAAAAACGGTAATTCCCCTCACCTTTGGAATCGGAAAGGATACGAAGACTGCCGTTCCGGATTTCCAGCTGTCTGATGCTATATTTTTTTCGCAGGAGGTCCAGAATATTGAAATTGAGATAAACAGCCTCGGCATTCAACAGCGTGTCGGTGGAAAGCTCCCCGAATTCTTTCTCGTTGAAATTGTGGCTTGACCAGATGGTCACATTTTTGAGCACCACCGAGGTATAAGGAAATTTGCGGAGGATGCTTATGCTTACCTGTTCGGCATAGACTTTGGTATCGATCTTTGAATTTATACTGCGGGTAACCCTCGACTGAAGATCATCCCCGTAGAATTTAACCGCAATGGTGCTGATAATAGCCAGGAGAAGAGCGCTGACCAGTATAAAAGCGAACAAATACTCAAGAAAAATGCGGATCCTCTTCACTTTGCCAACTATAGAAAAACTGAAAAATCGGCGCCGGCATCGAGCTCAGCGGGCTCCTCGCCATACCGGAAGACCCTTACGCTCCGGTTTCCGATAAGACTCATGCGACTGTCATCCACCAATAACATGCATCCTTCACGCAACCCGAGCACGGTGACTTCCCTGTTAACCTCAAGAAATTCGCGGATGCGATCCTCCCTGGTTTCTCCGGCATGCCCCTCGGGATTCTTATCGGTGTAATGGGGATTGATCTGAAATTTTACAAGACGAAAGGCCTCAAATGCCGGCGGTTCTATAACCGGCATGTCATTCGTGGTCTTTATGGTCGGGCATGCCACGTTGGACCCTGCACTCCAACCGATATAAGGTGTCCCGGACATAATTTTCCTTCTGACCGGGTCGATGAGCTTGTTTTCGTGTATCAGGGCGATCAACTGAAAGGTATTGCCACCTCCCACCACAATCGCCTCTGCCTCAAGAACAGCCTTAACGGGATCATCAAAATGATGAATGGAAACAATATCGTGTCCTACTTCATTAAACCGGCTTTTGACCCGTTTTTCATAATCGTCAAACCGGATGGTGACCCCTGCAAAGGGAATGAACAGGCACTTTACGGGTTTATTTCCGAGAAAACGGGCAATTTCCTGTTTGGGGTAGTCCAGGTATTCTTCCCCGGCATTTGTTGAATTGCTTATCAGTAATAAACGCATTGTTTCAAAGAATTAAAATTAAAATGTCAATGTAAAACATTGCGAATTTAATCCTTCTTCCTGTGAACGCAAAGATATTCTGAGTAAATCAAAACCGGCCGGTCGTTTAAAAGAAAGGGGACCGGCCGGTTCAGACGGCAGACTGGAGTTAAATGATTACCACGTAAAGGAGAGTCCCAATGCAACAGGATACAATTCGGGGCCCCGGTCCTGCTTGAAAAGGGAGGTCAGGTAATAATTGGCATAGAGGTTGATACCCCCGTAACCGATCCGGGCTGTGGCTCCATACCGAAACGGTGAGAGGTTGTAATCTCCGAAGATCCTGTTTTTCGCTTTGGTGCCGGGCGTACGGTATTTCATCCTGGTATTGGACCATAATTTTGCTCCGCCGATTACCCCTGCGGACAGGTGAATCCTGTTTTTGCCTGCCGGTATCTGAACTTCCAGTAACAGGGGAACGGTCAGGTACGAGGTGAAAAACCTGGAATGGGTCAGATTTTCCGCATAATCGGGTTCATATGAAACGATAAACCCATCGGTATCCTTCGTGATGCTGTTCTGGTTATTAAAGGCATACCAGCTGAATTCTAAACCCATGCCCGTAGCCAGTCCTACTTTATCTGTTCCGAATCCGAAACCGTAATCAATAAAATTGAGACTTAAATTCCAGGAACGGGCTGTATTCAGGTCCATAAACTGTTGATCGGATGGCAGGTTAAAGTTATAATCCGGGGTCAGATAGTTGTTCAGGCCGAGATCGATCCCGGAAAAATGTGGCTTAAATTTGCGTTTATCGGGCTCGGTAATCGATTCTTCTTCGGTTTCCTCATCCATTTCAATGATACTAATGGTGGTGCCATCTTCTCCTTCCACAATGCTAATCCCTCTTTTCCCCAGTTTTACGCGGGTAGTGTCTCCGTTTTCTTCCACGATCAGGACTTCATTCTGGCCGAGGGTGACCATGGTTTTTTCGGTCTCTGTCGTTACCGCTTCCCCTGCAACCGTGTCTGATGAAGCAGATTGCCCCGCATCAGGATCAGTGGCCACAGCAACGGTATCATTGTGAATGATGGAATCAGGCTGACTGAACAATGGATTGATCAGAGACAGGGTCATAAGTAGCAAAATAACGTGTTTCATGATGATAGATTTATTGATTCACCTGTAAGACGGTGAGCAGGGCCGGGAAGTTACAGGCTATTTCTCAAAAAAATCCTTCAATGCCCCGAAATAGTATTGATCCCACCCGGTCAGCATCTCCTCGAAGGCTTCATCGGGGATATTGGTCTGGGTCAGCTCAATTTTTGTATACAATCGGTCGTTTGATAAAAGTATGGTGACAATGGATTTTTCCTCTCTTTCACCGAAATACCACTCCTGAACAATTTTGCTGTCTTTCACGAATTCCAGGTTTATTCCTTCGATCTCTCCGTCAAACATGGAGAATTCCGTTCCTGCCTCGGGGATCATTTTGGCAGGATTTCCGGACCAGAGCTCAATGGAAAAGGGATTGGTCAATGCAGAATATACCTCTCCTGCATCCGCTTTTATCCTGTAAAACCGGCGAAGGTCTTTCATTTCAGTATGAATTTTCCAGGCATTCCTGTGGTTATTGTGTCTTTGAAGATACGAAATTAAAGTTTTTAAAGCGGATCGCAGTACGATAGCGGATATTTCTAAAACTAAGGCACGGTCTTACGCAACCCTGCAGGGAGTTTATTCATCTGTTTATTGATTTCCAGTTCCTTTTGTAATAACTTGCATGATGTTTTAGAATAAAAAACAAAAATAATGAAAACCGCAAATTACATATCGTTGACATTAGCCTGTGTGTTTGCCGGCACTGTTTTTATGAATGCGCAGAGCACCTTTGATCCTGAATTATACGAACAATACATTGCCAGTACCGCATCGATGACTGTACAGGAACTTCTGTCGGAAAACCCGCCGCTCACCACCTATTACTCCAACCGGATGTATCCTTCGGAATTAAAGGAAATACCCTGGTTCGATTCAATTAACAGCTTTTATTATCTTACAGAAGCTGAAAAGGATATGTTAAGCCAGAATCATTTTATGGTGTCCGAGCGGTTACCTGCCTATTCCTGGGCTGATGCCCTCATTGATATTTATGGCAATGACCTTCCTCTTTTCATCAGCAGCGATTTTGTTCTGTCCACACTTCATAACGCGTATGACGCTATCCTGCAAACGCTGGAGTGGCAGTACCTGGAATCCAATCTGGAGGAGTTGCTGGCCGCCATGTTTGATACATACCCGGCCCTGTATGATAAATATAAGAATGATCCGGGATTAGACGGGCCGTTATACGATGTGGATCTCTATACGTCAATGGCCATTTCATTGCTTTACGGCGAAGAAGTTCTGCCTCAAAAGCACGACAGGGAGCTGTATGACATTATCCTGGAGGGCATCAGGAATGAGACGGCCATTGACGCACCGCTTTTTACTTCCGGAAGGGACCTGCATCTCGATTTAAGTCAGTTTAAACCGCGGGGGCATTATACGCAGACCATATACCTTGCCGGAGAAAAGGACAAAACACTTGAAAATTATTTCAGGGCGATGATGTGGCTGGGCAGGATCGATTTTCTCTTAACCGCTCCGCCGGAAAATCCCTGGGAGCCCGACTGGACCGACAGTGAGTTGAGAAGAATGCAACAGGGAGCCCTGTTGCTGAATGAGCTCCTTTTCACATGCGGTAAGAGGGAAAACCTGGTACGGCATGAAGAAATCATTGAATTTCTGGTGGGCCCGGACGATAACATGACGCCCGATGAATTGAAAGGACTGAGCGAAAGGTTGCTCAATACTCCGGCGGACCTGTTTGATGAAACCACGTTTGATGTGTTCATGGACAGCCTGAATGCCTCGGATGATTACGGCCAGAAAATTATGTCGAATTATTTCTATGTGGATCCCAGGACATCTGATCCAGGCCAGTTACCGGTGTCTTTTAAGCTTTCCGGTCAGAAATTCCTGATCGATTCCTATGTGTTCAGCGAGGTGGTATATGACCGTATTATATATGAGGGCAGGAAGATTTACAGGGCTTTGCCCGACCCGCTTGACGTGATGGCCGCCCTCGGGAACGAGGATGCCCTGGCCCTGCTTGAGACAGAACTCGATAGCTTCAAATATGCATATAAGATGGCCTCGCTTTCCTATCTTATCAATGCCTATGATGAATCATTCTGGGAACAGTCGCTTTACAACACCTGGCTGGGAGCCATCAGGGAACTGAATCCGCCGGCATCATCCTCCGGACTTCCCTATTTCATGCAAACCACCGCCTGGCATCATGCGAAACTGAATACCCAGTTAACCTCCTGGGCACAACTCCGCCATGATAATATATTGTACGGTAAACAGTCCTATACGGGTGCAACAGGCTGTTCATTCCCCTATACCTTTATTGAACCTTACCCGGAACTTTATAACCGGCTTGAACTGTTTGCATCCAGTGCAGCAGATTTCTTCCGTGAGGTACTGGCTGATATCGACATCGATGCAAAAACGCAAATAATCAATTATTATGAAAGATATGAGGAGATCATGGGAATCTTCAGGGAGATTGCCATTAAAGAACTGAATGGAATTCCGCTTAACGAATCCGAGATCACCTTCCTGAAGACCATGATCAACGAGTATATGGCCTCCGGACCATCTATAACGGGATGGTATAATGACCTGTTTTTCAGTATGGAAAAGGCTCTGTCTTGGGACTTTACCGTGGCGGATGTGCATACCGAGCCGACGGATCAATTTGGAAATCCGGTGGGACATGTCCTGCATGTGGGGAACGGATTGATCAACCAGGGTGTGTATTTTGCACCCAGCCCGGTCAATCCATCCGTGTTGATGGCATTCATCGGACCGGTGTCCACCTTTCATTATGAGGTCACATCGGATTTCGAAAGGCTGACGGATGAAGAGTGGGAGGCGAAATTCGTCTTCACCGATCCGTCCGAACATCCACCAAGGCCCGACTGGATTGCAGAGTATTCTGCTGACAACGGGGGCAACCATTTTAAGGAGGGAAGAAGCCTGAAAGGCGTTGTTTACAGCGGAACGGAAATCGATCCGGGAGGTTCGGCGAAAGACATAGATTACCTGATTACGTTTCCTAATCCGGTTCAGGATGAATTGCACCTGAGATTTGTGCTGAACAAGGTGCAACAGGTCAGCATCAATATATATGATACAGGCGGAAGATTGTTAATTCAACCGTTTGAGGAACTCCTCCGGCCGGATGAACACGATGTGCAGTTCAACACCTCGAAATGGCATCCGGGTTTATACCTGGTTGAGATCCGGACGGAAGGAGAGTTGATTACAAAGCGGGTTGTGGTCAATTAAGTCGGAGATTGCTTTTTCTGAAAGACTTCGGAGACCTCGATTTTAACAATCCGGTAACCCTTCCAGACCTCTATGGCTGCAAAAATGATTCCCACAAACACGGCCAGCATGCCGGCATAGAAAAAACTCATGATTAGCCAGTTGAATGCTGTTGAGTGGCTGTTGAGCGTGATACCGATCAGGACGGAACTGACAATAAAAAGGGCTACCGCTAAGGAATAACTGAAAACCGCGTTTCTGACAAGGGAAATGCGGTGGATCAGATGGCTGATCTGTAGTTCAATGTTGGTCAAACGGCTGCTTTCATCTTCATGAATGGTCCCGAGGGAGAAGATTTTTCGCTTCTCCTCATTTAATAAACGGATCCGGTTCACAACCAGGGAGTATTTATTATTCATCCCCAGGAGAAGGAGCCCGCAGGCCGAAATCATCAATCCAGGAGCCAGCATTCCCTGGATCAGTTCCACGATCGGTGCATTCATGACACAATATGGTTTTGAGCCATAAAGGTCATGAAATATTGCCGATAAAGCAAAAAGAGAAGGGAAAACACCGGGAAATTATCCCCACCGGTTCAATCAGGCGGGGATAATCCTGTTTATTGAAGAACAAAACTGATCGGAAAGGTAAATATCACATTGACGACTTTCCCTCTTTGCCTGCCCGGCTCCCAGTCGGGAGAAGAACTGACGACCCTCAGGGCTTCAGCCTTAAGCAGTTCAATATACTTCTCCTCGGGAACAGGATCCGCCTCCTTTAACGGCCGGTAACTTACCACCACCACTTCATCCAATGGTTTTCCCTCCAGCTCGGCGAGATTCTCTGAATCGGGGATGACTACCTTCCCTGTTTTTGTGACGATAAACCTGACAAATATTTTACCTGTAACACCATTTTTTGCGGCTTCCTGTGGATATTTAACATTCTCGGCAATGAATTTTCTGAATTCATCCGGACTGCCGCCCTGGAATTTCGGCATCTCCTCAACAATGTAGAAAAGATCATCGGAGAGGGGATCGCTTTTCGTCTGAGCTTCACTCCCGGGCAAGTTGTTTTCGCCGGGAAGTTCATTATCTGACTGGACAGTGTTTTCTGCCTGACTCATGTCATCCGGCGCATTTTCATTCTGATTGGCACAGGCAATCATAAAGAAAGCCAGAACCGCTGTCGGAAGCAGGATGGCAATTTTCCACCGGCTTCCCATTTTATAGGTTACGTTTAACATTTTGATTCGTTTTTTAATTTGACTGCTGAATTGATTGGTGATCGAAGCGCTTTCGATATATTGGTTCAATAATGAAATCTGATACGTGATGCGGTTTGCTCCTTTTCGGATGACAGATGCATCAGCAATATATTCGTGGTTCTCAATAACAGCCCTTTTAAAAAGGTATGCCAGCGGGTTGAACCAGCACAGAATAACCACGATTTCTGTAAGGATCCGGTCCGCTGAATGTTTTTCATCTCTGTGAACCAGTTCATGCTCCAGAATATGTTTTACGGAATCTTTCCTGTTATTGAAGAGATCTATAAATATAAATTTGAAAAAAGAACTCGCATGAATAATCCGGTTCGAAAGAACCATCTGCCCGTTTAAAATAATCTTTTCAGATTTTTTTACGGCAGATTTAATCCAGAGCAAATGAACGAGAAGCTTTATAAGACCGAGAATCAGGACAGTGTAGTATATAACGGAAAAAACAAAAACCGGATTGACCGAAGATGAAGCGAGGGTTCCTCCTGCCTTCCCGGAAATAGTGATCTCATCGAGTGTAAATGACAGTATGGATGAAGGTAATGTATTGAAATCGAAGGAAGATGGTAGCAGGGGAATAATTACCGAAATGACCGGGATCAGGAGCAAGGCGTACCTTCTTACGAGAAAATTCCTGTCTTTTCGAAATGCCAGGCTATAAGTAAGGAACAGTGCTGACAGAACAAAGTTCAACTCGATAATATATCTGATGAAGTCACTCATGAATCGTTACTGTGTTTCAATTCTTCCAGTATCTGAATCATCTCCTCGGCCTCTTTTCGTTTCAATTTGCCGGTATGACTGAAATGGGACAGGACCTGCTTCATGCTGTCATCAAAATAGTTTTTCATGAGACTGGAAAATTTCTCTGTCCTGTATCTTTCCCTGCTGACGGCAGGGAAATACAAATGCGATTTCCCAAAAGACCGGTGGGCCACAAATCCCTTCTTTTCAAGAATTCTTATGATAGTCGATACAGTATTGTACGCCGGCTTTGGATCCGGGAAATGCGGAAGCAGATCTTTGACGAACCCTTCCCCGACTTCCCAAAGAACCTGCATGACCTGCTCCTCTGCTTTTGTGAGTTCTTTCATAATTAATGCATGACCGGATTTCAAAACAAATGTATAACTAAAAATTTAGTTTTGCAACTAAATGTTTAGTTATTTTTATTGTTTTCATATATTTTTTTTAAAGAGAAGGTGATAAAGTACAGATTCATGCATGAATCCCGGCGACCGTATTTCCTTCGGAGCGGGGAGCTTTTCAAGTGCGGCTCATAGGTTGAGGGTATCATAATCCTGCAGAGAATTATATACTCAACATATTGAAGGCTGGCTTCTCCAAATTTTTCATTTTTGGAGAATCCCATCATAAACTATGGTTTTAAAAGAATATAATATGTGTAGTTAAAGGGATGATTTTCGTCCTTTTGCATTGGTATTTCTGAAAGAATTCTCCATTTTGAAAAATCGGGCAGGGGATAGAGCGTATCCCCTTTTACGACTGTATCGATAACGGTTATATAGATGCGGTCCACTATTTTCCGCGTCTGTTTATATATTTCCCCTCCGCCGACAATAAATGCCTCTTTCTCTCCGGACTGTCTGGCCCGGTTGAGGGCTTCATCGATCGAATGTACAACGATTGAATCTTCCAGATGATAATTCATATTTCCGGATATGACGATATTGGTGCGATCGGGGAGGGCTTTCTTATTGGCCTCATAGTTTTTCCTGCCCATGATAACGCAATGGCCCTTTGTGATCCTGTTGAAGTAGGCCACATCCCGGGGCATCTTCCAGGGTAACCGGTTATCAATGCCGATAACACCATTCTTTGAGACCGCTACGATGTGGGAGCATATCATTTTTCTGTTCAATTCGGTAATCTGTTCCGATCCTTTCAGGAGTTTTAGTGGGATCTGTGTTCTCAGTGCTGTTTTACTTATGCAATCTCTTCATGTTCTCTGCAAATCTGCTTAAAGAGATGCATTTATTAACATAACGGATCATCCTGAATAATGGTTTAAAGCTGTTGCGTCATTGACAAAATAATTATTTTATTTAGACTGAATATCAATACGATGAATATATTATAAAAAACCAACAATATTGTTATAACCTTCACAATATTAATATAAATTTGCGTACTTTTGTGAAATAAATAACAAAATTGTCAGACTTCAGTTTTTTAATGAAGCAGAAAAAAGGTATAGTTTATATAAAGAATCGTTATGGAAACAGTTCAGGATTTAGTGCATGTTCTTGCAGACAAACATGGCAGAACAAGGGAAAGTTTGCTTCCCATTTTGCAGGATATTGTTGAGGAAAGAAGGTATTTGTCGAAAGAGGTTATGGTGGATGTTGCCCGTGAACTCGATATTTCCGCTGCGGATGTATTCGGGGTGGCTACATTCTATACGTTTCTGGATACGGTGGAGCGCGGTAAATATGTGATTCGGGTATGCAAAACCATCTCCTGCTCCATGAAAGGGAAAGGTGATGTTCTTGCGACGATTGAGGAGATGCTGAAGATCAAACCAGGGGAAACAACCCCCGACAAAAAGTTCAGTTTGCTGGAAACGAATTGTATTGGCTGGTGTCATAAAGCTCCGGCCATTCTGATAAATGACACACCTTACACGGAGCTTACGCCCGAGAAGGTTACGGAGATTTTACGGGAATATATTAAAAAGTAACCAAGGAAAACAGCCAGATTATGAAAAATACTCATGTAAAAAGGGTTGATCTGATTTTTGAAAGGACAGAGTGCAAGGAGGTATTTGCGAAAGTCATTACCATGAAGCCGGATGATATTTGCCAGGAGATTCTTGAATCCGGGTTAAAGGGAAGAGGGGGTGCCGGTTTTCCGACCGGACTGAAGTGGCGGTTTACCGCCCTGGAAGAGAGTGATGAAAAATATGTGATCTGCAACGCCGATGAGGGTGAACCGGGCACATTTAAAGACAGGCAGATACTGGATGAGGTTCCTGAGAAAGTATTTTGCGGGATGGCCATTGCCTCCAGGGCGATTGGCGCCAGGACCGGTATTGTTTATCTGAGGGGAGAGTATAAATTCCTGCTTCCGAAACTGAACAAAGCGCTTGATGAATTTCATAAATTAATGAAAGAATTCAAGCATGATTTTGAGGTCCGCATCAGGCTGGGAAGCGGCGCCTACATTTGTGGTGAGGAAAGTGCCCTTTTTGAATCGATTGAAGGAAAAAGGGGCGAACCAAGAAATAAACCGCCCTATCCCACCACTTCCGGGCTTTTTTCCAAACCCACACTAATCAATAATGTTGAGACGCTTGATTACTGTGTCATGATTATGAAATACGGGGCCCAGCATTTTCAGGAACTTGGGACCAAGGATTCCAGAGGGTCCAAGGTATTTTCTGTTTCCGGCGATACGCCCAGGGCAGGAATCTATGAACTTGAACTTGGAATGACCGTGGCTCAATTTGTGGCTGAATTCGGGGATGGTGATACCAAGGCAGTGCAGGTTGGAGGAGCTTCTGGCTTCTGTGTGCCGAGGAAACGATTTGATGAAACCATTATCGGGTTTGAAGGAGTACCAACGGGAGGATCAATGAAGTTATTCAACAGCTCCCGTTCGATGTACAATGTTTTGCATAATTACCTTGAGTTTTTTACAGAGGAATCGTGCGGACAATGCACTCCATGCCGGGTTGGATGCCAGCAGTTGCTCAAGGGCGTAGAAGCGGTTAAAAAAGGAGAGAAAACCTCAAAATATCTTGATGAGCTGCTTAAACTTTCCAGAACCATGAAGATAGCTTCCAAATGCGGACTGGGACAGTCAGTTGGAAATGCCTTCAGCTCAATCGTTGAAAATTTCAAGGAGGAGATAATCTATTAATTATTTAATCGAAAAAAATAACTCATGATAAACCTGTCGATAAATGGCCTTTTGGTTGAAGTTCCTGAGGGAACAACCATCCTTGAGGCTGCAAAAAAGTTGAATTTCAGGATCCCGACACTCTGTAATCACGATGACCTTTGTGTTGCGGGTAACTGTAGGGTTTGCGTCATTGAACAGCTGGGTGCACGAACACTGACGGCTGCGTGCGCAACCCCCGTGAGTGAAGGCATGCAAATCCTAACCAATTCATTGAAAGTAAGGGCCGCAAGAAAGCATATAATCGAGTTGCTTTTGTCAGAGCATAATGCGGATTGTACGAAGTGTTACAAAAACGGTAAGTGCGAACTTCAGAACCTGGCCAATGAGTTTAGTGTGGGCGACCATCTCTTCCTGGACCTGATTGATCTGAAGGATTACACTATTGATAAGTTTTCTCCCTCAATCCAGAAAGACGACAGCAAGTGCATCAGGTGCCAGAGGTGCGTGAGGACCTGCGAAGAGCTTCAGGGAGTGAATGCCCTGACCGTGGCTTACAAAGGGGAGCACCAGAAGATCAGCACCTTTGAAGACCTATCCATGGCGGAGGTTATCTGTACCAGTTGTGGTCAGTGTGTCAACCGCTGTCCCACCGGGGCCCTGACGGAACGTACCTACCTGGATGAGGTGTGGGATGCCATTCTGGATCCTGAGAAACATGTTGTTGTTCAAACAGCTCCGGCAGTCCGTGTCGGTCTCGGCGAAGAACTGGGATTGGATGCCGGTAACAGGGTAACCGGTAAAATGGTTGCAGCCCTTAAAAGGCTTGGCTTTAATTCGGTGCTGGACACCGATTTTTCGGCAGATCTGACCATAATGGAAGAGGGCACCGAACTGCTTATGAGGCTCAAGAAGGTGCTTGTGGATAAGGATGAGAGTGTGGCCCTGCCCATGACCACCTCCTGTTCACCGGGATGGGTTAAGTTTATCGAGCATGCGTTCCCTGAGTACCTTCCCAATGTATCCACCTGCAAATCTCCGCAGCAAATGTTCGGGGCCCTGGCCAAAACCTATTTTGCAAAGGTCAGGAATCTGGATCCGAAAAATATTGTCAGCGTGTCTATTATGCCCTGCACAGCGAAAAAATATGAGGCCAACAGGCCGGAGATGCGCTCAAGCGGCTTCAAGGATGTGGACTTTGTTCTTACAACAAGGGAATTGTCCAGAATGATTCGGCAGGCAGGCATTAATTTCAACAAGCTGGAAGAAGATAAATACGACTCAATCATGGGCGTATCCACGGGAGCCGGTGTTATTTTTGGTGCGACCGGAGGAGTCATGGAAGCCGCTTTGCGAACAGCCTATGAGCTGGTCACCGGCAGAGAAGTCCCGTTCGAGAATCTTAATATTGAACCTGTCAGGGGCATGGAAGGCGTCAGGAAAGCCAGTATTATGATTGAGGATTGCAAACCCGAGTGGAAATTCCTGGAAGGGGTGGAACTGAAATGCGTGGTGGCCCATGGGCTGGTCAATGCCAGGAAAGTCATGCAGGATCTGAAAGACGGCAAACTGGATGTCCATTTCATTGAAATCATGGCCTGTCCGGGAGGCTGTCTGGGAGGCGGCGGACAACCTATTCCCACCAATGAGGAAATTCGCCGGAAAAGAGCAGAGGCTATCTATGAGGAGGATATGTCGATGGAGTACAGGAAATCGCATGAAAATCCGGAAATCGTTGCCATTTACAGGGATTTCCTGGGAGAGCCCCTCGGCCATAAATCACACCAGCTGCTCCATACACATTATAAAGAAAGAGACAGGTATTAAAACGGGGCTGTGGCATTCCAACGAAACCATAGCCTTTACAAGAAAATCTTACCGAATTGTTGCAACTGAAACCGGCAGCCGTTTACCTGGCGCCGGTTTCAGCTTTTTTCCCGTCAAACAGCTCAATCGCATCCCGGTGCATCAGCACCCAGATGGAGTAAACCCCCTTCGCTGTTCCAATGGGCACATTCAGGCAGTTGATGGCAGAAATGATCAGGACCAGCACCCTTGCCCATGGCCGGTATGAGAAAAGGCCTATACCCCCAATAATGTCGATGGCCGCAAAAAAGAGTATTAATAGCGGCAGACTGTTCCCGAGAATTTGCAGAATCTTTACTGCAATTGGTTCATCCTCTACAAATTGCACAACAAAGGAGAACATAAAAAACAGAATTAAAGCCCCGAGTACACCAAGGGCCCCGAAACCAATGTGAATGGCTCCGACAAAAGTTACATGCTGTTTAATGTTAGATTTGTCCATAGCATTACATTATGATGATTATTGATCCACACGTGCACTTAAAAGATCCCGGTTGATCGTTACCGGCCGGGATGAATATTTTAAAGCACGATAATGTTAGAAAATAAAGGTAACCTAAACTTAATTAAAAATCCACTTTATATCCCGATATCGTCAGTAGAGAGTGATAAGTTCATAACTGTTACCTGAATTATCAAGGAATTTTATAAAATCCGCAAAGGATATCACTACCGTTGAAGTGTTGTCGTTCGGATGAAAGCTCACTTTTTCGGAATGCCGGATGTTCTCATCAATGAAAACATATACATGATTTTCATAATCGTTGATCAATCCAAAAACGGAAACCGAACCGGCATCCACCCCCAGATATTTTTCCATTCTTTTCGGGGAGGCAAAGGAAATTTTACCCTGCCTGAGCCGTTTTTCCAGGTCGTGAATACCAAGTGCCTGATCGTGTTTCAGTATAACCAGGTAATGGCGGTTTCCTTTATGATTTCTGAAAAACAGGTTCTTGCAGTGTGTTGCGTTAATGCTTTTCCAGTATTCGACAGCAATTTCAATAGTGGGAAGCGGCGGATGGTGGTAAATATCGTAAGGGATGTCCAGTTTCTTCAACAGGAACAGCACCTTCTCCTTCTCGGTCATACTTTTTGCCATGAAGATAAAAAATAATACAAACACAGGAATCCATCAAAAAGCTTTCATCATTTCCGAAAATAAAAGAAGCTGCCATTGCTGGCAGCTTTTGCTTTGTGGGACATACTGGATTAACTCCCTTCGGT
>JAFGWU010000002.1 GCA_016936975.1 Bacteroidales bacterium | reverse complement strand
TTTTTCCTTTTTCATAGTTCCACAAGTTAAAAGTTTATTTGTAAACTTGTGGGCAACCTATTTTATGGGAAGACAGTTCCCGGTTCAGGGTTCCCGGTTCGGGGTTTCAGGGTCAGACCATTTTGAATCGGCGTTTAATTTTTGTATATTTTACAGCTATTTTACAGCATTATGAATCCCGGGGAGGGCATATGTTCATTCGTTATGAAAAAAAACCATGCGGGCAGAACCGGATGGGATCGCACGGGGACCATCAGGACGGGGTCAAAAAGTGCAAATAAATAATCAAATAATGCATTGAAACCAATTATCATAAAGATTATTTTTAACAAATTTCAGGCTTGAAGATTCTGTTGTCAATATAGTTTTTATAATATCAAATACTAAATCTATGACAAGACATATACTTCGGGGGGTGTTCCTGATGATATTGTTTGGTCTTATCCTGGCCGGATGCAGAAATGAAATCGAGGAATATTACGAACGCCCTGAATGGCTCGAACCGCCCATCTATGACAATCTGAAGGAAAAAGGAAATTTCAGTTCTTATCTGGCCTGCGTGGATAAAGCAGGTTACGGGAATATTCTCGGGAAAGCCGGATATTTTACTGTTTTCGCCCCTACTGATGAAGCCTTTTCGGCATTTCTGTCCGAAAACGGTTATTCTTCCACGGATGATATAGATGAGGAGACCGCACAGAGAATCGTCAAGTACTCCATTGTCTACAATGCCTATAACCGGGAGCGGATAGATGATTTTCAGTCTACCACACTGCTGGACTGGGATCCCGACAAAGCCTTCAAGAGGCAGACGGCTTATTATAAATGGGTACACCGGGAGGAGGTCAACGGTATGGAGGAAAACGTGTTCGACCAGAACGGTGTGCCGCTCCTGCCTGAGCAGAATCCAATCTTCAATTCCGAGGATAACAACAACAAGCACATCCCTTATTTTACCGATCAGTATTTCCAGACGAAATCACTTACAGCCTATGATTATAACTATTTCTTCCCTTCATCGGAATTTGTCGGGTTCAATGTGGCGGATGCCGGGGTTATCGAAGAGGATATCCAGTGTGAGAATGGGATCGTGCATGCTGTGGACCGTGTGATCCTTCCCCTTGAAAACCTTGAAGCGATGCTGGCATCCAATCCTGAATACAGCGAATTCAAGAGGATACTGGATGAATACGTGGTTGAGTATGAAATCGCGCCACAGGGGTTTCTCAACCGTTATGAACAGGTTTCAGGGAACCGGGAGGATGTTTACATAAAGTATTACCCCCTGATGAATTTTGCTCCGAACTGCGAAAATTACATGAAGTACGGGGGAGGGCAGACCTATGATGCACAGACTGACGGATGGACGCTTTTTGCACCGAACAATGCTGCGGTCACCGAGTTTTTCAACAATAAGTTCCTGGTGAAATACAAATCCCTTGACAATATGTCGCCCCAGATTATCAGCGAATTCATCAATGCCCATATGTTCCGGACCACTGTATGGCCCAGTAAATTTGCAACCACCTCCAACATGTTCGGAGAGCCTGCCCGTTTTGATCCGGCTTCAAACATCATTGAAAAGCAGTTCGGCAGTAACGGGGTGTTTTACGGAACAAATATCATCCAGAAAACAGATGCTTTTTACACGATCCTGGGAGACATCATCCTGGACCCGGAATATTCCACCATGCTGCAGGCCCTGTTGACCACCGAGCTCTACTATATTGTAAAAAACACCTCGCTGTACCTGACCATCTTCCTGATCAAGAATGAAGCATTTGAAAACATCGGTCTCACCTTTGACAGTGACAGGAATACCTGGAACCTTGATAACCCGAACCTGGGAACCAACTCCAACCTGGCACTTACCAGGCTGATCAAGATGCATATGGTTCTGACCACCGATCTTTCCGACCTTTCCGGGGACGGCATTATTGAGACCTACGGCGGGGACTATATAAGGTACAACGGCGGGTTCATCTGGGGTGCCGGAAACGTTCAGCAGGAGCAGACCGTATTTGTCAGCGGAAAAGCACGGGCCAGTAATGGAATGACCTATAAGCTCAACCGTCCGCTGGCTTTTTCAATAGATAATATCGGTCGGGAGATTGAAGGGAAGGCCCAGTTTTCCAGATTCTATGAATACCTGTTAAAATCAGCCGAGGCCGTTCCGGTCAATCATGTCTACGACACCCTCAACAAGGCCATAACCAATATTGCCAGCACCGAGGATAACACGCTCTTTATTCCCAATAATGCAGCCATGCAGGCCGCCATTGACGATGGGATGCTGCCGGTTATCGGGTTTGCAGATTTTACGGTTGACCAGCAGAATAAAGTGCTCGCATTTGTGATGTACCACATCATTGCCAAGTCGATTGTGGTCCCCGACGGGAAAATAAGCGGGGTGAGGGATACTTACCATAAGACCGAAGAAGGGAAAGCCACCGTGACTGTTATAAACCAGCCGGGAAGCTTCTCGCTGATCGATGCCAACGGCAGGACGGCCAATGTGGTTATGGAAAATAGTAACATCTTATCGAACAGGGCAGTGATACATCAGCTGGATAATTATTTAAAGTATTAAAAATATACACACCATGAAGAGGAATCATGCAGTTGTAATTCTTTCGGTCGCCCTGGGTTGGTTGCTTTATCCCTCCCTGATGAGCCAGGCCCCGACCCTGGTCCGCGGTACCGTCACCAGTGCAGTTGACGGATCTCCCCTGCCGGGAGCAACGGTGGTGGAGATGGATCAGAACAACAGGATACTGAAGGGAACGGTCACCGATATTGACGGGAACTACGTGCTGTCCATCAGCAGCGGCTCCAACACTATTCAATTTTCATTCGTGGGATACCAGGCACAGACTTACCCCATTGAGAACCGATCTGTCATCAACGTCGAGATGTCCGAGGATGCCCTGATGATAGAGGGCGTTGAGATCATAGCCCAGAAAAGGATTAACACCGGTTTCATGGAGGTGGAGGACCGGAGCCTGGCTATTCCCGTGGAAAGGATCAGCGCGGCAGAAATTGAGGAGGTGCAGGCTTCCTCTATCGATGAAGCGCTTCAGGGAAGGATGGCCGGGGTGGACATTGTGTCAAACTCCGGGGACCCCGGGGGAGGGATGTCGATTCGGATCCGCGGGGTAAGCACACTGAACGCCAACGACAGACCGCTGATCGTGGTCGACAATGTGCCGTATGAGACCAACATTGCTTCTGATTTTGATTTTGCCACCGCCAACGAAGAGGGTTATGCACAGATGCTGAATATTGCCGTAGACGATATCAGGGAAATAACTGTCCTCAAGGATGCTGCAGCAACGGCCCTCTGGGGTACCAAGGCGGCTAACGGCGTACTTTCCATTACCACCAAACGCGGCATGAAAAGTCTGAAGCCAAGGGTTGCCTATACCTACAGGGCGACCATATCGTTCAAACCGGAACCCATCCCCATGCTATCGGGCGATCAATATTCAACCCTTATCGCGGAAGGGGTCATGAACGTGGACGGGATCCCGTTAAACACGATGGAGAACAAAGAGTTTCTCTATGATCCAAGTGAACCTTACTGGTATTACAACTATGGTCAGAATACCAACTGGCTCAATGAGATTACCCGTACCGGTTATATCAACAACCATGATTTTTCGCTTACGGGCGGCGGGGAAAAGGCAAAATACCGTTTTTCGGTGAACTACCAGAACCAGAAAGGGGTGACGCTGGGAACCGGGCTTAAGCGGTTCACAACCCGGCTCAACCTCGATTATGACATCTCCGACAAACTGAGATTGAGTGCCGACCTGGCCTACGCCCATGGTTTCTCCGAACGGAGTTTCCGGAGTGACCTGCGTTCCGTTGCCTACCGCAAAATGCCTAATATGGCCGTTTACGAATTTGATGAGAACGGCAATGAAACCCCTGTCTTCAACTCCCCTGAAAGTAATATCCAGGGAAGCTACTCCGGAACATACAACCCGGTGGCCATGGCCGAGTCCAGTATCTACAATACCATCAACGACCGGATCATGCCCAAGTTCTCACTGAACTACAGGATTGTTAAGGGTCTGACCTACAATTTCGATATCGCCTTCGATATCAACAATACAAAAAGGAACTATTTCCTTCCCCAGATTGCAACAGGCCGACCGTGGACCGACCTGAACGTAAACCGGGCCAGCGAAAGTGATGAAGACACCTATTATATATATACCAACAACCGGCTGACCTATTCCAACACATTCAATAATATCCACCAGCTTACGGCAACCATCAACTTTCAGACAAACGACACAAAAGGTATCCAGTACCAGTCCACCACGGCCAATTCCGCTTCATCAGAATTCCAGGATCCTTCCATCCCGGCCAGGATCCAGGAGGGCGGCCTCAGTATCAGTTCCGACAGCTGGCAGAACAGGGATAACGGCATCATCGGACTGGTCCACTACAGCCTGCTCGACCGCTATATCATCTCCGGCGGAATCCGAAGAGAGGGGAACTCCCGGTTCGATGAAAATTTCAGATACGGCTTTTATCCCAGTCTTTCTTTTGCCTGGCGCCTCTCCGGAGAAAAATTCATGAGCAGTTACACCTGGCTGGATGACCTCCGCATTAAAGCCAGTTACGGGGAGAACGGGTACGCCCCCAGATACCCCTATATCTTCTTCAACAACTACTCCACCTTCCCCTGGTCCTACCTTGGCAGTACAGCCGTATACCCGGTTGACATGCAGTTGAAGGAACTGAAATGGGAGACATTCATCACCAAAAACCTCGGGTTCACCCTGGAAATGTTCAACTCCAGGTTCATGATGGATTTTGACATCTATCAGAATGCCACCCGGGATATGTTCGGATACAATGTGGCCATTGCCAGCAGTTCGGGATACGACGGGATATTGATGAACGTGGGATCCCTCGATAACCAGGGATGGGACTTCAGTGTAAGGACCTACCCGGTCCGTAAAGGCGACCTGAGCGTTTCCCTCGACTTCAATGTAGCAAGGAATTACAACATCCTTCGGGAAGTCGCGGATGACTATCCCCTGGAACGCGGACGGACCACCTCCAATGGGGAGTATAAGCGGATCATACAGGTCGGCAATCCCATCGGATCATTTTACGGATACCGGTTCCTGGGAGTTTATAAGGATTGGGAGGACCTGATAGCCATTGATGAGAATGGGGATAAGATTTACAATGCCAACGGGGAACCGGTTTATATGGTCTATAATTATCCGGCCGTTAACTATGAATTCCAACCGGGTGATGCCAAATATGAGGACATCAACCACGACGGAAATATCAATTACCTCGATGTGATATATCTTGGGGATGCCAATCCGGATTTTACCGGCGGATTTGGTTCATCTGTCAAATACAAGGGGTTTGCCTTCAATGTATTTTTCTATGGACGCTATGGCAATGAGATCATCAACCAGACAAAAATGTATGGTGAAAACATGTTCTCCTATGACAACCAGACCACGGCGACCCTGCGCCGCTGGAGACAACCCGGTGATGAGACCGACATGCCCAGGGCCCTTATCGGATACGGCTACAACTGGCTGGGTTCGGACCGTTATGTGGACGATGGTTCGTTCCTCAGGATGAAGTATCTGACCTTCACCTATTATTTGCCGAAACGACTGACAGAAAAATGGAAGATCAGCCAGATGCGGATGTCGGTTACCATCAATAACCTGCTCACGTTTACCAATTACCTGGGGCAGGATCCGGAGATCAATATCAACAGCAGGGACGGAACCATCTATACGGTTGGCTACGACACCTCCAACACACCCAGGCCCAAGGAGGTAACGCTTAACCTGAATGTCAATTTCTAAAAAATTGATTATGAAAAAACTGAAAGCAATATTCATTATATCCATCGGTCTGATGCTTGGTTCAGGATGTAATGACTGGCTCTACCTCGAGCCCGAGGACGGGATTATTCGCCAGGAATACTGGATGTCGAAGGAAGATGTGCATGCATGCCTCATGGGGTGCTATGCTTCCCTGCTTGGAAATACCGGTTCGGGTCAGGGTTACAGTGTCCCCGAACTATTGTTTTTATGGGGCGAGATCAGGGCGGATATGGTTTCACTCAACCGGTCGAATCCCGATTTTCAGTACATCATTTACGGGGATATCCTCCAGGATAATCAAATCTGCCGGTGGAACGCCTTTTACCGGACCATCAATTTCTGCAATACCGTGCTGGAATTCGGACCAGCCGTGCTTGAGGTTGACCCTTCCTTCACCGAAGAATCCCTCAGGATTTACCAGGCAGAGGCAAGGGCCCTGCGTGCTTTGATGTATCTCTATCTCCTCAAGACATTTGACGAGGTACCCGTTAAGCTCACCGCCACAAAAGATGACAGTGAGGAGTTCAACATACCGAAAAGCAGCCGGAGCGAAATCATGGAGCAGATCAAAACAGACCTGGAATGGGCCGAGCAACATGCTCCTGTTACTCACGGCAGCCTGGCCGCCGACAAAGGCAGAATTACCCGGTATGCCGTAAATGCGATCCAGGCGGATCTGTTTATATGGTCGGATCAATACGAGTCCTGCATAACCGCATGCGACAAGATCATCAATTCGGGTTTTTACGGTCTGCTGGAGAGCAATGATTTCTGGTTCACCGATCTGTATGTGGACGGAAACTCGACGGAGAGCATTTTCGAACTCCAGTTTTCCCCGGAAGTTCTGAATCCTTATTACAGGTTGTTCAAGGAGCGAAAATATCTCAGGGCCAACGCCGCCTCCATTGAGGAGTTCTTTCCTTCCGATCCCAATGCCCTGCCCGACAGTGCGGATATCAGGGCCGACGGGTGTTCCTATAAGCTGAGCGACAATTTCACCATCTGGAAATATGTCGGAAGAAACCGGGAGGAGGCCAAACCCAGCAATGAGTCCTTCAGCAACTTCATCATTTACAGGTTTGCAGAGATCCTTCTGTTTAAGGCTGAGGCCCTGTCACAACTGGGACGAAACGATGAGGCCCTTCAGCTGGTCAGAATGATACGGAAACGGGCCCACGCCGCCAAGGCAAGTGATATGGGACAGGCCAATGACACCCGTTCGGTTACGGAGTTTATCCTGTCAGAGCGGTGCCGCGAATTTGCCTATGAGGGAAAAAGATGGTTTGATATCCTCCGTATAGCCAAGCGCAACCATTATGAGAATCTCGACCTGATTATCGAAATGGTGACCAGAAGCGCACCTGCCGAGAAGATGCTTACCGTCCAGAACAAATACCGGGATACCCTCAGCCATTATTTTCCGATTTACTACCTGGAACTTCAGGCCAATCCGGCACTCGAACAGAATAATTTTTACAAGGAGGCGATTTATTAGGAATTAAAACAGTGGAGCCATGAAAACAATGAAGTATCTTATATTGTTGATTTTATCAGCACTGGGTATCATCGGATGTGTGAGGGAGGAATATATAATTGCCACTTCCGACGACGTTCTGATGGGAACCTACTTCGAGGAACAGAGCGAAACTTTCTCCAGCTTCAATGAGATACTGGAGAAGTCCGGAACCATTTCCTTCCTGAAAGCTTACGGGACCTATACATGTTTTGCACCGACCAACGAGGCCATTTCAAACTATATTCTTGATAAGGGTAAATCTTCCCTGGATGACTTCTCGGCCGATGAGCTGAAAACGCTCGTACGATACCATGTCATTATCGACACCATCAATTCGACACGGTTTACGGACGGCAAACTGCCCACGCCCACCATGTATGGACAGTACCTGACCGCGCGGGCTTATTTCGAAGAGGGACACTCCGTATTCAAAATCAATAAGGAGGCCGAGGTTGAGAATCTCGATATCCGCGTGGCCAACGGAATCATCCATTCGGTGAAATCGGTCCTCGAACCCGTTGTGGTCTCCACTGCCGCTCTTATAGAATCCCAACCTGAACTGTCAATCTTTTCGGAGGCCTTAAAGGCAACCGGGCTCTATGACACCCTCGATATAATCCCGCCGGCCGATGCAGAGGACAAACGGTGGTTCACGGTATTTGTGCACACCAACCAGGTTTACCAGGAGGAAGGCATCTCCTCCTATGCGGACCTTTACGATAAGTACTGTCATACAGGCAATCCGAAAGACCCGGCCGACAGTTTGTTCCTTTACATGTCCTATCACATTCTCGACAACAGCCTTAAGTATGTAGCCGATCTGATTACCGAAACCGCCCATCTGACCCTGGCCCCCCTGGAAGTGATCACGATGCGCCTGAAAGGAGACTCTGTCCTGATTAACGAGGATGAATTCAGGGGCATTATTGAACCCGGTGCGCCCATAAACAGGTTGATGAGTGATAATACAACCGCCAACGGGGTTTTTCATTATGTTGAAAATGATTTTTACATCAAGATGCGCTATCCCTTCCCCATTTACTGGGATGTGGCAGATCAGCCGGAACTCCGGAAAATGGTCGGCATGTGGAGGGTTCCAGGATGGTTCGACATTCAGCTCGGTCAGCTCGAAAACATCACATGGAGCACCGATACTCCCATCCAGTATGTTTGCGCCCCTCCGGGCGACAAGCAGGCCCGCCTGATATACAGCGACTATCTCCAGATCAATCTGCGGACAGCGGCCATAAACTGGGTGGAATTCACCACACCCCTTATCGTAAAGGGAGATTACAATCTCTGGGTCTGCACACGAAATGTATACGATCCCGACCGCCGGCCCATATTCCTGGTCTATTTCAACGACGAAGCACTGCCCAATATCGTTGCGACAGACCAATATCTGCCAAACGGAACAGATGAGGAACTTCTGCTTCAGGGATTTAAAAGATATAACTTTGAACCTGCTGATTCAACCTATCTGTCGGGAGGCAACTATTATGTGGCACAGCTTGCGGGAAAAGTGAAGGTGCCCACAACCGGAAATCACAAGGTGAAGTTTGTCGTCATCAATAACGGGGACAAAACCCTCTGGATAGATATGATGCAATTCATCCCGTCTGAAAATAATCAAATGTGGCCCAGGATTGACAACCAGGGCATCTTACATGATAAACCGGATTGGTACCCCCTGCCGGAAACGGAATAACATTTCTTGAAACGCTATAATGGATTGGAACTATGAATAAGACCGTCAAACAACACCTGCTCCTTCTGGGAACATTGCTGGCTCTGTGGGGATGTGAGAACCGGTGGGAAGAACATACAAGATTAAACCCGGGAGTTGCGGAAGCAAATCTTATGGAGCTGATCAGCAATCATCCGGACCTGTCGGAATTTGAGACGTTGATCATTTCCGCAGGACTGGACGAAATGCTTGAATCCTCAAGGTCCTTCACGGTGTGGGCCCCCACCAACAGTGCCATGGCTCAGGTTCCGGATGCCATTCTTTCAGATACAGCCACTCTTTCAATGTTCGTGAGGAACCACATCAGTTTCGGGACCTATTCCTATTATGGCACCGGTGAACTCCAAAAAGTGAAGACCTACAGCGGGAAAAACATAATCATTGATAATGCAAGCGGAAAGGTTGAAGATGCATCACTGATCGAGCCGTACGATGTTACCGCCAATAACGGGGTGCTTCACATGATAGACCAGGCGCTCACTCCTGCTCCCAACACCTGGGACATAATTGAAACCACCTCCCTCTGCCCGGTGCAGACCGAATATCTTAACAGCATGACCGGGATGGTATTTGATCCCTCCGCAGCAACCATCCTCGGTGTGGATCCTGTTACTGGCAAACCGATTTATGATACCCTGTCGGGAATGGTATGGAGCAACTCCTTCCTGGCCGAGGTGCGCGACCTTAAAAATGAGGACCTCCTGTCAACCCTGATTTTGCTGGAAGATGAGGTTTTTGAATCGGAATACAGCAAGTTCAGAAGATATTTCGTGGTGAGCGACTCTCTTAAAAGCAATGATCTGACCAGGTGGCATATATGCAGGGACCTCGTTTTTCCCGGAATAATGACATTGAATGAAGTTCCCGATACCCTGGTTTCTCTTTATCATATCAAGATTCCGTTTGACAGGAATGCCGTCAGGGAAACCATCGAGACAAGCAATGGTATCGTTTATGTGCTCAGCCACTGCGATGTGAGGTTGCAGGATAAGATCCCAACCATTATTGTAGAGGGAGAAGATACCACCAAATTTGTATTTACAGCGGTGGACGGTCAGACCGGCTTTACGCGTCAGAAGCAGTTGGCTTCAGGAGGATACGATTTCCTGCTCGATAATCACCGTTTGAATCCGGGCTATATCAATTATTATATAGGTAAAATAAATTCATGCCGGTACCGGTTTTACTGGAAGGCCGTTAATGATTTCAACGGTTCCTATCGCAATCCCAATTCCAGTCTCGTCTTACAGCAGAGGCTCTACAAAACCGCCGTGGCAGGGTATGATGGTTCTGAAATTATCTGGGCAGAAGCCAATCCCATTTCGATTGACCTGATCCCGGTAAATGATTCAACCTATGAAACCGCCGTCGAGGTGAATGTGGGACAGCAAATATTTACTACCTATCAGGATCTCTGGCTCCAGGTCAGGGGTGGGGGCAGCAATATGACCATCACGCTTGACTATCTGAAAGTGGTTCCTGTTTTTGAATAATATGTGCATTATGAAATACATGATCGACATTAAGACAATTCTCCTGGTTCTGCTGGTCTTCGGAACAAACCAATTTGCCGTTTCACAGGTTGAAGAAATGCCTGTATCTCTTATCACGGGACAGGTCATGGATGGTTCCACCGGGCTCCCGGTCGAAGGGATCAGTGTTTCCCTTCCCGGCTACTCTTCAACATTTACCGACAGAGACGGTAACTTTCAAATTGAAGCTCCCAACAATAAGGTTGTCCTGGTATTTTCAGGACTTGAATACCAGGAAATGGAGATCCCGGTAAAAGGGCGTTCCTCGATCTCAGTCACCCTGTATGAGGATCAGTTCAGGTCACTGCACGATCCGGCTTATTTGTTTTATGAGACTGTCCCGGTGGCCTACACTACCAATGCAGTCTCTTCGATGGACCGGCTTGGTGAGATATGGAAAGATCCCGGCATATCCTCCGAACACGCCTTTGACGATTACTTTCCCGGGCTGAGAACAATATCCCGGTCAGGCACCCCGGGCATCGGTTCCAATATATTTATGAGGGGATATTCCTCCATTTACGCCACCAACCAGCCGCTGGTAATTATAGACGGACTGATGATTGAATCCCAGCAATCGGGCCTGGCCATAATTAACGGATTTGTATCCAATCCGCTGGTCAGCATCAATCCCGGAGACATAGAACACATTTCGGTGGTCAGGGATGCCAGCTCAATCTATGGTGCAAGAGGAAGCAACGGGGTAATCTATATCCGTACCAACACCCCCTCGCAGATAGAGACCAGGATTGATTTAAGTGTTTACGGGGGACTCAATTTTTCGCCCGATCAGACGCCCCTCCTCGGAGCGGACGATTACCGGAGATATCTCTCCGAACTGCTTCAGACATCCCATTTCACGAATGACTCCATCCAGAAAATGCCGTTCATGATTGATGATCCTTCTTTCAGGGATTACTACCGGTATCATAACGACATGAACTGGCAGGATGAGGTATTCAGAAACAGTTACAACCAGAATGTCAACCTGAAAATCAGCGGGGGGGATGATGTGGCGCTCTATGCTCTTTCAATAGGATATACTGACCATGAGGGGATTGTTAAGAATACCGGTTTTTCAAGATACTCATTCAGGTTTAATTCGGATATCAACATCACTTCAAAACTGAATCTCACCACAAACCTGGGATTTACCTTCAACCAGTACAGCCTCAAGGAAGATGGGGATGCACCCGACACCAATCCCATCTATCTCAGCCTGGTAAAATCGCCATTTCTTTATCCTTATGTACGGAGTGAAACAGGAAGCATCTCTCCTAATCTTGAGGATGAAGATATTTTTGGGATCAGTAATCCGTCGGCCGTGATCAAGGCCCTGTCTGCCAACAGCAACAACTACAAAATTCTCGGGAGCATCAACCTTTCCTATAAATTTTCCGATCATCTTGTTGCCAGCAATTTAATCGGAGTCGATTTTGACAAGATCCGGGATAAGATCTTTGTCCCCATGCTGGGTATTTCAGCAGACACCCTTGACAACGGGATTATTCAGAACCGGAGCAGTGTTAAAGTTGAACGGTACCTTAATGTATACAATGATTTCAGGATAACCTATGCCCGATCACTCAACTGGAAGCACCACTTCAGGACCCTAGGAGGAATAAGGGTCGCTGTAAACGGCTCCGAGGGTGACTGGGCAGCCGACTACAATTCACCCAATGATCAGATCAGGAGCCTGGGTTCGGGGGTCAGTGCTTTCAGGCAAATCGACGGATATTTTGGCAACTGGAGATGGTCAACGCTATATGCAACGGGAACCTATAACTATATGCACAAATATTTTGGTTCTGTTAACCTGGCCATGGATGGCTCCTCCCGGTTTGGTGAAGAGGCAGGAGTTTCCCTTCTCGGGGGTAATTTCGGATTTTTTCCCTCTGTTTCCGGAGCCTGGCTGATTTCTTCAGAACCTTTTCTTGCTGAGTCGGAACATATCGATCTGCTTAAGGTGAGGGCCAGTGCAGGGCTGACGGGCAATGACGATATCGGGAATTATGCGGCCCAGAAATACTACACCTCACAGAACTTCCTGGGTTCGCAGGGACTGGTAAAGGGAAACCTGTGGAATCCGGAACTAAAATGGGAAACGAATCTCAAGTTGAATATCGGCATGGATGGTTCCGTATTTGATGAACGGCTGACCCTGCGCATCGACCTGTTCAGAAACCGGACCTATGATATGATAAACTATATGGACGCCAATCCGTTATCCGGTTTTGACTTCTATATCGAAAACAGTGGATCCTTCAATACGACCGGAGGCGAACTTGAATTTTACGGCCGGATAGTCAGCTCGGGATTTAAGTGGGATGCCGGGGCCATGCTGTCCCGTTACAGGACTGAAGTAATTGAATTTCCTGGTGATGAAAGGGTCTCCTCGCTGTATGGCGCAAATATTCTCACCAGGGTGGGCGAACCGATAGGACTGTTCTACGGCTATAAAACCCTTGGTGTTTTCGCCACCCAGGCTGAAGCGGAAGCATCTGAACTGAAAGCACTCATGCCCAATACCGATCTCGTTCCGTTTTCCGCCGGAGACGTCATATTTGAGGACCTGAACGGAGATAAAATCATAGACAGGAGCGACATGCAGATCATCGGCGATCCCAATCCCGACTTCACGGGGATGTTCTATAACCATCTGTCGTGGAAAGGAATATCCCTCGATTTTGCAGTCACTGTAACATGCGGAAATGATGTGTTTAACCGTCTGAGGTACCAGATGGAATCTATGAAGGATTACAGCAACCAGACCACCGTGGTGCTCAACCGGTGGAAGGGGGATGGACAGGAAACGGATATCCCCAGGGCAGTCTGGGGTGATCCGATCGGCAACTCACGATTTTCTGACCGGTGGATTGAAGACGGGTCCTACGCCCGGCTCAAATACGTATCACTCAGTTATAGCATCCCGTTAAGACCCGCCTTCCTTAATAACCTTGAGATATTTATCAGTGCACAGAATATTGTCACACTGACAAAGTACCTTGGAATGGATCCTGAATTCAGTATTTCCGGATATGCTCTTGAGCAGGGGATTGATGTTGGAATGGTTCCACAGCCAAGGTCAGTTTATGCAGGAATTAAATTAGGATTATAACTATTGTTATGAAGAACTATCGGACAATTCTATCTTACGGGCTTGTGATCGCTGCAGCGGGAATATGCGCTTCCTGCGAACGGTTTTTCGATATCCCGCCCCAGAACCAGCTCACGCCCGAACAGCATTACCGGGACGTATATGATGCCAATGCTGCGATACGGGGCATATACGGGGAATTGATAACGCTGGCAGACCAGTATGTTATCCTGAATGAACTGCGGGGAGACCTGATGGATGTGACCTATAACGCCGATTACCATCTAAGGCAAATAAATCAGCACGAGGAGATTTCACCCGATAATCCCTATGCGGATCCGAAACCTTTCTACTCGGTAATCAATAACTGCAATGATGTTCTTTACAATTTCGACATCATGCTGAAAGATCTTAAATTTTCTAAAGAGGAATACAACCAGAGATATTCCGACATCCTGACCCTGAGAAGCTGGCTCTATCTCCAGATGGTTATCCATTTCGGCAATGTCCCCTATATCACGGAACCGATCGACCTGGTCGACGACCTGGAGAAACTGACAGATGGCACTTATCCCGTGCTTTCCATTGAGGATATGATCGATACCCTGATCAATGTCATGGAATCCCTTCCCCATCTAGCCCTTTATTCTGACCCCTCTTTCCGCACCGTTATTGATGGATACAATACCCGAATCATGTTTATCGACAAGGAAATTTTCCTCGGGGATCTCTATCTGTGGAACGGGGAATATGAACTGGCTGCCTCATATTACAAATATGTGATGGAGCGGGATATCGGGCAGAACAGGTATGATTCCTACAAATGCTGTTACGGGGATGTGTACACCCTTACGAAATTCAACAGCGGATACACGCGCTATTATTATATGGATGAATACAGTGCCCTGAATAACTGGCCCCTCATGTTTTCTGCCGAACCCTCAACCGATTATTATGATGAATGGATGTGGGCCCTCTATTTCCTGGATGACTACCCTCCCGAAAATCCGTTTCTGGATATGTTCTCCCTGCAACACGGGAACTATCTTCTGAAACCGGCTGAAGGGGTCCTGGAATTATGGGATGCCCAGGTGAAGCGGAACGGTTTCCTGAAAGACTTCAGGGGAAATACCGGATCATATGAGCTGATCGGGGAAGAACCGGTTATTACAAAGTATATATCCTCCTACAACCTCTTGAATCCATTTGAGAAGGGCGGACAATGGCACCTCTGGAGGACCGGCCTGATACACCTGCGGTTTATTGAAGCCGCCAACAGGGACGGACAGCACAGGGTGGCCATGGCACTCATGAATGCCGGAATAAATATTGAATATATGGGAGATCCCAATGCAACCGATATTACCTACCTGCAAAGAACAAACCTGCCGTTCCCCTACGATTTTGACGGAAGGAAAGGAGCCACATGGCAAATCCCCCTGGGGGTAAGGGGACTATGGCACAGGAATACCGGGATCAGGGGAAGGGTTTACCTGGAGGACTTTACCATTCCCGAAGCAAGCGACTCCCTGATGCTGATTGAGGATCACCTGCTCGATGAGTGCGCCATGGAACTGGCTTTTGAGGGCCACCGTTGGGGGGACCTGGTAAGGATATCCCTGCGCAGGAACGATCCCGCAATCCTGGCCGACAGGATATATGATAAGCTGTCGCGCGCTGGTTATGCCAACGCCGAAGAGGTTCATGCGAAACTCATGAGCCGTGAAAACTGGTTCCTTCCTTTTAATGTTGATTAAGTATGATTACAAATAAATAAAAACCTCTATTATTAACTAAAATCTATCTGTTATGAAAAAGAAACATTACCCAATGAAATCAATGACAAAAGACGGAAGCAGAATCCTTTTTCTGCTCCTGATGATCTTTTTCTCCGTGCAGACCCTTTCAGCCCAGGTCGACCTTACCTGGACCGGATTAGTCAGTACGGATGCTACCAACCAGGATAACTGGGATCCTCAGCAGCCGCCGGACGGGAATAACCTGATCATCGACTCTGCTTATAAATACACGAATCTGCCCGTTTTCATGGGTTCGGACTCGGTACTGATCAATAACCTTACACTCCAGCCGACCGGTGTGATGACGATCGCATTCGACGACAGTCTGGCTGTCCTCGACATCGCAACAGAAACTCCTTTCCTGAGAGGTATCATCAATATCGATCATGGGAAGTTCAGGGCCAGGAGATGTGAACTCTACTATCCCATGGAGATGCATATTACCAGTGGAGGTATTTTCGAACCCAGAAAGTATCTCTTCTTTTCAAACGGAAATGAAGGTTCACAGGCAGGGGGATTTGTTTATTTATCAGGTACCGGGCTGATAAACTATACAGCCGAGCAGGCCGATTATTTCGGACGCTTCCCCGCTGATACCACAACGGGTATATATACGATTGAATACCCGGCCAGGATGAATATCAAGCACAATTACGTCGACCTGATCAGAGCAAAGATTGCAACCCTGCAGGTAAGAGCTACCGAAGGTTATGAAGTGGTCGTTCAATATGATGAAGAAAATGACTGGACCTATGTTTTTACCCAGGATGCAACGCTATTTGTTATTGAGCCACCGGATGTTCAGGTTGTCACTGCCAATCAGGAGGGGAACGTAGTGCGCATTCTCAAAAATGAAGGATACGACGCAATGGCCTCTTACGAATGGAAGTACAGCACAACCAGCGGAAGCGGTTATGTTTCCTTTGATCCCCCCCAGGTAAAAGATACCATTGTCCCCATCTTCACTGAACCGGGACACTATTATCTGATTTGCCAGGGAACATTAAAAGCCGGCGGCATTAAAAATTCCAACGAGGTTGAGTTTTACGTCGGTTCTGATCTTTTAACCATTACCCCGGGGAGTGAACAATACCTCAAGCCCGGAAAAGACGGGGCTTTACTGACTGTTGTAAAAGATGCCAGCATCACCAGCGGCGAGTGGAAGTACAGCAATACACTGGGCAGTGGTTATACCTCATTTGATCCCGCACAGACGGCAGATGAACTCACTCCCAATTTCGCTGAGGAGGGTATATACTATCTCGTATACGAGGGAAGTGATGGTTCCACCACCTATATGAGTAAGAATCTGAAAATTAAGGTGGACAATCTCGTTTACAACATCACATGGAACGGCTCAGCGGGAAATTCATCTGCACTTCCCAACAACTGGACGCCTATTGCAAATCCCAACCTCAATGCACTGACGGTTCCCGTCCGTGCAGAATATGGAGACAGCCTTGTTTTCAACAGTCCCGGAAATCTGGCCATAAACAAGCTCTTCATGGCCAATGATGCCACCACGACCGTTGATATGGGAAATGACACCCTGTATGTCAGCAACAACAGTTACGGTATCAGGAACCTCCATATCCTGTCGGGTGTGATGAATTACAGGGACCTGCGCCTTGAGGGCGGAACGATTCATATTTCGGGCGGTGTGTTCCACAACCGGAGCAATTACTTCATGATGGCTAATAAAAACGGCAATGTCGGTGGATTTATTTTTATTACCGGAGACGGTGTCGTAAGGGTCAGGGGAAATCAACCGGACAGGTTCTCAACTGTGGATACGACCATCAGCAGAATCTATATTACCGACAATGGATTGTTTGATGTGATAGGCGACTGGAGAGCCGCTGCAGAACCCATCATTGCAAGGTTACAGATCTATACCGATGAAACTCGCGAAATTGTTATGGAATATGACGAGACAAATGACCGTACCCTTATTTTCTCAAAGGAGCTTGTGGTATTCGGAATTGCTCCTGAAGAGAGGCAGGTTGTTGAGGTTGACGAGAATATTGCAACCCTGGAAGCCATTAATGATGAGGATGTGACCGCTTACGAATGGAAGTATTCCGGCACACAGGGAGGACCCTACACTGCATTTGATCCGGCCCAGACCGGCAATACGCTAACGGTTTCCTTCAGTGACCTGGGAGATTATTACGTCGTCTGCGAAGGGACCACATCCGGTGATCCGGTTGTGTCCAATGAAGTCCTCATTCAGGTTGCAGCCGTCTCCATCGCACCGGTGGAGGAACAGAATATCCTGGTTGCCGAAGAGGGAACAGCGCTGACCGTTACCGAAACCGTTGCCCCTGATTTCAGGGATTGGAAGAAGACCTCCACACCCGGTTCGGGATATACATCCGTTGTTCCTGCCGAGGACGGAACCACCTATACCCCGCTCTTCCTTTCAGCAGGTACCTTCTACGTGGTTTGTGCAAGTACGTACGGAGAAAAGACCATCCTGAGTAATGAAGTAACCATTATTGTTTCAGAGGAAAACAGTATTGATGATCCCCGGGCAGGCATCATCCTGGTTTATCCGAATCCTGCAAAAAATAAATTCAGGGTCGATGCGGGTAATCATACCAATTACAGCCTGACTGTTACTGATATTACCGGGAAAGTCGTGCTGACCAGGCAATTTGAGAACGTTTCCGGTCCGCAGGAAGTTATGATAGATGGCCACGTGGGAGTTTACTTCCTCCAGATTGATATCGGGAATGAAGTTTACAATTCCAAACTGGTTCTTGAGTAACATCCAATAAACAATCTCTCTTAAAAGTATTCCACGGTGCGCCGTGGAATACTTTTTTTAAAGTCACCTCAGCATAGTATAATGGTAAACGGAAAACCATCTTATCCGGATATGGAGGTATTTTTTAAACTTTTTAGCATGTTTTGCCTGGATTCACATTTTATTCGGAAAAATTTTGTATATAGATATTGTTAAAATTTCACCTGTATTTAGAGTAATCAACTGAAAAAAGAATGAAGAGAATATTATATGGTGCCCTGATGGCAATGGTTTTATGGATGTCATGCGAAATAGATCTTCAGGCACAACGGATCATGGAATCATTGGACAGGGGTGTTGTGGCAGTTTATTCAGGCAACCGGGTTTTTGTAAGCTGGCGCATGTTCGGAAACGAGTACATCAATGCCGGGTATAATCTCTACCGTGATGGGGTGAAGCTCAATGCAGAACCCATAACAGGAGCGACCAATTACACAGACAATAACGGAATCCCGGGCGCTTCCTACACTATTTCAGCTGTTATTAACGGAGTTGAACAGCCGGCATCCGAGCCCGTCAGTGTTTGGAGCAATAATTACAAACAGATCCCCTTACAGCGGCCGGCCGGCGGGACCACGCCCGACGGTATCGACTATACTTACAGTCCGAATGACCTGAGTCTTGGAGACCTGGATGGGGACGGACAATATGAACTGGTACTCAAGTGGAATCCATCCAATGCAAAGGATAACTCTCAAAGCGGTTATACAGGAAACGTTTACCTGGACGGGTATGAACCCGACGGCACCTTTCTCTGGAGAATCGACCTGGGGGTCAATATCCGTGCCGGGGCACACTACACCCAGTTTATGGTATACGACCTCGACGGGAACGGAATAGCAGAGATTGCGTGCAAAACGGCACCGGGAACCAGGGATGCCAGCGGAAATTACCTGTCACTCGGACCGGCGGCATCTGCCGATCATACTTTCGATTACAGGAACACTGGTGGTTACATCCTGAGCGGCCCCGAGTATTTCACCATTTTTGACGGGCAAACGGGTTTTGAACTGGCAACCGTTAATTACATCCCACCCCGGGGAAATGTCTCTTCCTGGGGCGACAGTTACGGGAACAGGGTCGACCGCTTTCTTGCCTGCGTGGCCTACCTCGACGGGGTGCATCCCAGTGTGATCATGGCAAGGGGCTATTATACCAGGGCCGTACTTGCAGCCTGGGACTGGGATGGGGCCATGCTCACTTCACGCTGGGTGTTCGACAGCAATAACCCGGGGAACCAGGCCTATGCCGGGCAGGGAAATCATAACCTCAGCGTGGCGGACGTTGACCGGGATGGGAAAGATGAGATCGTCTATGGTTCCTGCACCATCGATGATGATGGGTCCGGTCTTTATTCAACCGGACTGGGACACGGGGATGCCCTGCATGTGACTGATCACGACCCCAACCGTCCGGGTCTCGAGGTATTTGCCCCACACGAATCAGGAGGAAACGGCGTGACTTTCCGGGATGCTGCAACCGGAGAAATCATATGGCAGAAGAGGGACGACTCGGATGTCGGCCGCGGACTGGCCGCAGATATTATTTCCGACCAAAAAGGCAGTGAAGCCTGGGCAAGCAGTGGGCTGGGCGTTTATAACACCGTGGGAGAAAAGTTGATCGGAAAAACCATCCCCTCCATCAATTTTGCCATCTGGTGGGACGGAGACGATTTAAGGGAATTAATGGACGGCAACCATATTGATAAATACGGGGCAGACAGACTTCTGTCGGCTATAAACTGCTCATCGATCAACGGGACCAAGTCAAATCCCTCTATCTCGGCTGATATCCTTGGGGACTGGCGGGAAGAGGTCATATTCCGGACCACCGACGACAGCCACCTCCGGATTTTTACCACAACCATCCCGACAGGCAGGAAAATATACACCCTCATGCACGATCCCCAGTACAGGCTTTCCATTGCCTGGCAGAATGTAGCCTACAACCAGCCTCCGCACACAGGCTTTTACCTGGGTGAGGGCATGCTCCCCCCTCCCCTGCCTCCTGTTTTCAATCCTGCACTGCGATGGAGCAGTGGTTCAACATGGGATATCAATGGTACACAAAACTGGCAGAGAGACGGCCAGCCTTCCTACTATAATGATGGCGACGGGGTACTTTTCGACCTTTCAGGGTCCAATCTCAATCCCATTAGCCTTGACGGAATTGTATCCCCTTCAGAAATGATTGTTTTTGATTCCCGCGATTACACATTTGACGGTCCCGGATCCCTGTCCGGTAATATGCATCTTATCAAAGGAGGCGAAGGCAAACTGATACTGAACAACGACAACGATTACACAGGTGTTACCCAGGTCTGGGATGGTACACTGCTGGTAAACGGGACATTGTCTGCCAGCAATGTCATGGTACATTCGCGTGGATCAGCCGGAGGATCCGGCGTCCTGGGCGGAGGGGTAACCGTTGGCGAACAGGGCAAACTGATACCGGGCGGAACCGGATTGGCTGATACCCTCTTTATCCGGAATTATCTGGCACTTGAAGAAAATGCCTCTATCCGGCTTGATCTTTCGGATGACTCCAGTGGAATTCTCAAAACCAATGACTTCATCAGCATAGACGGGGATCTTACCCTTGGGAATAGGAATACTCTTGATATTTCATTGCTGGATAATGAACTTCAGGCAGGCCAGTACAAACTGATTGGGTACAGCGGATCCCTCTCGGGTGATATTTCCAGTGTAATTGTGGAGGGACTTATCGGCATTCCATTCAGTCTGAAAGATACCGGTCATTTAATCTCCCTGTTCATCGACGAAATAAGGCGCGCCGCTCTGGTGGTCTGGGAAGGCAGTGAAAACAACACCTGGGACCTGGTCAAATCCAGGAACTGGTTAAATAACGGGGAGAGGGATATGTTTGTGGTCAATGATACGGTATTATTTGATGATACTGGCTCGGGCGCACCTCTTGTCAATCTTTCAGGAACGCTTCCCATAGGCAGAATGATCGTAAACGCATCCACCGATTACCTGTTCCAGGGGGAAGGGTCCGTCAGCGGAGAAGGAGGAATCCGTAAAAGCGGTTCAGGGAAATTGATAATGAACTGTGACAATGATTTTACAGGTCCGGTTATCATTAATGGAGGAACCATTCAGGTCCCGAAAATGACCAATGCAGGGCAAGCCGGACCACTTGGGGCTTCTTCTGCCGACGCCGGAAACCTGCATATTAACCATGGGATCCTGTCAATTACAGGAGGAGCCACCTATTCGAATCGCGGGATTACGCTGGGTGTGGAAGGCGGAAAATTAAATACCGCCTTCAATGAGACAAATTTATATCAATCGGGTGAAATTACCGGGACAGGAATGCTTATCAAGCAGGGTACCGGCACTCTGACGCTGCTTGGCGGCAAGAATTATGCCGGAGGCACACTGATTGAAAACGGAACCATCAAGCTTGGAGACGATGATGCGAATTTAAACGGATTTGGTACCGGGCCGGTAACCATCAAGAACGGAACCATTTCCATGAACAACAGCTCCGGCACCTACACCTATAATTGTGACTGGGATGTAGAGATTCCGTATGGTTCCACCGCAAGGCTGGAACTCGATCCGCGTTGTTCCCTGACCGGTTCATTGAGCGGCGGAGGAATCCTCAACCTTTATACGCCCTATATACGTTCAGAACTGGATGGAGACTGGTCCGGTTTTACCGGGACCATTAATGTTTCAACTGATCAGGATGGAGGCTGGTTCCTGGTAAGTAATCAGAACGGCTTCAAAAATGCGGCAATAGCCCTTAGCGACATGGTAACTGTTATTTATACCAGGTCTGAAAATGCGGTCGTAGAAATTGGAGAATTGAGCGGAACGGTGGGTTCTGTTCTTGGAGCAGGAGGCGAATCCAATAATAATATTACGTGGGTAATCGGGGGCCGGAATACCAATGCGGAATTCAAAGGATTAATCAGCAATGCCCAGTTTAAAAATAGCGGGGCCACGACCTCGATCGTAAAGGAAGGAACCGGTAACTGGACCTTAACCGGATCAAACACATACACCGGAACGACAACCATTAACAAGGGATCACTTACCGTCAGCAACCTTCAGGGCAGTGCCACAGGTAAAGGATCCGTATTTGTTAAATCGGGAACCACGTTTTATGGTTATGGAATAATCGACGGGGAACTCACCATTGCCGGGGGTGCAGCGTTAACGTTAAGTAAGAAGGAAACAGGCAATATATTCAGGATTAATAATAATCTGATTCTCTCTGATGAAGGTTATCTGAGCCTGAGTCTAAATTCTGATTCAAAAACATATGATCAGCTTATCGTTAAGGGAAATGTAAAGTTTGACGGGATCCTTTATATCACCAATACAGGAACGGGCAACTTTACCGCCGGAGATGCATTTTACATTTTTGATGCGGAAGGTTGTTCGGGAACCTTCGACAGGATCATTCCTGAAGCTCCGGGAGAGGGTCTTGAATGGGATACCACCTTCCTGGGCAGTCACGGGATCATACAGGTACTGAACCATACCGGGGTTAAAGAATCTTCCATGGATCACGGGGGGATTCACCTCTATCCCAATCCTGCACATGAGAAAATTCTTCTGGCGTTTAAACTTCCTGATATAAACGCTCCGTATGGGCAGATTGAGCTGAGTATTTATGACTGTTACGGCCGGCTGGTGATGCGGGATATTATGTTTTCCGGGAATCATGGGTACAGCAAGGAAATCAATTTGCGTGAGGTGCCTTCCGGCATTTACTTGATTGTCCTCTCAAATGGAGAACGACGATACCTGAAACGGTTTATTAAACAATAAAAAACTTAAACAGAAATGAAGGTCAGAGTCATATTGTTTTTTGTAACTTTATTCATTACCCTTATGGCATTTGCCTCCGATAAACCCAACATCATTTTTATCATGGCAGATGACCTGGGATCTCATGACCTCGGATGCTACGGCCAACCACTGATTAAGACCCCTCATATCGACAAACTGGCATCTGAGGGGATGCGCTTCACCCAATTTTACGCTGGTGCCGCCGTGTGTGCCCCTTCCCGCTCTGTCCTGCAAACCGGGTTGCATACGGGTCACACCACCGTCCGGGGCAACCAGTGCAGGGCGGGCGGGCTGACGCAGCCCCCGACGGCCCA
>JAFGWU010000023.1 GCA_016936975.1 Bacteroidales bacterium | reverse complement strand
TAAAGTCTGTAAAGTCTGTAAAGTCTGTAAAGTCTGTAAAGTCTTTAAAGTATTTCAGGTATGATGCTTTTTACAGTCTTCTGAGTCAAAATTTTTAATTACATGTTTTATGTAACGTCCATAGATTTCATAAGAGGTATTAATTTCGGACAATTTTTGTAATTAAGCATCAAAGATAAAATAATTCATGCGACAGGCATCACCCTGAACATGGCTGTCCGGTTCCTGAAACCGATTGTCCTACCAGTGAAACTGACCTTCCAATCACTGAAACCGGTCTTCCGATCGCTGTACAAGGGGGTGTGCCTGACAATGCGTCATCCTCCAACCGCTGAAACCGGCTTTCCGATCGCTGAAACCGGACTTCCGACCACAGAACCCGGCCTTCCGATCGCTGTGCAAGGGGGTGTGCCTGACAATGCGTCACCTTCCGATCACAATACACGGGGTGCAGATGACAATGCGTCACCCTCCAACCGCTGGAACCAGCTTTCCGATTGCTGAAACTGACTTTCCGACCACAGAACCCGGCTTTCCGATCGCTGTGCAAGGGGGTGCACCTGACAATGCGTCACCCTCCAACCGCTGAAACCGGACTTCCGGCCACTGAAACCGACTTTCCAACCTTTGCAGCCGACCTTCCGACCACTGAAACCGATTTTCCAACCATTGCAGCCGACCTTCCGACCACTGAAACCGGCCTGCCAACCTTTGCAACCGACTTTAAAAGCTTCGCACACGACCTTCCGGCCTTTAAACACGACTTTAAAACGCTGCACACGAAGGAGGATTAAATGAGGTATAAGTGATGGCTTGTTCGGGCCTGTTTAACAACTCACTGGTGGCAGAATCAATGCTTTTCAGCTGGAAGGGTTTGGAAGCATTGTAGTTATATACTCTGCCGGCATCCGATTTCGAGCGGATTCTTTCGTTGATAACCTGGTCATATTCCACATCCGGCTCATCCCCCGGGGAGGTACTTTCCTTCAATCTGTCGAGATCATCATAGGTGAATGATTCGGTGAGCGTGTCGGTGCAGGTACCGGCCAGGTTGTAGATCTTCTGCGTCCTCGAGGTAAGGTTCCCCGTGACCGGATTGAAGGTGTAACTCATATTAAACAGGTTCCCGGCATCGATTGCCGACAAGTTGCCGTAACTGTCAAAGCAGGATGTCACCGTGATGTTTGAGCCGTAGTTCTCTGTTCTCTCCGTAAGATCCAGTTGTTCGAGCTCCCATATCAGTTCATCCTCAAAATATATCTTTGTGAGATAGCTTCGTTCATCATACCTGTAATCAAACTGCTTCCCTTCAGAGTTGGTGACAGAATCGAGCCTGCCAGCTTCATCATACCTGTACCATTGTGTGTAGGTCCTGCTGCCGGTCTGTTTGCTTTCGGATCGTATCCTGCCCATGGCATCATAGGTGTAGGTCAGGGTGGTAGTCAGGCTGCCATCGGTATAGCTCTTCGACGATACTTGCCCTTTCCCGTTGCCTGATGCGACATAAGAGATGGTATAATACTCCGATGCGTTATCTGCATTCTCTTTCCTGGTAATCCGGTTCAGGGTGTCGTAGGTAAACTCAAAAGAATTGCCGTTCCCGTCCTGTATCCATGTAAGCTGTCCCAGGGCGTTGTATCTCTTTCTGATATCTCCCAGGGAGGGATCGGAAAAGGTGGTATCCAGTCCGGCTTCGTTGTAATAATAAAGGAGCGTTCCGCCATTCCCGGAGATGGTTTTAAAATCTCCGGAAGAAAAATAGGTATAGTCGAGCCTGTTGCCCCCGGGATCTTCTACGGAGGTGGCCTTACCCATGGCATCGAATTGAGTTGTGAATTCATTGCCGTTTACCGATTTAATAATCGCACCGGGATTATAGGAATAACTTACCGCGGCTCCTCCGGCTAAGTTTTCATTGCTCAGCCGTCCGTCGGAGGATCGATAGCTGAACGTGTTCCAGAGTGGTGATTCGGTGGAGGCATGCAGGTTGGAGGTGCGTGGTTCATCCCAGGATTTATGTTGTGCCTGAAAAGAATCTATAAAAGGTTTATCATCGCTTTCATCACCCCGTCGCGGTAGCCGGCCACCAGGTCGAACGCCTCGTCTGCCCGGTCGAAGTCGAAGGTGTGGGTCTGCATCCGGTCGGGCCGGATGGTCCCCCCTGAAATCATATCCAGGGTAAGAGCCACCACTTCATTCTGGCGGCGTACATTCTGAACGCTGATCTCTTTTCTCCGGAAATCATCTGCCTCGAAGCTCCACCTCGGGAACTCCGGGATGCCGATGATCATAAGTTTTCCCCCGGGCTTCAGCAGTCTGATGGCCTGATCTGCCGCTTCCTGCTGTCCGCAACACTCAAAGACCATATCGAGCCCGCCGGGTTCCTGCTCCATGATATCCTTAACGATATCCGTTTTATCGGGATTACCCGTCCATGAGGCCCCCATCTCTCCCGCAAGAGACAACCGTGCATCAATCTTATCGGTCATATAAACCCTGCCGGCTCCCATAGTCCGTGCAGGAAGCAACACACTGATCCCGATGGGGCCCGTCCCCAGGATGCCAATCTTTGCACCCTCTGCCAGTCCTGAGAGCCGGACGGCATAGACGCCGATGGCCAGCGGCTCCGATAGCGCCCCCTGATCGAGCGTAAGATTGTCCTTCAGGAGGTAACAACTTCGCGCAGGCATCACAATATATTCAGATAAACATCCCTCCGCCTGCCCCGGGCATCCGAGGAACCGGAGGTTACGGCAGGTATGGTACCGCCCCGCCCGGCACTGGTCGCATTGGTAACAGGGCATGGCCGGATCAACGGCCACCCGGTCACCGGGCTTCAGGTTCCCGACCGCCTCTCCAACCGCTTCAACGATCCCCGCACACTCATGACCGACTGTAAAAGGATATTTTACGACCTGGCTCCCGATCTTTCCTGTTTTGTAATAATGGATGTCGGAACCGCAAACCCCGATGGAAGCCATCCTTATAAGGACATCCCCGGGATTGCCGATCTCCGGCACCGGCTTTTCAACCATCTCCATCCGGCTCAAACCGGTGAGTACCCATGATTTCATGTTCATTCCTTTTTTCCTCAAAATATTTTTGGTTATCAAATGGTATCAACCGCGGTATATTCCGGTTTATTTAAATAACTTTTGTGCCGCTTCCGAAATAAACAGCCTGCAGTTCATCCAGGTATGGCCTCCTTCAGTAATGAAAGAGTCATATTGTATCCCTCTTTCCTCGAATTCATTCATTAATGCCCGGGCCGACCGGATCAATCCGTCATCCTTCCCGCAACTGACTGACAGAATCTTCAGATTTGCATTGAGAACTTCCGGCACGGCATAGAGGTTTTTAAAGTTACCCTCCATCTCCCTGTCAAAAATCGCCGGCGCAAAAGCAAACACCCAGCCGAAAACCTCCGGGTGCCCGAGCCCGGCAGCCAGGCACTGGCGTCCCCCGAGGGAAAAACCGGCAATGGCCCGGTGCCCGGGATCACCCAGCACCCTGTAGTTTGCTTCCATAAACGGGATGATCTCCCTCAGCATCTCACTGGTAAAGTGATCGGTACGAAGGAGATTAACGTCCGTATCCCTGTTCTTCTTAAGCAGGGCCGGAAAGGGGTTCGCATAAGGCATGACGATGATCATGGGCTCCGCTTTCCCTTCCGCAATCAGGTTATCCAGGATACGGTTCACACGGCCGACCTTAAACCAGGTCTCCTCCGTATCGGTCATGCCATGGACCAGGTAGAGTACCGGGTACTCTGTGCTCCCGTCATCCCGGTATCCCGGGGGCGTATAGATTACCAGCGGCCGGATTAAATCAAGGGATCCCGACCTGTAATACCTGTAGCTGACCGTGCCGTGCAGGACATCCTTCATGGCATGTATCAAAGGGGGATCGCCCGGGATATCTACCAGGCTCCTTTGAAAACCTTCGTTGGGAAACAGATGGGGATTGTTCGGATCAGCAACCCCCGTCCCGTCAACAACAAAACTGTAGGGGTAGAGGTCGGGCCCAACAGGTCCCACCGTCACGCTCCAGATACCTGACGTATCCTTTTCCAGGGGAACCCGTTCCCTTAAAAACTCCCCGCTTAATTCAACCAGTCCGGCAGCGGGTGCCCGGAACCGGAAGGTGACGGTACAGTCGGGATGCACCTCGGGTGAAACCAGCCGGCCCTTCCCCGGCTGTCCGATGATTCCGGAGGAATAAAAAATGCCGGCAAACATGAACAGAATTAAGAAAACTAATTTTTTCATTGGTGTTATAATTGGTCAGAAATATGGTATACGTCAAATGGCTTCCAAACAACCATGATGAAGGTAAAAATAAATTTTAGAAAATTTATACCTTTCGGTCCCATATTGCCATCGTCAATGAAACAGCCCGAAATATACATCCATGTGGGACTGGGAAGAACCGGTTCAACGTTTCTTCAGACCCGTGTATTTCCGAAAATAAAGGGGGTGTATTACAGGCGCAACGTCAAGTTCAAAAAGGCAAAGCGGATTATCCCGAAAGGCAAAGCTGAAAAGTACCTTATTTCGGGCGAACTGGATAACCGGATCATGGAGGAGTACCTGAAACCCTTTTCCGATCCTTACAATTATGCAAAACCCATCCTGGTACTCAGGCGGCATGATGAATGGATCGCTTCCCAGCACAGGCGGTACATAAAGAACGGATACCGGTGGCGGTTCGAGGAATTTTTTGACCTGGAAGATGAAAGGGTGTACTGGACGGAAAAGGAGCTATATTATTTCCCGGTCATTCAGCTCCTGGAAAAGTATTTTCAGCATAAGCCCCTGGTATTGCTCTATGATGATCTCCGGAAGGATCCGGAGGTTTTTATCCGCAGGATCGTGGATTACATGGGTGCAGAAATCGAAATGGACAGGGTTGACCTTTCGTCCAAACATGCATCATACCGGGAGAAGCAGTTGCGGGCCATCTATTCGGTTTCGGGGATCATCAACCTGAGGAAGCATAAACCGTTCCGTAAAAAATGGAAGAATGTGATCCTGAACCTGTGGGTCAATGCCATGCGGTATGCCATTCTGTACCTCTCCATCCTTCTGCCCCGGCGGTTCTTTACAAAAGAGGAAATCTTCCCGGCGCAGGAGCAGTTACTGGCCATCCGGAACCATTACAACGACGATTGGGAAAGATGTGTTGCTTACAGCAGGCAGGATCGCTGATTCAGACTGAAGATTCCTGATCTGCTTCCGATAAGCATTATTTGATCCGCTTCCTTTCGGCAATTGAGATTACATCAAATCTGTTGATCTGTCATTTTATGTTCAGGCTTATCAGAATCTCATTTCTTCACGCTGATTTTTCCATCGCCATTCCCCGTACAGTTACCGATATGAGCGGCAGAGTGTATGCCGGCCTTTTTAAGTGCTTCGATAATCCGGTCTTTTTCATTTCCGGGCACGGTAAAGAGCAACCCGCCGGAGGTCTGGGCATCGCAGAGGATGATTTGCATAATCGGGGATATGCTCTGATCCCAATTCACATGTTTGGAGAAGTGATTCAGGTTGTTTACCGATCCGCCCGGAACAACATTTCCTGCCGCAAAATTTAAGGTTTCATCGAACAGGGGCACCTGGTCGGCGAACAGTTCCGCATCCATCCCGCTTGCAACTGTCATCTCGCTCAGATGGCCAACCAGGCCAAAACCCGTAATGTCGGTACAGGCATGGACTGAATAGTTCCGGATGATGTCCGCTGCCTTTCCATTGAGCTCCGACATGGATTGTATTACAATGTTTTTGGTATCCGGATCGAGCAGTCCCCGTTTAAGGGCGGTTGCCAGGATACCCGTTCCCACCGGTTTCGTGATGATTATCGCATCCCCTGCCTTTGCTCCTGAATTGGCCCATATCCGGTCGGGATGAACCACTCCGCTGACCACCATGCCGTATTTCGGCTCAGAATCATCTATGGTATGTCCTCCCAGCACGCTAATCCCGGCTTCCTTTACCTTGTCGTTTGCCCCTTCCAGGATCTCCCTGAGGACCTCCATCGGCAACCGGGTCGAGGGAAAAGCCACAATATTAAGGGCAAACAGCGGTCTGGCCCCCATGGCGTAGATATCGCTCAGGGCATTGGCGGCGGCTATGGCGCCGAAATGGTATGGCTCATTGACGATGGGTGTGAAGAAATCAACGGTCTGCACCAGTGCGGTGGACTCGTTGATCCGGTATACCGCTGCATCGTCGGAATGGCGGGCATCGATCAGAATATTGGGATCATCCGGAACGGGAAGTCCCTTTAATATCCGCTCCAGCTCCTGGGGACGCAACTTGCAGGCACAGCCAAGTCCCTGCGTGAACTTCGTGAGTTCAATGGCCTCATGCCGGACTTCCGTTTCCCGCAATTCCGCCTCTTCAGACGGCCGCAACCGGTTCACAATGTCTGCAATGATTTCCGATGCACGGTTTATTTCATCCTCCGTCGTTTGCCGGCCAACAGAGAAGCGAATGGTTCCCATGGCATAATCCCGGTCCAGGTGAATGGCTGTGAGAACCGGGGAAACATCAATCGAATCGGTATGGCATGCGGCCCCTGCTGACGCAGCAATGCCGTTCATCTCCATTTCATTCAGCAGGATATTGGCTTCCAGCCTGTAAAAACTCAGGCTCAGGGTATTGGGCAGGCGAAGCTGAGGATGGCCGTTCAGCCTGATTCCGGGGAGTTGTTCCGTAAGATTCTGTTGAAGCAGGTCCCGCGTCCGTTCCATCTGCTTCATGTTTTTGTTCAAATCACGACCGGCAACCTCACACGCTTTCCCCAATCCTGCAATTTCAAGGACATTTTCTGTTCCGGCCCGTTTATTCTGCTCGTGATCGGCTCCGTGAATCAGCTTTTCAAGGACCAGTCCATCCCGGATGTAGAGGGCTCCGACACCTTTAGGAGCATAAAGCTTATGGCCGGCAACCGAAAGCATATCCACCCCCATCTCCCCGACATCCACAGGGATCTTACCCACCGATTGGGCCGCATCGGTGTGAAAAACGATCCCGTGCCTGCGTGCTATTTCCGAAATCTCCCTGACAGGCTGAATCGTCCCGATTTCGTTATTCGCATGCATCACGGAGATCAGGATGGTTTGAGGCGTAATGGCCGCTTCCAGATCTTCCGGCCTGATCAATCCGTATTCATCAACCTGGATAACCGAAATCTGAAATCCCTTTTTCACCAGGTAGTCGCACACTTCGGTCACGGAAGGGTGCTCGATGGCGGAAATGATGATATGCTTTCCTTTATGCATATTGGAAAAAGCGATACCCTTTATGGCATAGTTGTTCGATTCCGTTCCCCCGCTGGTAAAGATCACCTCATGAGGATGGCAGTGGATCAGTTCCGCAACCTGTTTCCGCGCCTGTTCCATGGCCTTTTTTGCCTCTGCCCCAAAGCTGTGAGCGCTCGACGGATTCCCGAAAACCTCACCCAGGAAAGGCTGCATGGCCTCTGCGACCTCCCTGTCGACAGGGGTTGTGGCATTATAATCAAGGTATATTTTCATAGGTTCTGAATTCTATTGATCATCGGTTGAAAAATCAAAAACACACGCACCGATTTGTGCTCACACGAAGGTATTGCAATCCTGTTTAATTATAAAATCCGGTTCATAAAACACCCAAGGATTACCTCCCTCGCCGCTAGCGGCTCGGTCGGTGATCCGTTGGGGGGGAGCCTTCACAACCAATTCAACCCAGGCTCCGCCTG
>JAFGWU010000102.1 GCA_016936975.1 Bacteroidales bacterium | reverse complement strand
GATTGGGCGATTGGGCGATTGGGCGATTGGGCGATTGGGCGATTGGGCGATTGGGCGACTGTGTAATCCGAAGCCTTGGCGAAGGATTATTGGGAGATTGAAAGTTGGAAATTGGAGATTGATTGTCTCGGGTTATTTAAACAGTTTTTCCCGTTTGCTTTTCGGGACTCCTTTCACAACCAGGTCATAACTGTGATCGATCCATTCCCTGACCAGTTGATCCGGCAGCCGCCCATCCAGCATGACCGTGTTCCAGTGTTTCTTATTCATATGGTAACCGGGTGCTACCCCGGGATATGATTCCCTGAGAGAAACCGCCAGTTCCGGATCGCACTTGATGTTGATGCTCAGGGGTCCTTCCAGGTCTGTAAGCAAAAATATCTTTCCCATTACCTTGAATACCAGTGTCGTCTCATCAAAAGGAAACTCCCCGGTAACGCCGGGTTTCTGCAGACAGTAATCGTGTAAGTCCTCGATGTTCACTTTACGCATCTTAATAGATCCAGAACCGGGAACCCTCAACCGGGAACCGGATCACCCTTCAACCCACTCCTGAAGGTAAGCATACCGCCTGGTCAGTGCGCCGTTCTTTGCAATGGTGGCGCGTTCCAGCATGCCGTCGTCGGGTTCGCCCAGCAGGGCCGGGATCACATTTTCAGAAAGCGCCTCTCCGAAATCCGCTGATGCGTCCCGGGGAAGTTCGCCGGGCAGGTTATCCACAGCCATAACGGTTACAGAATTTTCCAGAAACGGGTCGGTCTCTTTCCCGGTAAAAGGATCGTAACCGTAAAACGGTTCGGCGATAGACGAAGCCCGGATGGTGGAGGCGATCGGACCGCCGATATCACAGCTGATATCGGCAATGATCCGTATGGTAAACTGCGGCTCCCTCATCATTGGCGCAGTCAGAATATACGGGGATGCAGGATCCCAGAAATGGCAGGCCAGGTAAACATCCGACCGCATTGCATATGGAGTGAAGTTATTTTCATATGCCTCCGGGTGTTTGACAAAATGATCGAATCTGAATGTTTCGTCCCCTTTCCTCCGGGTATAATGCCAGGGATCCAGACGGGCATAGACCGGTTTTTTAAATGTTTCGGAAAGAAAATCTTTCGGTGCCACCCTCAGGATGCCCGCCTTCTCAAGTATTCCCGTGGCTCCGCTCGCCACCCTGCCCCCACCGGTAAGCACAAACCGGGAATTTCCGGTTTTCACTTTTTTCAACTCCTCATTCAGTTCTGTGAGGTCCCGGCAACGATGAGCGGGCTTCAGTTCAAACAATTGGTTCCGCAATCCGTATGCCCTCAGTCCGTTATAAGCCCCTACAATTCCCGCCCACCTTCCAAATGCCACCACGCGGCTGGTGTCCCTGTGGGTCAGGTATTCATAATCGATCAAACGAATATGTTTTTTCAGAATTTCCTTTAATAACAGCCGGTTATGGGACTGCTTTTTTGCCGTATGGGAGAAAAAGAGGTAGGTTTTTCCCTCTACCAGATATTCCTCCTTCACCTCTTTAACGCCCATCAGGATATCACAGTCCGAAAGATCCTCCCTGAGGGTCACTCCCGCAACTGAATATTCCCTGTCTGAGAAACAGCGGTTAATATCGGGCTGAACCAGGATCTCGGTCCCGTTATATTTTTCCTTGAGTTCCATGCACTGCCAGGGGGTCAGCGGAACGCGCCGGTCCGGCGGCGATTTGGTCTCCCGGATAATCCCTAATTTCATAAGAACCGGTTTTGTTTGCTACTAAGTTAATACTAATCGCGCAAATAATGAATTGTATCGGGGATGATGTGGAATATAAAGGTGCAGGGTGCAGGGTGCCCACCTGCGTTGCCACAGGCAACTTCGGTGGACAAAGCAGGGTCCTGATTCTTCATATAGCTGAGTAAACTGCTGAAATCGTTGATATTCCCCGCCATGCATGGCGTGGCTACATCCGAATGAGCCGGAGGCTATATCCGGTTCAACAGCCTGAGGTCGTCATTGGAGTAATCTATCTCATCAATAATTGCTTCTCCTGATAGCCATCGTTCCACGGGATCGGAATGGTTTGTCAGAATCCCACGGATACCCTGTTCCAACGGGACCTCCGCACATTGCAGTCCGGCTTCCCTCAACCGTTCGACAAAGCCCTCGTTCAGCAGGCGCCCCACCCTCAGCGGAAATTCCAGGAGGGAAGGAAAATAATCACCGTTCTCTGGTTCGTCAAACGCTTTCCTGCAGGATTCCCTGCTGGTGGAAAGATATATGCGGCAGGCCATGGGGCGCCACCGGTAAATGGAACAGGCATTACGGACCAGGAAGGGACAGGGAATTTTCATTTTGAGCAATTCCCGAACCGGTTTACCCAACGTCATTTCACATTTTGAAAGCACATGCTTAAGGATCCGTTTGTTCAACGCCCGGTCCCGTTCAAACAGGATATGATCATACAAATAAACCAGTTCATGAGAAACTGCAAATACAGCCTGGTGGCAGCACCAGGCACATCCCTTTCTGCAGGCCACGGGTTTCCCCTCTGCACCGGACCGGTTTGTTATTGATAAAATAAGGCCATCCATCGACTCATAGAGTTCCCGGATGGCCTCTGTTAAATTTTCCCGGCTTAACGTTTTCCCGATGCGTTCGTCGGCCAGCCTGTATCCATCTTCAAAAAATATACGGTTAACCTCCGATGCATCCATCTATTTTTTTATCGGAAATGCAATGAGGGCTTCATATTTGTCCGGATCCTGCTCCAGCATCGGGTTGGTCAGGTAAATCTCGATGGCCATCTCTTCCGTTTCGATTTGATGTTCCTTAATATACTGTTCAAGCCTGTTATAGGTATCGGAAAAATTCTCGTAGGGTCCGACATGCTTACCCACAACCAGCTCCATCTCGTCAAAAAACCTCGGGGTTACTCTTCCTGCCTTTTTTCCGGGGGATGACACCGGCAAGCCGGCCGTCAGGACAAATGTACCGGCCTCTTCGTTCCATTCGGTATAGATGGCGAACGGATTGGCAATCACCTCAAGCCCCTGTTTCTGAATCTCTGCGATAATTAATCCGTAAAATTCACCCATCACCGTGCCAATCTCTTCCATACTTGTCCGGCCTTCAACCACCATGGCATTAACCGGCGCAAAAGTATCAATCGCCACTTCCTTCAGATAGACGATCTCAGGCGGATTGGCCTCCAGGTAGGCTTTCAGGTTGGCAAGACCTGAATCAAAACTCTCCCTCATGATTGGCTTGCCGACCATCATTCTCAATCGGCCGAACGGATAGGCTGTCTCCTCCGAGTAGCTCCAGACAGCATGGGTGCCGCCCTCTTTTTCCATAAAATTCCATTCGACGGTGGACGGGTTCGGCATATCTCCAAAAGTCAGTGAGGATTTGATATATTGATTGATTACCACAGAATCCACCTCCATCTTTCCCCTGCCGATATATTCACCTTCCCACTCATAGGTGGATCCGACAAATCCCGGTCTGGATTCTATCGTTGCCACGGCAGTTGAATCCATTCCCAGCCAGGGATCCCAGGCTTCACGGTTTGAATAGGATGCAACGCCGGAAAAAACCTGTTCTGGAGTTAATTCAATTTCAATTTCCGAGCTAATCTTTGCAACAGGAGGGGAAAACAGCGGAATAACCAGGATGGCGGCAACCAGTATGCCGATGATAATCAGAATTACTTTCAGTGCTTTCATAATGACTTGAATTAGGTTATGGAAAATGTAAAAATATGTAATGAAATGTTACGAATCAAGTTTTGGCGATTGGTCCTGAAACAAGTTCAGGATGCCATTCAGGGTATCAGTTCCTTCAAAAAACGAAGTGTTTCAAATAAGCGGTTGGCTATTGGCCCCTGGCTATTGGCCTGATAAAATTTTCAGGAATGTTCCTGGCTCCAGTCCGGGGATTTGAGATCAATGAAATCAATGACCCGCCTTCGCAACACCTTCATTACCTCGTTTCTGGGAAAGCCGGGAACAACATGGATGGCCTTCGGGAGTTCATGCTTTCTGAGATGGCTGCGGAGGGTGTTCATCCATTGTTCCAGCGGAAGAATGGCAGGATCATCCCCTCGCTCCAAAACCAGCACCAGTTTACTGCCCAGCACCGGATCGGGTATGCCCGTTATTAGAAGTTCTATCTCCGTGTTCAGGATTTCACGGATCCGTTTTTCGAGGATCTCGGGCAAGATCTTCACGCCGCCGCTCTTGATAACATTATCCGCTCTTCCCATCCATTCAAAAGCATCATTCCCGTGCAGGGTAACCAGGTCATTGGTTGCGACGGCTCCGTTGGTAATACCGGGTATATCAACAAGGAGACAGCCCCTGTCGTCGGTTTTGATCCTGACGCCGTTCATAACGCGGAAGAATTTTCCGGGATCCTGGCCGTTTATCTGCCGGAAGGCAAAATGAGAATAGGTTTCCGACATGGCAAAGGTCTCGAAAATCCGGGTCCTTGCAATCCGTGTCAACCCTTCGCGCAGTGTCCGGTTCATCTCGCCGCCCCCGACCAGCAGTATCCCTATTCCTTCCAGCGCATCGCGGTATGCCACAAATTCATTCAGCTGCAGGGGGACGACCGCGGCAAAATGAATTGGCCGGTCCAGGCTGCGGAGCGGATTGCCCGACGGCCCCATGGTTACCAGGTTCAGTTTTCCCGTCAGGGCACGCACTACCATCATTTTTCCGGCAATGTACTCCACGGGCAGACAAAGCAGGGCGCTGTTTCCGGGTTCGAGGCGGAAATGTTCGATGGTCCTTTTCGCTGAAAGGATCATAGACTGCCTGCTCATCGGAAACACACAAGGATCCCCGGTCGTTCCGCTGGTTTTCTGAATGAGGGGAACCTCCTCATCCAGGAAATCGATGATAAACCGGTAAAGGTCCACCTCCCACTTTTCAGCCCGACCCGGGGAGATCTTCTCCGTGGCCATGGAGAGCAGTTCCGCCTTCGTGTAGTTCCGGTCGTTAATGATGTATGATCCGTCTCTTTCCATTACAGGATCTGCTAAATCGTCATCGTTCAGATTATCCGGGAAAGGTCCCAATGGCCCTCCGGGTTGTACCATAATTGATCCCTTCTCATTTCGAGTGGAGCGGGAATATTATTGAAAAACAGATGTCCCGTTCCGAGGCCCTGGGGAAGTGTTATCTGCAATGATGCCGTCCACTGGGCAACCGCATTGAGACCGATATTTGATTCCAGGGCCGATGTGATCCACCAGCCGATCCCCAGTTCCCGGGCCAGTCCTATCCACTCTTCAGCGAAAGCGAAACCGCCAAGCAATCCGGGTTTAAGAACAATGTAATCAGGTCCGACCGACTCAAGCAGTTCTCTTTTTGACCGCAATGCTGAAATCCCTATCAGCTCCTCATCCAAAGCAATATCCACAGGAGAAGCCTCACAGAGGCGTGACATCTCCGCTACGTTTCCCTGCCGGATGGGTTGCTCAACGGAATGGATGCCAAAGTCCTCCAAACGGTGTAGCCGGTCGAGGGCTTCCCCCGGTTTCCAGGCACCGTTGGCATCAAGCCTGATTTCCAGGTCGGACCGGTCAAACCTGCCCCGCACCGAATGAAGGATCTCCAGCTCATCCTCAAAACGGAGTGCCCCGACCTTCATCTTAATCACCCTGAAGCCCTGCTCAATCTTTTCAGCAATCTGATCCAGCATCGATTGTTTTGTTCCCATCCAGATCAATCCGTTAGTCGGAATGCCGGCTCTGCCGTCTGTAAACGGGGTAGAAAATAGGAGCCGTTTTCCACCGGTCCGGAGATCCCGCAACGCGGTCTCAAGTCCGAAGCGTATGGAAGGATGATCCGGCAAAGGCGCATCAACCGGCAATTCCCCCCTGCTGATCATCCTGCAGACCGACTCGAGACGCGATTCAAAATCCCCGGAATAATCATAACTCAGTCCCGGCAGGATGGAGCACTCCCCTATTCCGGTAATTGAGGGATCAACGGGGTCGGTCAGTTTAACAAACCAGGAATCCTTTTCGGCAAGCACGCCCCTGGAGGTTCCGGCAGGGGAAATGAATCTGAGGATGTGTTTTATAAAGGTTGCCCGGATCATTCAAAGAATCAGCCCTATTCCAAATGAAAGAGAAAACATCAGCGTCGTTATAGCCAGTTTTTTCAGCTCGGGGTAAAGCTCAACCGGCACCGTATTGGTAAGCACCGTTTTAATATCCGAAACCAGGAGGGGTAAAACGAGGACAAACATAAACTGGTAAGCCGATTCAAAATGGGTGATGGTATAGATCAGGCTCAGAAGGAATCCGGCAAACAGCAGCATAACATGGTAGATTCTGGCCCAGCTCAATCCCATCCTCACCACGAGGGTCCTTTTTCCGTTTATCCTGTCATTCTCCCTGTCGCGCAGGTTGTTCAGGTTCAAAACCCCCACGCTGAACAATCCGATCGCAGAGGCAGGCATCAGGATGCTCCAGTGAAAGGAGTGGGCATGCAGGAAATAGGTACCGGCCACACCCAGTATCCCGAAATAGATGAATACCATCACATCGCCGAAACCGACATAACCGTATGGATTTTTACCGATGGTATATTTAATGGCTGCATAGATGGCGGTGAAACCAAGCAGGAAGAAAACCAGGTAGAAGCCGAAGCTCATCTTCCCCAATCCGGTATAAATAAGGAGGCTGCCCGATACCAGGCTCAACAGAACGAAAAGAATGATCATGCGTTTCATCTCAGCGCGGGTAACCAGTCCGGCCTGGGTTACCCTGAGCGGACCCACCCGGTTTTTGTCATCCGTCCCCTTCAGGGCGTCCCCGTAATCGTTGGCAAGGTTGGAGAGGACCTGCAGACAGAGGGTGGTCAGGGAACCAAAAAGAAGCACCTCCCATCTGAAGGCTCCGTTGGCATAGCAAAGGAAGCTTCCCAGGATGGTTGCCGAAAGGGCCAGCGGTAGGGTGCGCAGACGAAATGCTTTTATCCAGATTCGTGCAGATGCCATATCAGGGTAATTTTGGAAATTGATCCCAGTCGGGCTTGCGTTTCTCAAGAAACGCATTCTTACCCTCCTGTGCCTCTTCTGTCATATAATAGAGCATGGTTGCATTGCCGGCCAGCTCCTGGATCCCTATCTGTCCGTCGAGTTCTGCATTGAGACCCGCTTTGATCATCCGCAGGGCGATCGGGCTGTGCTCCATGATCTTTTTACACCATTCAACAGTTGTATCCTCAAGTTGTTCAAACGGGACCACCTTATTCACCAGTCCCATCTCCTGGGCTTCCGCGGCGCTGTATTGATTACAGAGATACCAGATCTCCCGGGCTTTTTTCTGTCCCACATGCCTTGCCAGGTAGGAGGAACCGAGCCCGGCATCAAAACTTCCCACCCTCGGCCCGGTCTGTCCGAACCGTGCATTTTCAGAGGCGATGGTCAGGTCGCAGACCACGTGCAGGACATGCCCTCCCCCGATGGCATAACCGTTGACCATGGCAATAACGGGCTTGGGGATGGACCGGATCTGTTTCTGCACATCCAGGATATTCAAACGGGGAACCCCATCCTTACCTACATATCCGGCATAACTCTTCACATTCTGGTCCCCGCCGCTGCAGAAAGCCTTATCCCCGGCTCCCGTCAGGATGATCACCCGCACGTCGGTCATCTCCCGGCAGTGCAGCAGCGCGTCGCTCATCTCCCGGGTTGTATCCGGGGTAAACGCATTATGATAACGCGGACGGTTAATGGTGATTTTTGCAATCCCCCCGAAGAAATCAAACCTGATCTCCTCGTACTCCCTGATGGTTTTCCATTCACGTTTTTGCATTTCAGGAACTCTTTAATGATTGAAAAAACTGTTTAAAGATACGACTATTTTCACTTTCGCCGGTTTCAATTTCCAGCACCACCGGCCCTGGACCGGAACCGAAAAGGCGCTCCAATCCCTCCTCCATCCCGTTAAAATCTCCGGCAACGCGATGCGCATGTCCGAAGGCCTCCGAGAGCCTTTTGATAGAAACCGGGTGATGGGTAACTGAAAATTCCTCGAAAAACGGCATCCGGTCCGGACCCTCTATGATCCTGAATATTCCGCCGCCATCGTCATTGATAACGATGATTCTCAGGTTATCCGGAAAGTTTCTGTTCCAGAGCCCGTTTGAATCATATACAAAACTTAGATCCCCGAGGATTACCACATTCAGTTCATCCGACACCATGGCCGAACCGACGGCTGAAGAAAGACAGCCATCAATGCCCGAGGTTCCCCGGTTGCTGAAATATTTAAGGTCGGGACGGGTGGGAAACAATTGAGCATAACGTATGACCGAGGAATTTCCCAGGTGCACAAGCGCATTACGGGGAATGGACTCCAGCACCCTGCCAATGGCGGTCAGGTTACAGAACCCGGCCTGCTCAATAAAATGATCAGCCCGCTCTTCCGACACCGACAGTGCACTTTTCCAGATGCCCAGGAATCGGTTTTGCTCACCCATCTCCTCACGCTGAATCATCCTTTTAAAATATTCTGCGGGAAAACAATCCGTTGTCTTTACGGGAACCTCCCGAAGCGCCTGTATAAATAGTCTCATCCTTTTGGAAACCACCTGCCCTCCGAAAGCCAGCACCAGGTCGGGTGTCAGCAGCTGCCGTCCTGCATCGTTAAGGGAACCCAGGAGCAGTTCGGGCCTGGAGATAAATAAATCTGAAGGAATATTTGCGATATTCTCTGCCACCACCACCACCTGGTACAGGGATGAGAGGGAGGCCATAAGGTATTGGTCTTCCCTGCTGTAAGATTGAAGGCCTGCCAGCATCAGCACTTTCTTCTGTCCTTTCAGATGCCCGAAAATAAAATCTTCATCGGCCAGGGAAAGACAATCCTTTCCACTCCGGGGCTCACGGACTGCGGAGGCGGGATTTATCGTAAAGGAGGATGCAGGGGGAATTTCGTCATACAGGGGTTCCTTCAGGAGGATATTTAAATGGACCGGTCCGGGGCGGCCGGAGGATGCAAGGGTAATAATCCCCTGGATCTCGTCGCGGAGTTGTGCCAGGGCATCTTCACCGGCCACATCGGTGTTAAGGTTCAGGAAAGCTTTCGAATTACGGATAAAAATTTCCTCCTGGTCAATAATCTGATTATTGAAATGCGGGGGCCACTCCCGGGGTCTGTCTGCGGTAATGACAATCAGAGGCACCTGCCGGCAAAACGCTTCAGCGACGGCCGGGCCCAGGTTCAGGGCCGCGGTTCCGGAGGTGGTCAGCACCACAACCGGTTCATTCAAAACCATTGCCATTCCAAGCGCCATGTATCCTGCCGACCGCTCGTCCACATGACCGATGCATCTGAACTGAGGGTCCCGCTGGAACACCTGTATAAGAGGGGCATTTCTTGATCCCGGGGCGATCACGACATGCCGGACTCCGAGCCTGCGGAGCAGGGATGCCAGGTCAGCGATATGTTGATTCATCTGCATTCCTTCAGGATTGACTCAGGAGAGAAAGTGTGAATGATATTCAGCAGACCCTGTGCTTTCCAGCAGGTTTCATCCCACTCATCCCCGGGATTGCTCTCAAGGGTAATCCCTCCGCCGATGTAAAGGGAGAGGTAACGGGGAGTAATCTTCATGCACCTGAGGTTCACAAACAGGTCGAATGCTCCTTCGGAGTGGATGGGCCCCAGAAAACCGGTATAATATTCCCGGTCATGCGGTTCGATCTGCCGGATAAACCGCACAGCATCCTCTTTGGGCTGTCCTGCAACAGCAGGAGTGGGATGAAGTGCATCCACCAGTTCCCAAATCCGGCCTGATAGTTGCGCGAAATCAAAAGAGAAGTCGGTCCGGAGATGTACCAGGTCACCGGCTCGCTTAACGTAGGGGGAGGTCACCCTGTAATTATCGATCCGGAACGCATGAAGGATATCGTGGATATATCGCGTAACATACTCCTGCTCCACTATCTCCTTGAGGGTCCAGTTTTTCAGATCCATATTCTCACCTGCATAGGGCCTGGTGCCTGCCAGCGACACTGTCGACAGCTGTCCGCCGGAAAGCCTGAGCAGTGGTTCGGGAGAGGCCCCCAGCCAGAAATGGCCCTCATGCCTCAAAACATAGACGAACGCATTGGGATGTTTGCGGCACACCTCCAGGAAAATATCGGAGATAACGGGTATGTAATTGCCATCCACCGTGACAATTCTTGAAAGCACGGCTTTCTGAAAAGCACCCTTCGAAATCTGTTTCCTGATGCTCCTGACCTGTTTTATGAATTCCTCTTTCCCGATCACCAGCGGCTCTTCCGGTTCCCGGGCGGGAAGCGGATTCTCCTTCATGGCGGCCATCCGGTCCATCAGCGACCGGTCTGCCTTCTTCCCTTCGATGATGATATCCGGTCTTACAAGGAGATATTTTTTCCCGTTCCGGTGTTCGAAAGGAGCCATCAGAAATCCCTTCTCTACCGGAAGATCACTTACGGATCCTCCCTCTCCGGATGAGGGTGCGGTCTGGATATAGGTTACCGGTGCAGACTGACGGGGCAGGCGAAAAGTTGCAAAAGAGAGGTTTTTCTGAATGCATAAAGCATGAACTCCTGTCAAATCGTCGCTCATCACTTGGTCCGGTTCTGAATCGTATGATGAATGGTGTCCTGGTCCATTTCTGTAATACTATTAGTAACACGACTCATTGAAATAAGTTTGCCGTTCCGGTCATTTATTTTCACATCCCAGATATGTTTATTAAATCCTTTGTGTACCAGTTTGCCCACGGCAGTAATGGTTCCCTCTGTTGCCTTTGCAATATGCTGACTGCTCACCACGGTGCCGTAGGCGAGTTTTCCATCGCGCCGGACCAGCAGGACCGATCCGGCTCCGGCAACAGTTTCGGCAAGCGAAATGTACACCCCTCCGTGAACCACCCCGGCTGGCTGAAGGTGAAACGGTTTGATCTCCAGGGATGCCGTGATGCGGTGGCCGTCAAAATCCAGGAACCGAATGCCGAGATGCTCAATGAAACTGTTCCGGCTGATCCTGTTTAATTCCTCAATATCCATCTTTATAATTTAACCATCAAAGTTAGACATTCATTTTTAAAGAACATGGAAAACCAGGTTATTCGGCAACCTGTTTCACAGCAACCATCAGCATGACCGATCCGAGGAAAAGCGGATGGCTCTTTAAAACCCTGAATCCGCTGGATTCAAGGATATCCTGCATCTCCGCCCGGGTGTAATAATGGGCGGAAGAAATGGACAGGTACCTGTAGGCCTGGAAATTTCCTGAGATAACGCCCCCGAGGTAAGGCAGGATGAACCGGAGGTAAATATTGTTGAAAAGTCTCCAGATCCGGTTGGAAGGCTTACTGCTTTCGAGGATTACAAACCTGCCCCCGCTCCGCAGTATTCTTCTGATTTCCCCAAGATGCCTTTCCGCATTGGAATTTTCATAGAGCAGGTTCCTGAGGCCGAAAGCGATTGCTGCCGTGTCAAAAAAACCGGTTTCAAACGGCATGGATGCCACATCTCCTTTGACAAAATGAACAGGAAGATCATCCCGTACCGCTTTTGTCATGGCCCGCTGCAGCATCTCTTCCGAAAAATCGTACCCTGTAAGTTCCGGCCGGTATTTTGCGGCCCGTGCCATCTCAGTTACCAGGTCGCCGGTGCCGGTGCAGAGATCAACGATCTTTCCGGGATGGGTCTCCAGGCATTCCGAAACGGCCCTTTTTCGCCACCTCCGGTCCATGCCAAAGGTAAAAATACGATTCACCAGGTCATACCTTTTGTAAATGGTGCTGTAATAGTTGTTCAGCGGATGGTTGTTCTGGGGGTCACTCATGGTTCCGGATGACTGGTTCAAGGTTCCCAAACGTTTCACAGGGGATTGAGGCAGAGCGCCCTGTTCAGGGCAATTACCGCCTTATGGTAATCTTCACGGGCAATCACGAACTGCATGTTCACCTGCTTCAGGGATTGCGATACCGCCTCGATATTTATTCCGCCGGAGGCAAGGGCTGTCGAAGCCCTGGCCAGCGCTCCCGGCCGGGCGATATTGGTGCCGAGTGCACAAACCAGCGAGACCTTTTTTTCCGTAACCTCATGATAGGTTTGTTTCAGTTCCTCCAATAATTCACCACTCCGGTCCCGTTCCCATATCACCATCGTGATGCTGTTGGCATTGGTCGATTTAAGGATATAACTGATGTGGTACCGTTCCATGATCTTCATGAGGTTCAGATCAAACCCGACCTGCCCGACCATAAAGGGGTCGTGCACCTCGATGGCTACCACCCTGTCTGTTCCGGAGATTATTTCAACAGCCGACTGGTCCCCCCTGTAATTTTTCGTTATCAGTGTGCCCGGGTGGTCGGGTTCAAAGGTATTCTTTATACGGATATTGATCCCGGCTATTTCAAGGGATTTAGAGGCTTTGGGATGAATGGCTTCCATCCCGACATCGGCCAGCTGATCGGCAATATCAAAATTGGTGACTCCCACGGGGCGCGAATTTTCGACACCCACTATCATCGGATCGGCGCTGGAGAGGTGATACTCTTTATGAATAACCGCCTCACCGGCACCCACCTCAACCGCGATCTTGGAAAACGTAACCTCCGAATACCCCCGGTCAAACTCCCGCATAATCCCCTCGGTCCCTTTTGTATAGCCGGTAGCAACAGGTATAACCGAGGCATAATCCAGCCCTTTGAAGGCACGCCGGATGCGCTCGTCAATCGTGAGGAACTCCGCATCATGGAATCCGCAAAGGTCGACAAACAGTGCATTGATTCCGTTATTCTGAAGGATATTAACCGAATTAAAGGCCGAGTGAGCCTCTCCTACGGACGCAAGGATCTCCCGCGCCGCCAGGAGAATATTCTGCCTGTTCACGTAACCGGATGCGAGGACCTCGGCAAGACTGCGGAGGTAGTTTCTGCTCTGACCGATCCGTTCCGATATGAATGCATCCGCAACCTGCAAATCCAGCCCGATATCCCGGAAACCCGCATTGATGCGGATCAGTTTTGTGAGCACATCGTCCAGTGCATCCTCATAATCCGCATTGTTTACAAAAAGGGCGTAGACCCCCCGCTCACCGGTTTTTTTATGTTCAAGCAGCCAATTGGTAACATCGCTGTAGGCAGAAACCACGAAAATGCGGTTATAATAATCCCCATCCCTGTTCCGGCCGATAATGATGTTTTGCAGAACCTCCCCGAACTTCGACATTGAGGTTCCGCCGATCTTATGAACTGTAAGCATTTCTCCTGTTCTGGTTGTAATGGAAGATGCAAAATTAAGATAATAATGGGAAATATTAAACGGTGCTGGGTGCTGGGTGCAGGGTGCTGGGTGCAGGGTGCAGAGTGCAGGGTGCAGGGTACAGGGTGCCCACCTACGTTGCCACAGGCAACTTCGGTGGACAAAGCAGGGTCCTGACTTTTCATATTGCTGAGTAGACTGCTAAAATCGTTGATATTCCACGCCATGCATGGCGTGGCTACAACTGCCTGCTGCTTACTGCCTGCTGCTTACTGTTTACTGTTTTATTCCCCTGGGACTTGAACCGCATTCCAATAAATATTAACTTGCATGGATAAACCAAACTAAAATAAAAACTTTAACCATGAGATCCCTGATCATCGGAATTGCACTATTTTTAATCTGGTCCTTCCTGGCGACGTGGTATTATGTCAGCCGCCTGAATAAAATCCTGGAGGGACCGGTGACCACCGAACAGGTTCTGCCCGAAGAGGCGGCAGATGAAACAGGCACAACCCTGAAAGCCGACTCATCAGCTGCCGAAGCGGTGCTGTCCATCCCTGAAAAAGCTGTGGTGCAGTTTGCATTTAACAGTGCGCAGTTCATAACCAATGAATCCCTGGAAAAATTCATTTCTGAATGTAAAATTTACCTTGAGAAAAAACCGGAGACACTGGTGAACGTCACCGGCCATGCCTGCTGGATAGGTCCTGCCGATTACAACATGGACCTTGGAAGGCGAAGGGCTGAAAGCGTTGCCGGCTATCTTAAGGATTCGGGATTGCCCGGGGATCGAATCCGGACCCACTCAAAAGGTGAAACCGAGCCTGTCGCCGACAACACAACGGCAGAAGGCAGGTCAAGAAACAGACGAACGGAAGTAATCATTAATAACTAAAAAAAATGAACACATTATTTATACTGTTAGCACAAACCAGAGGCGGTGCCATCGTCGAAATAATCATCCTGCTGGTCGTTGCGGGACTGATAGCCTACCTGACCGCTTTCTTCTATTACAAATCGGTTTATACCAAAAAAATAAAGGCCCTGGAAGCAGACAAACAGCAATTAAACGGTCAGATTAACCGGCTCAACTCAGATATCAGGGAACTCGAGCAGAAACTGAAGGAAAAAGAAGAAAGGGAAAAAGAGAAAGAATAACCGGTTTATTATAGTTTAAAAGTAAATCTCATTTTTTTATAATTCATTTCACATTCCAAAACCGGAAATGTGACAGATTTCTTATTTTCCCTGCCGAATTATTAAATGTGTTCAATAAGTTTCCTATTTTTGCGACCTTGGAAGGTTTCAGCTGGGTACCGGGAACCGTCAGATTTCAGGTTTAAAGATTTTGAATGATGAACATCATCATCATGGATACGACCCTCCGGGATGGAGAACAGACCTCGGGGGTAAGCTTTACTGCAAAAGAGAAGCTGAACATTGCCAGGTTATTGCTTGATGAGCTGAATGTCGACCGGATCGAGGTGGCCTCTGCAAGGGTTTCGGAAGGAGAGTTCCAGGGTGCGAAACTGATATTCGACTGGGCCAGGAAGAACAAGCTTCTCGACCGTGTTGAAGTCCTTGGTTTCGTGGATGGCAGGGAGTCACTGAACTGGATCCGCCGGGCCGGAGGCAGGGTGATCAACCTGCTTACGAAAGGTTCGCTGAAGCATTGCCAGTACCAGCTCCGGAAAACCCCGGAACAGCATCTTGACGACATCAGGGAGGTGATTCAATATGCCGGGGAAATGGGCATCAGGGTCAATGTTTATTTTGAGGACTGGTCAAACGGAATGCGGCATTCACCCGAATACGTTTACCGGATGTTCGATTGCCTTAAAAATGAGCGGATCGACCGGTTCATGCTGCCCGACACACTCGGGATCCTGAACCCCCTGGAGAGCTATGATTTCTGCCTTAATATGGTCAGCCGGTATCCCGGACTGCGTTTTGACTTTCATGCCCACAACGATTACGACCTGGCAACCGCCAATGTCTTTTCGGCCATCAACGCCGGTATCTCCGGCATTCACACCACCCTGAACGGACTGGGAGAACGTGCGGGAAACGTCCCCCTGTCAAGCGTGATCGGGGTTATCAGGGATCATCTTAAATACGGCCTGAATGTCCGGGAAGAAAAGCTCTATATGGTCAGCAAGCTTGTAGAAACCTTTTCCGGGGTGAGGATCCCTCCCAATAAGCCGCTGATCGGGGAAAATGTATTCACCCAGACCAGCGGGATACATGCAGACGGGGATCAGAAAAACGATCTCTATTACAATGATCTCCTGCCGGAACGGTTTGGCAGGAAAAGACAGTACGCCCTCGGGAAAATGTCGGGGAAGGCCAGTATCATGAAGAATCTTCAGGAGCTGGGAATAAAAATGGATAAGGAGGAGATGAAGACGGTCACCGAGCGGGTCATTGAACTGGGCGATAAGAAAGAGATGATCACCAAGGAAGATCTCCCCTTCATCATTTCGGATGTCCTGCGGGGCCGGCGCATCAAGGAACATATTAAAATCATCAATTACTCCCTCTCGGTGGCGAGGGGACTGAAATCGATGGCCACACTGGCGATAGAGATCGACCAGAAGGTCTACGAGGAGACCGCTTCCGGGGACGGACAGTACGACGCTTTCATGAAGGCACTCTGGAAAATTTACGACAGGCTGAATAAAAAACATCCCGTACTGACCGATTACGTGGTGACCATTCCCCCGGGAGGAAAAACGGATGCGCTGGTCGAATGTACCATTACCTGGGATTACCAGGGAAAAGTATTTAAAACCCGCGGGCTGGATCCCGACCAGACCGTCGCGGCCGTGAAATGCACGACGCGGATGCTGAATATTATTGAGACGTTTTAGGCGATTGAGCGACTGAGCGATTGGGCGACTGAGCGATTGAGCGATTGAGCGACTGAGCGATTGGGCGACTGAGCGACTGAGCGATTGAGCGACTGAGCGATTGGGCGATTGGGCGATTGGGCGATTGGGCGATTGGGCGACTGAGCGATTGGGCGATTGGGCGATTGGGCGACTGAGCGATTGGGCGACTGAGCGATTGGGCGATTGGGCGATTGGGCGATTGGGTGATTGGGTGATTGGGCGATTGGGCGAT
>JAFGWU010000101.1 GCA_016936975.1 Bacteroidales bacterium | reverse complement strand
GGTTCTGGAAACTCTACTTAGGGTTCTGGAAACTCTACTTACGGTTCTGGAAACTCTACTTAGGGTTCTGGAAACTCTACTTAGGGTTCTGGAAACTCTACTTAGGGTTCTGGAAACTCTACTTAGGGTTCTGGAAACTCTACTCGCGGTTCTGGAAACTCTACTCGCGGTTATAGAAACTCAACGCGGGGGGGCGAAAATTTGTTCCCGGTTCTTGAAATTGTATTCCCCGCCACACATGGCGGGGCTAGATCATGAACATTCCCCGCCACACATGGCGGGGCTACATCCTTAATCCTTCAACCTTAAAATTTCCATGCAAAGCATTGCGTGGGGGTATCGGGTTCCGGAAACTGTTTATTATCTTTAATCGTTCAAATTGCGCGGGAAAGGCAGAGTAACGAACCTGCCCCGGTCTGTCTTGTCCCGACATGCCGAAGAGTGAACAGTATGTAAAAATAATTTTCAATGGAATCAAAAAAAGATATTCATGCCATAGATAATATTGAGCTTGTTTTCCTGAAAATGGAAGACTATGAAGAAATAAAGGAGGCTATGAGAGAGGCGTATTCGAATATGCCTGAAGCATACTGGAAGGAACATCATATCAATACTCTAATTACAAAATTCCCACAAGGCCAGGTCGGGATCAGAATCGATGACGAACTCGCAGGCTGTGCATTGTCCATCATCGTAGATTATAATAATTTCGACGACCACCACACCTACAGGGAAATCACCGGAGCCTATACCTTCGATACGCATGTCCCGGAAGGCAACATACTCTATGGTATAGAAATTTTTATCAAACCCGGATTCCGCGGATTACGACTGGGGAGAAGATTGTATGACTACCGGAAGGAACTCTGTGAAAAATTAAACCTGAAAGGAATCATTATCGGCGGACGGATACCAAACTACCACCGCTATTCTTCAAAAATGTCACCCCGTGAATATATCGATAAAGTGCGGAAGAAGGAGATCCACGATCCGGTGCTGGACTTCCAGATGTCGAACGATTTTCATCCGGTGAAGGTTCTGCAGGGGTACCTGGAAGGGGATAAAGAATCGAAAGAGTATGCAGTGCTGTTGCAATGGGATAATGTCTATTATGAGAAGAAATCAAAATCCGCTGCGATAAAAAAAACCATCGTAAGACTTGGACTGATCCAGTGGCAGATGCGGCTTTATAAAGATTTTGAGGAACTCATGCAGCAGGCGGAATGTTTTGTGGATGCCGTTTCGGGCTACAGGGCTGATTTCGCCCTTTTTCCGGAGTTCTTTAATGCCCCGCTGATGTCGGATTACAATCATCTGTCTGAACCCGAAGCAATCAGAAAACTGGCAGAGTATACTGAAGATATAACCAAACGATTCGCCGAACTGGCCATCTCGTACAACATCAATATCATTACCGGAAGTATGCCGGAGATCGTGGATAATAATCTTTACAATGTAGGATATCTTTGTAAAAGGGACGGCGGGTTTGAACGGTTTGAGAAAATACATGTGACACCCGATGAGTCTAAAGTATGGGGATTGCAGGGGGGAAATGCCATCCGGGCCTACGACACGGATTGTGGGAGAATTGGCGTGTTGATCTGTTACGATATCGAATTCCCCGAACTGAGCCGGATACTGGCTGATGAAGAAATGGATATTCTGTTTGTGCCCTTCCTGACCGACACACAGAATGGCTACTCCCGGGTCAGAAATTGCGCACGGGCAAGAGCTATTGAGAATGAATGTTATGTAGCCATTGCCGGTTGTGTCGGGAACCTGCCCAAAGTGCACAACATGGATATACAGTATGCCCAGTCGGTGGTGTTCACCCCGTGCGATTTTTCTTTTCCGACCAATGGAATAAAAGCCGAGGCCACACCAAATACCGAAATGATACTGATTGCCGATGTCGATATCGGCAGTCTGCGTGAACTGAACCAGTTTGGAAGTGTCCGTAATCTGAGGGACAGACGGAAGGAGCTGTACTCAATAAAACGAGCGAACAGGTAATGCCGGGGTTCAAAACATATTCATAGCTCATGGAAAATAAAAAAGAACTGACATCAAAACAGAGCCTGGAACTGCTCCAAATCCTGGAAACGCGCTTCGGGAAAAATATGCACCGGCATAAAGGGTTTAAATGGTCTGATCTCCAAACCAGGCTTGAAAAAAATCCCGGAAAATTGTGGTCCCTGAATGAAATGGAAAAAACGGGAGGGGAACCGGATGTGCTGGCATACGATAAAAAGAGCGACGAATACATTTTTTATGATTGCTCTAAGGAAAGCCCGAAAGGGCGCAGAAGCGTCTGTTACGACCCGGAAGCGCTTGCATCCAGGAAAGAAAATAAGCCCGGTCACAGTGCTACAGGAATGGCAGGCGAAATGGGCATAGAGCTCCTGGCGGAAGAAGAGTATTACACATTGCAGCAATCCGGACCATTCGATACGAAAACATCCAGCTGGATTCTTACCCCGGGAAGCATCCGGGAACTCGGAGGAGCAATCTTTGGGGACAGGCGATACGGGAAGACATTTATTTATCACAACAGCGCGGAATCGTATTATGCCGCAAGGGGGTTCCGTGGCCTGCTAAGAGTTTAAACTATAAAGAGATGAAGAAATTACTTTTTTTCTGGAATGAATTGAAGGCCACTTTCTGGTTTGTTCCCACACTCATCATCCTTTTCTCAATCCTGCTGGCCATCGGAATCATCTACCTGGACGGGTTCGTCTCTCTGTCACAGGAAGGCATCGGGCGCTTCTTATTTGTATACAGCGCAGACTCTGCCCGCAGCATCTTATCCACGATATCCGGCGCGATGATCGGGGTGGCTGGAACGGTCTTCTCGGTGACTCTGGTTGCCTTAACCCTGGCTTCCTCACAGCTGGGTCCCAGGCTGATAAAGAACTTCATGTATATCAGGCTCAACCAGGTTGTGCTGGGCTCCTATATCGCAACCTATCTCTATTGCCTGATCGTGTTGAATACCGTAAAGGAGAACAATGGCGATTCCTTTATCCCGTCAATCTCTATTCTTCTCGCGATCCTCGCCGCGATTGTAAATATTATCCTGCTGATCGTATTTATCCACCATATTGCCATCAGCATCCAGGCAGATAAAGTCATTTCGGATATTTCAGCCTTTATTTCCAAAAGGATCAAAATTCTGTTCCCTGAAAAGATGGGAGACGAAATGGATGATGAAAAGGATTTGCCCGTAGATGCCATAAAGGCAGGGTACCATCATATGATTACTGTAAAAAGCGATGCAAACGGGTACCTGCAATATATTGACAGTGAATCATTGCTGAATATGATAACCGGCCTTGATGCCCTGCTCGAGTTAACCTGCCGGCCCGGCGACTACCTGGTGGAAGATATTGATATAGGCAAACTCTATACAAACGACACCCTCGAAAAAGAGGATCGGGAAAAGATTCTGCTTCCGTTTGTGGTTGGAAAAACAAAAACGGCTCAGCAGGACCTTGAATTCTCTATCCACCAGATGGTTGAAATTGCAGTGCGGGCGCTGTCACCCGGAGTAAATGACCCCTATACCGCCATTGCCTGTATCGATAATCTCACTTCGGCAATGTGTTATCTTGTCCGTGCCCGATTTCCTTCAAAATACCGTGTGGATGATAAAAATCAGTTGCGGGTCATTGCCGATACCCTCGACTTTGAAGGCGTTCTGGATGCGGCATTCAATCAGATCCGGCAGTTCTCCGCAGGAAGTCCGGCAGTGATCATCAGATTGATGGAAGTATTGACCATAATTCATGAATTCGCGGTAAAAAAGAGTCACAAAAAGGCTCTTGTCAGGCATGCGCAGATGACCCTGCAGGTCGGCAGGGATTCCATTAAGGAAAAGAATGATCTGAAAGACCTGAAAAGAAGGGCCGGAATAATTGTGGGGAAATGAAAAGTGACGGGTTTATATCCTTTTTAGCTGGAAAAATAACAGGAACAGCTGGAATTATTCAATCGTTCCAAATTTAAATATCAGTCCGGCACATGAAAATATCAGTGCCGGGAAAGAGTTGCTTTACTCATCCCTGACACAGCGTACCGATACCCCTACATACTTTGAAATATGGCTGCGCATGAAGGCACTGCCCGAAGCAAACCGCAACGCAAGAGAAGATTCATCAACAGATGATCCAAAATAACCGAAGGTTCCAAGCGTGGAAAAATTTCCCGCGTAGGAGCGGCACCCCCCCGGAAGCGCCGAAAAACCGCTTTCGTTGGTTGCTCCGGTATTGGGGCCGGCCCATCGCTGCGTCCCCGTTTCCTTCAGTTTCCCCCCTGCCGTTAAACTGGCTTCATGCCGTACAAAGTTGGCATCGGGGTCGAGGGTTAATATCAGCTTCCGGAAATCCTCATCAGTGGGAACGCGCCACCCTGCCGGAGCCAGCCTGCCGCTGTTGATCGCATAATAGTTGTAAAGGGCCCCATAGGTTTCAGCATAGCCGGCAGAATCGTTTTGATACCAGCAGTAGGCCGGTGTCGACAGCTGATACCACGCCCCCGGATCGGTCACATGGGGTATGGGAGTACCGTCGTTGTACCGGGTAACCTTTAAATTCTCCGCCATCCAGGTCTGACCGCCTATCCTTACCGTCCTGTAAATGTTCCCGTCTGTATCAACCATCCGGTCATCCCGGAGCCATCCCATGAGCGTAACGGTGATAAAACTGCCCGTCTCCCCATCCAAGAAAAATTTGAGTTCCGGTTCTTCATGGAAGATGAGACTCCGCTCCATCCGTAATTTTCCCTTTTTCAAATCAGCAGGTTTAATAATCTCATGATCATCCAGATGCACCGACAAGGCGAGAACACCGGAATCGCCGCGCTCATCCCCATTGTGAATCATGAGCAGGAACCCGTCCATGTAGTGTTCCATATCCTTTATTCCCAATTCAAGCGTAAAAAATTCCTTCTCACCGGTTGTTTTTACAATCCTTTCAGGACCGAATACCATCAACCCATCCTCAATGCTCCCCCGGAAGGTTTTCTTACAGGACAATAAAACAAATGGAAACACACAAACCAGGAAGATTGACAGGCTTCGTTTTACAGATTTCATAACGGGAAAGAATATCCGTAAAACTACATAAATTTCTCCAAGGGAGTTAAAACGCGGTTCAAAATATGATGCTGATACGGTCCGGGGTTAGTGAGACTGCACATTCAGGAGTGTAACGAACTGAATCTGTTATGTCGAACTTATCCCGAACTTGTTTCGGGATCTGATTCAGGGTTCAGGGTTCAGGGTCCAGGGTCCAGGATTTTGATTCTTTATTTAGCCTGGCAAATTGCTTTAAATCGTATATATTCCACGCCAGCATGGCGTGGCTACTGTTTCACCCGCCGAAGCTTTGAGCAAGCGGGCCTACTGCCTCCTGCTTCCTGCCTGCTGGATCCTGCCTGCTGGGTCCTGCCTGCTGGATCGAGGGTTTCTCGCCAGCGCACTGTGGTAAGATTCCTTGCATGGCGGGAATGAATGAAGAACCATGTCAACTTTTTAGTGCCGGGATTCTGACTCCCGGATGGCAAAATAGTCACGATTATAATGTTTTTTATTAATTATCAGTTACTTGAGAACCAACTTACAATCGTCGGAAACCAACTTACAGTCGTTGGAGGCCAGCTTACAGTGGCTGGAAACGATCTAACAAACGTTGGACCCGATCTGACAATGAAAAAATGCGATCTGACAATGCAGGCAAAATTCATGAATTTTTCACACCCATTCAATTCTGTCACCTATGAATTTTAGCCCCGGACGTAGAATTCATGAATTTTGCCCACTTCTTTGCCGATGAGCAGGAAATTAATATGTTTACATCCGCTAAGATTGGTTAGAAAATTATCAGAATGGTCCAGGAACTGATTACGGCTCTGTTGCTCGGGTTTATCGGCGGGCTGATACCGGGTCCGGTTATTACCGCGGTATTCACAGAGATCCTTCAGTCGGGATTTGCCCGGAGCTTCCGGATTATCTTCATAGCCTTCTTCCTGGAAACGTTGGTTGCAGTGATCAGTCTCCTGGTTGTTATAGCCCTCAATTTCCGGGAAGCGGTTTTCAGGGGACTTTCCTTTGCAGGAGCGGTCATCCTGGTCTGGATAGCCTTTTCAATCTGGAAGGTGAAACGGATCGATTCAGGGGAGAAGGTACAGTTCGGATTCTGGAAGATTACCGCCATGATCATCACAAACGGGGTGCTGTGGACCTACTGGATTACAATCTGTATTCCGAAAGCCATGCTGCTGGGCGAGCGGCTCAGTGCCGGGGAATATACCTTCATGGGACTGGTGCAGATTGGATGGCTGATATCAACCATCATGGCAGCATTCCTCTTCTCCCGTTTCAGGAAGTTACTGTCAAAACCGGAGGTGGTTCCTGTTGTGTTTAAAATATTTGCCCTTACGTTTGTCTATTTTGCTATTGACATGACCTATAAAAGTATCATGTTCTTTGCAGGAGTTTAAACGGATTAAACTGAATCCCCTGGAAATGACTTTCATGGTTTCTGACGGCCGGTTTTTACTTACCATCCTGAAAATATCAGTATCTTTAACGACCCGGTTGCATGCTCTTTAATTCAACAGGACAGGTAATTTGAAACAGAAAATCATCTATATCGCCGGTCTCGGGCATTCGGGAAGCACGATCCTGGATCTCGCACTCGGCGCCCATTCGGGCATCATCGGGCTCGGGGAGGTATATACCCTTCTTGACGGGGAACGGAGGAAAAAACATTACACGTCTCTCTGCTCCTGCGGAAAGCCGGCAACCGAATGCAGCTTCTGGAAAGATGTGCCGCAGATCCTTGAAGAGCAGGGAACAACGGAAATCCTGTATGAGAAAATGATTGGCCATTTCCGCGCGCTCTTCGGTGAAGAATCGATCCTGGTGGATTCGTCTAAAAACTCTTACGGT
>JAFGWU010000022.1 GCA_016936975.1 Bacteroidales bacterium | reverse complement strand
TTATCTGAAGTATCTCAACGAAAAGCACGATTTAAAGGTTCTGTTCCTGGTCCGGGATGTAAGGAGCTGGAGTTATTCGCGCCACCTGCAAAACCGGAAACCCATCCTTTTACTCGCTCTGCAGTGGTACCTGGAAAACAGGAAACTGCTCTTCCGGTTCAGGAAAATGGGGATCCCTTTTATGTTGATCGGCTATGAGGAGATCGCACTGTATCCCGAACATGTCATGCCGCTTATAAGTCGCTATCTGGATATCCCCTATGAGCCCGTCATGCTTGAGCCGGATAAATCAAAAAGCCATATTATCAGCGGAAATATCGCCCGTGTGGATGCCCTTAAAAGGAGACGCTTTATCTACGACGCCCGCTGGATGCTCTCCCTCAGGATAAATCTTTTCTCTCCCCTTCTTTCCCTCCTGAACGGGTGGAGCAAAAAATATGTCTACTCCAATATTTCCGGTCAGAACCGGGATGAATTCTTTCTTTTCGGCACCGGCAGAAGAGCTGAGATGACACGGAAATACAATTAATCCCTGCTGGCTTTTCTCCTGCCGGAAAACTGTGCTTTAAACAAAATCGTTTTCTCTTTGTTAGATACGGGTAAAAGAACAAAGTCAAATTTTAAACAAAAAAGAAAATGAAAAGAAATCATTATTTTGCTATTATCTTGGTAGCTGCCGCGATAATCCTTCATTCCTGCAACACCGGTCAGAATAAGGAGTCCGATTCCGGAAAAAAGTCAGTTGCCATTGAGGCTGCATCACTAAATGTTGATCTCGCAAAAAGTTTTTTATTCTGGAAAGGTGAAATGCTCGGGCTATACAGCCATGAGGGCATCATAAACATCAGTGAGGCCGAGCTTACAGTCAGCGATGGAGCGGTAGCTTCCGGAAGCTTCACTGTGGATATGAGTTCCATAACCCCTACCGATGAGGCTTACAGTGTCGAAGAAGGACGGACAAAGGAAAGACTCGTTCAGCATCTCTCCTCCCCCGATTTCTTCGATGTGGAAAACCACCCGGTTTCCACTTTCACCATTAAAAAGGTTGATGGCTCATCCATTACCGGTGATCTGACCATCAGGGGAATTACCCATGAAGAAACCGTCAGGAATGTACAGATCTCAAAGGAAAGCGATGAAAGTTACAAAATTACCGGAGAGCTCACTTTCGACAGGACCAAATATGATGTCAAATTCCAGATGACCTTGCAGGACATGGTGCTTTCTGATGATATCCAGCTTAAGATTGAACTGATTGCATCCTGACCGGCCACCATCATCTTTACAGGATCTGTAACCCGCAACAATGCGGGTTTTTTTTGCTCAACAGCATTTGAAATGACCCGGATTGAATCAAACGAATTGTGGAAGAGAGTCGTATACTGTTAGATTCATTTATTAACTTCCCCGAAAATTCCTTTTGGCCATGATTCCGGAAAAAATGTCAGCCGTCAGACAATATTCGGAAGGAGGAGCACTTACTGTTGAATCTGTCCCTGTACCCACTCCCGGTCCCGGAGAGGTGCTGGTAAAAATCGCAGCAGCGCCCCTGAATCCTTCTGATTTGAGCTATATAAAGGGTTTGTACGGCACTCCTGAACAGTTTCCCGTCACACCCGGATTCGAAGGCAGCGGAACCGTCGTTGCTGCCGGAAAAGGGGTTCTTTCCTCCCTGCTCATCGGGAAACGGGTTGCCTGCTCCGGTAAATCCCGGGGAGACGGTACCTGGGCTGAGTATATGGTGACAGGAGCCACCAGTTGTGTCCCGTTGTCGAAACACATCAGTTTCGAACAGGGTTCAATGCTCCTTGTTAACCCGATGACAGCCATTGCGCTTGTGCAAATTGCAAAGAAGGGAAAACACAGCGCCATGGTTAATAATGCCGCAGCCAGTGCGCTCGGCAGGATGATGGTCTCCCTGACCGCTTCCTGTAACCTTCCCCTGGTAAGTATTGTCAGGAAAGAGGCTCAGGAAAGGGTTCTAAGGAATATGGGTGCTCAATATGTCCTGAACAGTGCGGATGAAACGTTCCCGGAAGCATTACAGAAGCTGATGCGGGACCTGAAGGCCACCCTGATCCTCGATGCCGTCGGAGGAACAGCGGGGACCCGTCTGATCGAATTGGCCCCCCCGCGAAGCAAAATCATCTCTTACGCCGCCCTCTCCGGCGAAAACACTGCATTCGACCCGCGGGTTCTATTAAGAGAACAAAAAGTGATTGAAGGATTTCAGCTGGGGCAGCACCTTCAATCCATGGGAATGGCCGGGAAACTCCGGCTGGCCTGGAAAGCCAGGAAATTTTTGGAACAGGGGGAACAGATCACCGTGCAGAAAATATTTCCCCTCTCAGGGATCAATGAGGCCGTTGCACACTATTCCGAACATATGGGTTCGGGAAAAATCCTGGTCAGACCCTGATTGCTCGGTCGTAATAACCCGGATTCTCTGACTGCAGTCACGGGTATAACTCCCCTGGCAAACACTTCAATCCGGTGATTACTTCGTCGGCATCTGCAAAAAACTATTGCAAAATTTATTTCTTCAGGTTACTTTTAGATCAAATTGGTTTCAGCCTTGAAAAATACCGGATCCCTGCTAAGGACCTTTTCAGGAAAGTTTTTCCCGGTTTCCGGTTCCCGGTTCCCGGTTCTCGGTTATCCCGGCAATCATCACCTGTGGCCCGATTTAATAAGAATCAGTGTTGCCATGATCCTTCTTAATTCTCCAATCACAGGGATCCTGGGCCAGACCGACTACTCCTGGTGGAACGAGAAGCATAACTGGGACGGCGTATCCGACTGGACCGATTACCTGATTATCACCCCGGCCTTCCTCGGTCCCAATGCACTGCCCGTCCCGGAATTGAAAAACGGGTGCCTTTCATCCGACACCCAGTTCGAACTTGGGACCGAAGGGCATTACAGCGTTGGCGACCAAACCATCAATCTCCATACCGACCTGTACCTCCCTCTTTTTACCGACCGGGCCGCCCTTCAGATCACCTACCGGCCGGTGGAGTGGTACCAAACCGATACGATCACCAGGGATCTTCGGAGATCGAGAGAGTACGATCCATCGGGGCTCAGCTTTGGAGATTTCTACGTCGGCACCTATATTCAATTAATCAAAGGGCACCCCTCCCTGCCCGACCTGCTGTTATCCGCAAATATTAAGACCGCCTCGGGGACAAACCTCGCCGGGGCAAGGCATACGGATTCACCGGGCTACTGGTTCGATGCTACTTTTTCAAAGCACTTTGCACCGGCTAATCCGTCGCTGAAATCCATCCGCCTCTATGCAAAAGGGGGATTCTACTGCTACCAGAATTACGGGAACTCCCATTTCCAGAACGATGCGTTCCTTTACGGTGCCGGTATCTCCTTCAACCTGAAAAAACTCAGCATCCAGAACCAGGTCACCGGATTCATCGGCTATTTTAACCGGGGCGATAAACCCATGGTCTACAGGTTGATCATTGAGGGAACCGGGAACACCACGGTTTCCTTCAGGGCCGTTTTTCAGCAGGGGCTGAACGATTTTGACTTTACATCCCTGAGACTCTCTGCCCTGGTCAGGTTAAACAGGATATTCAGCAAACTCAGTGTTACACATTAAATACATTTCATTCCATGAACAGAAGAACACTTATCCATCTTTTTTCCATACTGCTGATCCTGGCTGGCTGTTCGAGGCATACGGACATCCGCCTGATGCCATCCCCCTCAGGTCAGGATCTTCCGTTCGTCTGGGAGAATGCATCGATTTATTTTCTCCTGACCGACCGGTTTCAAAACGGGGATCCCTCCAACGACATCAATTTCGGCAGGACAGGCAGAACGGCCCCGCTGAGGGGATTTATGGGCGGAGATCTCAAAGGGATTACCCGGAAGATCGAGGAGGGTTATTTCGACAAACTTGGGGTGACCGCCATCTGGATCACTCCGTTTTTTGAACAGATCCATGGCGGTGTGGATGAGGGGACCGGATTTACCTACGGATTTCATGGCTACTGGACCCGCGACTGGACCGCGCTGGATCCGAATTTCGGAACGGAAGCGGATCTCGGAACGTTTATCTCCACAGCCCATGCGCACGGAATCAGGGTGCTGATGGATGTCATCATCAATCATACAGGACCCGTAACCGGGCAGGATCCGCTCTGGCCGGATGACTGGGTGCGAACCGAACCAAAGTGTTCCTACAGGGATTACCAATCGACTGTAACCTGCACTTTAACCGATAATCTGCCCGATATCAGGACCGAAAGTGATGAAGCTGTTGACCTGCCCGGTTTCCTGAAGAATAAGTGGATGATGGAGGGTCGTTTCGATGAGGAAATGCAGGAATTGGATGCGTTTTTCGCAAGAACCGGTTATCCCAGGGTCCCGCGGTACTACCTCATCAAATGGCTGGTGGATTATGTCAGGAAATTTGGATTTGACGGATACCGCCTCGATACGGCCAAACATATTGAAGAGTCAGTATGGGCAGAACTGGAGAAGGAAGCGGAGCGTGCCTTCAAAGAATGGAAAAAAGCCAATCCCGGCCTGGTTCCCGGTAACCACGACTTCTTCATAGTCGGGGAGGTTTATAACTATGGCATTTCCGGTGGGAAGACTTTTGATTTCGGCGACAGGAAGGTTGATTATTTCAGCTGCGGCATGGACGGGCTCATAAATTTTGGTTTTAAATGGGATGCCCGTGAATCCTTTGAAGCGCTGTTTTCAAAATATGACAGCCTGCTCCATGGTCCGCTGGCCGGACATACGGTCCTCAACTATGTCAGTTCGCATGACGACGGCTCCCCGTATGACAGGGAAAGGCTCAGACCCCTTGAGGCCGGGACCCGGCTCCTGCTCTGCCCCGGCGCTGCCCAGATCTATTACGGGGATGAAACCGGCCGGCCGCTGGATATTGAAGGGGCCGACGGAGATGCAAAACTCAGAAGCTTCATGAACTGGGAAGATATCGAAAAAAACAGCACCATCAACGGCGTCCAGGTCCGCGACATGCTTCTCCACTGGCAGAAGTTGGGACAGTTCCGGAAAGAACACCCGTCAGTCGGGGCCGGAAGGCACAGGATGATCAGCAAAGATCCCTACCTGTTTGCCAGGACCTACCAGTCGGGTCAATACAGCGACATCACCGTTATCGGCCTGGATCTTAAAGCCGGGAAGAAGTTGCTGGAGGTCGGATCCCTGTTTCCCGACGGCACCGGGTTAAAGGATTATTATTCGGGACAGTTTACGGTGGTCAAGAACGGACTGGTTCGCATCAACACCCCTTTCGATATGGTCCTGCTCGGAAGGATATAACCGGAAACACTTACTATTGTAAGGGATATATCGGGAAGGACAGCTTGTGGATTATTCGAAAATGCCATTGCTTATGAATGCTATTCTTTTGCTGTCGGGTGACCAGCTCGGAACATTAATCGTACCCTGTCCGCCATAGAGATATGCAATTACCCTTGGTTTCGTTCCGGGTACTGCATCCACGGGCAATAACCTGAGATAGACCCGCTCGTAAAAAGGATGGGTATCGGCAGGCACTTCTTCGGGAAATGAAAGGAAAACCATCCAGCGGTTGTCCGGGGATATGTGGGGAAACCAGTTGTTTAAGCCATCAGATGTAAGCTGAACCGGATTACCCCCGTCAGGGTCCATTCTCCAGATCTGCATGGTCCCGGTCCGGGACGAATTGAAATATATGGACCTTCCGTCAGGAGCATATTCCGAACCATCGTCCAGACCATGGCTGAATGTAAGCTGCTCCTCCTCACCACCCTCTGCAGGAATCCGGTAGATATCAAATTCCCCTCCTCTCTCTCCGGTATAGATAAGATATTTTCCATCCGGTGACCACCCGTGAAGATAGGATGGGCTCTCCGTGGTAATCCTTGCAGGTCTTCCCCCTGAAAGCGGAAGGGTATAAATTACCGACCGGCCATTGTCCTCTTCACTGTGGTGACTGATTCCCATCATTTTCCCGTCAAAGGATATGACATGATCATTATTGTTCTTCCTGGCAAATCCGGTATTGATAACCCTGGATTTTCCTCTTGAAATATCAAACCTGTAGAGCAGTCCATCCGCATTGTATATCAGATAACTCCCTTCCGGGGTCCAGTTGGGTGCCTGCCACGAGCCGGAAGAACTGCCCAGCACGGTTCTTCGCCCGGTTTCGATATCCATCACTTCAAGCATACTGCCAATATATTGCTCGTACTGCACAAGGTCATCCGGTGCAGGTTGGAATAACCGTACATTGCTGAATTCTGCCATCTCTTTGACAGAATCGTTATGCGCACAGAGAAAAAGACCGGCGAACGGCTCCCCTCCAAGATCAATTCCGGCGATCTCCTTTGTCGAGTAAACCTCCCCGAAGGTGGCCACAGACATGATAAAATCCGATCCGCTCCTTTCCATCCGTATCATATCGGGTGCGGAGACGGCAAAGCGAAGCTCTTCCATATCCTCACCGGCCGAACGGCGAAACTGTAGCGATGCCAGTCCGTCTCCATGAATGGTACAGCTGACATGAGGCGCATCGGCTGACAGGGAACCCCGTATCATCCATCCTGCCTTGCGATGGGGATCCGTTCCCTTTCCGATGAACTTCATTCTTCCTTCAAGAATAAAATCCCCGGTCATTTTTTTCCAGAGGAAAGAAAAATGATCCGCTCCAAACCAGATATTCTCTCCCGATGCGGTTAACCTGTACAGCTGGGAGGCACTGTAGTATTCAACGGATCCGGGAATACCTGGATTTCCGATATCCGTGAACCCATCGAAGCTGCCCGGCTGATTCCCGACGCCCTGTGACCTTAGAGATAAAGTTGACATAAGACATATCCCTGTTAATCCGATTGCAATTAGTTTACTGTTCATGTTCTTTCTTCAGGATGAAAAAATAATATCCCCGGGGCGTTCGTTCTTCATGATTTACCGGGATTCAGTTTGCAGAGCGGGGAAAACTCATTTTCATGGCAAACTCCATCGGAAAATCTTCGTCGTAAGAGAGTTCGATATATTCTGCCTTCTCAATGACATCGTTGATCCGCTCCATGAATTTTACAGAGCAGACAGCCAGGAGTGCCCCGGTACCGGCTGCATTCCCTACCTGGATGGTTTTCCCCCTCAACTCTTCCGGGAACATTCCCAGTCTGAATGCTGAATCAATGCTGAGATAATTTCCAAATCCCCCGGCAATCACAAGTTTATCCAAGCGATCCACAGAAATTCCGGACCGCTTCAATAGGATTGAAATGCCCGCTGCAATGGCCCCTTTTGCCAGCTGAACCTCCCGAACGTCCTGCGGGGTAATGACAATATCCTCATCTACGGCATTGTTCCTTGCCGGTGAAACCAGGAATGGCTTTTCCAAGGCACCATTTTCATCCAAAAATCCCTGATCCAGCAAATATGCAATAATATCGAAAAGTCCCGACCCGCATATGCTCACGGGTTTTGCATCCGCTATGGTGGAAAATCCCGAGCTGTGGAAGCGGCTAATGGCTCCCTCAAATGCACCCGATCCGCACGAAATATTGGATCCTTCGAATGCCGGACCCGCAGCAGTGGCACAACACCAGATCTTTTTACCGGTAACAATGGCCAGCTCACCGTTCGTCCCAATATCCACATAAAGGTATTTATCCATCCTATCATTGCCAATGGATGCGATACCGGCAACAATATCGGCTCCCACATAGGCACTCACGGAGGGGAGAAGGCGCACTTCCCCTTGCGGATTCATCTTCACCCCCATTTCAGGTCCTCTAAATTTTTTATATTCCGTGAACCCCGGCTTAAAAGGAGCCAGTGCAATCGGCACAGGATCGACACCGGCGAGGATATGCAGCATCGTATTGTTCCCGGCAAAGACAATCACCGTGAAACAATCCGTTGAAAGGGAAAACTTGCGTGAGAAGAGTGTCAGATGACGGTTAATGGAACGAATAGTCAGCTCCCGGAGCTCAGTCAGACCATCCCGGTTGGTCATACAATAATTGATCCTGGAAATAATGTCGGAACCATAACCCAGCTGAGGATTCGTTTCTGAATGCACACCGAGCTGGATACCGGTAATAAGATCAACCAGATAATAGACAATGGTCGTGGTCCCGATATCAATGGCCAGTCCAACCGGACGGGATGCCACGGAGGCCGATTTTCCGGGATTAAAAGGGAGGTTCACTGAATACTCATACTGGGTGGTAAGAACTTCCATGGCCCTTTTATCGGGAAGATGGACCGTTATATCCTTTTCAATGGTATAAAGACAGGCAAGGACCGTTCCGGTTCCATCGATGATCACCCTGCATTTGCCGCATGTTCCCGCTCCGCCGCAGGGAGCGTAAAAGTCAAATTGCTCCGACCTGATTAAATCAAGCAGATTGGTCCCTGTTTTAACTTCAGTCTGCGCTGTTTTCTCCCAGGATATGATTCTGACTTTTACCATCCGTTTTCTGATTAACCGCAAAAAAGTTGCCCGGCTACCTCAGGGTAAAGGGTTGCCATTGTCTTAAACATATAGCTTAAACCGTTCGTTCAGTTCCCGCGCCCTGAGGGTGTCACTGAAAATGATCAGCTCTGTCGGACCATTGTAGCCGGGAACGACCTTTAAATTCACCTCTTCATATATGGTCTGAACCGCCATGGCTGTCCCATCGGTTAGTTTTACAAATCCCTTCAGCCTGGAACACTCCCCTGACAGATCCTTCACAAACTTCTGGCAATGATCCGGTTGAATGGAGTTATGATTCTTCAAAACGGATACGTGTATGGAGGGCTGCCCGCCGGATTTAATGCCCATTAACGCCTGCAGTCGTTTCATATCGGTCTCATGTGATCCCAGGATTCGGACCAGGTCTATTCTGCAGAAGCTGGTTATCGTAATGGCCGAGAAAGGATTCCACTCTGAAACCGTGTCCCTGATCTTCTCAATTTCCTTTTCAGGGGTGATATCCTGCTTATTGATGATCAGATGGTCGGCCACCATGACTTGATGCCTGAATCGGGGAAGTACTTTCACGGTGCGGAAAAAATTCTTACCGTCGATCAGGGTAATAATCGTTCGTAAACCGACCAGTCCGGCAATTTCATCCGACTGCATGATTTCGGCTATATTAATTGGATCGGCCAGACCGGATGATTCCAGGAAAATATAGTCTGGCTGATATTCCAGGGCAAGATGCTTCAGTGCTTTCAGAAAATTGGGAAGCTGACAGACACAAAAAACCGATCCGTTATTGATTTCCAACAACCTGAAAGGGGTGGTTCCACCCTCCAGTTGTCTGCTGTCGACCCCCGAAGGGGCAAATTCATTCTGGATTACAGCAATTCTGAAATTTCGGCCAACTTCATTGAGCAGGTTTTGTAATAATGTGGTTTTCCCGCTTCCCAGCCATCCCGCTATGATGATAAGTGGTATCACGGTTGCACCTTATTCTTTAGAATGGCTTCAATCCTCTCCTCTATCTTTGCCACGGGAGGTATTTGGGAAATAAACGAGATGTTCCCATCTATAACAATGGTCGGAAGCTGCATCACTCCAAGCGTATGCATCATCCTGACCCCCTCCTTCTCCTTAATGCTGTACTCTCTGAAAACCGCGCGATCACCAAATTTTTCAACCGCCTTTCTGACAGCATTCACCATATACTGGCAGGGTGCACAGGAGGCCGAATCGAGGGTAACCACATCGATTACCACTTTCTCTTCCGACCAGTGCGCAGAAAGATCCACTTTCTCAACCTCTGTCAGGGAGGCCTCCCTGGCCCGCCAGGTTCCCTGGAGCATTTCATCTCTCACCAGTTCGGAGATGGCTCTGAGATTTTCGGGAGGAGTCGACATCGGGAGATCACATCCGGGGGCCAGGATGAATCCCCTTTTACCCCCTATATCCATGCAGTTGAGAGCATCCCGGATGGAATCCTCTTCCGTCCCCATCAGCAATGAAACGGTTAGTTTGATATTTCCGCCAAAGCTGACGCCTCTGCTGAGTGCAATGTCCCTGACAGTGTCAAGCGGAATATTTTCATCGATTGAAACATTATCGGGCCCACAATCACACATCAGTTCAATGTTCTGCTCTGCATAGCCACATACAAAAAAGGAGCTGAGAGCCTTCCTGTCACGAATTTCCTTAAATACCCGTGTAGCAAAACTGCTGACATAGGTTTTGAAGGATTCGGGATCGATCTGGCTGGTCATCGGGTCCACCATGGCGATCACATCGCATCCAGCCTCAATATATTGGGAAGCCATAAAACTGGTCACCCTGGTTGTAAATTCCATGAGCCGGAGAATATATTCAGGATCCTCAAAGAATTTTGTGAATATATCTGTTCCAAGCAGGTGCAGAGCCAGGGTAAAGGGACCCGTTACCAGTCCGTATAAAGCAATATCGGGATGTCTCTGCTTCAGTTCGCGGGCCGCACTCATGATCAGGGGGATCCTGCCATCACCGGGTCCCGGGATTTTGAGCTCCTCAAGAGTCACCCCTTCCTGAAGCAGATGGGAGATCACTGCCGGCGGATTATCCTCCGGCCAGTGAAGCTGGCATCCGAGTACCTCCGCTTCCACCTGCAGGTCGAAAGTCACCGGGATGCCATCCGGCTCATAAAGCTCCACGGCCCTGGACACCCCTTTGACCATGTTTTCCCCCGATGTAAGATACTCAATGGCATTGATACCAATCAGGCTGGCAGCGTGACATCCCACGAACGGAACCCATGGAATGTAATCAACCTCTTCCAGCCTCATCGCTTTCCTGATACGGTCAATTCCTTTCATCCTTTTGGACTATGCTATGATTTTCTTTAAATACTCGACCGCACCCTGGGGATCCGGAGCGTAGAAATCGGCATTGATTCTCTTTCGAAAATCATCATTTACCGGGGCTCCGCCGATTAAGACCTTTAGTTCGGGATAGGATTCCTTCACGACCCTGACTATTTTCTCCATATTCACCATGGTTGTTGTCAGCAACGCAGACAGACCCAGAAAACTTCCGGGATTCTCATCAATAGCCTGCAAAAACCGCTCTGTCTTTACATTTGTACCGAGGTCGATCACCTTAAAACCATTCCCTTCGAGCATCATTGAGACCAGGTTTTTACCGATATCATGAAGGTCCCCTTCAACCGTCCCGATAATAAACTTACCCTTGCTTTTTACCGCCCCGCTTATAAAGTAAGGTCGCAGGTGTGCCATTGCAGAACTCATTGCCTTTGCCGACATCAATACCTGGGGGACAAATATCTTATTCTCCCTGAACTTAACGCCCACCCGCTCCATACCGACAATCAATCCCTCCTGAAGGACTCTTTCTGCGGGGATACCATCTTCGAGCAACTGCCTTGAGATCTCATCGGCCCCATCCTGGTCCTTCATATCAGGCGGATAGGGAGATGCGCGGTTCACTTTCCCGAACTCAACGCAATGTGCCAGTTTTTGAATCTGCTCCATATAAAAATTGCTTATTTGTAGATTATATCCATTTCCTCCAGCAAATGCCCGGCCCCTGCAAATTTATCAATTATGAATAGTACATAGCGTATATCTGCAGTTATGTTCCGGCAGATAGAGCGGTCGTACATCACATCGCTGATGGTGCCCTCCCAGTTGCGATCGAATCCTATTCCGATCAGCCGGCCTTCCGCGTCGAGCACGGGACTCCCCGAGTTGCCGTTCGTGGTATGCGTGGAATTGATAAAACATACCGGCATCGTGCCATCAATTCCGTAAGGGCCAAAATCCCGGCTGGAATAAAGCGCCTTCAGCTTTTCACCGATTGCATAATAATCTTCTCCGGTGGCGTTTTTTTCCATTATTCCGGTCATCGTTGTAAAATAGTCGTACCGGACGGCATCCGACGGACTGAATCCTTCAACTTTTCCATAGGAAAAACGCATGGTGAAGTTTGCGTCGGGAAACAGCTCATGCCCGGGAACCATCTCTCTGAGCGCCGACAGATAGGCTCTATACACCTTTTCAAGCCTTTGATCGAGCAGGTTCTTTTCCGGAGATATCCTTTTATTGAACATCTGACTGAATCCATCCACGCACTTGAAAATCGGATCTCCGGTCAACAGTTTCATTCCTTTAGCCTGGTCCGATCCATATACATCAAGGAGCCTGAAGGCTTTTTCAGGTTCGGAAAGCCACGACTGTTTGTAGATCTTTTCAGCACATCGGCTAAAATCCCCCCGGTACTTTTTATAAATTGCCCTTAGAAAATCAGGATGAAATTCCGGGGGCACTTCGGTATGGAAAGCCTGCATCATGGCTGCAAAAATATTCCTGTCGACTGGATTGTAGAAGTTCCTGTAAAAAGTTTCCATCTGAGCGGCAATATGTTCGACACTTTCTCCCCGGGACATCATACCGGATAATGTGCGCATTTGGTTACACAATTCAATACCGCCCGCTGCTTCATCGAGGTACTCCATAACCAGTGCAAAACTATCCAGCTCTGCGTATAATTTTCTGAACTCCGGCATAATCCAGTCATATTTCAGAATGCGGATGTCATCCGCCTTCATCCACCGGAGGAATTCCTCCTCCTTTTCCCTTTTCAGATCAATGGCATCAATGCGGTCCAGTCCCCGGATCATCCCCTGCCACTTTTTCCAGTAGTTACTGATCCCGTCATATTTGGAGGCATACTGAATACGCACCCTGTCCGACGCTTTCATATAGGACTTCATGATGTTCAGCCTGATCGTTCTCAGATTGACGGCATGGGGAAAGGATATTTCAACCATGGTTTTGATGGCCCCGGAATAGAGATACTGTTCGGTTCTTCCCGGGTAACCCAGCACCATGGCAAAATCCCCCTCTTCGAGCCCGGCCAGGGATATCTCAAAATACTTTTCCGGTTTGTAGGGAATATTTTCAGGGGAATAATCGGCCGGACTGTTATCTTTTCCGGCATATATCCTGAAGATGGCAAAATCACCGGTATGTCTGGGCCAGACCCAGTTATCCTCCTCAGTCCCGAAATTTCCAATGGAGTTGGGTGGGGCCCCTGCAAGGCGAATATCCCGGAATACATCATAAACAAAGAGATAATATTCGTTTCCGTAAAAAAATGGTTTGACCACCGCCCGGGAACCGTTTTCATCCGAAATCTCACCGGCTACCTCCAAAATTTTTTTCTGAATAACCCTGTTTCTCTCCTCATCATCCATCGCAGGATCCAATCCTCCTGATATCCTGTCGGTAACATTCTCCATATGCCTCAGAAAGGTAACCGTAAGTCCTTCAATAGGGAGCTCCTCCTCCTTGCTCATGGCCCAGTAACCGTTGGAGATATAATCATGTTCCACCGAACTCACAGATTGAATGGAACGGAATCCGCAGTGATGATTTGTGAGAACCAATCCCTCCGGTGAAATGACCTCGCCGGTACATCCGTTACCAAAGATTACCACCGCATCAGCCAGGCAATCCTGATTCAGACTGAATATCTCCTCGGCGGACAATTTACAGCCCATAAACTGCATCTCGTTGATAATGTGTTCATCCATCATCAAAGGGATCCACATCCCCTCTTCTGCGGCAACGGGGTTAAACAGCGAAATAATAAAGGTGCACTGTAAAAATCTGAGACGTATTTTCATTTCATTTAAAAAAGATTTATGACCCGGTTGCGGTGAACTTTACCAGTTCCCGGTAAACCCTTTGAACCGGGAGTCCCATCACGTTGAAATAGGAACCGTTTATCCGTTCCACGGCGATACTCCCGATCCACTCCTGGATTCCGTATGCTCCAGCTTTGTCGAAAGGTTTATAGTGATGAATATAGTGATTTATATCAAATTCCGAAATATGGGAAAACTTCACGGTTGTTTCAGAAACAAACACCTTTTTTTTCAGGCAGGAGCGAATACAAACCCCCGTGAAGACCCTGTGGAAGTCCCCTGATAACTCTTCCAGCATTGCGCGGGCCTCTTTCTCATCCCGAGGTTTATCGAGGATATGATCCGAATGCCACACAATGGTATCGGCAGTAATCAGAATTTCCCTCTCCTGCAAAGGTTTTTCGTAGGCATCCGATTTCCTTTCCGCAAGATACTTCGCAATCGCACTTCCCTTAAGTTCCGGTGGAAACGATTCCGTAACATCGCCCTGGTCATGAACCTCAAATTCCAGCCCAAGCTGTTTCAGTAATTCAAAGCGTCTCGGCGATTTTGAAAAAAGAATGATCCTGTATGAATTTAGTTGTTCTATGGACACTATACCTCCCGGAAATTTAGTATATAAAACACGACCACAGAGTAAAGGATTCCAAAAAGCATGACCAGTTTAATCGTCATGCTGGCCCTGTGAAAATCCTTCCTGTTCTTTGAAAACAGATTCATAATAAGCAAAAAAACGAGGGGCCCTATCAGGAACGCCAAAAAGTAGAGCGCCGATAGGTAATCGGTCTTCGCTCCTGAGAACATCAGGTATTTGATCAGGAGGAAGGCTAGGGATGCAATGGTGAACAGGATCAGAACCGACAGGATAATTTTCGTGGCTCCCTTACCAAGCACAATGGGAAGGGTTTTCATGCCAAAAGCGCGGTCGCCTTCGAAGTCCTCCATATCTTTGATAATCTCCCTGATCAGGGTTGTGAAAAAGGCGAAGAAGCTGAATCCGGCTATCCATGCAAACATATAATTAAAGCTCGCACTGTATCCAACCATTATTTCACCGTAAGTACGGTTCAGCAGCGGGATCTCAAAAAGGACCACCATCAGGGGAACAAGTGCGGTCAGAAAAGAGACGATGAGATTCCCGATCAGAAACTGCCGTTTGTAATTCGTCGAATAGAACCAGAGCAGGCCGGTGGCAAGAATGAACACCAGGCTCAGGGAAGGAATATGTACGTAGAAACTAAGGTAAATACCGATGCCAATGCCAATCAGATTGACGATGGAATGGAGGATAATCGCCTGACGGCGGCTGATTTTAAATCCCACAACCACATCTCCGGGTTTATTGACCCAGTCGGTTTGCGTATCAAAATAATCATTTATAATATAACCGCCGGCAGCAATCAGCATGGTTGCAAATACAAGTAATCCGAACTGAAGATTCCCGAATTGCAGTTCAAACTGCTGTGAGGGCAGAAGCGGTTGCATCACAAGATATCGCATGGCGTACTGCGTCAGTGCAATAATCATCAGGTTAGGCAACCTGACCAGCTTCGATATGGCGATAATCCGGTTGATATTTGTATGTTTTATTTTTGAACACGCCAGCCCGATTAAAACAAACCGCACACAGATACCGGAACTACCAGACGAATGCTTCCCCATCCATCCAGCGTCCGTGAAGTCTCAGGACCTGTTCAATCACATCGCGAACGCACCCCTCTCCCCCGCCAAAGTGTGATATATAGTCTGAAATAGCCTTTATCTCTTCAACTGCATCCGATGGGGCACAGGCAATCCCCGCCTTCTGCATCACGTAAAAGTCGGGAAGATCATCTCCCATATACAGGATCTCTTCTGCACCGAATCCGTACCTGGATATATAATCTTCAAAATCATTTACCTTATTGGAAGAGCCCAGGTAAATATCCCTTAATCCGAGATTCCGGAATCTTATTCCAACCAGCTCCGATCTCGCTCCGGTAATAATTGCTACAGGATATCCTCTTTTAACTGCATACTGAATGGCATAACCATCCTTTGTATTCATGGTTCGGATCAATTCTCCATCAGGACTGACGTATACTTTTGGGCTGCTTAACACCCCATCCACATCGAACGCAAAACCTTTTACATGCTGCAAAGCTTCCTTAAAGTTTGTCATGTTTCTGTATTAACTCACTGATAAAATTATACAATTTCTGGTAATCAGAATTTCCGGCAAGCAGTTCATAGTGCTTTTTCATTGTGATGCTATCCCCTCTTGTCGCGGGTCCCGTTTGCATTTTGTCTGCCGGACCAATTAAAAGCTTCCTGAAAGTCTCTTCAAGCAAGGGTGTAAGCAGGGAACGATCAATGCCATGCTGCTTCAGTATCGATTCGGCCACACGCACCATATAGGTTGTGAAGTTGCAGGCAAAGGCTGCCGATAGATGCAGGAGGACCCTTTCCCTGAGATTTGAATTAATTACATTATTGGAAATGGATTCGGCCAGCGTCCTTATTTTAAGAAGCCCTTCCTCTGTATTTGATTCAATGAAGAACGGAACAGAACTCAGGTCCATATCCTGTTCCTTCCGAAAGGTTTGAAAAGGATAAAAAACGCCGTATTCACTGTATTGTTCCTTGAATATCTCCATCCCTGCCGAACCGGCAGTATGCAGCATCATCCCCTGTCGTTCCCCCAAACCGGCCACTACAGATTCAATGGCACTGTCCCTGACCGAAATGATAAAAAAATCCGATGCTCCGGGTAAACGGCCGGGGCTGGTGGTCCATGCAGATCCTGTTTTTTCAGCGAGCGCCCTGGCCGATTGCTCCGAGGCTGAAAATACGTCGGTCACCGTGTGTCCGGCTTCATTCAACGCACAGGCTAAATGAGTCGCCACATTTCCCGCCCCGACCATCACAATGCTGAAGTGTTTGGATTTTCTCAATGGATCTTTTCTTATAAATAATTTTGGAAATCCCGACCAACGCGTTAACTATCACCGCTCTTAAAGAGTGATGAATTTATGTCTGAAAATTTATACATAACGGAAGTTTCCAAGGTCTTTCACATCCGAGTTTAAAATATAATTAGCCTTCTGGAGATTTTCAGAATGGGCCTGAATGATAAAAATCTCTGCCGAAGTCTTATAATCCATATCCCGCACCGAATCGAGCAGCAAGAGGTAACCCATAATAATATTCCCTGCCATCTCAACCATCCTCCTGGCATGAAAATCGGCGAATTCATTGTCAGCTTCCTTTTCGACCGCGCCGACAACCTTTTCGTACTCTTCCGTCATCTCCACCAGTATCCTCCTGAGATAATCCAGATCCGGGGTGATCCGTTCAGCCTCGAACTCTTTTATCCGTTCAAGAAACCCTCCAGTACTGACTCCCCTCACAGCAGCAACAACCTGGAGCTGGGAGGTCCCTTCATAGATTGAGGTTATGCGGGCATCACGATAGATGCGCTCGATAGGAAAATCCTTCATGAAGCCGGCGCCGCCGTGTACCTGAAGGCTGTCGTAGGCAATCCGGTTACAATATTCGCTTGATACCAGCTTGAGTAAAGGGGTGAATATGTCCGCCAGGCGCTGGTATTTTTTGCTTTCCTGTCGTTCCTCCGGTTCAAGTTTACGCTCTTCAGAGAAGTGGTTATAATTCTTGTATAAATCCACATATCTTGCCGTCTCATAAAGGAGGCTCCGGATGGCCTGTGTTTTAACCTGCATGTTCCGAATCAACTCGTATACAGCAGGGAACTCTATTATCGGCTTGCCAAACTGTATCCGCTCGCAGGCATATTTGAGGGCTTCCCGGCAGGCCGCTTCCGCAATACCGACCGACTGCGCACCGACTCCCAGCCTTGCCGAGTTCATCAGGGACATAACATATTTAATCAGGCCCATTCTTCTGTCCCCGACAAGTTTTGCGGGGGCATTTTTAAATACCAGCTCGGTAGTAGGCGAACCCTTTATACCCAGTTTATTTTCTATTCTTCTTATGGTAACGCCTTTATCGGCCCTGTCATAAAGAAATAAAGATAATCCGCGTGCATCGGTAGTCCCCTCCTCCGACCTGGCCAGAACAAGAGAAATATCTGCATCGCCATTGGTTATAAATCGCTTTACCCCGTTCAGATAAAAAATATCCTTTTGTGGATCATAGCTGGCACTGATTGAACCCCGGAGCTGTACCGATTGTAGATCGGATCCTGCATCAGGTTCGGTTAGAACCATGGCAGCGGTGGCCCCTTTGTGAAACCGGGGTAGAAACTCGTTTTTAAGCTCTTCGCTGGCAAATTCACGAATTGTCTCAGCGCAATCCTGTAATCCCCATATATTTGAGAATCCGGCATCGGCACGCGACACAATCTCAGCCGCCATCACGTAAGGAACAATCGGAAAATTCAATCCATCATATTTTCTTGGTAGGGACATGCCTATTAAACCTGCCTTTGTAAGTACCTCATGATTTTCCCGGGTACCCCTGGCATAAACAACCTCATTATTGATGAGCCGGGGACCTTCCTGGTCAACCGACTCAGCATTGGGAGCTATTACCTGGGCAGCTATCTCACCAATAATTTCCAGGACCTTATCATAAGAGTCTATGGCATCCTCGTAATCCAGAGGTGCATAATCGTACACCCCGGCTTCTTTAAAATCCTCCTCCTTCAGGGCCACAATCTTCTTCATTAAAGGATGGGTCAGGTGAAAATGGAGATCCCTTGTGTCTCTGTAAAAATTTTCCATGATTTTTCAGTAAAATGATCTTCTATTTGGAATTCTTCCTGTAATATTTTATCAACCTGGGAACAACCTCTGCAAAATCCCCGGTAATCACATAATCGGCAATGGAGTTGATGGGTGCATTCCTGTCGGTGTTGATGGCGATAATCATGGATGATTCCATCATTCCCGCCCGGTGCTGAATTTGTCCCGAAATACCGCAGGCAATATAGAGCCTGGGCCTGACCGTCACCCCTGTCTGTCCGATTTGCCGGTCATGTTCAATATAACCGGCGTCCACAGCGGCACGGGTTCCTCCAACTTCTCCTCCCAGGACATCAGCCAGTTCAAACAACAGTTTGAAATTTTCCTTCGAGCCAACACCATATCCTCCGGCAACGATAATCGGGGCATTTTTAATATTGATTCGCTTTTCTTCAACGTGCCGGTCGATAATTTCAACCACAAAATCCTCCTTCTGAAGAATGCCATTAACATCCAATGTTTTAATCTCACCTGCCATGGATTCCATGAGCGGCTCTTTCTTCATGACGCCTTCACGAACCGTTGCCAGCTGTGGCCGGGTATCGGGATTAATGATCGTCGCAATAATATTCCCCCCAAAAGCAGGTCTTATCTGATACAGCAGATTGGTATAGGTTGTATCGGATTTTTTATCATGATGATCCCCTATTTCAAGGCCCGTACAATCAGCGGTCAGCCCGCATTTCAGCGAAGAGGCAATGCGTGGGGCCAGGTCCCTTCCAACCGGAGTGGCTCCAAAAAGTCCAATTTGAGGTTTTTCCCGTTCAAACAGATGTTTAACAAGCCTGGCATAAGGAAGGGTCCGATAAAATGCGAGTCTTTCATCTTCGACCAGGTGTAGCGTCCTGACCCCGTAATCAAATAGCTCTTTTGCCATATCCGAAACTCCTTTACCAATCAATATGGCTTCCAGTCCGACATGCAACTCACCGGCAAGTTTGCGACCTTTGGTCAGAAGTTCCAAGCTCACATCAGCCAGCCGGTTATTCTGGACTTCACAATAAACAAAAACGTTATTCACGGCGATAAATATTTTATGCAACTTTGAATCAACCAATCGTATGGTTATCAATAAGCTCTTTAATTAAAGATTCGATATCCTGGTCGCTGTTCTCCAGGATCCGGGACTCCTTGGCTTTAAAAACCACATTCTCAATCTTTTTAACTTTTGTTGGCGAACCTGACAGTCCAAGGGCATCCTCATCCGCCTTGATATCGGCCACGCTCCATTCATCAATTTTTAAATAGGGCCTGTCCTGAAACAGCCTTATATAATCCTCACTGGCATCTTGGAGCTCTGTAAGGGTTCTTGCATGTTTATATTTCATGACCCGTCTTGCTATGCGGGGCCTGCATGGCGGGGCAGAACCGTGAACGGTGATCAGAACGGGAAGCGGCGACTTAACCCGTTCTATTCCATTATCCAGTCTGCGGCGGGCTATTATGTAAAACTCTGTAATCTCTTCAATCGCTTCCACATAGGTAACCTGAGGTATGTTCAACTTTTCAGCGACCTGGGGGCCTACCTGAGCTGTATCACCATCAATAGCCTGACGTCCCGCAATAATAATATCGTATTCGTTCTGTGAAACGGCCCGGGCTATCGAATAGGATGTAGCCAGCGTATCTGAACCTGCAAATTTTCTGTCGGTCAGAAGAAATCCATGATCGGCTCCCCTGTAAAGACCTTCCCGGATTATTTCAGCCGCCCGGCCGGGACCCATGGTCAGGAGTGTAACCTGGCTTCCCTCTGCTTGATCCTTTATTCGCAGGGCCTGTTCAAGGGCATTCAGGTCTTCCGGATTGAATATGGCCTCCAGGGCAGCCCGGTTTACCGTTCCATCTGCTTTCATGGCATCCTTCCCCACATTACGGGTATCCGGTACCTGTTTGGCCAAAACGATAATTTTCAATGGTTTCATTCGGGTAACTTTTGATGTTTTTAAAAACTATGGCAGGTAAAATTAATAGAATTTACTTTTCGGGCAAGCAGGAGCCTTTTTATGAACAAAAAAAACCCCTTGACTGAAGGGGTTTATAGATTCATGAAAAATTATTGCGGAATTAAGCCTGTGCAGTCGGACCGCCAAAATTCATCGGCATTGTCATTCCGCCGTGCGGATCAATTTTCTTGATCGGTCCGTGTACACTCTCATATTTTTTGATGTTTTCATCGAGAGCGTGCAGCAACCGTTTGGCATGTTCAGGGGTGACGATCACCCTTGATTTTACTTCTGCCTTGGGAGTTCCCGGCATGATCCTTATAAAATCCATAACGAATTCCGATGCGGAGTGGGTGATAATAGCCAGGTTTGAATAGGTACCCTGTGCCACCTCATCCTTCAGTTCGATATTGATCTGGTTCTTCCTGGTTTTTTCCTGTTCATCCATAATGTTCAGTTTTATTCCTCATATGATTCGACCGACTCGTGCTCTTCACGTCCGGAAGTTAACCTCTCATACTCCTCCTTTGAACCGACCACAAGGTTTCTGTATCGCCTGATCCCTGTTCCGGCCGGAATCTGGTGTCCAACAATAACATTCTCCTTCAGTCCTTCAAGTTCATCAACCTTGCCAAAAATAGCAGCCTCGTTCAAAACCTTTGTCGTTTCCTGGAAGGAAGCCGCTGATATAAAGCTGTTGGTCTGGAGTGCCGCCTTGGTGATTCCCTGTAAAACCTGGGAGGAAGTGGCAGGAACCGCATCTCTTGCCTCAATAAGCTTCAGGTCTTTGCGCTTCAGAATGGAGTTGTCGTCACGTAACTTCCTGGCCGTAATAATCTGACCCGGCCTGTAATCCTGGGCATCACCCGGATCGACCACGACCTTCTTTCCAAAAATCCAGTCATTCTCATCCATAAATTCCCACTTATCGACCACCTGTTTCTCAAGAAACTTGGTATCACCCGGATCTTCAATCTCAACTTTACGCATCATCTGGCGTACGATAATCTCGAAATGCTTATCATTAATCTTCACGCCCTGCATCCTGTAAACCTCCTGCACTTCATTCACGATATATTCCTGAACTTTTGTAGGACCTTTTATTGCCAGAATATCAGCCGGTGTGATGGCCCCATCGGAAAGCGGCGTTCCGGCCCTGACATAGTCGTTCTCCTGAACGAGGATCTGTTTTGAAAGGGGGACAAGGTACTTCTTAACCTCTCCCGCCTTCGATGTAATGATGATTTCCCGGTTTCCTCTCTTAACTTTTCCAAATTCAACCTCACCATCAATCTCCGACACGACAGCCGGATTGGATGGGTTCCTGGCTTCAAAAAGTTCTGTGACCCTTGGCAATCCACCGGTTATATCACCCGATTTTCCGACTGCCCTTGGAATTTTAACAAGGATATTGCCGGCATCAACTTCATCGTTTTCATTTACGGCAATATGGGCGCCAACCGGAAGGTTATAACTCTTTGTCAGGTTCCCTTTTTCATCCAGGATTTTGATTAACGGGTTCTTTGTACGATCCCTGCTCTCAACAATAACCTTTTCCTTAAAGCCGGTCTGTTCGTCAGATTCTTCTCGGTAGGTAATCCCTTCAATCACATATTCAAAAGCAACCTTACCCGCAACTTCACTAATAATAAGGGCATTGTAGGGATCCCATTCACAAATCATATCTCCCTTCTTAATTTCAGAACCATTCCTGACATAGAGTTTTGAACCATATGGAATGGTGTGTGTCGAAAGGGCAATCCCTGTATTTTTATCGATGATTCGGAGTTCCGCAAGGCGGCCTATCACAATATCCAGCTTCTGTCCTGTTTCGTCAACCTTTGAAACCGTTCTGAGCTCTTCGATTTCCACAATACCATTATATTTGGAGACCACGTTGGACTCTGAAGTGATATTTGAAGCAGTACCTCCAACATGGAAGGTACGCAGGGTAAGCTGGGTTCCGGGTTCACCTATGGACTGTGCTGCGATAACCCCTACTGCTTCACCAATCTGAACCATTTTTCCTGTGGCCAGGTTTCGTCCGTAACATTTGCCGCATACACCTTTTTTGGATTCACAGGTCAAAACAGAACGTATTTCAACCTGCTCAATGGGAGACTCTTCAATTACAGCAGCAATCTCCTCTGTGATCTGGTCACCGGAGGCAATGATTAATTTCCCGGTCAGAGGGTGATAAATATCGTGGACCGTGGTCCGGCCAAGAATCCGCTCATATAATGTTTCCACAACCTCCTCGTTCTTCTTGATAGCTGAAGCAACCAATCCGCGCAAGGTACCACAGTCGTGTTCGGTAATGATAACATCCTGTGAAACATCCACGAGCCTTCTTGTAAGGTAACCTGCATCAGCAGTCTTCAGGGCAGTGTCGGCAAGACCTTTACGTGCACCGTGGGTAGAGATAAAATACTCCAGCACAGACAATCCCTCCTTAAAATTGGAAAGAATCGGGTTCTCGATAATCTCAGAACTGGTGGATCCTGACTTCTGAGGCTTCGCCATCAAACCGCGCATTCCGGAAAGCTGCCTGATCTGCTCCTTGGATCCCCGAGCCCCGGAGTCAAGCATCATATATACCGGATTAAAACCCTGTTTGTCCTCACTCAGCTGTTTCATCAGCGTCTGGGTGAGTCTTGCATTGGTGTGGGTCCAGACGTCGATGATCTGGTTGTAGCGCTCATTATTTGTGATAACACCCATGTTGTAACTGCCAACCACCTCATCAACCTGGCTGTACCCCTCCTTAACGAACACATCCTTCTCCTCAGGAATAATCACATCATCCAGGTTAAATGAGAGTCCGCCCTTGAAGGCCATTCCATATCCCAGATTCTTGATGTCATCCAGAAATTTGGCCGTGGCAGCGGTTCCTGAATTTTTAAGCACATTCCCAATGATGTCACGCAACGATTTCTTGGTAAGCAACTGGTTAATAAAGCCGATTTCCTCAGGGACCACCTCATTGAAAAGAACACGTCCCACCGTGGTTTCAATAATTTCAGTTTCTCCGTCCTTGCCATTTACCCTGGGCAGCCTCACCTTAATGATTGCATGAAGGTCCACCCGTTTTTCATTGAAGGCTATAATCACCTCTTCGGGTGAATAGAATACCATGCCTTCCCCCCTTACCGGATCATCTGGAAGACTCCGCTTGGCTTTGGTTATATAGTAAAGTCCCAGTACCATATCCTGTGAGGGAACAGCGATAGGAGCTCCGTTCGCCGGATTCAGGATGTTATGGGAAGCCAGCATCAGTACCTGAGCTTCCAGTATTGCGGCATTGCCCAAAGGAAGATGAACGGCCATCTGGTCACCATCGAAGTCGGCGTTAAAGGCTGTACAAACCAGGGGATGCAACTGTATGGCCTTCCCTTCGATCAACTTAGGCTGGAAGGCCTGAATACCAAGCCGGTGGAGAGTCGGGGCCCTGTTCAGCAGCACTGGGTGTCCCTTAAGCACATTTTCCAGAATATCCCAGACCACCGGATCCTTCCTGTCAACAATCTTTTTAGCAGACTTCACCGTTTTAACAATTCCTCTTTCGATCAATTTACGGATAATAAACGGCTTATATAATTCAGCCGCCATATCTTTCGGCAAGCCGCACTCATGAAGCTGAAGCTCGGGACCTACAACAATCACAGACCGTGCTGAATAATCAACCCGTTTCCCAAGCAGATTCTGGCGGAAACGTCCCTGCTTGCCTTTAAGGCTATCCGATAACGACTTTAAGGGTCGGTTGGCATCGGTTTTAACGGCATTGGCCTTCCTGGAGTTATCGAATAATGAATCGACAGCTTCCTGAAGCATCCTTTTTTCATTTCTCAGGATTACCTCCGGAGCTTTAATCTCTATTAACCGCTTCAGCCTGTTGTTCCTGATTATAACCCTGCGGTACAAATCATTCAGATCGGATGTGGCAAATCTTCCTCCATCAAGGGGAACAAGTGGTCTGAGTTCTGGCGGTATAACCGGAACAACCTTGACAATCATCCATTCAGGTTTATTAACCCCTGAAGAGATCCTGAAGGCTTCCACAACCTGCAGTCGTTTCAGGGCTTCATTCTTTCTTTGCTGGGAAGTCTCTGTACCTGCCCTATGCCTGAGTGAATAGGAGAGTTCGTCCAGCTTCAACCTTTCAAGCAGCAAATGCAGGGCTTCAGCTCCCATACCGGCAATAAACTTATCGGGATGGTCATCTTCAAGCATCTGGTTCTCTTTAGGAAGGGAGGCAAGTATATCCAGGTATTCATCCTCTGTCAGGAAATCCAGATAATTCACGCCATCGGCCTCCTTGACGCCGGGATTGATCACTACATACCTTTCATAATAGATGATTGAATCCAGCTTCTTGGTAGGAAGTCCCAGCAGGTACCCGATTTTATTGGGAAGGGAGCGAAAGTACCAGATATGAGCAACGGGAACAACCAGGGATATATGGCCCATCCGTTCACGGCGTACCTTCTTTTCGGTAACCTCCACACCGCAGCGATCACAAACAATTCCCTTATACCTGATTCTCTTGTATTTTCCGCAATGACACTCATAATCTTTCACCGGTCCGAAAATTCTCTCGCAGAACAAACCATCCCGTTCGGGTTTGTAGGTACGGTAATTGATTGTTTCCGGTTTGAGGACTTCTCCGCTCGAGCGTTCCAGTATCTCCTCAGGGGATGCCAGTCCAATATTTATTCTTGAAAAACTGCTCTTAACCTTGGTATCTTTCCTGAACGACATATTTCGATAATTACATGTTTTACAATAAAGCTAAATAACCAGGTGATTAAATCCCCTGTAAAAGGTCAATTAGACCAGGTTCACGCTGAGTCCCAGACCGCGCAATTCGTGAAGCAGTACATTGAGTGATTCAGGAATTCCGGGTGTGGGCATGGGATCTCCCTTAACGATGGCTTCATAGGCTTTTGCCCGGCCAATAACATCGTCGGACTTCACGGTGAGAATTTCCTGCAATATGTTGGCTGCACCGAAAGCTTCCAGTGCCCAGACCTCCATTTCACCAAAACGCTGACCTCCGAACTGGGCCTTACCACCGAGGGGCTGTTGTGTAATCAGGGAATAAGGACCAATGGAGCGGGCATGCATCTTGTCTTCCACCATATGTCCAAGTTTCATCATATAAATGATTCCCACTGTTGCCGGCTGGTCAAACCGCTCTCCCGTCCCGCCGTCATACAGAAAAGTTTTTCCATAAATGGGCACACCGGCTTTAGCGGTCAGTTCATTGATCTGATCTATTTTCGCTCCATCGAAGATCGGTGAGGAAAATTTCATGTTCAGCCTCACGCCTGCCCATCCCAGAACGGTCTCATAAATCTGTCCAAGGTTCATCCTGGAGGGCACCCCGAGCGGATTCAGAACGATATCAACCGGGGTTCCGTCTTCAAGAAAGGGCATATCTTCCTGACGAACGATTTTGGCCACAATACCTTTATTACCATGCCGTCCTGCCAGCTTATCTCCCACTGTGATCTTTCGCTTCTTGGCAACATATACTTTTGCAAGCTGGACTATTCCTGTTGGAAGTTCATCCCCGCTGGTTATGCTGTGCTTCTTCCTCTTGTACAATCCGTCGATCTCCTTGAACTTGATCATATAATTATGAAGAAGGTCCCTGATCAAGTCATTTTTATGCTTGTCAGTTGTCCACTTCGAGGGATTGACACTGGCATAATCGAGTTCCTGAAGGTTTTTGAGGGAGAATTTGGTCCCTTTGGGAATGATTTCCACATTCAGGTAATCCTTAACACCCTGGGATGTTTTGCCATTGGTCAGCTCAAACAATTTGTCCAGGAGCTGGCTTTTCAGATCACCTGTATTTCGGTCATATTCCTCCTCAATCTTATCAAGAATCTGTTTCGTTGCCGGTTTTGCCTTTCTGTCCTTCATGGTTCTTGAAAACAGTTTCTTATCAGTCACCACACCGTAAAGAGAGGGCCCTGCTTTAAGCGAGGCGTCTTTTACATCCCCTGCCTTATCGCCAAAAATAGCACGCAGCAACTTCTCTTCCGGAGAGGGATCCGATTCGCCCTTGGGTGTGATTTTCCCGATGAGAATATCTCCGGGAGCAACCTCGGCACCGATTCGGATCAGTCCGTTTTCATCGAGATTCCTTGTGGCCTCTTCACTGACATTCGGAATGTCTGAGGTAAGTTCTTCCAGCCCGCGCTTGGTATCCCTGACTTCCAGAAGATACTCATCAACATGGATAGAGGTAAAGGTATCTTCACGGACCAATCGCTCAGAGACTACAATCGCATCCTCAAAGTTATAGCCCTTCCATGGCATAAAAGCAACCATCAGGTTCCTGCCAAGGGCCAGCTCTCCTTTTTCCGTGGCATAACCTTCAGTAATAACCTGACCCCGGGTGATTCTTTCTCCCTTCCTTACAATCGGGGTAAGGTTGACACAGGTGTTCTGATTGGTTTTCCGGTATTTTGGCAGTTTATATCTTTTTACCTCATCCTCAAAACTTACATATTTCTCCTCTTCTGTCCTGTCGTAACGAACAACAATTTCATTTGCGTCTACAAATTCAACGATTCCGTCTCCTTCAGCCACCACCTGGAGTCGGGAGTCTTTTACAACCTGGTGTTCAATACCGGTACCGACAACCGGCGCCTCTGGTTTGATAAGAGGAACTGCCTGCCGCATCATATTGGAACCCATCAGAGCACGGTTTGCATCATCGTGTTCAAGAAACGGGATCAGCGAGGCAGCAATGGAAGCAATCTGATTCGGGGCCACATCCATCATGTGGACAGCCTCCTGTTCGGAAAGCGGGTAGTCGGCTTCAAAACGCGATTTCACCCTTGGATTCCTGAAGGTTCCATCGTCGTTGAGCGGAGCATTCGCCTGTGCAATAACTTTTCCCTCCTCCTCCTCGGCACTCAGGTAAACCACTCCTGCATTGGAAAGATCAACCTTGCCGGTTTCCACCTGGCGGTATGGTGTTTCAATAAATCCAAGATTACTGATGCGTGCATACACGCAAAGGGATGAAATCAGACCGATATTCGGACCTTCCGGCGTTTCAATGGGACATAGACGTCCGTAATGGGTATAATGGACATCCCGAACCTCAAATCCTGCTCTTTCCCTGGAGAGTCCTCCCGGTCCGAGGGCCGACATTCTTCTCTTATGGGTCATCTCGGCCAGCGGATTGGTTTGATCCATGAACTGCGACAGCTGGTTGGTCCCGAAAAATGAATTGATGACCGAAGAGAGTGTCTTGGAATTGATCAGGTCGGTTGGAGTGAAGACTTCGTTGTCCCTGACGTTCATTCTTTCCCGGATGGTTCTTGCCATCCTGGCCAAACCGACACTGAACTGATTCATCAGCTGTTCCCCGACTGTTCTGACCCTTCTGTTACTGAGATGGTCGATATCATCAACATCTGTTTTCGAGTTAATCAGTTGAATGAGGTATTGAATAATCTGAATGATATCCTCCTTGGTCAGAACCCGTATATCCATATCGGTATCCAGGTTCAGTTTCTTATTCAGCCTGTAGCGGCCAACTTCACCAAGGTCATATCGCTTATCTGAAAAGAACAACTTGTCGATAACATCCCGAGCGGTTGGTTCATCCGGTGGCTCGGCATTTCTGAGCTGCCGGTAAATGTGCATAACAGCCTCCTTCTCAGAGTTGCAGGGATCCTTTTGCAGCGTATTGTAGATTATGGCATAGTCGCTGATATTTGCGGTATCCTTATGCAACAGTATGGCTTTAGCTCCCGATTCAATAATCTGGTCGATGTGATCATTTTCAAGAACCGTCTCCCGGTCAATCACAACTTCATTTCTTTCGATGGAGACTACCTCACCGGTATCTTCATCTACAAAATCCTCTATCCAGCTTTTCAGGACCCGCGCGGCAAGTTTTCTGCCTACAAACTTTTTCAACCCGGCTTTTGAAACTTTAATTTCATCGGCAAGGCCGAAGATCTCGAGAATATCTTTATCGCTCTCGTAACCAATTGCACGAAGAAGGGTGGTTACGGGTAATTTCTTCTTCCGGTCGATATAGGCATACATAACATTGTTTATGTCGGTAGCAAATTCGATCCAGGAACCCTTGAAAGGGATAATCCTTGCGGAATATAGCTTTGTGCCATTTGCATGCACACTTTGCCCGAAGAATACTCCGGGTGACCTGTGAAGCTGAGATACAACCACACGCTCAGCTCCATTGATAATAAACACTCCCCTTTCGGTCATATAAGGGACCGTTCCCAGGTAGACATCCTGAATAACCGTATCAAAATCTTCGTGTTCAGGATCCGTACAATAGAGTCTGAGTTTGGCTTTCAGCGGAACACTGAAGGTCAATCCCCTTTCAATACACTCGTCGATTGAGTACCTCGGGGGATCAATGGTATAATCCAGGAACTCCAGCACGAAATTATTTCGGGTATCCGAAATGGGAAAATTTTCCTGGAACACTTTGTAAAGGCCCTCTTTCGTTCTGTTCTCGGGATTTGTTTCCAGCTGAAAAAATTCGTGAAACGATTTTAGTTGAACCTCCAAAAAATCGGGGTAATTGAGTTGATTTTTAATGGAAGCGAAACTGATTCTGTTGTTTTCTACTTTTGTCGGTATTGACATCGCGTAATAATCCCTTAGTTAATGGTTAGAAATAAAATGGCAAAAAGGCCTGGGATTTCGGATACCCCGGAATCCCAAACCTGTAGTGGATAGTGCGATTACCTTATTTAAGCTCGACTTCTGCTCCAGCGTCTTCTAATTGAGATTTAATTGATTCAGCTTCATCCTTGCTCACACCTTCCTTAACCGGCGAGGGTGCTGAGTCAACGACTGCTTTGGCCTCTTTCAAACCAAGTCCGGTGAGTTCTTTTACAAGCTTAACAATTTGAAGCTTGGCTCCACCCGGAGCTTTAAGAATAACATCGAATTCGGTTTTTTCTTCAGCAGCAGCAGCTTCTGCACCTGCTGCAGCAGGACCTGCAACAGCCACTGCAGCGGCAGCGGGCTCAATACCATGCTCCTCTTTAAGGATATTGAGTAATTCGTTTACTTCTTTCACGGTCAGACCAACCAATTGATCTGCGATTGCTTTTATATCAGCCATTTTTAATAATTTTTAATGTGATTAATTTTCTTTTTCAGATAATGTTTTCAGGGCTCCGGCCAGTTTTGAAGCACTGGATGCAAGAGCCGACACCAAATTTCTGGCCGGTGATTGCAGCAGCATCAGTACATCGCCGATGAGCTCCTCTTTAGATTTCAGATTTGAGAGCAACTCCAGCTGTTCATCTCCGATATATATTGATTCTTCCACAAAGGCTGCCTTCAGGAGGGGTCTTTCCAACGTTTTCCTGAACTCCCTGATAAGTTTTGCAGGCAGATTTCCTGTTTCACAAAACATAATCGAGGTTGAATCTTTCAATACATCGTAGAGGTCTTTAAAATCACTGCTGGATTTCTCCATTGCTTTTCTAAGCAGGGTATTTTTAACAACCAGCAAACTGATATCCTGTTCAAAACACCTTCTTCTCAACCTGGAAGTCTGATCTGCATTCAGATTTGAGATATCCGTAAGATAGAAATGTTTTGCCTCATCCAATTTCTGCGCCAGGTCATTAATAATAATATCCTTTTCTTCCCTTCTCATGTTAGGAGATTCTTTTGAAATTTATTTTTCTTCAATTGCTTTAGGATCTACCTTTATTCCGGGACTCATGGTACTGGAAAGATAGATACTCCTGATATAGGTACCTTTTGCAGCAGTCGGTTTCAGTCTTACAATGGTCTGGACAAATTCCCTCGCATTTTCAGCAATTTTCTCTGCTGTAAAGGACACCTTCCCGATAGAAGTGTGTACGATACCATATTTATCTACCTTGAAATCGATTTTCCCTTTTTTTACATCCTCCACTGCCTTACCGATTTCCATAGTCACTGTACCGCTTTTCGGATTGGGCATCAAACCTCTTGGTCCGAGCACTCTTCCAAGCTTACCAACCTTTGCCATTACAGGGGGCATCGTAATAATCACATCGACATCAGTCCAACCTTTTTCGATTTTGTCAATATAATCATCCAATCCCACGTAATCGGCACCGGCCTGCCTGGCTTCATCTTCCTTATCAGGAGTACACAGCACAAGAACTTTCATCTCTTTTCCGGTTCCATTGGGCAACGTAACCACACCACGCACCATCTGGTTGGCTTTTCTGGGATCGACCCCCAGCCTGATATCGACATCAACGGATGCGTCAAATTTGGTTGTGGAAATCTCCTTGACCAATCTGGAAGCCTCTGAGATAGTATACAGTTTCTCCCGGTCTAACTTTTCAAGGGCTAACTTCCTGTTTTTAGTAAGTCTACTCATAATTCCTGTTGTTAATTGTTAGACGGAAACTCACCTTTCACGGTTATTCCCATACTCCTTGCGGTTCCGGCGACCATTTTCATAGCAGATTCCAGGGTAAACGCATTCAGGTCGGGCATCTTTGACTCAGCGATCTGACGAACCTGCTCCCAGGTTACGGAAGAAACCTTTACACGGTTCGATTCCGAAGAACCCTTTTTAGCCTTCGACAGTTCCAGCAGCTGTACAGCCACTGGCGGTGTTTTGACAACAAAATCAAATGATTTGTCGGAATACACCGTAATGATCACTGGCAATAGTTTTCCGGCCTGCTCCTGGGTTTTGCTGTTAAATTGCTTGCAAAACTCCATGATATTTACGCCTTTGGCACCCAGTGCGGGTCCCACAGGAGGGGATGGATTAGCTGCTCCTCCCCTGATCTGCAATTTAATTAAGCCTTCTACTTCTTTAGCCATTTCAATTTTAATTTACATAGAACTACCGCTTACAACTCTCATCGACAATCATACAGGAAGCATTCGATTTGGATATATCATTATCTTGAGACCGTAAATTGTATATATTTTAATCAACCTTCTTTTTCCACCTGCAAAAAGCTCAGCTCAAGAGGTGTTTTCCTGCCAAAGATCTTAACCATGACCTTCAGTTTTTTCTTTTCCTCGTTCACCTCTTCGATGATACCCGTAAAACTGTTGAACGGACCATCAATTACCTTCACGGATTCACCGATAAAGAAAGGCACCGTGATTTCTTCATCCCCGGCAGTCAGTTCATCCACCTTGCCCAGAATCCGGTTAACCTCGGATGGTCTGAGGGGAATGGGCATCTGGTCCCCTTCGGCACCCAGAAAACCAATAATATTGGGTATGTTTCTGAGAATATGGGGAATTTCGCCGGTCAGCATCGCTTCAACAAGCACATATCCGGGAAAGTAATTACGCTCTTTGCTGATCTTTTTACCGTTCCTGATCTGATAGACTTTTTCAGTTGGGATCAGAACCTGTGAAACATATTCCTGAAGGTTCAGTCTTTTAATTTCACTTTCAATATATTCCTTGGCTTTTTTTTCCTTTCCTCCGATTGCACGAAGAACATACCATTTCTTTTCCGAATTGCTCATTGATTACACCAGTTTATAAATTCCTTCAAGGATCTTCTGAAAAGTGGTATCCATTGCGAAAACGATCAGGGCAAAGATCAGGGAAGCAATCATAACGATCAGTGCGCTGCTTTGCAGTTCTTTCCACGTTGGCCAGGTTACCTTATGGACCAGTTCTGTATATGACTCCTTCAGGTAATTAATTATCTTTTTCATCTTTCTATTCTATTAGCACGGGAGGAGCGACTCGAACGCCCGACACCTGGTTTTGGAGACCAGTGCTCTACCAACTGAGCTACACCCGTGTAGGAATGAATACGATCCGATTATGTTGACAGGGAATCTCAATTTCGTTTCAGTGATGCTCCTAAACAAAGCAATCCGGATCGTCACCAGGACGACCCGAATGCTCCATTATGACATTAAGGTATAACTACTCTAAAATCTCGATAACCTGCCCTGCCCCAACGGTTCTGCCTCCTTCGCGAATTGCGAAACGCAATCCCTGATTAATGGCAACGGGATAAATCAGGTTAACGGTAATGGTCACGTTATCTCCCGGCATAACCATTTCAGTACCTTCCGGCAGCATGATTTCACCGGTAACGTCAAGGGTTCTGAGGTAGAACTGTGGACGATAGTGGTTATGAAAAGGCGTATGACGTCCACCTTCTTCTTTTTTCAATACATACACCTCTGCTTTGAATTTTGTATGAGGTGTGATGGAACCTGGTTTGGCAATAACCATTCCCCTTTTTATCTCTTTCTTGTCAATACCCCTAAGCAGGAGGCCTACATTATCTCCGGCTTCACCCCTGTCGAGAATCTTACGGAACATCTCAACGCCGGTCACAACGGTCTTTCTTCCTTCTGCACCAAGCCCGATCAGGTTAACTTCCTCGCCCGAGTTAATCACACCGGTCTCAATTCTACCGGTAGCTACCGTTCCGCGTCCGGTGATGGAGAAGATATCTTCAACCGGCATCAGGAATGGTTTTTCAACGTCACGCGGGGGAATGGGAATATATTCGTCAACTGCATTCATCAATTCCATAACCTTCTCTTCCCATTTGGGATCGCCATTCAGTGCTCCAAGGGCCGAACCGTGAATAACAGGTGCGACATCTCCGTCAAATTCATAAAAATCGAGAAGTTCGCGGACTTCCATTTCAACCAGCTCAAGAAGTTCCGGATCATCAACCATATCTACTTTATTCAGGAAAACGACGATTTTCGGCACGTTCACCTGGCGGGCAAGAAGGATATGCTCCCTGGTCTGGGGCATAGGTCCGTCAGTTCCTGCAACAACAAGAATCGCTCCGTCCATCTGAGCCGCACCGGTAACCATGTTCTTCACATAGTCAGCATGACCCGGACAGTCGACGTGCGCATAGTGACGTTTTTCAGTTTGATATTCAACATGAGCAGTATTAATAGTTATACCCCTCTCTTTTTCTTCCGGTGCATTGTCAATAGAATCAAAGTCCCTGATTTCAGAAAGACCTTTTTTTGCCAGAACCATTGTGATAGCAGCGGTCAATGTGGTTTTCCCATGGTCTACGTGACCGATGGTACCAATATTGACGTGCGGTTTGGACCTATCAAATTTTTCCTTTGCCATAATGTAATTTAATTAATTTGATACTAGTTAATATTTATTCCTCTTTTTTATACTTACTTGAGCCAATGATGGGAATTGAACCCATGACCTCTTCCTTACCAAGGAAGCGCTCTACCCCTGAGCTACATCGGCTTTCCCTGAGTCATGAGCGGGAAACGAGGCTCGAACTCGCGACCCCAACCTTGGAAGGGTTGTGCTCTACCAACTGAGCTATTCCCGCAGGATGTGCTTCAATCATTTCCTCAATGAACGTCATTCTGTGGGGAGAGAAGGATTCGAACCTCCGAAGGCATACGCCAGCAGATTTACAGTCTGCCCCAGTTGGCCGCTTTGGTATCTCCCCGAATCTGTAACTTTAAGAGCTCCCTTTTGTTTAATCCCTGACCTCCGGCAGATTTATCCGCGGTTATTTTATAGAGCAGCTGGATCCAAAAAAGTCAGAGCCGATGGAGGGATTCGAACCCACGACCTGCTGATTACAAATCAGCTGCTCTGACCAACTGAGCTACATCGGCACTCAAAGAACCCGTTCAAAAAACACCCTCCAAAATCGGTTCGCAAATGTATAAATATTTTGATTAGATTACAAACCTATTCTGTTTTTTTTTAGAATGCATAAAAAAAGCTGCCGAAGCAGCTTTTCCGGTCATCCGACTGTTTATTTTTTTCTGATTTTGTTTTTGTATTTTTTTAATTGCTTGATAAGAGCTTCTGAAACCTGGTCGGTAGCTTCCTCGAACGTTTTGCACTGTTTTTTTGCAAATAAATTGCTGCCTTTAATATCCAGTCTCACTTCAACCACCTTATTCTCCCGCTCCGAAGTATCCTTATCCAGCCGGAGGAATACTTCTGCACCGAGGATATCATCAAAAAACATAGGCAACTTATTTAATTTGCCATCAATAAAATCCAACAGTTTCTTGTCGGCATCAAATCTGATTGAATGAATTTTAATATCCATAGATACCTCCTTGTTTTTAAGCTCTCGGATGAGCTCGTTTATAAATAGATTTCAACTTTTCAAATGTATTGTGGGTGTAAACCTGCGTGGCCGACAGGTTGGCGTGTCCCAGAAGCTCCTTGATGGCATTCAGATCAGCCCCCCTGTTTAACAGATGTGTTGCAAAGGTATGCCTCAGTACATGCGGACTCTTTCTTTCCAGGGTGGAAATCAGGTTAAGATATTTGTTGACAATGGTGTATACGAGTCTGGGATACATAGGTTGGCCTCTTTTGGTTAACAGCAGAGAGGGGGTACCCTCCGGATTCTCAAGGGCATCACGCACTTCAAGGTAATGTAATAATTCTGCCTTCAACTCGTCATTAATCGGGATAATTCGCTGCTTATTCCGTTTTCCGGTTACCTTAATACTCTTCCCGGAGAGATCAATGCTCTCTTCAGTAAGGGCAAGCAATTCACCTCTTCGCATCCCCGTCTGGTAAAGCAGATTGATGATCAACCTGTTCCTGACCCCTTCATAATCTGCCCCGAAATCGTAATAATCCAGAAGATGGTTAATCTTCTCCTCATCAATGAAGGAAGGAACCCGTTTATTCAGTTTGGGTTTCAGTACCCTTTCCATCGGGTTCATCCTGAGTTCGCCAATCCTGATCAGAAATTTGCAGTAGGTGTTCAGGGAGGTTAATTTGCGGTGAACCGACCGGGGGGAATAACCGTTCTCCATCAGGAAAACAATCCAGTTGCGGATGGACTTAAAATTAAAATCCATGCTGTCCGACCCGCTGCGGGTACAAAAAGCATGGTATTGATTTAGATCGTTCCGATAAGATAGCAGGGTATTGGTAGCGTACCTTTTTTCAGATTTTAAATACTCAAGAAAATCATTTATCCTCACCATTGGCAGTAAGCTATGCTTAAAAACCGCCTATATTCCTGGTTACTCCTCCTGCTGCTGCAATTTCTGAATATAAATGGCGCGTAACTTCTGCTGTCTCTTTTCCACAGAAGGTTTTGTGAAGGACTGACGATTCCTCAGTTCTTTCACAACCCCGGTCTTTTCGAATTTTCTTTTAAATTTCTTCAACGCCCTTTCTATATTCTCACCTTCCTTAATGGGTATTACTATCATCTTTCCCGTTTTAAAAATTGAGCCGCAAATTTAGAAATTCAATTTTACTAAATCAAAAAAAATCCTTTTTATTTTACGGGATAATCAGGAACAAAAGGAACATTTTAATATAAATTGAATTTCCAGGAATATTAGACTGTGTTAAGGAACTTCAATTATGGGCTTGCGCCCTTTCTCAGCCTGGACCTCTAATCCACTCCAGGGCCTTATGCAATAAACAGTTATGACCCGGTCAGGATGAGAATTGCCCCACTTACAAATTTCGGCTTACCGTCAGGGTGGAGCCAGAAACTTGTGTGTCACGAATAAAGTTACAAAAAAAAATCTTTCAATGCAATGAATGTTTCAATGAATCGGGATCTGAAACAGAAAGATAGGATCGCACCTTCTTCCATTGCCCGCTGTCAAATTCGATATTCTCAGATAATTCATCCGGGGAATTGATCTTCTTGGCGAAGTCCCGGTATTGAATAATGGCCATCGCCTCCTCCCTGCCAAGGTAAGGATGTCGCAAAAGGGTTATAAAGTCTGCCCTGTTTATATTGATTTTTGCAATGAGCCCGGTATCGATGGTAACGAGGGAATCCAGGCAACCCAGTAAAAAGGAATCAAGGCCATACACTTCATGCAGCTGGCTCAAATCCGAGAAACCGCCCAGGATATTCCGGTACCTGACAATTCTCCCCGCAAACACCGGCCCTATACCCGGCAGTCTTAGAAGTTCACCGGAATCGGCCTTATTAAGTTCAATACGAACCCAACTTCTCTTGGGAACCGGAAATATCCGTAACGAATCTGGCTCCTTCTCCGGAGGAATGATGATGTATGGCTGCATCTTCCGGAACAGAGAGGTGTCGATGCCGTAGATACGCAACAGGTCTTCCGGTTTTTTGAACCGCCCCCCCGCATTTCGGTACTTAATGATGTTCCCGGAGGGGAAACCGGGCAGTTTCATCTCTGAAAGTTCCTGCAACGTCACGGTATTCGGATTGAAATCGTGCATTTTCAGGGCTTCTTCAGGAATAATTCCGGACGTCATGGTTGCGGACTCCATGCGGGATTCCTTTTCCGCCAGAGTTTCCAGAAGCTGTTGTGCTTCAAGCAGGATCTCGGAATCTTGTTCCGGAAAATGCGTATTTGAGGGAGATAACCGGACCGTAATCCTAATAATAACAGATATCAGCAGAATTGCTGAAACAACCAGCAGACCGCGCTGCTCACCGCGGGTTAAGAGTAAAAACTCCCTGATTATGTTTTTCATGACCGAAAAAGGTTAACACGCTCGTGCCTTTTCCGGGATCACCTTAAAATTAAGAAAAAATATTTGAAATCTTTGAATATAATCCAAGGAGAAACAATACCGCGATTGCCAGCGGAGCAACAAATCTCACAAGGAATATAAATATCCGGTAATATCCGACGGAATATGCACCATTACTGGATAGTTCCTTTCTTGATTTATTCTTCGAAAGGAACCAGCCAATAAATATGACAATGAAAAATCCACCCAGCGGAAGCAGTAAATCGGGTGATGCATTGAATAGGTTGAAAAGATCTTTCGATACGGTGCAGAGCAATCCTAGGAATCCGACTGTAATCATGGCCAGGATGGTTGCATTTCTTCTGGACATATCGAGCTGTTCGGAAAAATAGGCAACGATAACCTCTAGGACTGAGATGGTGGAGGTAACAGCCGCAAAGCATAGCAGAAGAAAGAATAAAAATGCCCAAATGAAACCGCCAGCCATTTTCTGAAAAATGACGGGCAGGGTAATGTATACCAGTTCCGGACCCTGGTCCGGGGAGATACCAAACGAAAATACGGCAGGAAAGATGGCCAACCCGGCAATAACCGCAGTAAAGGTGTCAGCAGCGACAACACTGACAGCCGTATTGGCCAAATTTTCCTTTTTTCGGATGTAGGATCCATATGTGATAAGGGTCCCCATACCAATTGAAAGGGAAAAGAACGCCTGACCCAGCGCTTCAAGAATAACCGAAACCGGTTTTTCCCGAACCACTGAAAAATCGGGTTTGAATAAAAATATGAGGCCTTCTTTCGACCCATCCAGCGTGACGGACCGGATAACCAGGATGATCAGAATAATGAACAGAACGGGCATCAGGACCTTGGCATACTTCTCAATTCCATCCTTCACCCCGGATATCACAATATAGCCGGTAAAAAACATCATAAGCACAAACCACAGGGCAGGTCTCCAGATTCCGGAAAGGAAATGATCGTAATGGTCAGTAAAAAAGGCCTTCAACGCTTCAGTGCTCATACTGCTGAAGCCTATAGTCTTCGAAGTGAAAAGCCATTTAACCGATTGCACCAGGTATTCGAGCGTCCATCCCGCCACAACCGTGTAAAAGGCCAGGATAATGAAAGCAGATACCACCCCCAGCAAACCGACCAGGTGCCACCTCTTCCCGGGGGCTATTTTTTTAAATGCCCCCACCGGATTCAACTGTGCCATTCGCCCGATGGTAAATTCCGACATCATTACAGGAATCCCGATGGCGGCAACGAAGACCAGGTAAATAATCAGAAAAGCACCCCCTCCGTTCTGCCCGGCTACGTAAGGAAAACGCCAGATATTGCCCAATCCGATTGCTGAGCCGGCGGCGGCGGCAATAATTCCAAATTTACTGCTGAAACTATCCCTGATCCGATTTTCCCCCGGCAACATAACAAAATACTAAAGCCTGTCCAAACAATTCAGATCATCGAACGCAACTTTCATCCTTTCAATCATCGAAAGTTCTCCTTCGCGGAGCCAGGCACGGGGATCATACTTTTTCTTATTCGGCTTGTCGGGACCCTCCGGGTTTCCAATCTGTCCCTGCAGATAATTGCGGTTTTTCGATTCATATTTACGGACACCATCCCAGAAAGCCCACTGTGTGTCGGTATCAATATTCATTTTGATGACGCCATAACTGATAGCTTCCCGGATCTCCTTCTGGCTTGAACCGGAACCTCCGTGGAACACAAAGTTAAGGGGTTTTTCCGGGGTGTTGTATTTCTTCTGAACGTACTTCTGTGAGTTATCAAGTATTCTGGGTGTCAGCACCACATTTCCTGGTTTATAAACCCCGTGGACGTTGCCAAAGGAAGCCGCCACCGTAAAACGATCGCTGATTTTGCTCAATGCTTCATAGGCATAGGCAACATCCTCGGGCTGTGTATATAATAAGGCATTATCGAGCCCTGTATTATCCACTCCGTCTTCTTCTCCTCCGGTAACACCCAGCTCAATTTCCAGGGTCATTCCTATTTTCGACATCCTTTCGAGATAGCGCTTGCTGATTTCAATATTCTCATGAAGAGGCTCTTCAGATAAATCAAGCATATGGGAGCTAAAAAGGGGCTTTCCGTATTTCCGGAAATGCTCCTCTCCGTAATCCAGCAGTGCATCGATCCATGGTAATAATTTTTTGGCAGCATGATCGGTATGCAGGATTACGGGCACGCCGTAAAGTACCGAAAGATTATGTACGTGCCGGGCACCTGAAATGGCACCGGCAACGGCTGCAGCCTGATTTTCATTGGACAATCCCTTTCCCGCAAAGAATATGGCCCCTCCATGCGAAAACTGAATCATTACCGGGGCATTCACCAGCCTGGCAGATTCCAGCACTGCGTTAACGGTATTGGTTCCAACCACATTGACAGCAGGAAGGGCAAACTGATTCTTTTTGGCTATCGCAAATAATTTTTGAACGTCGTCACCGGTAACAACACCGGGTTTAATGGATTCCAGAATTCTGTCGGACATAATGCAATTCGTTTAAGGTATAATGGGAATAATGACCGACAAAATTAAAATAAAATTCCGTAAAGACAACAGGATTAAAATGGATATCCAATGGCAATGTTAAATGTCAGGTCGTTACCCTTTATTCCTGCATTTCCCGGCAGCCAGTTTGATTGTTCTACCGGGAAGGGGCTCCTCAGGGGAATTCCCAGGTCGAACCTGAAAATGAAGAAATTAAAATCTAGCCTTGCACCGATTCCGGTCCCAATCGCGAATTCCCTGTAGAACCGGTTTAATTTGAAAAGCGCCCCTTCCCGGTCATCACCAAGGGCGAGTGACCAGATATTTCCTACATCCAGAAACAGAGCTGATTCGATTTTCCATATCAGTTTGAACCGGTATTCAAAATTGGCCTCAAGTTTTAGATCTCCGGTCTGATTAGGAAATCCTCTTGAAATGGTATCATTGTATGAACCGGGTCCCAGATTCTTTACCTGCCATGCCCTGACGCTGTTGGCCCCGCCAGAGAAAAATTGCTTTTCAAAAGGCATGGCTGCAGAATTCAGATAGGGAACACCCACCCCGATGTATGTCCTGTAAACGAAACTGATCCCTTCATCCAGATAATTGAAGTTCCGGAAATCAATCTCGCCTTTCACATACTGTGAGAAATCCACTCCGAAAATTTTATAATTTCCACTTTCTGAAGGGGTGCCAAAAACTGAGTATCCAGCATACATCAGGTTTCCTGCTGCTTCGGCATCGATCCGCAGATACTGAAAATCCTGGCTCTTCTGAAGGTTCTGGTTGGAAAAAATAAAGCTGTATCTCTGGTCCAGGATAAAGTGGGGCTGATAGCTGTAAAACAGGTATTTTCCCTCCAGCCAATCCTGGAATTCCGCCGACTTGAAAGGGGTCAGAATTAAACTCGCTTCAAACGGGTAAACGAGATGCGACATCCGGTCGCTGGCGCGCCAGTTGTAACCGAAGGAGGTGTTGGCAATGGTGCGAGAATAGTCTGGCCTCCTCTGATAGTTATAGGACAGGGAAAGGTTGGTCTGGGGATTGTACCTTCTGATAAACTGCTCCGTTTTAAAGGGTAGCAGGAACTGAGGAAACCGTATTCTTCCCTCCACCCCAAATTCAACCATGTTTCCGTAACCGGCTTCATTCACTTCGCGGAGGGTTTCAATAGCACCTTTGAAACGGAGATCGAACTGCTCCGACCCTCCGAAAAGATTTTTATGCTGATAAATAAGATTGCCGGCGGCACCTATATTTCCGCCTGAGTTGGTACCTTCCAGTTCAACAGTGTAAGATTGCTTGGTGGCCGGAACGATTCTTATCTCACAATTCAAAAGGGTATCGATCCGCTCATCCTCCCGGAAGGATATATCAACCATGCTGAAAGCGCTGAGAGTTGAGAGATTCCTGTAAGTACGCATGGCATTCTCCGCGTTGTACAGATCTCCGGGGATAATATAATTCTTCTGGGTAATGACTCCCGGACGGACATTTGGTTCTCCAACATAGATAACATAAAGGCCGTCATACAGAATGGTATCAACGCCGGCCGCAGTCTCCGTGCCGGTTCTGCCTCCTGAAAAGGATTCTGCATCAGCGGTCATAAAGACATCCTTTACATGATAAACCCTGTGATCCACATGCCTGATCCTGCCTGACGGGTCGGTTTCCGGAAAATTCCTTATTCCGACCGTGACATCTACCCGGTGGCTGTTCAGAGAACTATCGATTTCATAATAGATGTAATCCCTGCTGAAATTGAAATACCCGTTGTTCCTCAGCAACGCTTCAATGCGGATACGTTCCGACTGAAGGTTGTCCGTATCATAGTGCTCTCCTCTTTTAATATATGAAGAGGCTGTGTCGTTCAACACAAAGGAGGAAAGCCCGGCATCATGAAAAAAATAATTGATATCCCTGATAGTGTAAGGTGTTCCTTGTTTGATCATATAATAAACCTTTGCCTTTTTTCCTCTAAACCGCGCGGAATCGACCACCTCCGCATTAAAAAATCCTTTGTTCTCGAGATACAGACTGAGCTGGTCCGCTGACTTCTCCTGCAATGTTTCACTGTAAAGCACCGGGGGCTCCCCGATTTTTCTCAGCCAGTTGTTAAGGCCGTTATCCTTGTTTTTATTGGAGAGATTGTACAATGAAAGATAGAATCTCCAGAAGATAATTCTTTTGTTCGGACTCTGCTTGATATAGTTCCTCAGTTCAGCCCTGTCGATACTACCCCTCTCTTCCACCATGATGACATTGTCCTGGAGCATATAATCCCCATCGACAACATATTTGGCCGGATTGCATGACCAGACCAGCAACAGTCCCAGAAAACATATGCTATGGAGTAGGAAACGATGCACCTGTAAACGGTTTTAGGGTAAATGTACAAATTTTCATATAGCATGAACCGGACGCATTCAAAGGTTATCAAAATATTTTTCACATCTTTGAACTACAGATTTCAATCGATGAACCAATCCGGAAAACCATCCGAACCACTTTCAAAAAGCAGGCTAAAACTGATTTATTCCCTGCAGTATAAAAAAAACAGGGCGTTAGAACAGTTATATGTGGTCGAAGGAGAAAAAATCGTCCGTGAGTATATGGAGGCCGCGGGAAACAGGATCTGTACCATTCGTTTTCTTGTGTCCACCGCAGGGTGGGCGGACCGGAACCGGGAAGACCTCAAAAAAATTGGCACACAGCTCTTCAGTGTCGATTACAGGGATATAGAGCGCATCAGCGGACTTAAGACACCGCAGGAGGTCATGGCAGTCGTTGAAATGAACCGTCCGGTTTACTCACCGGAAATCCTTAAAGGAAAGGTGACGCTGTCCCTTGAATCAATAAGGGATCCTGGAAACCTGGGAACCATCATCAGGACGGCCGACTGGTTTGGATTAGACAACATACTCTGCAGCCCCGATTCAGTTGATCTCTTCAATCCGAAGGTCATACAGTCCGCCATGGGTTCAACCCTCAGGGTCCGGGTGTTTTACCACTCTTTAAAAATGGTCCTTAAAGATGCTGGGAGCCTGAATATTCCGGTCTATGGGACCTTCACGAGAGGTACCCCGTTGTACCGCCTATCCTTCCCGGATGAAATGGTCGTGCTGTTCGGCAATGAATCTGCAGGAATTGAAGCCGGTTTACTCCCCCTGATTACGGAATCCATCATGATCCCGGCCTACCCCGAAGGAAAAAAAAGAGCTGAATCCCTGAACGTCGCCTCCGCAGTCGCGGTTATCATGTCTGAACTGAGAAGACAGAAGCGTGGCCCGGATTATTCAAAATGAAAATTCAGCATGATGATGTAGGACCTCAGGAATGAAATGGAATTACGGAATTCGGGATAAGGGGGTCTTGCTTCATCTGCAATCATGTTATTCAAACCCATAGCCACCTTGATCTCGGGGGCGAATTTGAAATACCTGAGATACGTGTCGACCCCGAAACCCAATTCCAGGTATAAATCGGCCGCATTCAGACGGATATAATCCCTAGAATCGCCGTCGAAGGCCTTTTTTGCGGCCATATCATAACGGAAATTGAGACCTCCAACCAGGTAGGGCCTGTAATTATTATCCCTTATTGAACGGTATTTGACATGCAGGGGGAAATCCAGAAAAGCGGGACCCACACGAACAGGGCTGTTCGGTTTCTCAGGCTTATCCGGATATGCATTAATCCATTGGGATCCCTCCTCCTCATAAAAGGCAATGTCCCGCCATCCAAAGCTGATACCCGGCAGGAACCGCAGGTTAAAATGATCGTTGAGGCGCAGGTCGGAAACGATGCTGACCTGGAAACCGGGATGGATCACCGGCACATCTGCGTAAAGGAAGGGGGCGCTGGTAGTATCTCTCTCAAATCCAAAATCCATGACATTCAGGCCGACGGTAAATCCGAAGTGCAGTTTCTTGTAATCGAAGCCGGGGATATTGTGTGGTCTTTTCTCCTGACCGGAGGCAGATGCAAGGATGATACAGAGGAGAGATGTCAGCAGTGGCCTTTTCATTATTGTTCTAAACGTTCAAAATATAACAATTAGTATGGAGAACCGGGATCAGTTATCCAGCAACTTCCCCAGGGAGCCTTCGTACATCCGCTCATAATCCGAGATAAACCCGTAGGAAACGTCATCGATCCTCAGCTCCTCTTTGGTAACATGACCGAGGGCAGAAAAATGAATTTCCGCTTCCATCATGAAATCAATAAACCCGGTTTCCTGTTCGGAAGATACGCTTACAACCACCCTGCTCTGGGATTCCCCGAAAAGAAAGGCATCGTTCCGGATCTCGGCAGGGGATGTGATATCAAATCCAAGTTTCCCGGGAAGTGCCGATTCCACGAGAGTCACAAACAGCCCCCCGGTCGAAACGTCATGGGCTGATGAAATTAATTTGTCCCGGATCAGGGAGGAAACCACTCCCTGCAGCTTCAGTTCGTATTCGAAATCAAATTTCGGAGCTGCAGACTCTTCTATCAGATGCATGACCGACAGATATTCCGAGGAGGAGAGGTCCTCGTCCGAGCGGCCGATAAGGAAAATCATATCTCCTTTCCTCTTGAAATCGATGGTCATCAGGTTGCTTATTTCGTCGATCAGTCCCACCATACCCACGACCGGGGTGGGAATAATCGATACGATATCTCCTCCGTCATGGGTGAGGTTGTAGAAACTGACATTACCTGCAATAACCGGGATACGCATTCCTTTGCAGGCCTCACTGATCCCCTTGATGCTCTCGACAAAATCGTGATAAACAAACGGATCTGAGGGATCGCCGAAATTAAGGCAGTCGGCAACCGCAAGGGGTGTTCCCCCGGAACAGATAATATTCCTTGCCGCCCCGGCCACGGAGATCAGAGCCCCCTTTCGCGGTTCCATTCTCCCGTAACGCATGTTGCCATTCAGGCTCACTGCGATGGCCTTATTGGTTCCTTCAACTAGAAGGACCCCTGTATCCATTGCGTATTCCGCACCCAGGTTTGAATTCCCTGCCATGGTATCAAACTGCTCACTGATCCATTTCTTTGAAGAGATATTGGGAAGTGTAATCATCTTTTTTGCAATCTCCTTGAGGCTCCCCACAAAAGGAATGTCCTCTGCAGCAACCGGCACGGCCTTCTTGCCGCGCGGTTTTATATTCCTTATATAAACCGGAGCCCCTCCTCCCCTGACCAGGATGTTCAAGGGCAGGTCCCCCAGAATCTCTTCCCCGTTAAAGATCCTGACCCTCTGTTCCCTGATCACCATTCCCACCTGTTCACATTCCAGTTCCCATTTCCGGACGATCTGTTCCACCCTGTCCAGGTTTTCCGGATCAACTGCCAGAATCATCTGTTCCTGTGTTTGCGACAGCATCCTTTCGAGGGGCATCATATCTTCCCCGACAACGGGTATTTTATTCAGAAATAGTTCAATCCCTGTGTTTCCCCTGCTAGCCATTTCCACGGCGGCGCAGAGCACCCCTCCGGCACCGATGTCCTGCATCCCGGTTATCAGATTTGCATCGCGCAGTTCAAGAATACAATCCATCAGGATCTTTCCTACGTAAGGGTCTGTCACCTGGGTATCGGGAACCATCTGGTTTCCCTCCCTCAGACCCCGTGAAGCAAATCCCGCCCCGTGAACACCCTTCCCTGATGTTTTCTTTCCGATCAGGATCAGGGACTGATTCACCTGTCCCGCAATGGCCCTGCACAATTTATCCATATGAACAATACCGATGCCCATGATATTGACCAACGGATTAAAGTTGTAACTCCGGTCAAACAGCACCTCTACCCCGGCAACAGGCACTCCAAAGTTATTTGAATAGCTGCCGATAGCCTTTATGACGATATTAATTATATTCCTGTCCAACTCCTTTGACAATTCTCCGAATCTCAATATATTGAAGTGCCCGACTGGTTCGGCACCCATGGCAATTAGGTCCCTGTTAATGTTACCGACGCAGACTGCTCCCTGGGTTGGATCGACTGCAATCGGGTGATTGTGCGATTCGATCTTGACCACGCAGGCCAGGTTATCACCCAGATCGATGGCCCCGGCATTTTCCTCTCCCGCCCGGATGTAAACTTCATTTCCGTTTACCGGCAGTTCCTCGATCCACTTTATGGAGCTCTTATAGGAAATATGTTCCGACCACATGGCCGCGAACATGTTCAGCTCAAATGGATTGGGGGTACGTCCCAGCATCTTTTCAATGGAATAGAGTTCATCCTTGGTAAGGTAAGACATGGCCCTGTCTCGCAGATGCAGGTCTGATTGATTCATTTCGGATTGTTTTAATTCATAATAATGTTCAAAGATAATGATTATGATCACTTACGGTTAAGTTGCCCGCTGTCTGTTAAATTTTTATGGATCGGACAAGGTTTATCCTGCCGGTCCGGCAGGATACGGACATCCCTGCACAGATTGCCGATCAGCACTCCCATTCCAGCCGTTCTCAGGATTCTTTTTTTCATGCAGCCTTCTTTTCAGAAGGTCAGCGGTGTTCATTAATTTTATTTTTCTACATTTAGGTGCATTTAACTATTATCCCAATGTACACAATTGAATACCTTGAAAACTTTACCAGGAGCGTATTTGAAAAAATGGGGTGCAACAGGGAAGATGCCATCACTGCCACCAGGTTGTTTATTGCCGCCGAGCTCAGGGGACTGCCAAGTCACGGAATGATTCGTATCAAGGATTATTTCCAGCTGTGGGAGGCGACCCGGATCAATGTCAGACCAAATATCACGGTCGTTCATGAAACACCGAGTACGGCAGTAGTTGACGGGGACGGGGCAATCGGCATGATTGCCGCCACAAAATCGATGGAGCTTGCCATTGAGAAAGCCCGGAAAGCCGGAACGGGATGGGTATCCACCAGGAACTCCAATCATTTCGGTATCGCTGGTTACTATTCCATGATGGCGTTGGAACATGATATGATCGGAATCTGCATGACCATTGCCAATCCGCTGGTGGCCCCGACATGGTCGGTTTCCAGGATGCTGGGCACTAACCCGATTGCCGTAGCGGTGCCGGCTGGAAAACACCCTCCCTTTGTGGCGGATTTTTCAACCACGCCCATTGCCCGGGGGAAGCTGGCTGTTGCAGGAAAAAAGGGAGAAAAGGTCCCCCTGGGGTATGTGCAGGATGCTGACGGGCTTCCCTCCGATGACCCGGATATCATTCAGAGAGGCGGTTCAATGGTCACGCTGGGAGGCACATACGAGCACGGCAGTCATAAAGGGTATTGTCTGAGTGCGATCGTGGATATATTCTCCGCAGTTTTTTCGGGGGCCAATTTCGGACCCTTCTGTCCGCCTTCGGTTGCTTACCTTCCAGTCATGGAAGAACAGGTCGGCCTGGGCACGGGCCATTTCTTCGGGGCCATGCGCATCGATGGCTTTCAACCTCCAGAGGTATTCAAATCACAGATGGATAGATGGATCGAAACCTTCCGTGCCGCAAAACCCGCGAAAGGACACGAGCGGGTATTGATACCCGGTGATCCCGAGCGGGAAAAAGAGAAGGAGATCCGGAAAAACGGGGTAGCAATTATCGATCCCATTCAAAAAGATTTAAAAGAAATCGCTGATTTTTTCGCGATTGAATTTGAGATGGGACGTTAACCAACAGACAGGCTGACCGAAATCGATTTCCCATTACGAGGAATATTATCCCCATTTACCTGAGTCCTGTCCCCAAATGCCTGTGCAAGTCCCCCTCTTATTAATTCGGATACAATCCCTTCATGCCCTGATTGTATTTCAGGTTTGCCGGATCAATTGGGTAGATTTCTGACCCGGTTAATGAAACTGCCGGGACTCATCGGATTCAAAAATAAAAAGATCCTCGATCGGCACTCCGAAGACCCTGGCGATATCAAAGGCCAACCTGAGTGAGGGATTGTATTTTCCCTTCTCCAGGAAAACGATGGTCTCTCTTCTGACTCCAACCTTTCGTGCCAGATCTTCCTGGGTAAGATTACGTCTGGCCCGGAATTCCCTAATGCGGTTATTCATGTTTCCTTGAAAAATAGGTGTGATAAATCCAGCTCAGGGCAAATATCATCGCCATTCCCATAATCCCGATGCCAATAACGGTATGGGTATCCTCTGGAAGCTTTTCTTCTAAGAGCATCAAAATAAGCCAGAAATAGATCGAAATGTAATAAGACGTTGCCCCTGTACTTTTCATTATCTTTTTGGACATCTCATCTTCAGCCGGGAATTTTTGCCTGGCATCCCTGAACCGTCTGAAAGCAAGAAAAAGGGAAAATCCCAACAGAAGCACAATACCGGCTATCATCAATACCTCTTGTACATCCATGGTTTTACCGGGCAAAACCAGCCATAAAATCATGCCGGCAATGACTGTCAATGCCACCAGGACCATCAATAATGTCTTTTTCATAATTCAGAATTAGTTATATTATTCTAACACAAAGTTAGAATATTATAACATAATGTCAAGTATTTCTAACATTTTTTATTATTTTTTTTTCTAACAGTAACCGGAGGAGCATTTTGGGTATGTGAAACACCACCGGCACTGTGCCGGTCCCTGTTTCTACAGATGGTTCTCTCTTTCTTTCTGAAATCTCAGGGAATTCCGTTAAGTTTGCACTTTAGAAATATCAAACCGGATGAATACTATTAAAGAAATTACCGGGGCCCTCACTGCGTTCAGGGACGAAAGGAACTGGAAGCAGTTTCACAATCCGAAGGACCTGGCTCTGGCCCTTTCTATTGAAGCGGCGGAACTGAATGAATTGTTTCTCTGGAAAACCGGCGAAGCAGAGTGGAAAGAGATCCCCAGGGATAAGATCAGGGAAGAGCTGGCCGATGTTCTGGCTTTTGCCTTCCTTCTTGCCGAAAAATACAACATGGATATCAAGGAGATTGTTCTTGACAAAATCAAGCAAAATGCCCTGAAGTATCCGGTTAGCAAGTCGTATAACAATGCCACCAAATACAACCGGCTTCAATGACCGGTTTCCCTTTTCATTTCCCAGTTGTCCAGATTACAATTCCTTTATTTCCAGAAGCGGGAAACGCCCCGGTGTCCAGGGAGCCTTTATCTCCTCCAGTTTCCGGTCGAGTTCCCCTATACCTTCCATTATGGTTTTCAGTTTCTCCATGACTGGTGGAAATTCTTCCTTAAGAATCTCCAGCTGATTCTTCTCTGTTTCCGTGAGTTCCGAAGTGGACGACCAGTGGGTTCGGATCATAATATTCATCCTTCTGCTCAGCGGCATCTCCATCGGGGGCAGTTCTTCCCAGCTCGCCACGGCAGAGGGACCTTCCAGTTTATATATCAAATCGTTCAGTCCATTTTTAAGCTCCACGGCCTTAAGCAACATTGCAGGATCGGCACCAGGTGCCATCTTGAGGGCATTCTGAATCGCTCCTATTTTTTCAGACTGTTCCTGGATAAGGCTTTCGGCACCCATCATGACCCGCGACAATTCCGACACCTTGTTCTGGAAGTCAACCATTTCTGAACGATCGGAAACCGGGAGTGTTGTATTATTCAGGACTACCGCATTAAAGGCTACCGGATCACACAGTTTCTTAATTTCGCTACGGACCATCATCTCCATGCCAACCGAATAGACTCCCGGCATGGCAAGCAGCCCCCCACCGGAGCGCCTGGCATTCACACTGCCCGTTCCAGGCCTGACAGGGCGCGTGGAGGTGCAACGGAGGTCCCAGCTTATACGATTTATTCCCTTCGAGGGCTTTTCCATCAGTCTTCTGACTACCTGCCCCGATTGGTCATAAACTGTAAAGATCAGTGCCGGTTCCTCTTCCTCATCTTCCTCTCTCAACTGTTCCCTTGTTGGCTGGGGGATTGGCTCTTTCTTGTCGAAGAGCTCTTTCTCCTGCTTTTTCCTGATCTCCTTCAGTGTTTCCGGAACATCTTTCAGGTAATACGTAAATGTTGCCCCGAAAGGTGGATTTTCAGCATAATAGAAATTGGAACCCTGTCCGTACTTCCCGGAGGTCTCCATGTACATCAGAGCATCGGGGATGTCAAATATATGTGCCTGTTTATCTGAAATAGACGGGTCCACAGCCATCTGTCGAAGAGGGCTGTAATCATCCAGGATATAAAACCCCCTGCCAAAGGTGGCCAGCACCAGTGCATCTTCCTGTTCCTGGATGGCGATATCTTTCACACTGATGGTAGGCAGTCCTGAAGAGAGTTCATGCCAGGATAATCCTCCGTCCGGTGAGAAATGGAAACCGAATTCCGTACCAACAAACAGCAGTTCTGGGAGCCGGTGATCCTGGACAATGGAATGCACGGTTCCGTTTTCCGGCAAATTCCCTGCAAGCTGGCTCCATGTTCTCCCCTTATCGGTGCTTTTAAGAACGTAAGGTTTAAAATCATCCCGTTTCCGGTTGTCGAATGCGGCAAAGACCACATTTTCATCAAACCTGTCCGCCATCAGGTCGCTCACGTAGGTAAACTCAGGAACTACCGGGAATGATTTTACCTGGCGCCAGTTCTGTCCGCCGTCCTCGGTAATGGAAATCACCCCGTCATCGGTTCCTGCATAGAGCAAATTCTCATTCAGCGGGGATTCAGAAAGGGAAACTCCCGTACCCCAGAGGCTGGTTGACACATCCTTTGCCACGGCATCATAGCTCCAGTAATGATCCATCACAGGCCAGCTGTTTCGGTCCACCTGTGCAGTCAGGTCCTGGCTGATCACTTTCCATGTGTTTCCCCGGTCGTCGGATCGGAACACCTTATTGGCCATCGTATAGATCCTGGTCTTGCTATGACGGCTGATAATCAGCGGGGCATTCCAGTTCCATTTATAGGTCAGCTCACCCTGACGCGGACGGGGTTTGATATCGATGCTCTCACCGCTCCGGCGATCGTACCGCGCCATATTTCCGTACTGCGACTCACAGTAAACGATATCCGGATTTTCGGGATCCACCGCTACCCAGAATCCGTCTCCCCCCTTGATTGATTTCCACTCTTCACTGCTCACGCCTGCCGAACAGGTATTCCGTGAAGGACCTCCCAATGTGTTATTATCCTGGGTTCCCCCGTAAACGTTGTAGAACGGCTTTTCATTGTCAACAAAAACCCTGTAAAACTGGGTAACCGGTAGATTGGTCTTGAAGAAATATTTATCACCGCCATCGTAAGTTTCATACACCCCTCCGTCTCCGCCGATCAGGAAATGAAGCGGGTCTTCCGGATCGATCCAGATGGCATGGTCATCCACATGGCGGTTATCGTTTCCAACATTTTCCCATGTTTTCCCTCCGTCAAGAGTCACCTTTGAATAGGTATCCATGGAATAAACCTTGTCGACATCCACGGGATCGCAGTATATCTCGTTATAATACTGCCCGCTGCTGTGATAATCGCTCATTTTCTGCCAGGAAGCTCCCCGGTCGGCCGACCTGAAGAATCCTCCTTTCCCTTCCGCAGCCTCCACAATAAGGTAAACAACATTATGATCAACCGGACTTACGGTAATCCCCATACCTCCCAGGTCCACTGATGGCAATCCCTTTACGGATTTCCTCCAGGTTTTTCCGCCATCCAGTGACCGGTAAACAGCCGACTCTGGTCCGCCCCCGATTTTTGTGTAAACATGACGGCGCCTCTGTTCTGAGGTGGCATACATAATATCAGGATCCACGGGATCGATCACAACATTATTCACACCGGTATGTTCACTTATATCCAGCACCTTCTCCCAGGTTATGCCTCCATCCGCCGTACGGAACAGCCCCCTGTCCCCGCCCGGACCCCATGTGGAGCCTTCCGCCGCCACAAATACGATATCGGAATTTCTCGGATCAATCACTATACCCCCTATATGCCTGGAATCCTTCAGACCCATATTGGTCCAGGAGCTTCCTCCGTCTTCCGATTTATAAATCCCGTCACCATAACCCAGTGCGCGCTGATGGTTATTCTCACCGGTACCAAGCCAGAGCACATTATGGTTATTGGGATCCATGGTGATCACCCCCATGGAGTAGGCACCATGATTATCAAACACCGGATTGAAGGTTGTACCGTTATTTTCAGTTTTCCACACATTGCCGGAGGCTACCGCTACGTACCATTCACTATGGTTACCGGGATTAACGGCAAAATCGGCAATACGGCCCGATGTGAGGGCCGGCCCAATGCTTCTCCATTTCAGACCCCTGAAGAGTTCGCCGTATTCTTTATCCTTCGCCGGTTTATCAACCTCATTTTTTTTCTCCCTGGCGAACAGACCGGTCCCTGCAATCGCAGGAAATAACAGAGATACGATAAACATAACTGAAAGCAGTTTTCTTGTTTTCATAATGATTTATAGGAATAAGATGTGACATGTAATAACTGCAGATAAAATTTAAAAATAACATTTTCAGATAAGAGGGATACGAAACCCGGCATGTTTTTTAACTCTTTGTAAATTTTGTGTCCGGATCATTTATAATGGCTATTTTTGAAAAAAATGCTGTAATGCACCAGACCATACTGAATCACCGTTCGATACGAAAGTACAAAAAAGAGCCTCTTCCGGAACATCTCCTGGAACGGATTATTGAAGCAGGAACCAGAGCTTCCACAACCGGCAACATGCAGGTTTACTCAATAATTGTCACTACTGACCCGGAAATTCGGAAAGCGTTGGTCCCCTGTCATTTCAATCAGCCTATGGTACTCGAGGCCCCGGTTATCATGACCTTCTGTGCAGATTTTAATCGTTTCAATAAATGGTGCCGGTTGCGGAATGCCCATCCGGGTTACGATAATTTTCTCTCCTTCATGACGGCTGCCATCGATGCACTGCTGGTTGCACAGAATGTTTGTCTTGCCGCTGAAGATTCGGGATTGGGGATCTGTTACCTAGGAACCACGACCTATATGGCCAGCCGTATCATTGAGATCCTTGAACTGCCACCCGCAGTGGTTCCCGTTACCGCCATAACTATTGGTTTCCCCGACGAATCGCCCGGATTAACGGACCGGTTACCGTTGGAAGCCGTGGTTCACATGGAGAAATACCGGGATTACGATGAGGAGGATATTAACCGGTTATATGCTGCAAAAGAAGCGCTCGAATCAAGCAAAGCTTTTGTGAAGGAGAACAGTAAGGAGAATCTGGCTCAGGTCTTCACGGATATCCGTTATACCCTGAAAGACAACCGAACCTTCAGCAACAGTCTGTTAAACGTTCTGAAAAAACAGGGTTTCATGAACCAGTAAGCGCTGCAGAAACCGCTAATGTTAACAAAATTGTTGGAAATTGTAAAAAAGATTTTTAAAAAGTAAGTTGATTCGAAGAACCATAGTTTTTTTAAATCAAGATAAATTCTATATTTGTACCATTACGCTACTGAAAAAATGATCATTATGAAAAGAGCCGCAATATTAGCAGTCATGATATTTATGCTGGGTTTGGTCATAAGTTCATGCAACAGGGAAATCTGTCCGGCATACACTCAGAACGATACCGAGCAAACTGAGAATGCCGGTTAAATCCGAATAATCAATCTCTTCCTTCAAAGATTTACCGTGGTAAATCTTTTTTGTTTTCAGAAAACAAACTCCCCTGATAATTCGTTAACTTGCCAGAGCAAAGAATCAGCGCATTGAAAATTGCTGTCTTAACCATATTCTCAGCTTTTTGTATCCTTCCGGCATTGGTAGCACAGGGGGAGATTGACACGCAGACCCGGGTCATGTTCCGCAATGAGAGCTCCTTTTCAGTCTCCATAAACTCGAATGGCTTCGGACTGAATTACAGGTATGGAATATGGAGGGATGCCCGGAACCAGCTGCTTTATGATGCCGATTTCGCCTACATAAAACATCCCAAGGAGGAAAAGACCATTGCCGCCTATAACTATATTACCCGGAGGTATGTATTCGGAAAACAGAACCTGTTCTGGGAGCTGAAAGGTTACGCCGGATGGCAGAAAGAGCTGTACCGCAAGGTCGACCGGACCGGCATTTCGGTGCGGTTCTTTTACAGCGGGGGTGCCGCTCTCGGATTTCTCAAACCCATATATTACGACATCATCTCCATTTCCGGGCTCGGGGAGGTCACTTTCCTGGAACCTCAGAAATTTGATCCCAGCATTCATCAGTCTAATATCTATGGACGTTCATCCTTTTTGCTCGGTTTCGATGAGTTAAAACTGGTTCCGGGATTAACAGCCAAAACGGGCCTGAGTTTCGAATACAGCGAGCGGGATCAGATCATTCACGCGCTGGAGGCAGGAATTAACATTTCCGCCTATCCCAGGAGAATCCCGATAATGGCTGTTGAAAAAAACGATTTTATGTTCTTCACCCTGGTGGTCGCATACCGGTTTGGAAGGATTATTGACATCAGTGAAGCAGCCAGTGCAAAAACATGGCTTGAAAGACGCAGAGAGAGGAAGAATCCGGACATGCAGTTTCAGGAGTTCTGATCCGGGAGATTCTCTTTCACAGGGTCTCTTCCGTCTTTGTTGATTTCATAATATTTATTTAATTTTGCATGCCGTTATTGAAAAAACAATATTCTATACAATTATTTATTAAATTTTAAAACTATGGCAAAAATTAAAGTTGGAATAAACGGTTTTGGTCGCATCGGAAGATTGGTTTTTCGTGCTTCCCAAGGCAGGCCGGATATCGAAATTGTAGCAATCAATGATTTGATTGATGCGGATTATATGGCATATATGCTGCGTTATGACTCCACACATGGCAGGTTCAGCGGAACAGTGGATGTAAAGGACGGTCATCTTGTCGTGAATGGGAAGTCGATCCGTGTCACTTCGGAAAAAGATCCTGCGAATCTGAAATGGAATGAGGTCGGTGCAGAATACATCGTTGAATCAACAGGAATATTCCTGACCAAGGAGAAAGCAAAGGGACACCTCCAGGCCGGGGCAAAAAAAGTGATTATGTCAGCTCCCTCCAAGGACGATACCCCGATGTTTGTAATGGGTGTGAACCACAATAAATATTCAAAGGACCTGGATTATGTTTCATGTGCCTCGTGTACAACGAACTGTCTGGCACCCGTGGCAAAAGTGCTTCACGACAACTTCGGAATCATCGAGGGATTGATGACTACGGTGCACGCCACTACCGCCACACAGAAGACCGTTGACGGTCCTTCCCTGAAAGACTGGCGCGGAGGACGTGGTGCAGGACAGAATGTGATCCCCTCTACCACCGGTGCAGCCAAAGCGGTTGGAAAAGTGATTCCCGAACTGAATGGTAAACTCACAGGGATGGCTTTCAGAATCCCCACCCCCAATGTATCTGTGGTCGATCTGACCTGCAGATTGGAAAAGCCGGCTAGCTATGAAACCATCTGTAAAGTCATGAAGAAAGCCAGTAAAGGCGAGCTGAAGGGAATACTGGGATATACTGAAGACGCCGTTGTCTCAACAGATTTCATGGGTGATACCAGGACTTCCATCTTTGATGCCGGAGCAGGAATCGGACTGAATGATCATTTCGTAAAAGTGATCAGCTGGTACGACAACGAGATGGGATATTCAAGTAAGGTCGTCGATTTCATAGAGCACATGGCCTCCGTTGATAAATAAGATCAATATCATGAAAAAAAAAGTAGAGATGGAATCCATCTCTACTTTTTTTTTCACTTCCGTTCGTTATTCATATTCGATATGCTCAAACGGGAGCCGGATGGTCTGTTCATAATGCTGTCCCAATTCCTGGATCGATTCATCCCCTTCTTCAAAATACCACTTTATATGAACCTGTTTTCCGTTCTCGTGATTTGCTTTCATGATTCTCAGGAGTTCCAGCATATATTTTGAAGATCCGCTGTTAATGTATTCCAGTTTTATACTGAGGAGCGTCTTTTGTGCGGGTTTCAGAAAATAGTCGTTCACCCAGTCAATCAACCGTTCGTAAAACTCACCGGGGTCTTCAGGGATTGAACGTCCCTCCATCGAAAGTTCACCGGTATCTGCCAGAAATTCAATCTCGGGTGAGTTAAAGGTACGTTTAATATACAAATCATCCATTTTGCGGCAATTTTATTCGTAATGCAATGCAATAATCGGATCCAGTTTTGATGCCTTCACTGCAGGAAAGTATCCTGATACCAAACCTACAATAAAACAAAGCACCACCCCGAGGATAATCCAAGCCCACGGGATTATAAAGCGGGAACCGATACTCAAAGATACGATATTCCCGATAATAATTCCTAACAAAATACCAACAGCCCCCCCGAGCTGACCTATCACGACTGCTTCATAAAGGAACTGTCTCCGGATCATCACCGATTTCGCCCCCATGGCCTTACGCGTACCAATCTCTCGCGTTCTTTCGGTGACCGATACAAGCATAATGTTCATCAGCCCGATAACAGCACCCATCAGCGTGATCAACCCGACGATTGTAGCAGCCAGGGCCACGAAACGCAGGTTTTCAATAAGCATTTGCGACAGGGCATCGCTTTTTGTGATGCTGAAATCATTTTTATCCCGCGCACTCAGGTTTCTCACCAGACGGAAGATCCCCTCGGCCTCAGAGGAGCATATATCAAGCATCTCAGACCTGTCGGGGCGGACATTCAGAGAGTAGCTCATCTGTGACCTTGAGAAATACTGCCTAACGTTTGTATAGGGAATGAAACAGACGCGGTCGGAACCCATCCCCATGGAGGATCCACGGCTTTCCAGCACCCCTATCACCCTGTATCTGCCACTCCCTACCGAAATAAATTTATTTAACGGATTTTCATTTTTTGCAAAAGCGGTTCGCTCTACTTCACTCCCGATAATCACCACGTTCTGGTTGGTGGCAATATCACCAATCGAAAAATTGCGGCCCTTCCCGATTTCATATCCCGCAGTAAGGAGATAATTTTCATCTGCTCCGACTACCGTCACATTGGGATTGGATTTATAGGATCTGTACTTCACGATTGCAGATCCCGAAGCAGTCGTGTGGATGGAGACCGTCGCCGGCAGTTTAAATCGTTCCCTGAACTCCTGTGCCTGGCGGTAGGAAATAAACTCGTAATTAATGCGCCGCCCGCGATCACCCCCGTGAAACCTGGTGGAACGTGACTCAATGGTGAATGTATTGGCTCCCATAAGGCTGAATGACTCCGTCAGGCTGCTTTTTATGGAATCAATGGCCGTGAGGATACCTACCAACGCCATAATCCCGAAAGCAATGATAAGGATGGTAAGAATGGTCCGAAGCAGATTGGTCCTGATTGCTTTAAGGGCTATTCTCAAATTTTCAAAAAATAGGCCTATCTCCATGATCCTGTTTTCTCGATATCCGTAAAATTAATAATTTCTGAACAATCCTCTCTTTTTTGCGTCAAACGAAGATATAATAATACACTATCTTTGCATTCAGAAATCAATTTAAAACAGAAATGGCCTTCGACATTGAACTCATCAAAAGTAAATACAGGAATTATCCTGAAAAGATAAACATGCTCCGGAAGGTACTGAAGAGACCACTGACCTTAACCGAGAAGATTCTTTATGCCCATCTTTACGACGGGGAATACGGGTACCAATTTAAGAGAGGGGTGGATTATGCTGAATTCCAACCCGACCGGGTTGCCATGCAGGACGCCACCGCACAGATGGCCTTGCTGCAGTTCATGCAGGCAGGAAAGGATAAAGTGGCTGTTCCCACCACCGTACATTGTGATCATTTGATCCAGGCAAAACAGGGTGCAGAAGAAGACTTAAAAACAGCCCTGAATACCAGCAAGGAGGTATTTGATTTTCTTGCAAGCGTATCAAATAAATATGGCATCGGGTTCTGGAAGCCAGGTGCCGGTATTATCCACCAGGTTGTCCTGGAGAACTATGCATTCCCGGGCGGGATGATGATTGGAACCGATTCCCACACGGTAAATGCCGGTGGACTGGGAATGATTGCCATCGGTGTCGGCGGAGCGGATGCAGTGGATGTAATGGCCGGAATGCCCTGGGAATTGCGTTTTCCGAAACTCATCGGGATAAAATTAACGGGTAAGATGAACGGGTGGACCTCTGCCAAGGATGTTATCCTGAAAGTGGCAGGGATTCTTACCGTGAAGGGGGGGACAGGGAAAATCCTCGAATATTTTGGAGAGGGAGCCAAATCGATCTCCTGTACGGGGAAGGGCACTATCTGTAATATGGGAGCCGAAATCGGGGCCACCACTTCTCTGTTTGGATACGATCGTAAAATGAAGGAGTACCTGGAAGGAACATGGCGCAGGGATGTTGCCTCTGAAGCCGATAAGATTGCTGAGCATCTCCAGGGTGATCCGGAAGTTTATGACAATCCGGGTAACTATTTTGATGAAGTCATCGAAATCAATCTTTCCGAACTCGAGCCGCACATTAACGGTCCGTTCAGTCCGGACAGGGCATGGCCAATCTCCAGGTTTGCCGAAGCGGTGAAAAAAAATGACTACCCCCGGAAGATAGAGGTCGGGCTGATTGGTTCCTGCACCAATTCATCCTATGAAGATATAACGAGAGCGGCATCCATAGCGAAGCAGGCCCTTGATAAGAACCTCAGGGTGCGGTCCGAATTCACTATCACACCGGGCTCCGAACAGGTGCGATACACCGTTGAGCGGGACGGATTGATGGATATATTTAAGAAAATCGGAGGGGTGGTTCTCGCAAATGCATGCGGTCCCTGTATCGGGCAATGGGCAAGGCACGATTCCGACAAACAGGAGAAGAACTCCATCATCACCTCCTTTAATCGAAATTTTGCAAAGCGAAACGATGGAAATCCCAATACGCATGCATTTGTAGCCTCCCCTGAAATAGTCACGGCGATGACCATCGCGGGTGACCTGATGTTCAATCCCCTGACCGACGAATTAATCAATGAGGAGGGAGAACGGGTCAGACTCTCTGAACCTTCAGGAATTGAACTGCCGCTGCAGGGTTTTAATGTGGAAGACAACGGATACCAGGCCCCGTCGAAAGACAGTTCCTCCCTTGAAGTGATCATCCATCCCCATTCAAATCGTCTGCAGTTGCTGACTCCCTTTAAACCCTGGAACGGAGAGGACTTTGTCGATCTGAAACTGTTAATTAAGGCCAAAGGCAAATGCACCACCGATCATATCTCCATGGCAGGTCCCTGGCTGCGGTACAGGGGTCACCTCGATAATATCAGCAACAACCTTTTAATCGGAGCGGTAAATGCGTTCAATGACAAAACAAACTACGTACAGAACCAGCTCACAGGCAAATACGGACCGGTGCCGGATACCGCCAGGCATTACAAAGCCCACGGAACAGGGACCATCATCGTAGGAGATGAAAACTACGGAGAGGGATCCTCACGGGAACATGCCGCCATGGAACCCCGCCATATGGGGGTAAAAGCAGTACTTGTCAAATCCTTTGCACGGATCCATGAAACCAATCTCAAAAAACAGGGAATGCTTGCATTGACTTTCACCGACAAATTGGATTATGACAGGATCCTTGAAGATGATACCATCGACATCCTTGACCTGGCCCGGATGAAACCCGGCCACCCCCTGCAGGTCAGACTGAGACACAGTGATGGTACGGAGGAGGTCTTTAATGCGGATCATAGCTTCAATGAAAACCAGATTAACTGGTTCAGGGCCGGCTCGGCTTTGAACCTGATCAGGCAGCAAAACGAATAATCCGTGGAAAAACTGGAGCAGACCATAAACACTTTTGTGCTCCTGGGCAAATTCATCGATCAGTTCCTGACCGAAACCCATGCGGGGGATCAGAGACTAAACGAAGTCAATCAACTTCATTATGAATCATTCGGCAGGCTGATCAAAGATGTGCAATGGTACAATCCATGGTTCACCGAAGAATTCGTACTGGAGGCCCTCAGGGGGGTCAGACAGCTAATTGAAAAAGAACACCTGGAACAATGGTTCAGGAACTATCCGGAGCTTGAAAAAAGGAACATGCCTGTAAAGAGTGTCGGTGTCGTAATGGCAGGGAATATCCCCCTTGTCGGATTCCATGATTTCCTTTCAACCCTGGTAACGGGGAACCGGATTATCATCAAAACATCTTCAAAAGATGAGCACCTTATTAAGGCTGTTGCAGAAGTGGTTAAAACCATTAATCCCGCTTTAGCAGACAAAATTGTATTTCCCGAAACACCGCTTACAGGAATCGATGCCGTCATTGCAACAGGAAGCAGTAACACGTCCCGTTACTTTGAATATTATTTCCGGAATATACCTTCCATTATCCGGAAGAACAGGAACTCCATAGCAGTGCTTACCGGCACCGAATCCGATTCTCAATTAAAGGATCTCGGGAGGGATATTTTTACCTATTTCGGCCTGGGATGCCGGAATGTGACAAAACTATTTGTTCCGAAATCATACGATCCTTCCGGGTTGCTTTCGCTTTATGAATCTTACAATTACTTGTATCATCACCATAAATATGCCAACAATATAGATTATTACCGGACCATCTATGTCATGAACGGGATCCCGTTCCTGGATAACGGAGCCTTCCTCCTTAAGGAGGATCGGGGATTATCCGGTCCGGTTGGAGTTGTTTATTATGAAAAATATTCGGATATTGAGCAGTTAAGACAATATGTATCCATTCAGCGGGATCAACTGCAGTGCGTGGTTTCTGCGAAACCTTTCATGGAGGGTGTTATTCCGCCCGGTTCAACCCAGAAACCATTGCCTTGGGATTATGCGGACGGAGTGGATACCCTGCGCTTTTTAATTGATAATTGATCCGGGCATGCTGTATCTGTTCAGAATCCTCTCCGATGAAGAAAAAGATTTTTGCATGGACATCTTAATTGATGAATCCGATACTTTCCTGGATTTTCACACGGTTCTGCAGAAGAATCTGAATTACGATCCCACGCAGCTGGCTTCCTTCTTCATCACAAATGAAAATTGGGAGAAACTGCGGGAGATTACCCTGATTGATATGCAGGAAGAGGATGACCAACTATCAGAAACCATGGAGAATGCGCTCCTGGGGAATAACATTTATGAAAAAAACCAGCGTTTGCTTTATATATTCGATTTCTTCTCCGAAAGGGCCTTTTTCATTGAGTTGATGAATACATTCGACAGGAAATCCCTGAATCCGACCCCGCTTGTCACCTCTCTATCAGGCACTCCACCGCCGCAGTTGCAGTTCATGACTGATGACGCGAACCAATCCGGGTATTCAGATGATTGCTATCCGTCCGGTTCAGGTGAACCGGATGAAGAGGATTACGATCAGGAATTTCCTGAATCAGACTATCCCTTTGATTTTCCGCCGGATGAATAAACACCTGGTCGTTGTTACTGGTCCCACTGCTATCGGGAAAACTGAATGCGGTATCCATCTCGCCCGGCATTTTCAGACCGAGATCATCTCGGCAGACTCCCGCCAGATTTACCGGGAAACCGCCATAGGCACAGCTGTGCCGTCCAGAGAGGAACTTGAACAGGCAAAGCATCATTTCATACAGACCATCCCGGTAGAGCAGTATTACAATGCCTCCCTCTATGAATTTGAGGTGCTCGATCTGCTGAATACCCTTTTTCAGAAAGTTGACCTGGTGCTGATGGTCGGCGGATCCGGACTCTATATCGATGCCGTCTGTTCGGGCATCGATGACCTGCCGGCCGTCGACCGGGATATCAGGGAATCGCTTGCCGAGCAGTACCGTAACAAAGGGCTGAATGCCTTAACAAAAACTCTGAAAAAGCTGGATCCGGCCTCCTACGAGAAAGTTGATCTCAAAAATCCTCTTCGCATTCTGAAAGCACTTGAGGTCTCCATTCAAACCGGCCAGCCCTACTCGACCTTTCTTAAAAACGAGCGGAAGAAACGGGATTTCGGTATTATCCGGTTGGCTCTGGATATGGAAAGGGAACAACTTTACAGCCGGATAAACAGCCGGGTCGAAAGAATGATGGAGACCGGCCTGCTGGATGAAGTCAGGAAACTTAGCCCGTTGAGGAACTGTACCGCCCTGAAAAGTGTCGGTTATCGTGAACTCTTCCAGTTTCTCGACGGCACAGTCAGGCTTGAGGATGCGGTGGATCAGATAAAAGGCAACACCAGGAAATATGCCCGCAAGCAGATGACCTGGTTTAGAAAAGATAATCTCTACCGATGGTTCCACCCTGCCGATGTTCAGGGAATGATTGCCTGGGTGGAATCTGAAATCAATAAATCGATCAAATGATTTATTTGTCCTCATGTAAATATTATATTTACAGGCAAATTGGAGGAGGTGAAAAATTTTACCGTTGTCATTATTGGGTCAGCATGGCCCCTCAGGGGCGGCCTCGCTGCATATAATGAACGTCTGGCCAGGGAATTTCAGCACTCAGATTGCACGGTGACCATTGAAACCTTCACGCTTCAGTACCCGAAGTTCCTCTTCCCGGGAAAAACCCAGTATGCCGACTGGGAAGCCCCCGCCGACCTCCGTATCAATGCATCTATCAATTCCATCAATCCGATCAACTGGATCAAGGTGGGTTGCCGGTTACGCAGAGCAAAACCCGATCTTGTGATAATCAAATACTGGCTCCCCTTTATGGGTCCATGTTTCGGGACACTGGGAAGGATGATCAAAAGGAACAGGCATTCGAAGGTTGTATCCATCCTCGACAACATCATCCCGCACGAGAAGCGTCCCGGCGACCGGGCTTTTACCCGCTACTTTATCAAACCCGTCGACGGATTCGTTGCAATGTCTGAATCGGTCATCGAGGATATCGGGCAGTTTAACAGGGAAAAACCGCGCAGATACTGTCCACACCCACTTTATGACCACTTCGGGGAAAAGATCGACAAAACGGAAGCGAAAAAGTATCTCGGACTGGATCCCGGAACACAGTACATACTCTTTTTCGGATTCATCAGGGAATACAAGGGTCTTGATCTGCTCATCCGGGCCATGGCTTCGAAAGAGTTCAGCCAAACCGACGTCAGCCTCATCATTGCGGGGGAATTTTATACGGATGCCACTCCCTATATGAATCTTATCAAAGAGCATAAGTTGACTGACCGGATTGTACTGCATAAGGATTTTATTCCCGATTTCGAGGTTAAATACTATTTTTCGGCCAGTGACCTGGTGGTTCAGCCTTACCGGTCTGCCACCCAGAGTGGAATTTCACAGATAGCATATCACTTCGATAAACCGATGGTGGTAACCAACGTCGGGGGATTGCCGGAAATAGTCCCCGACAGGCGCGCCGGATTTGTAGTAAACCGGGAACCTGATGAAATTGCCCGTGCCATATCAGAGTTTTATGAGAGGAACCTGGAAGAATCTTTTTCAGCGAATGTGGCTATTGAGAAAAAAAAGTTCGGATGGGACCGGATGGTCAGAAATATTTTTGAGCTAATCGGAAGGAATCTTGAACCAGAAAAATAAAATCGATGATTATCAGAAGTAAAGCTCCTTTACGGATCGGATTTGCCGGCGGAGGTTCGGATGTCTCACCCTACTCCGATATCTATGGAGGCGCCATTCTTAATGCAACGATCAACAAATATGCATACGCTACCGTCCTTCCCCGGAGTGATCAAAAAATCATTCTCAATGCGATTGATAACCATATCCGGGTGGAACTAGAATCGACCGAATACCTGGAACCGGAAGGCGACCTGGCTCTGATCAAAGGGATATACAACCGGATTGTCAGGGATTTCACCGGCAAACCGCTCTCCTTTGAACTGATCACCCATGTGGATGCCCCTCCGGGTTCGGGGCTGGGAAGTTCATCTACTCTTGTTACAGCCATTGTCGGGGCATTCCAGGAATGGCTGAACCTGGCACTCGGAGAGTATGACCTGGCGCACCTGGCTTACCTGATCGAACGGGAAGACATGGGCATGTCGGGTGGAAAGCAGGACCAGTATGCCGCCACTTTCGGAGGTGTCAATTTCATGGAATTTTACGACAGGGGCAAAGTCATCGTAAATCCTCTTCGGATCAAAAATGAAATTCTGGATGAACTCTCTTACAACCTGGTGCTTTACAACACTGAAACCAGCCGGCTCTCCTCCCAAATAATCGAAGCACAGCGACAGAACGTGCTGAACAAAAAGACCGAATCGGTAGAGGCCATGCATAATATCAAAAAGCAGGCTATACTGATGAAAGAACTCCTGCTCAGGGGCGAATTGAACCGGATGGGTGAGGTGTTGAACTTTGGATGGGAATACAAACAGCAGATGGCAGAGGGTATCGTGAATCAGAACCTTCTGGAGATTTACCGGGCAGCGATCCGCGCCGGGTCCACCGGAGGCAAGATATCGGGTGCAGGTGGCGGGGGATTCATGTTTTTTTTCTGTCCCCGGAACACCAGGCACGAGGTCGTCAAAGCTCTTAAGCGTTTCAACGGTAAAGTGGAACCTTTCGAGTTCACCAAGAGTGGATTGAAAACCTGGAAAAACATTTAATCCGGCCATGCATTGCGATGAAGCCATCATACTTGCCGGGGGACTGGGAACCCGCTTACAGCCGGTTTTGAAAGACCGGCCGAAACCGATGGCTCCCATCGGGGGCCAACCTTTTCTTGCCTACCTGCTCCGCTACCTTTCTGCATTTAATATCCGGCATATCGTACTCTCTGTAGGGTTCAGACACTCCCTGATAAAATCCCATTTCGGCAACGCCCATTACGGCATAGACCTTACCTACGCTATTGAGGATGAGCCCCTCGGAACAGGGGGAGCCATCCGTTACGCACTGAATTACATTCAGGGCGACCTCGTTTTCATCCTGAACGGGGATACTTTCTTCAATGTCAATCTGAAAGATCTCGAAACATTCTATTACCGCCACGATGCCGACTTGGTCATGGCCGTCAGACAAATGCACGGTATCAGAAGATACGGGATTGTGAAGATGAAGGGATCCGCAGTAACAGGTTTCTCTGCTGCTGAGAAAGCAACTATGGGGTATATAAATGGCGGCATTTACATCATGAAACCGTCTCTATTAGGCCGCTTCGAACTTCCCGGATCCTTCTCGTTTGAGAGCGGTTTCCTGGAGCGCACAATAAAGGAGCTCCGGATTTACGCATTAAAATGTTCCGATTACTTCATCGATATCGGAATTCCTGAGGACTATGAAAAAGCCCGCAGGGAACTGCCTTATTTATTTCCTTAGCTAAATTCTCTTTTCCACCTGGTAATGATTGCGTTCTGTGGCGTTTCGTGAGACCAGCTCCCCCAGGAATCCCCCGATAAACAGCAATGTCCCGATGATCATGCTTGTGAGGGCGATATAAAACAGGGCACTGTCAGCAATGAGCCGCTGGGGAACATGACGGGAAAGCGCTACCAGCTTATCGGCTCCCAAGACAATTGCTATGATGAAACCGATAAAAAAAACCAGCGAACCGAGCGTCCCGAACAGATGCATCGGTTTTTTGCCGAACCGGGTCAGGAACGAGATAGTGAGCAGGTCCAGGAATCCGTTGATGAAGCGTTCCATTCCGAATTTGGTCGTGCCATATTTTCGCTCCCTGTGCTGGACAATCTTCTCTCCTATCCGCGTAAATCCACTGCCTTTGGCCAGCACGGGGATATACCGGTGCATCTCTCCATATACCTCAACGCTTTTAATGACATTGTTTCGGTACGCTTTCAATCCGCAATTAAAATCGTGCAATTTTATCCGGCTAACTTTCCGGGCCGCCCAGTTGAAAAGTTTGCTGGGCAGGTTTTTTGTGAGGAACGGATCGTACCGCTTCTTTTTCCATCCGGAAACAACATCGTACCCTTCCTCCATAATCATTTTGCGCATCCCGGGAATCTCTTCCGGACTGTCCTGAAGGTCAGCATCCATAGTAATCACGACATCTCCCTCCGCAGCCTGAAATCCCAGGTGAAGTGCGGCAGACTTTCCGTAATTCCGGCGTAACTTTATCCCTCTGATATTATCATTGCTGCCCTTTAATGTCTCGATCACCTTCCAGGAACCATCATTGCTGCCGTCATCCACAAATATAATTTCATAACTGAGGTCATGTTCCTTCATCACCCTTTCAATCCAGCCAGAAAGCTCAGGAAGGGACTCCTCTTCATTATAAAGGGGAACAACAACGGATACGTCCATAATGCTTTTTCTTTCAGGAACCCATCCCTTCCGGGGTGCTTTCCTTCTTTAGGAAGGCAGATACGATCAGGCCGATAATGAATGTGGCCACAGTCCCGGCAATCAGCGAATTGACAGTCATCCGGCTCACGGTCATTCGTTTATCCAACCTTTCTATGATGGTATCGTAGGTGCTTTCCGAGATTCTCGGGTTATTCATTATACGTTCCTCGGCCATAATCCTCATCCGTTCCAGAAGATCCGGATCAATGACGGTATACAGCAGATAAGTGTAAAGAGCAGTGATGGCGGAGGAGACCAAACCAATGAGCAGGGCCATGAGAATAAGCTGACCATAGGTGGCATAACCTCCCAGATATTCGTTCCGGTAGGCCCGTAAAAGATATATGACCACGAGGATGCTGACAGCAATAGAGACCCATCCAACCCAATTTTTCATGCTCAGGTCAAGAAGATGGAAAACCACGCTCAGGAGGATACCAATAAAGGCGGAAATTAATCCATAGATCAATGCCGGTTTTAACAAAGGGGTGTTAGTTTTTTCTTCCATGATGATCCGTATTAGTTAAAAACGGAGTGAATTTAAGAAAATGAATCCGAATAAAAGCAGAAATTTTTAAAATAAAAAAAGGGCAAGCTCCTTATATCGCACCGCTACAACCGCCTACCCTTGCTACCTTCCGGTCCTGGGGGAATTCAGCAGGAGCTGGTCGTATAAGACTTGCCCGGAGTACAAAGGTAAGAAACATCAGGGGAATAAGCAAATGAGCAAATAAGCGAATGAACGAATAGGCGAATAGGCGAATAGGCGAATGGGCGAATGGGCGAATGGGCGAATGGGCGA
>JAFGWU010000100.1 GCA_016936975.1 Bacteroidales bacterium | reverse complement strand
CATAATAAGTTCTCTGTTTTGTCATCATGGCAATTTACTACTTTTATTGTAGCTTAACTTGCCGTCCAGCTTTTTGGGGTATATCCATCGCCATGGCTTTGTCCTGTTACAATAACATTATCGGATCCATCAACGGCGATGGCTAAAGGCCTGTCCTCATCTCTTGTATTGCTGTAGCAACCTGTCCATAACTCCTCTCCTTCATTGTTATATTTAACAGTGACATAGTCATAAGCAGCTTCTCCGGCACAATAACTTGCTCCCGTTACAAAGACATTTCCTTTTGAATCAAGCGCAAGAGCGGTAACTTCATCATAACGCTTTAAGGAGTCGTATCTCGCAATCCACAGTTCCTGTCCCGACGGACTGTACTTTACGGTCGCATAATCAAGCGAAGTACCTATTCCCGGACTTTGCCCTGTCACATAAACATTGCCTGACCTGTCAACCGCAATATCACAGGCCGCATCCATTCCATTCAAGGGTCCATTGTAACGGGCTATCCACTGCTCCTCAGCGGATGCGTTGTACTTTATGGTGACATAGTCATAATGGTTGCCAGTTCCTTCATCGCTCGTTCCGGTAACATAAACATTACCTGAATCATCGAGAGCGACAGCCACGGCAGCATCTGATAAATTGCCGGGCCCGTTGTAACGTTTAACCCAGGCTTCCTTGACAGTATTATCCAATCCTGCATCAACAATATTAAAGTCTGCAGGTTTATCATACAAACCGATCATTTGACCTGCTTTGATGCTTTCACCGGTTGCTGATTTTTCAAATGTTGCCAATCTGTAATCATTGGAAAAGCTCTGTGCCCGGAGATCTGCCATCCAGGTATAAATCCCCTGAGCAAGAATCAATATGTACAAGATTCTCTTTGTTTTCATGATGAAGCAATGACAATGAACTAAGGATTAAAACATCATCTATTAATAACATCCCATATTTGGATTATTTTAAAAGGTTACTGCTGCACTATCAAATTTACACCAGAAAAAAACGAAAGTCAATTATATTTTCCTTCGCACCCCACCCTGTTTGTGATCCGTCGTTTTATAGGGAGGGTATGGAGCTGCCCCGTTAAACGGGATAGTAAGTAAGGTTATGATTAAAAAGATTAAAAAACCCGGACAGCACGGACCGCCTGCACCGTCTTTTTGTCATAATATCCTGTATGACCGAACGTAAAATCATAAAACCATCCTATTCCTGAATTATATTCCGTGCTTGACCAGTACCAGCCAATTTTCGACAGCTGGGTAAAGCCGCCGTTATGCAGGGCTTTGTTTACATGAAACCTTGCATGCCACAGCAGGCTTATTTCATCGATGGAAGGCAGATACCACTCCGTGCCAAAGTTGGATGTAATCCAGTCTTTTGCAGGGCTGTCGGTGATTAAACCTGTATTGTACGCACCATCCCAGCTTCTGTCGGCATTGGTTGATGCATCCGCATTCTGCAATTTTGCCGTTGCTTCAGTTTTTGAAACAATAAGCCCGTGCCGGTCGCCATTTTCGTCTGACCAGATGTAGAATACAATGCCTCCAAGCGTATCCTGTCCTAAATAAAACTCTGGTTGGGCCAGACTTACCGAATAGGGTGTTGCAGGGGTCCCATTTCCTGTCACAACGATATTGCTTCCTGCAGTTAACCTGGTATCGGAACCATCGGTTACCACCGGATTTCCCGACTGGTATAAGGTTCCGGAGAAATTGAGGTCTCCATTGACGTCAAGGGTTTTTGCAGGCGTGATGGTTCCGATGCCCATCCGGGAAGTAGAAAAATCACCATAAATAAGCGGCGTTCCGGCCGAATTGGCAATATAAAGTTTATGGGAACCGGCCTCATTATATCCGGCTTCAAACCCGATGAATACATTTCCGCTACCATTCTGATTATTGAATCCAGCACCTGTTCCCAGAGCTGTATTGTTGTTGCCCAGATTGGTTCCGAGGGACTGGGCCCCAATCGCGATGTTGTATGATCCGTTTACATTGTTGTGCAGGGCGTTTCTGCCGCAGGATGTATTGTAAGAACCTGCGCCCAGGTTTCTCATAGCATCCGTTCCGGTGGCAGTGTTAAACATTCCATCTGTTAATGATGTCATTGCTCCCGCTCCAACGGCCGTGTTTGCACCACCGGACTGAAGCGATTTCAAGCTGGAGTGACCGACAGCCGTATTCACTCCCGCACCCGTATTGGAATCCAGTGCCAGATGACCCAGCACGGTATTCGTGGTTTCATTCCCTGCTCCCCTGCCCACACGAACTCCATGAAATGATGCATCTTCTGAAACTTCCAGTTTATAAGCCGGCGTGATGGTTCCGATGCCAATTTTGCTTCCATTATCGTATATAATCCCATCAACATATGCACTTCCGTTCCACCGTGGAACCATATTTAACGAATCAGATAAAATTTTAGGGTCGGTTTCGGTGTAGCTGTCCAATTTATGGTTCCAGCCGGCGGTATCGGTGGCGGTGATGCCGCCTGCTACCGATGCCCCGTAAACCGGGTCGGTTTCGTTTTCAATGTAAGGACCCAGGTCCGAAACCTGGCTCTCAGCAATGGTTATGCCTGTTGATTTGTCCCAGGTGCCGAATACCGGGTCGGTTTCGGTGTAGCTGTCCAATTTATGGTTCCAGCCGGCGGTATCGATGGCGGTGATGCCGCCTGCCACCGATGCCCCGTAAACCGGGTCGGTCTCGTTTTCAATGTAAGGGCCCAGGTCCGAAACCTGGCTCTCGGCAATGGTTATGCCTGTTGATTTGTCCCAGGTGCCGAATACCGGGTCGGTTTCGGTAATTGCACCAGTTACTGATCCGGAAGTTTTAGCATGTAAAGCATAAGGAACGCTTAATAATTGGCTTGTCCCCCTGATGGTATAATTTGTTCCGCCTGTCGGATCGGTTTCGGTTCTGATAAAATAAGGTCCGTTCTCCCATTCTATCGCAGTGAAATCTCCGCTTAAAACGGTTCCGTTTCCTATTTCTATTGTTACCAGACCACTGGCATTTGTGGCTGGAGTCTGGGTTTCAACATAAACCGCTGTACCACTTGCAGAGTCCTGCAGGATGCTGATTTGCATGCCCAGGTTTGCATTTGCAACCGGGGAATTGTTGCTGTAACGAATTACTGCCTGGTAGCTCATCTTTTCGGGTGACTGGGCAAACAAAGCTGCCGTTAACATTACGGCGGCTGTTAATGTGAATATTCTATTCATGTTATTCATTTATTTATGATTTTATAAGGTTGTTTTTTTGTTTTCTTAATGCCAGCCGTACAGATTTCGCCGGTTTTTCCCGCGTGCCAAAAATCCCTGACCTGTTCATGTATGCAGGGTATACTGCCGTTTCAATGGTGTAAGGAACGGTTCCCCCGCTGCCCGAAGCATCAGCAACACAGTCGGTGGTTTTGCACATTGACCGAGGTTTTTTGAAAAAACGCCTTCCCTGCTCAGCAGTTGTATCTGCAGTCCGGACAAAGGAATCGCCGGAGGTAGCGCTCCCCTGTCAAAACAGGCACAATTGGTTCCTGCCTGTTTCCTGCTGATACTCCATAATACCGTGATTTTCTCAGGCAATTTACTATATCGCTGATAACGAAAAATTAATTGCCTTATCAGTTTATGAACAATTCAGACGGGGGTGTTCAGGCAGACGGTTATTAATCAATCAAAATACCTCCGCTGTCTAAATTTTGCCATTATTTATGTGTTATGTCAAATTATTTCATAAATTTAGTAACCCTATTGATTTTAAGTAAACTACCGAACGTTCTTGAATAGATCTGACCTAACATGAGAAATCTGACCCTAATTTTTATGTTTGTCTGTTATGCGACCACCGCACAGGAAATCACCATTACTTCAGATACTGTTTGCGAAGGATTTCCAACTTCTTTAAGCGCCTCTGTCAATATTAACGAATCTCTGATTGCTGCTTATCTGTGGGATCTGGATTTTGACGGATACTACAATAATGCCACCGGTAAAGATATTCAACACACCTTCTTAAGCTCAGATACATTTTTTGTGAAGTTACAGGTTGACCTGAACGACGGCCAGACTCTGTTTTCTGATGACACCCGGGTTATTATTCGTCCATTGCCTGTGGCGAATTTTTCTGCATCCAACCTGTGTATAGGTGAATCCGTAACATTGACAAACACTTCCGAAATAGCTAATAACGAGTTGTTGTTTTATGAATGGTATATTGATAGTGATGATATCGCAGACAGCGAAAATAAAGACCTGGTATTTTTACCGGATGGCATCAGTCAGAGCATAACCCTTGTTGCCATATCCCGGGGAGGTTGTTCTGACACTGTTAATAAGGAGATTTTCCTTGATGAAAAACCGAATAGTAATTTTAGTTTTGAGAATTCCTGTAAGTTCGATACGGTAGATTTTATCAACCTCTCAACCATTAACGATGATTCTATCGTTTATTCAATCTGGAATTTTGGCGATTCCATACTCAGTATTTCAGAGCACCCGGAACATGCTTTTCTCACCTCTGGAATTTTCACGGTCCAGTTGGTAAATGTCACAAAAAATAATTGCACCGATACCATCACCAAAGATATTGAGATATTCGAACTCCCTGAAGCCAGTATAGTGGCAGAAGATACTGTTATTTTCCCCAAAGATAAACTGACTCTTTCCGTGCAATCCGGATCCAATGATATCCTGTGGTCAACAGGAAGCAATGAAAATGAAATATTGGTATTTTCTGAAGGAATATATTCGGTCAGGGTAAAAGATATGAATGACTGTGTAAACTCAGACACAATAATTATTTATGAACTGGCAATAAACGAAAAAGTCATTAAAAGTGAAGTCCTGACCCCAAATGGCGACGGGATTAACGATTTACTGGAGATCAAGGAAATGTTCAGGCACTATCACTGCCAGGCATATGTTTACGATGAATGGGGACAACAGGTTTATGGCAGCACCAATTATCAGAATGACTGGAATTGTATATATAACGGCAACTACCTGAGCGCAGGGGCCTACTATTACCTGATAAAGCTGAATGATCGCAGCTTCAGGGGGTGTGTCAATATTTTACGATAAGAATAAACTTATTAAAGACCTGTAAAATGAGAAATCTTTTTATCATAATGCTTTCTGTGCTCATAAACAGCAACCTCATTTGTCAGCAGATACCTCTATCCAAAGAATATATTGTTAACAGTTATTCCATCTCTCCTGCCTATGCCGGCATCAATGGTGGATTTGAACTGTTTTTCCAGGCAAGAAAGAACCTGTTGGGCCAGGTTAATTCGCCAGAAATTAATAAGTTAAGCATAAATGGATCCGTATTTAATCATGTTGGTTTAGGTCTGAACTTTTCAGAATATAGAAGAGGCATATTTAATACTATCAGTTTTGAAACAAGCTACTCTTATCAAATTCTAATTAAAGAAGAGCATTTAATCTCCTTCGGCTTATCAGCCATTCTTCTGAAAAACAATATTAATCTTGCCTCTGTCGATGAGTTAGGCTATGATCCCTACTTCAATTTCGAATCAAATTTCAGTACTGTCAGTGTGAACTTTGGGACCGGTATAGTTTATAACTATAATGGCATACGCCTGGGGATTACGGCGCCTTTACTTCTTAAAAATAAGATAAAAAACAATGGTTATGTGGTATACAATACAGACAGCAACATAGGATTGCATGCCGGCTATGTTTTCAGGCACAACTTACTTACATTTTATCCCATGATTTTACTGCATCATTTTTCCGGTTACAATTACTGGGAAGGCAGCTTCCTGTGTCAGCTTCGCAATACAGTCTGGGGAGGGCTTTCTTTTGGCAAGAATAAATCGGTTGGGATTTGCCTGGGAGGGGCTCCGTTTGAAAATGTTATTATAAATTATTCATACGAGTTAAGCGGAAACCCGGCAAAAGCAGCTTATTCGGGGTCCCATGAGTTAAACGTGGGTGTATTAATCAATAAAAAAAGAAGAACCAATAATAATCTTTCAATGTTCCGGGCTTACAATAAACAACCCTATCATATACTTTTAGAAAAATGATAAGAATATTGATACTGTTTGTATTTGTGCAATTTGTTTCATTTTCCCGGTCCATTCCGGAAATTTATTCCCGGGCACGGGCCCTGCAGTTGAAGTATTTTAAAAGATAATAATCACGTCGCCCGTTCCAGCTTTATAAAAAACATGATAAAAATGCAGCATCATGAATATCAAAACTAAATCCATAAAAGTGTTATTCTTCCTGGCAGGAATAACAATGTACGCATCGATATATGCCCAGGACAATGTCCCGCAAGGTTTAAGATATCAAGCCATTGCACGGGATGACAGGGGAAGTCTGTTGATTCAAAGGGATATCGTCGCGAAAATGCAAATCGTGCAGATGGAAAAAGATATATTAATCTGGGAGGAGTTGCATTATACCACTACCAACGAATTTGGTTTGTTCTATCTGGTAATAGGCGAAGGTTTTAACACCGGGGAAGGATTGGTGCTGGATTTTGAAAGTATCCATTGGGAAGAAGGACCTGTTGCTCTGCAGGTTTATGTTGATTTTGGGAAAGGTTTTTTAGATATGGGCTTTGCCGAGCTTCAATCTGTCCCCTACGCCATTCTGTCCGATTCAGCATTAAAGGCCCCATTGCCCAACATGGAACTCGGCCAGTTAAAAAATGTATCCAATAAAAAACCAACGAAGAACCAGCCTTTAATATGGAATGGAAAGGAGTGGCTGGCCGGGGATTCAATAAAAATTAAAAATTTATTGATACTGGATGAAGCCATCGCCAATCAAAATGTCATAGTTAAAGGTGCTATAAAGATTGGGGATTCAGGGCTCATCCTGGGGGTGACGAGTGACTCCGGTTTATCTGATGCAAGTGACCAGACCATCCCGACCAGTAAAGCTGTAAAAACTTATGTGGATGATCTCCAGAACAGCGGCGATAATCAGGCACTATCCTTTGAGGGCACGAGCAATATTTTGAGCCTGGAAAGGGGGGGGTATGTCAACCTGAGTTCACTGGTTAATGATGCAGATGCAGATCCTGCTAACGAAATACAGGATCTGCAAATGATCGCAAATATCCTGTCCATCACAGGGAAAAGCGATCCCACTGAAATTGACCTGGCACCCTATCAGGGTATCAATACCGATAATCAGGAACTCTCTCTTAGTGGCACATTGCTGGAAATTTCCGGGGGAAACACAGTAGACCTCTCTCCTGTACAGGATGGTACGGAAGATGCAGATTCCAATCCTTCAAATGAACTGCAAAGCCTTTCTCTTTCCGGCACGGAGCTTTCCATATCAAATGGGAATTCAGTAAATCTTGGCAATCTTCCTGATGAAGTGAATGATGCGGATGCTGATCCGCTAAATGAGTTGCAGGATATTTCATTAAGCTCGACATTTTTGAGCATTTCCAACGGAAGCACCATTGATTTAAGTCCGGTCCAGGATGGCTATGACCCCAATACGGATGAACAGAACCTTTTCATTTCCGGACATCAGCTTTCAATTGAGAATGGCAATACCGTCACCCTGCCTGACAATGTAAATGATGCGGATGCGGATCCCGCAAATGAACTTCAGGATATCTCATTAAGCAGTACCTTCCTCAGCATTACGGAAGGGAGCACCATCGATCTGAGTCCAATCCAGGACGGATATGATCCAAACACTGACAATCAGAACCTTATACTTCAAGATCACCTGTTAACCATAGTGGGGGGCAATTCGGTTACACTTCCGGATAATGTAGAGGATGCCGATGCCGATCCGGATAACGAATTGCAGACGCTTTCAATCAGCAGCAACGTATTATCCATATCAAATGGCAACAGTGTAACAATTCCAACGGGAGGAACCGATGCAGATGCCGATCCCACCAACGAGATACAGGATCTCCAGCTTGTTAACAATATTCTGACTATTACGGACAACAGTAATGCCACCCCTATCGATTTATCCCCATACCAGGGGACAAATACCGACAACCAGGAGCTTACGCTCTCAGGAACTTCGCTTTCAATCTCGGGAGGGAATTCAGTTGACCTGTCCTCCTTACCGGACGAAGTGAATGATGCCGATGCCGATCCGGCCAATGAACTGCAGGACATCAGCCTGGCGGGCACAAACCTGAGCATCACCAGTGGCAGTACGGTTGATCTGGCTACCATACGGGAT
>JAFGWU010000099.1 GCA_016936975.1 Bacteroidales bacterium | reverse complement strand
CTGTCATCGGATCACCTCAAGATCGTTTTTGATGACCTTCACCCGGCATCGGATCACCTCAAGATCGTTTTTGATGACCTGCACCCGGCATCGGATCACCTCACGATCGTTTTTGAGGACCTTCACCCGGCATCGGATCACCTTAAGTTCATTTTTGATGACCTGTACCTGTCATCGGATGACCTCACGATCGTTTTTGATGACCTGTACCTGTCATCGGATGACCTCACGATCGTTTTTGATGACCTGTAGCTGTCATCGGATCACCTCAAGATCGTTTTTGATGACCTGAAGCCCGCAATTGATAGCTCCCGGATCGCATTTTCTGATCTCTGATGAGTTGCTGTTATTAAAAATGGATTCTTTATGTCTTTCTTTTTTCAAAATTAGACAGAGGGGCACAGAGATTCCACAGAGGGGCACAAAGAAAAGGATACTGGCAAATACAGATTTATACTCTCTTTCTTCCTGCAACCTTTTCTTTATCAGTATAGTCATCCTGTAAAAGGATAAGGATTGAGCAATGCGGGGATTTACCTGCTGCACCGTGGTCTATCCATAAAGCTCCTTAAGTATTGGATATTCTTCCATCCGTCAACATGTTCATAAGGATGACCGACAATAACTTTTTTTTTACTTAAATTGCTTAAGCATTAAGCTACTGATTTTAATCCGGCAACCTAAAAAAAACGAATATTATGAAGTCTTTACAGCGTATTTTCAGTTTTGCAGGAACCATGTTCTTCCTGGTGTTCTTTCTTTCCTCCCTCCTGCCGGCGCAGGCGCCGCTTCAGCCCCCGACCGGGTTCACCTACCAGGCCGTTGCCAGGGATAATAGCGGAAATCCACTCCCTTCGCAGGATTTAACCGTCAGGATCTCCATCCACGAAGATAACCTCTCCGGCACCCTGGTCTGGCAGGAGGATCATGACCTTGCCACGAACCCGTTCGGGTTGTTCGACCTGGTGGTCGGCGGTCCCAACGCTTATGGACAGACCGGTTCTGTGGATGCATTCGCTGATATTGACTGGTCGGCCAGGCAGTATTATATGAATGTGAAGGTCAGGATTGATAACGAATTCCTCGACATGGGCGGCTCCCCGATACAGACGGTCCCGGTGGCGCAGTTTGCGCGTTCGGCAAAAAACTCCTCGGGTACTTTTTCCGTTCAGGCCGACCAGCCAGGCAGTCCGGGTGAGAGCCTGTTCGAGGTAAAGCGTTCCGACGGCTCGGTTGCCTTCGCGGTTTATGAAGACAGTGTGCGGGTGTATTTCAACAGCGACGGCACCAAAGGTCTCAAGGGCGGGTTTGCCGTTGGAGGCTACAGCGGCACCAAAAGCATTTCCGAAGACTTCCTGCGGGTCACCCCCGACAGTGTGCGCGTATATGTCAGTACCAATAATATAAAAGGCGTTAAAGGCGGATTTGCAGTGGGCGGTTACAGCGGAACCAAAGGTCTGGCGGAGGAGTATCTGCGGATTACCCCGGACAGTGTAAGGATCTTCAGTTCCGTCTCTGATGGTGGTGTTATCCCGAGAAATATTGCCATTGGTTACGGTGCTGTTGCCACAGGTCGTTATTCGGCGGCAATAGGGGTACGCTCGCTTGCCAGCGGGCTGGCATCTTTCAGCCTGGGTCTGGAAAGCCGTGCCACCGCTGACAATTCCATTGCCTTCGGGAGCGGGGCCCGGTCAACCGAAAAAAATTCCGTATCAGTTGGCTACAAGTCAGAGGCAAACGGAGAAAGATCAATTGCCATCGGATCGCAATTTACACACATCTTCACATTACTGCCCTATTTTAAGTACACCGGTAAGGGGGATTCAAAAGGAGAATTTATTCCATGGGATCCGATCATTACACCCGATTTTAAATCGATCTCCTACGACGCGCCAAACGTTGCTGACGGTAAATATTCGATTGCATTCGGAAACGGCAACTATTCCAACAATGGGGGAATGGCACTGGGGTCAGCTAATAGTTCCACCGGTTTTGGCTCGGTGGCTATCGGCTTATCCAACAAAGCAGAGAATACGAATGCCTTTGCTGCCGGTTACAAAAGCCAGGCGACCGGTTATTATACCACTGCATTTGGAAATAACACCTTTGCGAAATCATACGGCGTATTCGTCCTGGGTCAGTACAATGAGGATTTTGGTGACTCCACCGTATGGCGCGAAACCGATCCGCTTTTTATTGTCGGAAACGGATTGAATGATGAAAACAGAAATAATGCCCTTACGATTTATAAAAACGGCCGCAGTGTATTCATGGGCTCCGATGCGAATCTGAGTCTTAACGACAGGCGGACCATATTTTCATATAACCCGTTTACACAACAGTGGAATACCTACAAAAACATATATGGTGTTCGTTCCTATGTAAACAGGGTTAATACTTATGTTGATTATTTTTATTCGGGTTATTTTTATGATACGGGATCAGCAGGGGTTTATAACGGCTTTTATGCTGACCTGCGAACCGGTGCCGGTTTCGATGTCGCAGAATATTATTACGATATGAATGCCGACACAGAACCCGGCGATGTGGTGATCGCCGATCCGGACCATACCTCAAGCGTTGTGAAATCGGGTAAGGCTTTTCAAACTTCCGTGGTTGGCGTTATTTCCACCGATCCCCACCTGGTTATGGGGCTTGACCTGGTGGTGGATGAAGCAACCGGAACCCCCAGACCCGGCGTGAATGGTACCCGTCTGGCCCTCAATGGCCGCGTCCCCTGCAAGGTTACGGATGAAAACGGACCGATCACTCCGGGTGACCTGCTGACCACCTCCTCCACTCCCGGTCATGCGATGCGTTGGAGCCTGATGGATGTGAGCAAGGCAAAGGATTTCGAGGAGCTGAAATCGATGCTGGCGGAGAACGAGAAAAGGAGGAACGCCGTCATCGGCAAGGCGGTTGAAGCTTTCGACGGGGGAACAGGGAAGATTATGGTGCTGATTGCGTTGCAGTAGGGGAACCTTTTACCCTTTCAGCGCTTCGGCGCCGCTGACAATTTCGAGGATCTCTTTGGTGATAGCTGCCTGGCGGGCCTTGTTGTATTGCAGGTTGAGCTCCCTGATTAAGTCGGTGGCATTATCGGTTGCCTTGTGCATGGCGGTCATCCTGGCACCGTGCTCGGCAGCAAAGGAGTCGAGCAGTGCTTTGTGAAACTGCAGTTTAAGGGTTCGCGGGATAAGCTCGTTCACTATATACTTCCGGGAGGGTTCGAAAATATAATCCACAAATGTTCCGGACGACTCTTTCCGTTGGAGATTTTCCATTTTTACCGGGAGGAACTGCTCCTCGGTCAACACCTGTGTGCCTGCATTCCTGAACTGGTTATATACCAGGTCCACATGGTCGTATTCCCCTTCCACGTAAAGCTTCATGATCATCTCTGCCAACGGTCTGACCCGGTCGAAGGAAAGGTCCTCATAAACCTTACTGCCGTTAAAGATGACATTATATCCTTTTTTTGTCAGGAAATCGTGCCCCTTCTTTCCGATCGTAATGAAGTCCAGTTTCCCGGCCATAATCTGGTTGGAATAGACCCTGAGGGCACGCTGGATAGATGCCTTTATGGCATTGGCGTTGAAGGCTCCGCACAAACCCCTGTCGGAGGTGATCAGAACCAGCAGGATTTTTTCCTCCTCCCGCTCACCGGCATAAATATTCTCCTCTATTTTAAGGCTCCCGACGATCCCGGAAAGGATACCCTGCAATTTTTCTGTATAGGGCCGCAAATGAATAATGGAATCCTGTGCTTTTCGGAGTTTGGCAGCAGCGACCATTTTCATGGCAGCGGTAATCTGGCGTGTTGACCTTACCGAGGCAATGCGGATTCGTATGTCCTTTAAACTGGCCATTTTTCAGAGTATCCCTGCATCCGTTTATTTATACTTTTCAAGTATTTCCAGCGCCACGGATTTAAGGGTTTCCGTCATTTCCTCGTTTAATTTCCCTTCGGCAAGCTGTTTGAGCAGGGACTTATGCTTGAACTCCAGGAAGTCGAGGAACTCAACCTGAAAATCCTTAACCTTATCCACCGGGATATCAGAGAGCAGTCCCTGTGTTCCGCAATAGATAATTGCTATCTGTTTCTCAACCGGCATCGGAGAATACTGATCCTGTTTGAGTATTTCGACATTCTTGCGCCCCTTGTCGATCACTGCCAGCGTGGCAGGATCGAGGTCGGAACCGAACTTTGAGAATGCCTCCAGTTCACGGAACTGGGCCTGGTCGAGCTTCAGGGTTCCTGCAATCTGTTTCATCGATCTGATCTGCGCCTTCCCCCCGACCCGCGATACGGAAATGCCGACATTTATAGCCGGCCGAACCCCGGCATTGAAAAGGTTTGTCTCCAGGAAGATCTGTCCGTCAGTGATAGAAATGACATTCGTGGGGATATAGGCTGAAACATCCCCCGCCTGTGTTTCAATAATTGGGAGGGCTGTCAGGGATCCGCCTCCCTTGACCATTGGTTTAAGCAGCTCCGGCAGATCATTCATCTGTTGTGCAATTTCGTCTGACTCGATAATTTTTGCTGCCCTTTCGAGAAGCCGCGAATGAAGGTAGAAGACATCCCCGGGGTAGGCTTCTCTCCCCGGGGGGCGCCTCAGCAGGAGCGAAACCTCACGATAGGAAACTGCCTGTTTTGAGAGATCATCATAAATGATCAGGGCATCCCGGCCCGTATCCCTGTAATACTCCCCTATAACGCATCCTGCAAATGGGGCATAGAACTGCAACGCAGCGGGATCCGAAGCGGTTGCCGAGACAATGACCGTATAATCCAGGGCCCCCTTCTCTTCAAGGGTTTTATAGATATTTGCCACGGTGGAACCCTTCTGTCCGATGGCCACGTAAATACAGTAGACCGGCTCCCCGCGCTCATAAAATTCCTTCTGGTTCAGAATAGTATCTATTGCAATAGCCGTTTTTCCCGTCTGACGGTCACCGATTATAAGTTCCCTCTGACCCCTTCCGATCGGTATCATGGCGTCCACCGCCTTCAGTCCCGTTTGCAGGGGTTCATTCACCGGATGCCGGTAAATGACCCCGGGCGCTTTCCGCTCGAGGGGCAATTCATAAAGCTTGCCGGAAACCGGTCCCTTCCCGTCGATGGGTTCTCCGAGGGTATTGACCACTCTTCCCGTCAGGCCTTCCCCCACCTTGATTGAAGCGATCCGTTTTGTGCGCCGTGCCGTGTCGCCCTCCTTAATCAGTTCGGAAGACCCCAGCAGTACGGCCCCCACATTATCCTCCTCAAGATTCAGCACGATTCCCCTTACCCCGCTGTCAAATTCGATTAATTCATTGGACTGAACCTTATTCAAGCCGTATAACAGGGCAATGCCATCTCCTACCTGCAATACTTTTCCAACCTCATCAAGTTCAATTTCATTCCTGAAACCTTCCAGCTCTCTTTTCAGGATATCCGAAACTTCTGATGGTTTTATGTGTGTCATCTCTTAAAGTTTTGTGACCGATGTGTCAAGTAACCGTTCTTTTATCCGCTTTAAACCGGTGGCCACACTGGCATCGTATTGATGGTCCCCGATGTTCAGGATAAAGCCGCCTATGAGCGAGGGGTCAACAAAATCCAACATTTCTATCTCCGCCCTGAGGGTTTTCTTCAGCCTGTTTTCAATCTTTTGACTTGTGGCTTCATTCATTTTTACCGCTGTGGTAAGGGAGACCGAAACGATCCCTTTATGCGTTTTATAAAGCGCCTGATAATGCCTGGCGATACCCGGGAGAAACCGCTCCCTCCTGTTTTCCATCACCAGGTCAACCAGCGAAAAGGTGAGGCCGCTAACCTTCCCCTTCAGTACCTCCCTCACGATACTGCTTTTCCTGGAACTGCCCATGGTCGGAATTTCAAGCAGGAAAGCAAAAGCTTCTATCGAAGAGGCTTCCAGGACCAGTATCATATCCTCATAGACCCTGTCTTCCAGCTCCTGATTCAGGGCTGCTTTAAACAGGGCCTTCGCATACCGCACAGATATCTGGCTTTCGTTCATTCCCGATCAATTGATTCTCCTCGCAGTAATCCGCGAGGGATCATCGATTAATTGCTTGTTTTTATGGTACTCGCTCACCCCGCCTCAAGCAGCGGGGAATGTGCTCGCTTAGTTCAAATCGATTTCGTCTATAAGTTTATTTAACAGGTCTTTCTGGGCCGTGTCATCTCCCATCTTCATCCTGATCAGTTTTTCGGCAATGTCCACTGAAAGGATGGCCATTTGTTTTTTCATCTCGTTAATGGCCGACTCCTTTTCAGCCTGAATAAACTTCCTTGCCTCCCCTATCATATTTTTCGCTTCTTCCGAAGCCTTCTCCCTGGCTTCGGCAATCAATGCCTCTTTTATTTCACGGGCTTCTTTAATAAGCGCATCCCGTTCTTTCCTGGCTTCGGCCATGATCTTTTCATTGTCGGCCTGCAACTTTTTCATCTCTTCCCGCGCTTTATCCGCCGCCTCGAGCGCCTTCCGTATATTGTCGTTTCTCACCGAAATAGCGGAATGAATGGCCGGCCAGGCATACTTTGTGAGAACCAGAAGCAGGATCAGGAATACCAGGGTCGTCCAGAATATTAACCCTATTCCGGGGGTTATCAGATCCATAATATCGTGTTTTAATGGTTTTCAAAAGGAGACCTGCAACCAACCGTTACAGGTCTTCCATTTCATGAAGCATCAGGTTGCCATCATGGTTACCACCACGGCAAACAATGCAACGCCTTCAATCAGGGCAGCGGAGATAATCATCGCCGTCTGAATCTTCCCACCGGCTTCAGGCTGACGGGCAATGGCGTCCATGGCACGGCTTCCTATTGAGCCAATGCCATAGGCTGCTCCGATGACCGCGAGTCCTGCTCCGATAGCTGCTAATGTTCCAGTCATAATGATTTAATTTATATGAAACTTAATCATGGTGATGCTCAGGCATCGCCAATCCGATAAACAAAGCTGATAACAGAGTAAATATATAAGCCTGCAAAAATGCCACCAGCAGTTCGATCAGGTCCATAAACAGAACCATCAGCACTGAGGGGATGGCCATCACAAGCGATTTGAAAATAAATATCATTGCTATGAGGCTGAGCACCACGATATGGCCGGCCGTTATATTTGCAAACAACCTCATCATCAGGGCAAACGGCTTTGTAAACATCCCGATGATCTCCACCGGAATCATGATGGGGGAGAGCCAGACCGGTACCCCAGGTGTATTGAAGATATGCTGCCAGTATCCCCTGTTCCCGCTGAAGGTAGTGATCAAAAGGGTAAACAGGGCCAGAACCATGGTCACGGCAATATTCCCGGTAACATTGGCACCAAAGGGAAAGAACGGGATCAGACCCATCAGGTTATTGATCAGAATGAAAAAGAAGACCGCCAGGAGGTAGGGCATATAGCGCGCATATTTCTGCTCCCCGATATTGGGGCGCGCCACCTCATCCTCGATGAATACAATAAGTGGCTCGAGCAATCCCTGTATCCCCCTGGGTTCGCTAATCCCCGATTTTTTATAGGACTTTGCCAGGGACAGGAACAGCCAGATAAGAATGACAACCGAAAGCATCATCATGAACACATTCTTGGTAATTGAGAAATCAAGCGGTAATCCCAACTCCTGCAAGGCACCGCTTTCATCCACCTCCACAATCTTACCGGATAATTCCCCCTCCCCGTATTTGAATCCCCTGTAAGCATGTCCGTGTGCCAGATGTGAAGACATGAAGATATGAAACCCCGAATTTTTACTGATCAGGATAACGGGCAGGGGAAGGGAGACATGTTTTCCTTCTTTTGTGGTGAGAATATGCCATTCATGCGAATCCTTGATATGGTCCATGATATACTCCTGCGTATCAAACTCTTTTTCAACAACCTCATCTTCATGGCCCTTTCCATCTTCGTTCGATTCTGCATCCGGCTGATCGTTCAGAGCGGAAGCCGCGACCTCTGTCTGTTCAGATTCCAGCTGACTTCGGGAATAGAGCGGTTCCGTGCCGGAAAAGAAGAGGGCAACCAGCACCAGAACTGCGATATGGGAGAAGATTTTCACCAGGATGACGACTAATATTCTTTATTCTTCAATAATCTCAGCAGTGAAAAAACCATTAAAAACGTAAAAATTAAATATAGAAGAAAAAAAGCAATGATAAAGGGTTTTGTAATATTTTTTGTCACCAGCCAAAATATCAGAATCAGGAGGAGGTAAAGAATAAGTTTCAGTCCGATTCCGCCCAGCAGGAATATCATATCCTCCTTTTTGCTGTTTTGAATGCCTCTTGCGATAACCAGGTAGGAAAGCACAGATATACCTGTCATGGCGGCAACCAGGGCTATGAACTGATTGGGGATTAAGTTAACCCCTGCGCAGGTGATTAAAAGCAAACCGGCAAGGATGGACAGGGATGATGCTACGAGCTGCTTCCAGATATATTTAATGTGCTCACTCATCATTTTTTTTCCGGATAAAATCCTTCAAGGAGAGATAAAGGCCTGCGAAAACGCCCAGAATGGTAAAAACAGCGGTATAGACAGGCTTCTCGAAAGCCGATCGTTTGTCCAGCTTCGATCCGGCCCAGAAGAAAATCAGGATGACAGCGATCATCTGAAAGGCCATGCCGCTGTAACGGGCATAACTTTTCAAGGCAGGTTCCTGTTCCTTATCCTTCTTTTTTTGATTCTCCGGGTTCTTTTGGGGATTCTTTTCTTCCACCCATATCACATTTTCCGGTAAATATTGCTCCGGGTTCAATCGCCAGTTTTCCGGTTTTGATATCCCCGAATATTTTGCACACCGACCTTAAGGAGAGAAGCTCCTCCACGATTATCTTTCCTTCGATAACACCTTCCACCTCGCAATTTTTACACTTTATTTCACCGGTAACGGTTCCGGATTCTCCGATGAAAACCTTACCCTTTGTATACAAATTCCCACGCAGTATACCGTCAAACCTGATGTTCTCAGTGGAGGAAATGGCTCCTTCAATGGTTGTTCCCACACCAATCATATTGATCTTGTTGGTGTTCTCCGATTCAGGTAATTTTGCCATGTCAAACAGATTTTAAATAATGCAATATATTGAGGGAATAAAATTATTATTAATTTTTTAACTGGCGACTAAATTCCTATTTATCTCTGTCGTATGCCCAGATAATATAGATACTGCCCCATGTAAACCCGCCGCCGAAGGCAGAGAGTACCAGTTTATCCCCCTTTCTCAGCCTGGGCTCCCATTCCCAGAGGCAGAGCGGAATGGTTGCAGCGGTAGTATTGCCGTATTTTTCAAGGTTTATCATAACTTTTTCACGGGGGATCCCCATCCGTCGGGCAACCGCCTCAATGATCCGCATATTGGCCTGATGGGGGACCAGCCAGTTCAGATCGTTCCGTGATACCTTGTTCTTCTTCATTATTTCTATGGAGACATCGGCCATTTTCGAAACCGCGACCTTAAAAACCGCCTGTCCCTCCTGAAACACAAAGTGCTCCCTTGCATCGACGGTTTCATGGGAGGGCGGCCTCAGAGAACCTCCCGCCTTCATATGCAGGTGCTTAACACCCGAGCCATCGACCTCCAGAATGGAATCAATGATTCCCTCTCCCTCCCCGACAGGTTCCAGGAGCACCGCGGCCGCAGCGTCACCGAACAAAGGGCAGGTGGTCCGGTCGGTATAATCTGTAATGGACGACATCATATCAGCCCCCACTACCACCACTTTCTGATGCCTGCCCGTTTCAATGAATTGGGATGCTGTCTGGAGGGCAAATAAAAATCCCGAGCAGGCGGCTGAGATATCGAAACTCCAGGCATTCTTCATGCCAGCCTTATCGCTGATGAGATTTGCGGTGGAAGGAAAATGCATATCCGCAGTAATGGTCGCACAGATGAGCAGATCCACCTCCTCCGGCTTTATTCCTCTCTTTTCCAGCAATCCCCTGACCGCCTCCGCCCCCATATCGGATGTGGCTTTCCCCTCCTCTTTCAATATTCTCCGCTCCTTGATCCCGATCCGCTGCATGATCCACTCATCGGTGGTGTCGACCATGGTACTCAATTCTTCATTGGTTAAACGGTATTCTGGTACCCAGCCATGCACGGCTGTAATGCCTGCTGAATATTTTTTCATTGTTTCACTTCGTTTGTTGAGGGAACTGCCGATTCGAACTTACCGGTTTTGCATACAGAGAAGCCATAATCTGCGGGGGAGCATCCTCATCTTTTCAGCGTGAGCTACCCGACAGGGTTTGTAAGGTTAAACTGCCTCGGATTCGATTACCAGTTTTCCTTTATAATAGAGATTTCCGTCCACGTAGTAAGCGTGATGACGCTCATGAACCGTACCCGTTGTCGGACAGGTAGAAAGTGTGGGTGCTTTGGCCTTGTAATGGGTCCGTCTTTTATCTCTTCTGGTTTTCGAAGTTTTTCTCTTTGGATGTGCCATATCTAATTGGTTTTTTCAATAATTTGTTTTAATACTTCCCATCCGGGATCAATCGCCTGATGTTCCTCTTTTACAAGGTGCTGATTCAATTTTTGAATCATCTCCTGATTGCAACCCGGGACACCGCCGGGACCATCCGGATGAACCTTCTTTATCGGGAGCGCCAGTACAATATATTCATAAAGGTACTGATCGATAATAATCTCATGCGCATCCCGGGCAATCATGATAACATTCCCGTCAAGCTCCTCCTCATGATCCCCGTACTTAAAATAGATCTCCTGATCGGCCTGAATGGTCTGCAAATAATAATCCAGGCAACGATCACAAACCACCCTCACAGCACCCTGGAGCATCAAATGCAGCACAAGGAGATCGCTTCTTTTCTGCACGGTTATCTTCACATCAACCGCTCCCCCTGAAATATCGGGATGCGGATGGCATTCAAAGAATGGATTTCCTATGTGATATGTCAGTTCAAAAATCCCTTCCTTCAGCCCCGAGAGACGCACCGCATATTCTCCCCTTTTCTTCACCTTACATGATTTTCGGAGTGCAAAAGTAAAAATTAATATGATATAAAAAAACAAACCGGCTGGCATATTTACAGCCAATAAAACTAAAAATGAATGGTTTGTCGGAATCCGGATAACGGCCTCTTTGTTCAGGGAAGTAACTGATCCAGGGTTTCGATGAGGGAATCGATGAAAAAATGGTCCTTTGTCAGAAAGCGCGATGCCCCGTTATCCATAAACTCTGAAAGCAGTTCATCGTTACCATGGCCCGTGAGGATGATGACCGGGACCTCAGCATTATGCCGGCGGATCTCCTTCAGGGTTTCCAATCCATTCATGCGACCACCTCCTGAACCCGAAAGGATATGATCCAGAACAATTAAATCCGGGTTCTGTTTGAGATTCTCAATACACTTTTCTCCTGAAAAAAATGTTTTTACGGTATAACTTTTACGACTTTGAAAGGTGTACTCCAGAAGATTGAGAATCATCTTATCGTCATCAACAAAAAAGATAAGTTTGCTCATAGAGCTATGGATTATTGAGGATTGAGTCCTCCGATTCTGACCTTTACCTTACCGGTATCTGTAAAGGTAAAAATAATTTTCAATTTTTGATGAATCTCTTCAACGGTCTACGTATGAGGCTGCTGAATATGTACGATATCGGACACCCCGGTTCCATAAATGGGCAATACCGTGCCGGTAATGTACTATTTAAAACGTTAGTTTTGGAAAAGTTGAAGATTTTGGCATATGGATTGTGTTTTTGGCTTACGTTATTCATCAGATCAAATGATACAAACCATCGGACCACCCACCGGATGGCATCGGAGAATATAATCGGAATTGCTGAACCCATCGTAAAAACCGTATAAATGTCACTGATTAAGAATTATTTCCTATCCCTTTACCGAAACCTGGTCAGGGGAAAGTTTTTTTCCATCCTGAACCTTCTTGGTTTGGCTACCGGAATTGCAGCATCTATTCTCATATTCATCTATATCCAGGATGAGCTGACATTCGATAAACACAATGAACACTATAACCGGATCTTCCGCCTTGAAGGGAATTTTTTTATCAATGGAAAGCAGGACCTTACCGCCATTGTACAGATACCCCTGGGCCCCACCCTAAAGGATGAATTCCCGGAGATTGAGGAGCAGGTGCGGATTCTGCCGCAGCGGGATCTCTATTTTGAGAAAGGCACGGAAACGTTTAAAGAGGATAGTGTCATGTGGTGTGATTCAACCATTTTCAGGGTGTTTACCCTTGATCTTATGGCCGGGGATCCTTCAACCGCCCTGAATGATCCCTACACCATGGTGGTCAGCGAATCCCTCGCCATGAAATATTTCGGAACAACGGATGTGATCGGTAATAGCATGAAGGCATTGGATGGGTCGAATTACCAGATAACAGGGGTTTTTGGGGATCTGCCCGACAATGTTCATCTCCGGTTTAACGGATTGCTGTCGGCTACCACCATTGAAGAGCAAATCGGATCGGAACAGTTTAATGACCGCAGTGCCGGTTCCTTCTGGAATGTCAATACCTATTCCTATGTGCTTCTTTCGGAAAATACAACTCCCGAGATGGTCCTCGAAAAATTCCCCGGCTTTTACGATAAGTATATGGCCTCGCTTGGGGACCAGATCAACGCCAGCTTTGAGCTCCGCATGACCCCTCTTTCAGAAGTTCATTACCAGAAGGACAACCTGACCTGGGACCTGCCCAAAGGTAACATGAACTATATATATATTCTGGTCATTATCGCCATCTTCCTGATTATCATTGCCAGCATTAATTATATGAACCTTACCACTGCCCGTGCAGCCAGCCGGGGGAAAGAGATTGGCATACGCAAGATCGGGGGAGCCGATAAGAGGACCATACGGTTCCAGTTCCTGGGTGAATCGCTGTTCATGGCCCTCCTTTCCGGCATACTGGCATCGATAATCGTTCTGCTGGTGCTCGGCCCCTTTAATGATATGGCCTCCAAAATGTTTACCTGGAGGATTATTTTTCAGCCGGCTATCCTTGCCTTCATATTGGGAGTGACCCTGTTGACAGGATTATTATCGGGTATTTACCCTTCGTTTTATCTCGCCTCCTTTAATCCGGTCAATATTCTTAAGGGATCCGACACGGCCGCCTCCGGGAAAGGATGGCTCAGGCGCGGTCTGGTCATTGTTCAGTTCATCATATCGGCAGTAATGATCATCGGATCCATTGCGGTTTCGCTTCAACTGCGATACATCCGGAATAAAGACCTGGGATTTGACAGGGATAATATTATCTGTGTAACACTGAACGATTCAGCCATCATCAATAACATTTCGGCTTTCCGGGAGGAGATCGAGCGGCACCCCTCTGTTGAAGGGACTTCCCTCTCCACCACGGCCCCGGGCCGTTTTTTCGGCAAACAGGTGATGACCATTGAGGGGGCCGGCAATGAGATGGTCGAAAAAGCTGTCAACCTGTATGCCGTGGACTATGATTATGCCGATGTGATGGGGCTGGAAATAGTCCGTGGCAGGTTCTACGACCGTGAATTCGGATCCGACCAATCCACCTCTTTCGTGATAAACGAAGCGGCAGTATGGGAGTTCAACTGGGAAGATGATCCGCTCGGCAAAAAATTCATACGGGGTGTTAACATAGAGGGAAACAGTAATCCCGTGGGAGAAATTATCGGGGTGGTAAAGGATTTCAATTACGGCTCACTGCATAATCCCATTGAGCCGCTGGTTCTTATCTGTGTTGAGAATGCAAATTTTATGCGCAACCTGTCTGTAAGGTTCAGGGGCACCGATCCGGGGGAGGTGTTATCCTGGATCGGGGAACAGAGGAGGGCCTTCCATCCTGCTTATCCCTTCCAGTATTCCCTCCTGAGCGATGAGCTTGAAGCCCTTTACAGGCAGGAAAAAACCATATTCGCCCTGCTCATATCGTTCTCCATCCTGATTCTTTTTATTGCTTCGCTCGGATTGCTGGGCCTGTCTGCATTCATGACCGTGAAGCGTACGCACGAGACGGGCATACGCAGGGTTCTCGGGGCATCTCAGAACCAGATTCTCAGTCTATTTATATTCCAGTTTTCAAAATGGGTTTTCATTTCAAACCTCCTGGCCTGGCCGTTGGCTTATCTGGTGATCAAAAACTGGCTCCGGAATTTTACATACCGGATTGATTTCCCATTCTGGTCCTTTATCATATCTTTGCTGGTGTCAATGGCCATTGCTGTTTTAACGGTAAGCTGGCATTCCCTCCGGGCATCGAGGATGAATCCGGCTACCTCTGTAAAAAGAGAATGATACCAGGAAAAATTTACGGAAATTGCATCGTTATCAACTCCCTTCCGGCTGATGCGTCCGGGTATGAACCCGACCCGTCCGCTGAAGTGTATTATGAGGTTGTCCGGGTTATGGAAAGCCGTTTCCTTTTTCTTCCCGACCATCTCGAACGATTGAAAAAATCATTGCAGAAGTCGGGAATGGATTATCCGGGTGATGAAACAATCCTGCAGTCCCTTAAGCGCCTGATCTCAGACGCTCCGGAGAAGACCGGCAACGTCAGGATCTCCCTTTATAAAAATCCGGAAGGACAGATGAATTGTGTAGTGCATTTTGTGACACATTTCTATCCAACGGAGGAGATGTACGAAAAAGGGGTCCGAACCCTGACTTTCCAACACACAAGACCCCGACCGGGAGTAAAGAAATGGGATGCGGATTTCAGAAAACGGGTCAATGATTTCATTGCCGGTAACAAAATTTATGAGGCCATCCTCCAGAATGAAGACGGAACCATTACCGAGGGGAGCCGTTCCAATATCTTTTTTATCAGCAGGACCGGTGATATTGTTTCCGCCCCTTCGCAGGTCATCCTGCAGGGAATAACACGAAAATACGTCATTGAGATAATACAGAACCTGAACGTACCCCTTAAAGAATCCTTAATCCATCCTGAGCATCTCGACCGGTTTGAATCCTGTTTCATTACAGGGACATCCCCGAAGGTGCTCCCGGTGTATGCACTCGACCATGTATCCTTCAATGCCGGGAATCCCCTTCTGCGATCCATCATGGATGCGTTCAACAGTCTGGTCGGGAAGCATCTTACAATTTTATAGCTGACTGTCAATAACCCCAATCCGGTTCATCCGGGTTTCACGAATAGAACTATTTTTTATAAATTTGCAGTTCATGACCCCGGGGCATTAGTTCAGTTGGTTCAGAACGCTTGCTTGACAGGCAAGAGGTCACTGGTTCGAATCCAGTATGTCCCACAAAGCAAAAGCTGCCAGCAATGGCAGCTTCTTTTATTTTCGGAAATGATGAAAGCTTGCTTTCAGAAATT
>JAFGWU010000098.1 GCA_016936975.1 Bacteroidales bacterium | reverse complement strand
TCTGGGAGGGTACTCTTTCGGTGGCCTGTTTTCCCTGTATGCAATGTTTACAAAACCAGAGCTCTTTACAAAATACTATGCCGGAAGCCCATCCATAGGATTTGCCAATGGTGCGCTCTATAAAAACGAGGAAGAATTTGCATCAACCCACGAAGACCTTCATGCAACACTCTTCATGACAATGGGTGCTCTGGAGGATTCAAGCTATGTTGCAGAAATGTTTCATATGGCAGATATGCTTCGATCAAGAGCTTATCCATCACTCACCATAGAAACCCATTTGTTCCAGGATGAATGGCACCAGTCATGCGGGGCCGCATCACTTATGAAAGCCATAATAGTACTGAATAAGGATTGAAATTTGAGCATGGTCCTGTAATATTGATAGTTCGAGGGGATTTTTATCTTAGTGTTTAAATTTGCCCACTGATAAATTAATTAGCCGTGAAGTAATCAACAACTTCTTTCGTATCTTTTGCCAAATCAAGGTTAGATATTTCACTCATATAGTCTACAAAGAAAAGCCTTAGCGCGAAGCGCTGAGGCTTTTCTCATGGTGCGTCTCCAAGCCTTCGGCGTAAGGGTAAGCCTTCATGAAATAAGACGGTTGCCCAGTAGACATTCGGCAGAAGAGTATTTATCTATTTTCGATTTTGGAATTCAGCCTGATTTCCTGTCCTTCAATAGCCTCATAGAAATGATTGGCATTGATATCGGTATATCTATCGATCTTGCCGGAGGGCCACCTGATTATCACACTATCTGCCTTTTCTGCCTCTCCCAGTCCGAAATGCAATCTCGGTCCGTTACAGGCATGAATTCCATTCTCCTGGCTTATTTCGCGCATCATCCATTCATATGTCTCCCCCACTTTTGCCTTTACCTTTACCCTGGTTCCGATTGCCGACCTGTTCGAAATGGTCCCTTCACAGGAGATGTTTAACCAGTGGTTTTTATTTCCATTATTCAGATAGATATATACCACTTTGAGGAACGGATTCAGGTTTCCATGACCGATTATAATATCCAGGTCGCCATCATTATCGAAATCATTAGAAACATGTGGCTCGCCACCATCGTTTATTATATCTCCGTATCGAACCCTTAGAAATGTTCCGTCTCCTCGGTTCATGTACATCATATTGTTGAACCATGAACACTCCTCGTTTACGAGGTTACCATCCGGAACGACACTCACAAACAGGTCGAGGTAACCATCATTATTCAGGTCTCCCCATGATGAATTATAGGGCCATTTATTGCCTGCTTTCTCCGGATCTATGCAGATTCCCGTAAACTTCAGATTTCCATCGTTACGAAACAACATATCTCTTTTGTCGGTCATGGATAGAACATAGATATCCATGTCGCCATCATTATCGTAATCGCCCCAGCTTGAACCCGGACTTTGCATTACATCGCCCGTAAGGCCGGATGACGGATCAAGGGCAGTTAAAGTCATATCATTGTTATTGATATAAAGTGTATTCGGAATAAGCGGGTCACATGCGTCAAACAGGCACAGATTCGCCTCAAGAATATCCATATCCCCGTCATTATCTGCATCAGCCATTGAAAAAGACTGGCTTCCACCTATTCCTTTGGTGTTGAAATCCCCGAGAATAATCTCCTTGAATAATCCATTGCCAAGGTTTTTATATGCAAAGTTTCCTTCCATATATACATCGGTCAGCAGATCTACATAACCATCATTGTCAAGATCAAGCCAAATAGCGCATATTTGCGGCCTCTCTGTTACCCTGCTGCCAAGGGTGAAAGAACCGGTACCATCATTCAGAAAAACTTCCCCTTCATTGCACATATCGGGATCTCCATCGTTATCGATATCTGCCCAGTTACATCCCGAATTCCATTTGTAAATCCTTGAGGAGATAGCCGGATCTACAGTTTTGGTAAATATCCCGCTTCCTCCGTTTCTGAACATTAGATTGGGCCTGTCTGTCCCTCCAACTCCTGTAGAGTTTCCAATATACAGATCCAGCAATCCATCCATATCATAATCCACAACATACAGTCCTCTTCCCCGAATAGCTTCACTAACCAGCGAGCCAGTATCAATACGGGTGAACTTTGGAACTTGTCCGTATATTCCGCTGACTGTAAAAATGAATAATAATGAACCCGCCAATGCTTTATAAAAACCCGTTTGCTTTTCCATGATCACAAAATTTTAGTTAAGTGTAGGCAGAATGCAATTTACTACTTTTTGTCGCTTAACTTGCCGTCCACCTTTTTGGGGTATATCCATTTATTATCGAAATCGGTTTCAGAACCTGAGGGATAACTTGAGAGATTGCAAATGATTTGATAAAAATATTTATATTTAGAAACCAATCTGAAGCTACTCATCATGTCTGAAACAAACGTCAAACTTTCCTTAAGGGAGAAGATCGGTTACAGCCTGGGTGACCTGGCTGCCAACCTGATCTTCCAGACCCTGATGACCTTTCTGGCCTTTTTCTATACAGATGTTTATAAGGTCCCTCCGGCTGCCGCCTCGGCCATCATTTTCACAGGCGGAATGATCGGGGCCTTTTTCAATCCGGTCATGGGAGCCATTGCCGACCGGACCAACACCCGGTGGGGAAAATTCCGGCCCTGGATCCTATGGACGGCTGTCCCCTTCGGGGTCATGGCCATCCTGGCCTTCAGCACACCTGATTTCGGGGAAAAGGGAAAGATCGCCTACGCAATGATCACCTATATCATCCTGGTCATGGTTTATTCGGCAAACAATCTCCCGTACGCTGCGCTGAGCGGGGTGCTGACAGGCAATATTGCCGAGCGAAACAGCATTTCCTCTTACCGCTTTGTGGCGGTAATGGTCGCACAATTCATCGTGCAGGTGCTCCTGCTTCCGCTGGTGCTTTACCTGGGCGACGGGGACCGGGTCAGGGGATTCGAGATCACCATGGCCCTCTTTGCAGGTGTGGGAGTCCTTTTCTTTATCATTACTTTTCTGACCACGCGGGAAAGAGTGGTTCCCACACCCGAGCAGAAATCCACACTGAAGGAGGACCTGGGCGATTTGATCCGGAACAGGCCCTGGGTCGCCATGCTGATCCTGACCATCTTCGTGTTCATTACCCTTTCACTCAAAGGAGGATCCTACGTTTACTATTTTGAGAATTATGTAAACGAGTCCCGCCTGGCTGCCTTCCTGGATAAACTGCCGGCATTCCTGCGGCTATCAGAGGATACGGCCACAGCAGGGTTCAGCCTCTTCAACGCGGGGGGCATCGTTTTTATGATCGTGGGGATCGCATTCTCAAAGGGACTGGCAGACCGCTTCGGAAAACGGGATGTGTTCGGAACGGGCCTCTTCCTTTCCGCGCTTTGTCTGCTGGCATTTGTACTCTATTCTCCCGAGTCGGTGACCCTGATCTTCATGACCCAGATCCTGCATGGCTTTTTTTACGGATTGACTATCCCGCTGCTCTGGGCCATGATCGCCGATGTGGCCGATTATTCCGAATGGAAAAACAATCGACGGGCAACAGGGATAATCTTTTCTGCCATGATCTTCGGGCTCAAGGCAGGGCTGAGCATCGGAGGAGCAATGGTGGCTGGCATCCTGGCAACTTATGGCTATGATGAAAGCCTGGCCGTTCAATCGCCTGAAGTGATCCAGGGAATCAAAATGCTCATGAGCGTTTATCCCACCCTCACTTTTATGGTAAGTGTTGCCTGCCTCTTCTTCTATGCCATCGATAAGAAGATGGAAGTAAAAATTGAACATGAACTTGTCAAAAGAAGAAAAAACAATAAATAATTCTGATATGAAAAAAATCGTGCTATTGACCCTGGCAGCCATGACACTTGGCTGTACAAGTCAGGAACCCGCTGAAACGGGACTCAAAGACGCCCTGGAAGGGAAATTTTACATGGGCACTGCCATGGGAGGAGCCCAGATCCTCGGAAAAGATACAGCCACACTGGCACTCATCCATCAGCATTTTAATTCGGTGGTAGCGGAAAACTGCATGAAAAGCGGTCCCATCCACCCGGAAGAGGGGAAATATAATTTTGAGCTTGCGGACCAGTTCATCGAATTTGCACAGCAGCACGAAATGTACACAGTGGGACACTGCCTGGTGTGGCATTCCCAGGCCCCCCGGTGGTTCTTTACCGATTCCGCGGGGAACGAGGTCAGCCGGGAGGTCATGATCGAACGGATGAAGGAACACATCAGCACCGTAGCCGGCCGGTACAAAGGAAAAGTCCATGCGTGGGATGTGGTGAACGAGGCCTTCGAGGATGACGGTTCGTGGCGAAAGACAAAATTTTACGAGATCATTGGGGAAGATTATATCGAACTGGCTTTCCGCTTTGCCCATGAGGCCGATCCGGACGCAGAACTGATCTACAATGACTACTCCATGTTCCATGCCGGCAAAAGAGATGCCGTGGTGAACCTGGTGAACAATCTTAAAGAAAAAGGGATACAGATCGACGGTGTGGGCATGCAGGCCCATTATGGAATGGATTATCCCGACCTGGAGGCTTTCGAAGAGAGTCTCGTGGCTTTTGGCAATGCAGGGGTGGATGTGCACATTACCGAAATGGACATTTCCGTGTTGCCCAGTCCCTGGAGCAATGCAGGCGCGGAGATATCCGACCGGGCGGAATACATGGAGAAAATGAATCCTTACCCCGGGGGGCTTCCGGATTCAGTGAATACTGCCATGAACCAACGATGGCTGGATTTCTTTGAAATATTCCTGAAACATGAGGATATTATCAAACGTGTGACCACCTGGGGTGTTTCGGATAATCAATCATGGAAGAACAACTGGCCCATTCCCGGAAGGACCGACTATCCCCTGCTTTTTGACAGAGAATATCAGCCGAAGCCTGTTGTGGCAGAAATTCTTAAAGCAGCCCGGGAATGAAAAAAGCAAGGTACCTGGTAGATCATATGTACACCGCTGACCCGGCGGCACACGTATTTGAGGGGAAACTGTACATCTATCCCTCCCATGATATTGAATCAGGCATCCCGGAAAACGATCTGGGGGACCATTTCGACATGCGAGATTACCACGTCCTTTCCATGGAAGAGGTGGACGGAAAGGTGACCGACCACGGGGTGGCCCTGGACATCAGGGATGTGCCCTGGGCCGGCAGACAGATGTGGGATACCGACGCGGCCTTTAAGGACGGGAAGTACTATCTCTATTTCCCGGCCAAGGACAGGACCGATATCTTCAGGATCGGTGTGGCTGTCAGCGACAGACCCGCGGGCCCCTTCATCCCGGAGCCACATCCCATCATTGGTTCTTACAGCATTGATCCTTGCGTATTCCGGGATGATGACGGAAAGCACTATATGTATTTCGGGGGACTATGGGGCGGACAGCTCCAGCGTTACCGCAACAACAGGGCACAGGAATGCGGGAAAGAGCCGGGCGACGGGGATCCTGCCCTGGGTCCCAGGGTAGCTGTCCTGACCGAGGATATGCTGGGCTTTGCCAAAGACCCCGGGGAAGTGATCATCCTCGATGAGAATGGTGAACCTCTGAAGGCGGGGGACCATGAACGCAGGTTTTTCGAAGCCTCCTGGATGCATAAGTTCAACGGGAGGTACTATTTCTCCTACTCCACAGGGAATACCCATTTGCTTTGCTATGCCACGGGAGACAGTCCCCTTGGGCCCTTCACATACCAGGGGGTGATCCTCACCCCGGTGGTGGGATGGACCACGCACCACTCGATCGTGGAATACAGGGGGCACTGGCATCTTTTTCACCACGACAGTGTGCCCTCGGGTGGAAAGACCTGGCTGCGCAGCCTGAAGGTGGTTGAACTGGAATATGAGGCGGGCGGCCGGATCAAGACCATTCAGGGAACGGGATAGCCAGGATTCAGTCCGATTTTGATATCTTTCAATCCCGGCCGCAATTTTTTTCTGTGCTGACAGGGGGGATGGGGGTAAGGATGATATCACAATATCCATAAAACTGCATAAGGGTAATTTGTTAAACAGCAAATGGGGTGTTAGCAAAATTATGTATAATAACGGGCAGATTCTGACCTATGAAGACATGGACTTAAACAATGTTCCAAGCTTTTCTATGGCCACAGATGACGGTGGTGATTACCTGACAGAATCATATTATACAAATTATGATTACACTCAGTGCTGGTATCTGCAGTTAGGAGCACGCTATATCTTTTAATTAAAATCAGAATAATTAGCGTTCCCGCTGATGAAAGAGGCCGTCTCAAAATTACTTTTGAGGCGGTTTCTTTTTTCAATTTACCATGATAATTACCAGCAACGCGGTTAACTGTGCTTGCCGGTTACTTGGGCTCGATTAACTCTTCCAGCGGAGATGGTACTGCTCCGTATATAGTCGGCAGCAGACCAATAGCAGAACTGCATATTCTAATTTCTAACATACTGAGTTAGATAAAAGTTCCGCGATTGCGGGGGTCATGCCAGCTTTGATAGTGGGGTGTCCAAAAATGAAAGGTTTGGAGAGGGGGTATTTTTATTTCCAAGATTGGTCAATCTCTAATTTAAACTTAAACATTGTAAGTTATTAAAATAATAATCTGACTTTTTATAGACTCCCAAGTTGAAATTGCCAGGCAATCTCCGTCCTTCACTCCGCAGGCAGGCAAATCTCATGGCATCGAGCCATGCATGTGTGAACATGATGGCCCTGACCAAGAACAGGATGATCTCAGTTATTTCCTCGAACGAAATCAACGGATTCCCTGTAGTCTTCGCAAGCGAGATCCTTAATCACACTGTCCGGTATTTCAAAGGAGAGTTGTTTCGAATACCTGTACAGGGGATTCCGGTATATTTTATGCATGTACCTGGCCCAAATGGGCAGAGCAGCTGAAGCGCCCTGTCCGTATCCGCCGTATCTGAACCTTACTCCGGGTAGATCGCCTCCGACCCAGATACCGGTGATCAGGACTGGTGTATAGCCTATGAACCATCCGTCTGTATTGTTTTGAGTGGTTCCTGTCTTTCCGGCAATCTCGTTGTCGAATCCGTACACTGATCGCAACGATGAGGCAGTCCCTCTGTCCACCGCATTTTTTAACATCTCCGTCATCAAATGGGCCTGGTGGGGAGAGATAACCTGATCAGGGATTGCAGCTTCATTTTCATACAAAACGTTTCCAAATTTGTCTTCGATCCGCTTAAGGAAAACAGGTTCGATAACCTTCCCATCATTCAGGAACACACTGTAGGCCTGGACCATTTCCTTCAGGGAGACATCTCCCGTCCCGAGGGCCAGAGAAAGTACCTCAGGCAATTCTCCATTGATTCCCAGTTGTTTTGAGAACCCGATCACCTTATCGAGCCCGGTTTCTTTCAATATTCTGACGCTGATCGTATTCATCGAGTGAGCCAACGCTCCTTTCACAGAGTAATATCCCCCGTACCCTCTATTTGAATTTCTGGGTGTCCAGTTATGATACTCCGGGTAGACTACAGAATCATTCGGGAAGTAGGTACAGGGATCGAGCCCGTTTTTCAATGCTGCTGAATAGACTATAGGTTTAAAGGTTGAACCGGCCTGCCTTCTTGAGGTGACGTGGTCGTATTTAAAATACCTTGAATTGATCCCTCCTACCCAGGCCCTCACATACCCGGACTTTGCCTCCACAGACAACAATCCTGCGTGTAAGAACTTTGCGTAATGGGCTACAGAATCATAAGCAGACATTTCCACCTCTTTCATGCCCTGCCAGGTGAATATTTCCATTTTTTCCGGGATATTCATCGCATCCTGAATTTTATCTCCCGACAGGTCTTTTCTTTTCTGGTTTCTGAACCTTTGCGTGCTTTCCAGTTGATCAAGGATATAAGCATTGCGCTTACCCAATAGATCCCTGTTCTTCCATTGATGGTCGAACAGGTTTTGAAGGTAAGCCATCCGGGCATTTACAGCCTCTTCAGCATATCTTTGCAGATCCGCATTGATGGTGGTGTAGATTTTTAATCCGTCCGTATAAATATTATACTGTGTACCATCTTTTTTGAGGTTATTCTTTACCCATTCAAGCAGGACCAATCGCAGGTGTTCCCTGAAATAGGGAGCCAATCCCTCATTATGGGTAAGATTGACATAATCCAGTTCCACAGGCAACAGGCAAAGGGAATCAAGGTTTTCCCTGTCCAGATAACCATACCTGAACATCTGAGACAGCACCCTGTTTCTTCTTGATCGGGATCTTTCAGGGTAGTGCCTGGGGCTGTAGTTGTAGGTTCCCTTTAACATGCCGACCAACAGGGCCGATTCTTCAATTTTCAGGTTTGCGGGCAACTTGTTGAAGAACCTGTGGGCCGCAGTTTCAATTCCGTAAGTATTTTCCCCAAATGATATGGTATTCAGATATAATTCAAGAATCTCATTTTTTGAATAGGCTTTATGAAGGCGCACACCGAGGATCATTTCCCTGAATTTATTCACAGGTACAGTTAAGACAGAGTATTGCTTTCGCGGATAAAGATTTTTAGCCAGTTGTTGATGAATGGTACTTCCACCACCGGAACACCTGTTTTGAAATAGCAGAGATTTAAATAGTACCCTGAATGTACTCCTCCTGTCGATCCCGTTATGCTTGTAAAACCTCACATCCTCCGTGGCAATCAATGCATCGGTCAAATGCTCCGGCAGATCCTGATAGCGGATATTGGTACGATCCTGGAAATAATATTTTCCCAGTAGCACCCTGTCGTTCGAGTAAACCTCTGATGACAGGTAATTCTGGATATTCCGCAATTCCTGAACGGAAGCCAGATGCCCGAAAGCACCTGCATAAACCATCAGGAACAATGCACAGAGCATTATCAGCAGACTTCCGAGTATCCCCAATGAAAACCGGACGATCCATCTTGCATAGATCCCTGACAGGAACTTTCTCTTTGCCATATTTCGAAAGGAAGAATATTGAGGATTGTTAAATACCGATAGCCGTTGTCGATGTCTGTCTCTTCAGTCACGATCTTCCCGGTCTCTGTTAGAACGTATTTCTCTAATAAGTTCTTTTTCCTTTTCCAGCTTCTGCGTTATCTCCGGAATGAAGATCGTTTGAGGATACGGATTGTTATCAAGCAGTTCTTCCAGGTTCCTGATTTTTTGTTCCGGATCCTCCTCCTCCAGATTACGTTTAACCAGTAGGGCAAAGGCCAGGTCTATCGTATCGTAGGAGACAAACTTCCTTCTTATCCAGCCCTGTTTTTCTTTTTTCTCATTTACCATTTTGATCCAGTTGTCCCATTCTTCTATTACTGCAACAATTTCCATGGCATTCATTCTGTCAGCAGTAATGGTCAGCAGGTCCGGTCGCAAGTATAAAGGGACGTCATTCCTGATCACAGCCGGTTTCGCATCCAGCACGCTGGCAAAGCCATACACCCATACAACGGAAGAATCCGATAACCGAACCTTCAGAAATTGGGTATTGTTATAAGAAGAATCAATGGCGAATGAATCCAGGTATGTGAAACTTTCGCCCAGGCTAAGCAAGGTGGTCCTGGGTGAACTTCTCAGGGGTTGGCTTCGGGTGGAGATCCTGTCCCACACACTGACACCAATAATTTTCTGCTTTTCGGAACATTCAGCATCTGGTTTTTCAGGTGGTCCATCCTTGCAGGCAGTTAAATTCAGTAAGAGGGTTATAAATAGATAAAATGGCAGTATTTTTTGCATATATGTATTAATAAATATTTATAAATTAAGCTGTTTCAAAATAATAAAAAATCCAGGAATTAATCAGATATTTCCAGGATAATTATGATGGGGAGATTCGTGGTGGGCAATTTATAATTACTGAAATGTCCTAAAAAAAATCAAGGCCTCATTCAGTAATGCATTCAGTAAGGATACTGGGTTTATATGCTAATGGAAAGAAATTATCCAAAAACAGAAAAGCCGTGCATTTCTTTCCTCTGTTTTTAATATTATATTTAAAAGTGTAATCTGAATGTAATGGAAAAAACTTGCCTGTATATGAAATTTGTAAGAAGCTTTGCACTATTCGGTTTATTGGTATTGTTTCCGCTGAGGGTAACGGGATGGATTGGAATGCCAACGCCTGAATTACGTGTAGAAGGAAAAAACCTGGTGGATTCACACGGAAATAAGGTGGTCCTGCATGGATTTGCCCAGACTTTCAGTCCCTGGTTCAATGAAGAAGGAACACAATGGACCAATTATGATGTTGAAGGCTGTCTTGAATATAATCAGGGTATTATTGATGCAGTCCTTGCAGCCGGGTGGAAGGTGAATTTTGTTCGGATGCACATGGATCCCTACTGGAGCAATACACCTGGATGTACAGGACGATACGAGGGAGAGGAGTGTTTTGACGAACAGAGATTTGTACAGTACCTTGATGAGGTATTTGTTCCGATGGCTGAGTATGCCGTTTCGAAAGGATTGTATGTGGTATTACGCCCACCGGGTGTGTGCCCGGAAAATATTGAAGTGGGAGGGGTATATCACAATTACCTCATCAGGGTTTGGAGTATTGCTTCGAAACATCCGGATCTAAAAAACCACCCCGGTATAATGTTCGAACTTGCAAATGAACCTGTTAATATTTTAGGACCTGATGGAACATACGGTTCAGGATCACAGGGGCATTTCGATAATCTGAAAATCTATTTTCAGACAATTGCTGATACCATAAGAAAAAGCGCGGACAATATACTCTGGATCCCGGGATTAGGATGGCAATCAAAATATATGGGATTTGCAGTAAATCCTGTTGAGGGAGAAAACATCGGGTATGCCGTTCATGTTTATCCGGGATGGTTCAATAGTGGTGAGGGTTATGAACCTTTTCAGGAAGGGTGGAACGAACAGGTACAGCCTGTAGCCGATTTTGCTCCTGTTATGGTTACCGAAATGGACTGGGCTCCGGAAGAGTACAATTCATCCTGGGGTAAGGGAATAACGGGAATTGCAGGTGGGGAAGGTTTTGGCGCCAACTTTAAAAAGATTACCGACGATGCCGGAAATGTCAGCTGGTTGCTTTTCACCTCACCACACCTGCTTGCACAATTCAATGGTATTCTACCGGCCGATGGAGAAGAATATACCTTTCTGAATGATCCGGAAGCCTGTCCATGGCCAGTCTTTCACTGGTTTCAGGAGTATGCGGGGATCAATTATCCAAGACCTGAATTTGAATACCGGTCACATGCCGATAACGGTGACGGCACCTATACCAATCCCCTGATTTTTGCTGATTTCCCCGATCCGGATGTCATCAGGGTAGAGGATGTTTACTACATGGTGTCAACAACCATGCATATTTTCCCGGGGGCAACCCTTCTCCAGTCCCGGGATTTGGTTAATTGGGAATTTTGCAGCAATCCATTGGATATGATTGAGTCCAGCGCCTGCTATAACCTCGATGGCTGTAACAGGTATTCCCACGGCCAGTGGGCATCAAGCCTTAAATACCATAACGGGACATTTTATATTCTTTTTAACGCCCTTGATGAAGGTAGTTATCTGCTTACCGCAAAAGATCCTGAAGGACCCTGGGAGAAAAACGCATTGCCTGATGTATTTCATGATCCAGGGCTGTTCTTCGATGATGATGGGAAAACGTATGTAGCTTATGGGATTAACCACCTTCGCGTCGCAGAGCTGGATGAAAATTTCCACACCATTTCCGGGTCCGATCAGGAGGTATTCACCTACACCTTCAGGGAAGGACTGGAAGGATCGCACCTCTATAAAATAAATGGATACTATTATATCTACGCAACGTATGGGGGCTGGCCTGCTTTTCAGGTCGCACTGAGGTCGGAGAATATTTACGGTCCCTATGAAGAAAAAAAGCTCCTTGAAGATGACAACATTCACCAGGGAGCTTTGGTAGAAACACAAACGGGAGAATGGTGGACCGTTCTTTTTTATGATAAAGGCGCATATGGCCGGTTACCAAACCTGCAGCCTGTAACCTGGATTGACGACTGGCCAGAAATAGGAGAAAACGGCCAAGGGGTTACCACTTTCCGAAAACCTGATGTGGGCAGGGAATACCCTATAGAAGTCTTACCCACCAACGATAATTTCAGGGATTACAAATTGGGAATGCAGTGGGGCTGGAATCATAATCCGGTTCCATCCGGATGGTCCCTGTTCGACCGGGCGGATCATCTGAGGTTATACGCTGTAAGTGTGGTCCAAAGCTTGCCGGAAGCGAGAAATACCCTTACTCAACGGATTTTTGGCTACCATTCGGATACTGTATTGTCCTATGGAACAATCAAAATGCAGATAGACAGTATGAAGGAAGGGGACATAGCAGGATTGGCTGTCTTCCAGGATCCGTATGCCTCTATTGGTGTAACAATAAATAATGGTGAGAAACAAGTGGTCTTTTCTGATAATGGCGTGTTAGAAAGCGGACCGGTGGTAACCGATTCGGTCATTTACCTGAGGGCTGTCGTTGACTACCATACGAGCAAGGCAAATTTCTATTATAGTATTGATAATATAACCTATACAAAATTCGGAAGTGAACTGGACATGAAATATGAGCTGACGATCTTCACCGGGAATAAATTTTGTATTTTCAATTATGCGACGCTCCGAACAGGTGGCTTTGTAGATATTGACTGGTTCAGTACAGAAGTCTCGTTCTCCGAGGATATGTTTTTTGATACCACTTTTAATGCTTATGACAGAGATGCGCTTACCCTTGACAGCCTGATTGTTGAAACAGATACCCTTGCATTGCTGACCGGCTCAGTTAAAACACTTTATATAACCGCACTCTTTTTAGACGGGCATACTGAAAACGTCGCTGCAGCAGCGGATTATTCCAATCCGAATCCGAAGGTGGCAGAGATCAAAAACGGACAGCTGATTGCCAGGTCAGATGGAACCGTGAACATTGGTGTTTCATATTCCGGAAAACTGGGGGGCAGTAAGTCCGTAAACCTGACTGTAAATTGTTCAACTTTCCCATTTACCGGTGAATGGTTTAATCCATCTATTTTCTCGGAAGGTACTTTCGATGAAGCCTCAAGAATACTGGTTACCGGACAATATGGTTTCGGAGGCTGGCATTACAATAATGGGATCGACCTGTCACGATATGAATACCTGGTTGTGGAACTGGATAACAGGAATACCTGTGGCGCTTCTTTCCGTATATTCGATGAAAGCAGTTACTGGTCTGAGCCCTTCATGTACACTGTGGGAACGCAACAATTTTTCCGAATAGAATTACACAATATGGAGAAAGAAGTCGACGGCCAGATGGTCCCGCTGAACCCCGGGCACCTTTATTACATCGGATTCTGGTCGTATGGCGGTTGTGCAATTGATATTAAGGATATTTACCTGGAGGGAACATTTGTACCGGATACTTCACAGGCTTCCAATATGATAGAAGCGGAATTGGGAACTCTGGGTTCAGATTTTTCCATCGTTTCGATTAACGGTGCTGATGCCATTACTGTAACCACCGATCTGGTCAATCAGCTCAATCCCGGGTCTGCAGAAAGAGTAGCTACCTATACTGTTCGATTTCCCGAGTCCGGGAGTTATGAACTCTATGCCAGGGTGATGGTAGGTCCGGGCAGCTATGATGACGACAGCCACTTCATCCCGAACGGATTCGGATATAAAGATCCTGAACAGGATTCTGCCTGGTTACGGGTAAACGGACTTGCATCTGCCGGATATACCGAAGCAGATGAGCTTGTCGATGGAGGAGGAAGTGCCGGTAGCAATGTATGGAAATGGATTAATCTCAGTCAGTTTGCCGAGGGAGATGGACCAGAGATCTATGTAGTACAGGAGGATTCACTGGTGCGGATTTTCCAGGTAGGGGCACGGGAAAATGGATTGTATTTCGACAAATTCGTGTTTGGAAAGAGCGGCCTTTATTTCACTGTCGATGCACTCGTGAAGGGAGATCCGGGTTCAGAAACATTACCAAGGCCGGGCATTCCTCTTGCTGAGGGACGGGACAAATTCCTGGGATCAGCTTGGAGTGATAGCCAGGACTCTGAGTTCCCGGGTTACTGGAACCAGTTGACACCTGAGAACTCCGGCAAATGGGGAAGTGTGGAAGCAATACGCAACCAGATGAACTGGTCAGGAATGGATGCAGCGTATAACGAAGCAAAACGATACGGCATGTTGTTTAAGCAACACACATTGCTCTGGGGTGCCCAGCAACCAGATTGGATGGGTGATCTGGATTCTGCAGAACAACGCCGGGAGATAGAAGAATGGTTTGCCGCACAGGCCGACCGTTATGGTAGTTTTGATATGATAGACGTTGTAAACGAACCCATTCATAATGCACCCAACGGAATGACTACCTGGGGAGCCACCGAACCAAATATTGATTATGCCGGGGCTCTTGGCGGTGCCGGAAAAACGGGATGGGACTGGATCATTGAAGCGTTCCGGCTGGCAAGACAGTATTTTCCGGGATCCTGTCTGATCCTGAATGAATACAGTGTGATCAACAGTGCCTCCACGACACAACAAATCATAGAGATTGTGAATCTGTTGAAAACAGAAGGACTGATCGATGGAATTGGGGAGCAGGGTCATGCTTTTACAACGTACGGCACATCCACAGCCCTCCTCAAAGCGAACCTGGATGCGCTTGCAGAAACAGGAATCCCAATTTATATTTCGGAATTAGATATTGACGGATTAACAGACCTGGTCCAGTTAAAGGAAATACAGAGGGTATTTCCCATCTTCTGGGAACACCCCGGCATAGCCGGCATCACGCTTTGGGGTTACCGTTACGGTTTGTGGAGAACCGACCAGGGAGCCTATCTTATCGACCAGGATGGCAGGGAACGCCTGGCAATGACCTGGCTTAAAGCGTATGTGAATGACACATTGACAAATGTTGAGAATATTATCATTACCTCTGTGAATGACAGTACCGTTATCAGGAAACTGGGTGAGACACTGATATTGCAGGCAGAAGTACTTCCCCGGAATGCCACAATTAAGAACTTTACCTGGAGTGCCGAGCCAGCAGGAATTGCCACTATTGATCAGTCAGGCTTGTTGACCGCCGTGGCAACAGGTCAGGTTACAGTGAATGCCACAGCCTGGGATGGTTCAGGTGTCAAAGGAACCTTCACGATTGATATAGATACCACTACAACCGGGATATTTTCATTAGCAGGAAATTTTCAGGATGAGTTGCAGATATATCCCAATCCGTCTTTCGATGGGATAATTTACATTTCAGGACTTAACCAGACCGAAACAATCAGCGTACTGGACCTGACAGGGAAAAGGGTTGCCCTTTACAATTGTGAAGGGAGACCGGAGATGCAAATACATCCTGAACAGGGAAAAGGCATATATGTACTTGAGTTCCGTCAGGGTAATGCCTGTTATTATCATAAAGTGATTATTCGAAGTGATTGAAAACAGAGTACAATGATATAATTTTAAAATTTTCTAATAGATAAGCAATTATAAACTAACACTGCCAGATAATGAAAACAACGATGCTGATCGCTGCAGCACTATTGTATGTAGGTATTGTTGATGCTCAGTTCGGGCGAGGTCAGCAAGTTGAACCGCTACCGGAAGGTTCTAAACCCGCCTCAACAAACACTTTTAAATAGGAATATCCCGGTGTGAATCCCCAGACCCGGGAAGGCATATATAAGGTGTTTGCTCCGGCTGCCGGGAAGGTACGCCATGTAAATGTATATGTTACGGCTGAATATGAAGCGAATCAAGGCTTCATTTAATAAAGCATCCCAAAACAGACTTGCTGGCTGCAAAGCAGACGGCAACACTACCCTTCCGCTGTTAAGGAAGACTCCTCATCAGATTTGATGGGGAGTTTTTTATATCTTATTTTCATTTGAAAAAGTGCGCTTTACAGGGAGGGGGAATATATTCTTCAACTGAAGAAAGTATAACTGGCTCGGCTGGATTCTGTGGATTCGGATATGATCCGCCAATGGCATAGATTTTAGTATCTACCGTCCCAAGAAAGAATGATTGTCTTGTTTCCTGCATGGGCGTTTTAGTGGTCCATGTGTCTGTTACAGGATCATACATTTCACTTATGG
>JAFGWU010000097.1 GCA_016936975.1 Bacteroidales bacterium | reverse complement strand
TCCTCACTGCTGCCTCCCGTAGGAGTCTGGTCCGTGTCTCAGTACCAGTGTGGGGGACCATCCTCTCAGACCCCCTAGACATCGTGGCCTTGGTGAGCCGTTACCTCACCAACAAGCTAATGTCACGCATGCCCATCTCTAACCGCCAAAGCTTTGACTATAAAAAGATGCCAGTTCATAGTATTATGGAGTATTAATCCGAATTTCTTCGGGCTATCTTCCAGTTAGAGGTAGGTTACAAACGCGTTACTCACCCGTCCGCCGGTCGTCGCCTTCCAATTGCTTGGAATCGTTACCCCTCGACTTGCATGTGTTAGGCCTGCCGCTAGCGTTCATCCTGAGCCAGGATCAAACTCTTCATTGTAAATAAAAAGTTAATGTGCTCAAGATTCTTCACTCCTGAATTTTTTAGAATTGCAGGTTCGTTCTCTTACCTTCTTCTCACTTCAATATTTTCAAAGAACTTTATTAATAAGTATTTTGCGGATTGCAAAGATAAGGAATAATCCAATCTCCGCAAATAAATTTACCTACAAAATTCGTATTTTTAAGAACATTGCTTTTTCAAAGCGGATGCAAAGATAAACACTTTAATTTCTATTCTCCAAATAAAAATTACGGAAAAAATTAAATATTTTTTATATGATTTAATATCAGTGTTTTAATAAAAAAACCCGATCCGAATATTACCCCTGATCCGAATTAAAAACGAAAAAAAACTAATTTTGCCATGTAACGGTTATCCCCCATCCGGATGAGCAACAAACTGGTTATCATTCCTACATATAACGAGATCGAAAACATCGGCAGGATTATCGAAGCCGTAATGAGGCTTCCTGTTAACTGCCACCTGATGGTGGTCGATGACCATTCTCCCGACGGAACCGCCGATGAGGTTAAAAAACGGCAATCAGATTATACGGACAGGCTCCATATCCTCTCCCGCCCCGGGAAACAGGGCCTCGGAACAGCATATATAACCGGCTTCAAATGGGCCCTCAAAAACGGCTATGAGTATATCTGTGAAATGGATGCAGATTTTTCACATGATCCCAATGACCTCCCCAGACTCTTTAACGCCTGTGAACACAACCGGGCCGATGTTTCTATCGGTTCACGCTATATCTCCGGCGTAAACGTGATAAACTGGCCCATGAGCCGGGTGATCATTTCCTATTTCGCTTCCGTATATGTCCGGTTCATAACCCGCATGAAAATACGCGATGCCACAGCAGGATTTGTTTGCTACAAAAGAAAGGTCCTGGAAACCATTAACCTGGATGACATACGTTTCAAAGGGTATGCGTTTCAGATTGAAATGAAATTCACAGCCTGGAAATACGGTTTTAATGTTGTTGAATTACCTATTATATTTACGGATAGAAAAGAGGGCTCCTCAAAAATGAGCGGAAAGATAGTCAGCGAAGCCATATGGGGAGTGATCTGGATGAAGTGGAGCAGCATCTTCAGGAGATACAGGCGAATGGGCGATTAAGCGAGTGGGCGATTGGTCCGCCTTCGCCAGAGGCTTTGGAGGATAAAAGCGAATGGGCAAGTGAATTCAAATAAAGGAAAAATAATAACACTGTATTATCATATTGAATCAAAAATATTATCAAGAATTAAGTTTAAATTAAAGGGGCAACCTATATCATGAAGGGTCAACCGGGAAACCTGGAACCGGAAACCCTGAACCCTGAACCCTGAACCGGGAACCCTGAACCTTAAATCTTGAGCCTTAAACTATGAACAACTACCTTATAAAAAATGCTGCCATAATTAACAGGGGGAAGACCTTTTATGGATTTGTCCTGGTACGCGGAGGCGTCATCAAGGTTGTGAGCGAAGGAGTACCCGGTGTGGAATCCGACTATGCCGAAGTTATCGATGCAAAAGGCCAGACACTGATCCCCGGAGTTATTGACGAGCATGTTCACTTCCGCGAACCCGGACTCACTCATAAAGCCACTATATTTACGGAATCCAGGGCAGCTGTCGCCGGAGGAGTAACCTCGTACATGGAAATGCCGAACACCATTCCCCAGGTTATCTCCATTGAAGAGCTGGAAAAAAAATATAAACGGGCTGCCGAAACCTCTTTTGCAAATTACTCTTTTTACCTGGGAGCAACCAATAATAACCTCGAAGAGATCAGAAACCTCGATCCCTCGAAAAACTGTGGCGTAAAAATCTTCATGGGTTCTTCCACAGGCAACATGCTGGTTGATGACCTGAACATACTGGAACAAATCTTCAAAGAGTCTCCCGCTCTCCTGGTTGCCCACTGTGAGGATGAAAACACCATCCAAAAAAATATCCAGAAATATAGGAAGGAATTCGGCGAGCTTATACCTGTTTATCTCCATCCTGAAATAAGAAGTTCGGAAGCCTGCTATAAGTCATCTTCCCTTGCAGTCCGTCTGGCCCGCAAATTTGGCACCCGTCTGCATATACTGCACCTTTCCACTGCAAAAGAAACAGGCCTGTTTCAGGCAGATAACGATTTCGACCGTAAGCATATTACCGCGGAGGCATGTATTCACCACCTTTGGTTTACGGATGAACATTACAATACCAAAGGAATGCTCCTGAAATGGAATCCTGCTGTAAAAACAGCCCATGACAGGGATTCCCTGATGGAGGCTTTGCTTAATGACCAGATCGACGTGGTAGCGACCGATCATGCCCCGCATACCATCGAGGAGAAACAAAACAACTATTTTGAGTCACCCTCAGGCGGACCAATGATTCAGCACTCTCTGGCCGCCATGATGGAACTGGCACACCAGGGCAGAATTACACCCGAAAAGGTTGTCGAAAAAATGTGCCATGCACCGGCCCGACTGTTCAGGATCAAATCAAGAGGATTTATAGAGCCCGGTTTTAAAGCAGACCTGGCGCTCATTGACAGGAATTGTGAATGGAAGGTCGGAAAACAAAACCTGTATTACAAATGCCGATGGTCACCCATGGAGGGGCAAATATTTCACTCGAGGGTTACTCATACCTGGGTAAACGGCTGCCTGGTTTATAAGGAAGGCTTTTTTAATGAAATGGTGAGGGGTGAGCGTCTGGAGTTTGGATGGGGCGAATAGGCGAATAGGCAAATGAGCGACTGGGTAATCCGAAGTCCCGTCCCGATACTATCGGGATCGTAACGAAGGATTATTGGGCGAATCAGAACTCTGGTGTATTAGCTTAAAAATGCATAAATTACATGCCGTTATTAAGACAAATAAATTTTCCATTAACTGATAACTTAATCATAAAACCAATCATGAAAAACAAAACATTAACTGCTGTTATTTCTTTTTCCTTAATTATGATGATAACCGTAACTGCCTGTAAAAGCCGTAAAACATCCGGTGAAACTGAAACCCGGGCCAGGGGAACAGTTGAACAATCCTTTTTTGGATTGACCCCCGACGGGGATTCAGCCATGCTCTTCACCCTGAAGAGTGAAACGGGTATCACGGTTAAAATAACCAATTATGGCGGCATTATCACTGAAATTCATACTCCCGGGAAGGACGGAAAATCCGTTAACATTCTGCTGGGATTTGACAATCTTCAGCAATACATCAACGGACATCCCTATTTCGGAGCTATAATAGGAAGATATGGGAACCGCATAGCCAATGCCACATTTGAGCTGGAAGCAAAATCGTTCCTTCTGGCAAAAAACGACGGTAATAATACCCTTCACGGAGGCATTAAGGGATTTGATAAAGTGGTCTGGACTCCCGAAGTTATCTCCTCCGTTGACAGAACAGCCCTGAAATTATCCTACCATAGCCCGGACGGCGAGGAAGGATATCCGGGGAACCTCGATGTGGTGGTAACTTATGAATTGCATATGGATCAGCTGATCATAACCTATGAAGCCAGGACAGACAAAGCGACACCCATCAATCTGACAAATCATGCCTACTTCAATCTTGCAGGTGAAGGAACCATTCTGGATCATGTATTGTATCTGAATGCTTCACACTACACGCCTGTCAACGCAGAATTAATTCCGACCGGTGAGATTGCCCCGGTCGAAGGAACACCGTTCGACTTCACCGAACCACATGTTATCGGAGAACGGATTGACCAGGTTGAAGGAGGCTACGACCATAATTTTGTTCTCGACAAAAAAGAGGGGGAAAAGGTACTTGCTGCCCGACTCTCCGATCCCAAAACAGGCCGGTTTGTTGAAGTGACCACCACCGAGCCCGGAATCCAGTTCTATTCGGGAAATTTCCTTGACGGGACATTGAAATCGGGCGATGAGTTATATGTTAAACACTACGGAATGTGTCTTGAAACACAACACTTTCCCGATTCTCCCAATCAACCGGAGTTTCCGAATACCATATTAAGGCCCGGTGAAACCTTCACTTCGCAAACGATCCTGAAGTTCGGAACGGTAAGCGATTAAGGCGTATGGTCCTCCTTCGCCAGAGGCTTCGAAGGATAAAAGCGATTGGGCGAATGGGCGAGTAAGCGAACCTTGAACCTTTTCCTACCACGGATTCTCGAAATCCCCGGGCTTGATCTTACCATTCCTCAGGGAAAAGTAGGTGGTTTCGTCGAAAGCCTTTTTTGATCTCCCGGTCAGTTTGAAGAGTACAGCCACCGGGGTGAGGATGAATATAAAGATCATCGTCAGAACGATGTAAGACAGAATCCCACCCATCAATCGGCCGAACCACATCCAGAGCAGGGTTACCAGTCTTGCAAGCGGATCGATGAACAGGGTCACCAGGCCCAGTCCGCCTGCAATGTAAATGAAAACATCGCTTCCCGTGATGAAATGGAAAATGATGCTGACTACCACCAGGGCAAGATTGATCTCAAGTACCTGTTTTCTGTTTATATTCATGCATTTAACTGGTTATATATTTTATTCCTCATCCCCGGCGTTTGCTTTAAACCCTTTTCAAAACTAATCTTCAGACTGATATTTTTTCAAATACCCATTATTTTTATGGGAAGCTTTTTCTTTCCCGGTACACACATAATTACCCAGGACGAGCACATCCATTTCGGTACTCATAAAGCAGCGGTAGGCTTCTTCAGGAGTATTGACAATGGGCTCCCCCCGAACGTTAAAACTTGTATTGATAATGACGGCACAGCCGCTCAATGCTTCATATGCCCTGATGAGTTTATAGAACCGTTCATTGGATTCCCTGGTGACCGACTGGATCCGGGCAGAAAAATCAACATGCGTTACCGATTGGATATCCGCACGGGGCACCTGGAGCCGTTCGTGATGAGCGAGCCCGAAGTAATTATCGGGAATTGGTTTTCTCCGGCTCTGAACCACATCCCCGACAAGCAGCATATAGGGGGACTCGGTTTTTATATCAAAATACTGGCTGCATTTTTCTGTCAGAACCGACGGTGCAAAGGGCCTGAAGCTCTCCCGGTATTTAATTTTAAGGTTCATTCTTTTCTGCATCTCAGGGTTCGTGGCATCACCGAGAATGCTCCGGTTGCCCAGCGCCCTCGGTCCGAACTCCATCCGTCCCTGGAACCATCCCACCACCAGCCCGTCATGGATATATGCGGCTACCGTTTCAGGCAGAGCTTCATCATCCAGGAAGATATAATCCGCCCCGGCCCGGCGCAGGAAAATTTCAATTTCCCTGTTCGTATAGCCGGGTCCGAGGTATGCGTATTTCATGGCTTCGCTGGTGCAATTGCCCCGCTCTTTTCCGAAATAGATATGATGGACCGCAAGCGCCGCACCAACCGCCCCCCCGGCATCGCCTGCTGCAGGCTGGATATATATATTCTTTACAATACCATTTTTCAGAAGTTTTCCGTTTGCCACACAATTTAACGCAACCCCTCCGGCAAGGCACAGCTGTTCACTCCCCGAGATTCTCAGCGTCTCTTTCGCCAGGTTCGCAACGATCTCTTCAGTAACAAACTGGATGGCATAGGCCAAATCGCAATGATCCTGACTGATAGGTCCTTCCGGAAGCCGCCGTTCCAATCCGAACAATCCGGCCCACCGCTTGTTATGGGTCATCTTCAGACCTGTGGCATAGGAAAAATAGTGCTGGTTAAGCCTGATTGAACCATCTTCCTTCATATCAACAAGGCGGGTTTTAATTGTTTCAATAAAATATTTTGTTCTTTCGGAACCAGGGTTTCCATAAGGAGCGAGCCCCATTAGTTTATATTCCCCCGAATTGACCCTGAATCCCAGGTAATAGGTGAAGGCTGAATAGAGCAATCCCACGGAATCCGGGAACCTCAGCTCTCGCAATATCTCAATAGAATTGCCGCTTCCCTTCGAGATGGTGCAGGTCGCCCACTCACCCACCCCGTCGATAGTGAGAATGCCCGCTTCTTTAAATGAGGAGGTAAAAAATGCACTTGCCGCATGAGAAACATGGTGCTCCGGGAACAGTAACCTGATCTTTCTCCCGTTAATAGGAGCAATCTTTTTCAGTTCATCCATGATGACCTTTCGCATGAAGATCTTCTCACGAATCCAGACTGGCATCGATTTCGTAAAGCTTCTTAATCCTTTTGGAGCAAAATTGTAATAAGTCTCCAGTATCCGTTCAAATTTCAGGAACGGTTTGTCGTAAAATGCAATGGCATCGAGATCGTCAATGATATATCCCGAATATTCCATGCAGAAACGGACAGCATTTCCCGGGAAACCGTTATCGTGTTTCTTCCTGGTGAACCGCTCCTCCTGGACTGCTGCAATGACCTCTCCATCGCGGATTATGGCGGCCGCCGAATCGTGGTAAAAAGCAGATATACCCAGTATTACCAAAATAGATTGTATTAAGTATTATATGCCATCCAAAATTAACAGCTCCTTTCAAATTTACAATGAAAATATGATTTGCTGCATGCCGGGAAGTATGAATGAACGGCATAATCCCCGTAATAACTCAGTGTACTTTAATTCCACTGTTTATCCTTTTTTCCTATATTCGTAAGATAAACCAGGACCGTCTTCGTATTACTTAAAAAACAGGTCTTCATGTACAGAAAATTAATTTTTATTGGTTTCGGCGCCTTATTCCTCATAATGGCGCCCCTTCTCGGGCAGTGCTACGAATTGTACTGGTCAGAAGAGTTTAACTATACCGGGTTCCCCGACGAAGACACCTGGACCTTTGAGACCGGTGCAGGCGGATGGGGGAATAATGAACTGCAGTATTACAAAGCCAACGATCCCGATAATGCATGGGTTGAGGATGGCCGACTCACCATTACTGCAATTAACGAATCTTATGACGGAAGTGACTATACTTCCAGCAGGCTGATTACAAGGGACAAGTTTGAGTTTCAGTACGGGAAGATCGAAGGACGGCTGAAACTGCCCTACAGCCAAGGAATCTGGCCCGCTTTCTGGCTCCTGGGAGAGAATATATACTCCGTCGGCTGGCCGGCCTGCGGGGAAATCGATATTATGGAGCTTGTGGGAGGAGAAGACAGTGACCATGTGATTTACGGGACCGGGCACTGGGATAATAACGGCTCTCATGCCATGTATGGCGGCAGCATCGCTCTTGACTCAGGGATATACGCCGATACCTTCCACATTTTTTCCGTGGAATGGACCCCTCAGAAAATCACATGGTTCATGGATGGTAAACAGTTTCACGCTCTGAATATCACGGATCCCGGATTAAGTGAATTTCACCATAATTTCTTTATGATCCTGAATATTGCTGTCGGAGGGAATTGGCCGGGATACCCCGATACGACCAGCGTCTTTCCGCAGACCATGGAGGTTGATTACATAAGGGTTTATAAATCTGATGTTACTCCTGAAATAGCTGGAGATACCTTAGTTGCAGAAAGAAGTATGAATAACCGTTATTCCGTTCCCTATTTTGAAATCTGGGATTATCTGTGGAGCTTACCCGATGATGCGGAGATCATAAGCGGACAGGGTACGGAGCAGATTACGGTCAACTGGGGATGCGCTGAGGGAGAGGTTCAATGCAGCCTGACCGGTATCTGTAAAACCTATGAATTATCTCTCCCTGTAGCGATTGAAAATAAAATTCACGGTCCCATGTTTATTGAAGAAAATCAGACCGGCATCTGTTTTTATACTGCTAAAATGGCAGAAACATCTTACAACTGGAGCGTCCCCGATGATGCCGTGATCGTTGAGGGACAGGGAACCGATTCCATCCTGGTTAACTGGGGGGAGGAATTTTCCTGGGTCTCCCTGACCATTGAAAACAGCTGTGGAACCAAAACCTTTGATTCAGATGTTTTTCAAAAGGGACAGTACCCGTATCCCGATCCTTACCTTCCTCATTCCATTCCCGGGGTATGGAATGCCACGGAATATGATTACGGGGGGGAAGGTATTGCCTATCACGATTTATCAAGCCGGAACCAGGGTCCCGGGCCCCGGCAGGATGAAGGGGTGGATACAGATTATAACGATGACGGTAATCCCATTGTAAAAATGATCTACTCCGGAGAGTGGTTAAAATACAGTGTGAATGTGGAATCGGCAGGTTCCTACAGATTCATGTTCCATGTGGCCACAAACAGTATATCGGGCGGACCTTTTTCCATTGAACTCAATGATGTTGAGGTGCTTAATGGCATTACTGTAAGCAATACCGGCGGCTGGAATAGTTTTACGACAATCGATGCGGGAAAAGCGTTCCTGACGGAATCGGATACCGTAATGAAAATAGACTTTAACACAGGCGGGTTTAACCTTGGGGCTATCACCATTACATCCACGGTTTCGGATGAACACGGCCGGAACATTCCCACACTCGGATTTGAACTGTACCCCAATCCCGCTTCCGGTATGGTTTCTATCCTTTCCGGCGAAATCCCAGGCACCATTCACGTCACCGACCTCTTCGGGAGACAGATTATTACGAAGATCTTTCCCGGGAAAAATCATTCCTGTACGCTGGATGTCAGCAACTTCGACAACGGTATCTACCTCGTGATCATGGAATCGGATAACGGGGAACGCTCCATCTGCAAATTAAGCGTATCGGATTAAGGATGTCACCGAACCCATACCCTGTACCTCAGGAAGGCATGGTATGCGTTGAACGCCTTTTCAAAGAATTCCTTTTCAATTTAAAACAACCGTGGCAATGGAATGACCGGGAAGAAACATATTGGCTGCCTTTCCTTCAATCCATACCCGGGTTTCCATATCCCTGTCGGTTGCGTTCATGATCACGGTCGATATTGACCCGTCGGGATTGATGAATGCCGTGGCCAGAAGATCGTCGTTATTGGATGCGCATACGATCCGCTTTGCACCGGACCTGATGAATTTCGAGAAATGGCCCATGTAATAGTATGAGTTCATGTAATGCACTTCTCCCTTACGGGTGTCTCCTATCACCGGGGCAAGGCAGAAATTGGAGACATGGTTCGGACCACCCGTTTCATCCAGCACAATGTTCCAGTCAACCCATCCGACGGTGGAATTGTTCAGGTCGTGGATGATGGATTCTGCATACCGTTCGCCCCAGTGCCATAAATAGATATTTTCCATGTCGAACGGGTAAACGCAACCCTCGGTAAATATCAGTTTCTTATCGGGGAAGGCTTCCGCATGCAGTTTCACATTCTCGAAGTGGTCGCCGGTATACCAGTGGAACCCTGTTCCCCAAACGTATTTCGATGCTTCCGGATCGTCATAGACCACTTCCGCCCGCTGGTTCATGATCCCCCGATTATGGTCCCAGATGATCACTTTCACATCTTCCATATTATTTTCCACCAGCGTGGGACCCAGGTTATTCTTCACAAAGTCCCGCTCCTCACCGGCAGTATAAATGCATGACTCCCACGTTTGAACGGCCATCGGCTCATTCTGCACCGTCACACCCCACACCGGTATGCCCTCCTTTTCATAGGACCGGATAAACTTCACAAAATAGTCGGCCCATACCTGGTAGTATTCCGGTTTCAGCTTCCCGCCCCTGAGCATATGGTTGTTGGTTTTCATCCATGCAGGGGGGCTCCACGGGGAAGCAAACAGTTTGAAATCTTTTCCCGCAAGCTTCATGGCATCCTTTATCAGGGGGATTCGGTATTTCAGATCGTGTTCGATGGAGAAGTGTTCCAGGCCGATATCCCCGTCCACCTCGGTATATGCGTAGGATCCGGAAGAGAAGTCACAGCTGTTGATATGGGTGCGGCAAAGATTATAGCCTATTCCCTTATCCTTATCGAAGTAAGCAGTGAGTATTTCCTCCCTTTTTTCCGCCGGCAGTTTTGCCAGGGTTTCTGCCGATGCATCGGTCAGGGCGCCTCCGAATCCCACAATAGTCTGGAACGTTTTCCCGGGATCAAGGATGATGGTCGGGAAGTGTTCATCGGGCTGATCAAATGGTGTAAACTCAATTTTACCGATTTCCGCGAGCCGGTTTTCCGACTCTTTCGCTGTCATATAGACAGTGGCCGCGGAGACGGCAGGGGATTGGACGGACGCTTCCGGTCCCGAACCGGTTGCAGTTTCACCAGCCTGTTTGCATGCGGTGATCTGAATGATCAGAACCAGGAGAAACAGGCGTTTAATTACAACAGAAGGATTCATATTATGATTTATTTAAAGGTTTTATGTTTTACGCGTGCAATATGGTCCGGCAAGGTGTAAATTCAAATATAAGGACTTTATCAAAATGAAGGGACGGAAAATTGTTTTTCCTTAACAATCTATAATCTGCCGGGCACTCTGGCAGGCATCATGCAATGTTCTTTTTTATGCAATGCGTTATTTTTCTCTTGTAATCACGATCAGATTTATTGTGAGCGGTATTCCAGCTATTGTCAGTCCCTGTTTTTTCACTTTGGTTTATTCCCATTAATTTATCTTCTCATCTCCTGACTTTAATTCCTTATTTCCTTAGTTTAATTATCCGTTTTTTACCAACTATCTGGTTTACGGTTTTACTTCTGAGGGACGAAGGCGAATATCTACCAGGTGGGAAGTAAAAGACAGCCGAATTTTGAAATAGTCTCGGTTGCTGGTTCATGGACCATGTTCCGAATTAATCCCGGGCCTGGATCAGAAAGAAGTCAGTCACTGGTTCTGTTTAGAAAGATTATAAATTTATGGTGTGGTATAAAACCAAGTATATTTCTTCCATTTTAATTGTAGATTTTATAACACATTTGCATAAATGAAAATCCATTTATATTTGCAACAAAAAGGTCAGATTGAATTTTGACTCTTTACCTGTTCTTAATTAATGGAATTTACCTCCGGGACACCGGACCGATGTTTTCGGAACAAGCCCCGGGAAACCGGGTTGAAAAGCCCGATAAAGATAATTTTATCACTTCCTGCCGTCTGCCGATACAGAACGCGAAGGAAGATTAAACAGGGCATTGAAATAACCAATATTTCATAAACAGGAATGGCAAAAACAATTTTAAGCATTATTCTCTTTGTGGTGGCCATACTTTTAATCATCCGGGTGTTCAGTAATGGGAAGGAATACTACAACCTGAAATTGGAAAAACTGAAACAGGAGTATACTTTTACGCCTGTTTCTTCCGTCGATCACAGCAAACTGGCAGAGCTGCAGAAAGAATTCTCCTCTCCCCAGGAGGTTACGGGAACCTGCAACGAATGTCACACAGAGAGACACAAGGAGATTATGAACTCCGCGCACTGGAACTGGGAGCGGGTTTCCTATGTTGAAGGCAGGGGGGTTGTATCTGCCGGTAAAAAAAATGTCCTGAACAACTACTGCCTGGGCGCTCAATCCAATGAGCTGGCCTGTGCAGCCTGTCATATCGGTTTTGGTATGACCGATGACCTGTTCGATTTCAGGAATGCCAGGAATGTAGATTGCATGGTATGCCATGACAACAGTGAGGAGTATCTGAAAGGCTCCTCGATGGCCGGTTATCCCGACCGGAACGTCAATCTTACACGGGTAGCTCAGAGTGTTGGTAATCCGCAGCGGATAAACTGCGGTAGCTGTCATTTTTACAGTGGCGGGGGCAATAATGTAAAGCACGGAGATCTGGAGGATGCCCAACTTTCCTGTGACCGCACCGTAGATGTGCACATGGCCTCCAATGGCATGAACATGTCCTGCGTGGCCTGTCATACGGCAGAAAATCACCAGATCAAAGGAAGGCTCTACTCGGTGTCATCGAATAACTTCAACCGGGCAACCTGCGAAGATTGCCACACCGGCACACCCCACTTTGATGACCTGATCAACAGGCATAATGCCAGGGTATCCTGTCAGACCTGTCACATTCCTACCTATGCAAAAGAGAATCCCACGAAGATGGAGTGGATATGGTCGGATGCCGGAAAATTGCGCAACGGGGAGCCCTACAAGGAATTCAACAGCGACAGTTCCATTGAATACCAATCGATAAAAGGAACCTTTCGCTGGGCCAGAGATATTAAACCGGATTACATCTGGTTTAACGGAACTGCCGATCACTATCTGATCGGTGACACCATCCGGGAGGTCCCTGTTAAAATGAATACTTTATTTGGTTCCCACGAAGACGGGGAATCAAAAATCACCCCCGTCAAGATCAATATAGGCGACCAGATCTACGATACAAAATATAAGACCCTGATCCAACCCAAACTTTTCTCATTGAACAAAGGGGACAGTGCCTACTGGAAGGACTTTGACTGGAATACGGCCTCAGCAGCCGGTATGAAAAGGGTGGGGCTTCCGTTCAGCGGCCATTACGATTTTGTGGAAACCGTCATGTACTGGCCCATCAATCACATGGTTTCCCCGAAGGACCAGTCTGTAGGATGTGCCGAATGCCATACCCGTCGTGGAGGGCGCCTGGAAAAACTGACCGGATTTTATCTGCCGGGGCGTGATCACATAAAATTACTGGATACATCCGGTGCCTTACTGATCCTGCTTACCTTGGGAGGTGTTCTTTTTCATGCCATTTTGCGCATTGTGACCGCTTCCGGAAGAAGAAAAAATGTTGAATGACACATAAAGAACCGACACTTAGCATCTCCATGAAAAAAGTATATGTATACAAGGCATTCGAACGATTCTGGCACTGGTCACAGGCAGGGCTGATCATTTTCCTGGCCTTTACAGGATTCGAGGTGCACGGATCCTATAAGGTTCTTGGATTCGAACATGCTGCCCGGTTTCACCGCGTCGCCTCCTGGATGCTGATCGGACTGATCATATTTGCCATTTTCTGGCATGTGGTTACCGGCGAATGGCGTCAGTACATACCTACCACGAAAAAACTGGCTGCCCAGATCAGGTTCTACATGATTGGCATGTTCCGGGGAGAACCTCATCCCACAAAAAAAACAGGGCTGCAGAAGCTCAATCCCCTACAGCGGATCACTTACCTGGGATTCAAGCTGGTGCTCGTTCCGATCACGGTCATTTCCGGAATCATTTACATGTTCCACAAAATAATCGACAGGAACGACATTATTGTGATCAGCAGCATACCGCTTAAATCAGTGGCGTTCTGGCATACACTCAGCGCTTTCCTGCTGATTGTCTTCCTGTTGGTACATGTGTACATGACCACAACAGGTCGTACGCCAACCTCCAATATCCAGGCGATGATAACAGGATATGACCTTGAGGAGGAAGAGGAAGAAGAGCCCAGGGAAAATAAATCCCTGACCGGGGAATCCTGATTGTCCACCGCATAAACCAGATAACAATTATATACCCAAACTATCATTTGATTATGCAACCAAAACCATACATGAATCCTTACCTGGCCGGCTTTCTGCTCGGTCTGGTTTTGCTGTTAACCATCTATGTTACGGGAAGGGGACTTGGAGCCAGCGGGGCCTTTAAGAATGTCATCATTGCCGTAGTAAAATCCATTGCCCCCGAGCATGCATCCAGTACGGCTTTTTACCAGGATTTCGACCAAACCAATCCTGAAGGACCCTGGAAAAATTTCCTGATCTTCGAGGTAGTTGGTGTTATCTTCGGGGCATTCTTTTCGGGGGTTCTGGGTAACCGTGTCGGATTGAAACTGGAAAAAGGCCCAAGGGTGACCAATACCCTCAGGGTGGTCGGCGCGATTATCGGAGGGGCCCTGTTCGGCTTCGGCTCCCAACTGGGAAGGGGTTGTACCAGTGGTGCAGCCCTCAGCGGAATGGCGGTTCTCTCTCTGGGAGGAATCCTTACGATGATGGCCATCTTTGGTGCCGGTTATGCACTGGCCTGGTTTTTCAGAAAACTCTGGTTAAAATAAATCTGCCATGGGACCTTTAGCCCCTTATCTTATCAGTGAAGAATTTGGCCTCGTCATCGCCCTGGCCATCGGTGTTGGATTTGGCTTCGTTCTTGAGCAGGCCGGATTCTCTTCCACGAAAAAACTGGTCGGCCTTTTCTACGGTTACGACTTCACCGTTCTGCGTGTTTTTTTTACTGCTGGCATCACTGCCATGGCCGGCGTGCTCCTTCTGGGACATTACGGACTGCTCGACACACAGGTCATCTATATCAATCCTGCATTCATAAAATCGGCCCTGGTCGGAGGGGCCATCATGGGCGCCGGATTCATCATAGGTGGATTCTGCCCCGGAACAAGCGTTTGTGCTCTTGCCATCGGCAAACTCGATGCCCTGGCTTTTGCCGCCGGTATTTTCCTTGGCGTTTTCGCTTTTATAGAAACCTTTCCCCACCTGGAAAATTTATATATGGCCAACAACCTGGGCCAGATGAAGCTCTCCGAATATCTGGGAATGAGTGATATCCTTTTCGGTACCATCCTCGCAGTTGTAGCTGTTGCTGCTTTTACAGGAACATGGTTTATAGAAAACAGGGTTAACAAAAGAAAACCGGAACTTACCCCGTCCACCCGGAAACAATATGCTTTCGCTGTTGCCGCCTTATTCCTTGTACTGGCCATCGTGGCTTTCCTCCCCGGAAAGAAGGATTTTATCCAGATGCGGATCAGTCAGGCTGAAAGACAGAAAACATGTGTTTTCAAAGAGATCTCCGCCGACCGGTTGGCCAACGATATCGTAAACAATTTTTACGAGTTGAATATAATTGATGTCCGAACCCCGGAGGAATATAATGAATGGCACCTCCCGCTGGCCATCAACATTCCTTTTGACCGGCTGCTTGACAGGCAGAATATTCCCATCTTCAACCAGAAAATCCGCACTAATATTTTCTATGCCGATAGTGACACCCTGGTCAGAATGGCCTGTCTGAAAGCCAAATTCGCGGGGAATTCAGATAATATGATCCTTAGCGAATCGGCAGATGAATTCAGGAAATTGTTCTTTGAATCCGAGGAACCCGCTCCCGGTTCACACAAAGATCTGTTTAACCTTTATAATTTCAGAATCCAGGCAGCACGTCACATGACCGAAATGGAACAAACGCTTAAGCAGCGCATGGCACCTGTTAAGCGTGAAGTGGTTACCGTTCGGGGAGGATGCTGATCTAAACCTCAACATATTCCTGATAATAAACTTAAACAATGCACTGAATGAAGTTTGCCTTTCTTATCTGGTCCGGATTATTATTAATCCTACCGATCTCCCGTTTCAGGTATAACCCGGGAAACACCGTTCAGTAAATTATATTAATATCCATGTCTATGAGATACTATAAAACGCTTTTGCCGTTTCTGTTTCTGATCCTTTTAACGGGCTGTGAATTTGAATCCTACGAAGCATATGAGCTCCCCCTGTATGATGGGGCCTTCACCTGGGTGAAGGTCACTTCCGGCGCTGACTGGCCCAAACGGTACGACCATGCATCGGTTGTTTTCAACAACAGGATCTGGGTTCTTGGAGGGTATAATCCCGGACAGGTAAAAGGAGACACCTATTTCGAGGATGTCTGGAGCTCCGCAGACGGTGATTCATGGATTCTTGAGACGGAGCGGGCCCCGTGGCACGGACGCCGCGGGCACAGCGCCGTGGTATTTGACAATGGTTCGGGAGAAGCCATCTATGTGATTGGGGGATTTGAAGTGGACGAAGAGACCGGTTACCGGCAATACAGCAATGATGTATGGAAAAGCACGGACGGGAAAGTGTGGACCAGAATAAAATCCCGTATCTATCCGGTCGGCGACTCGATCTATATCAGCGACTGGTTCCCGCGAATGAATCACAGTTGTGTAACCGCCCGTCACAACGACACCAATTATATATACCTCATCGGAGGGTACACCATGCAGGAAGAACTCAGCGGCAGGTATGCGATGAAATATTACAATGATGTATGGCGATCCGCCGACGGCATATCATGGGACAGCCTGGCCAACAACGACTATGGAATCAGGGCCGAGCATGCCGCTGCGGTTGATCCTGAAACCGACAGAATCTACGTTCAGGGGGGAACACACGGGGTGGTATTCGAACCGCCACTCAATGCATCCCATCCCATAACCGGATGGCAGGGGGTATGGAGCACGGATAACGGGACCAACTGGACGTTGGAACTGGATACCACACTGGAAAGCGGATACCTCTGGCGGTCAGATCACCAGATGGTTTTCTACAGGGATGAACTCTGGTTTCTGCCTGGAAAAACGAATTCAAGCGTTCATTACCACTTCACGGAACCTTACCAGTTCCCGATATGGAAAATCAGTGAAACCGGAAGCTGGGTCGTTGACTCGGACGGCGACGCCTTTGATGCCCGTCACGGTTACTCGATGGTTGTTTTCAATGACAGGGTTTGGATAATGGGAGGCATGACCAGCAGGCACGGACAATCCAATGATGTATGGGCTGGTGAAATCATAAATTAAAATTTCGTACAGGATGAACCCAATCAATTATATCAGAAAGACAGAAATCCTGCTGATGATTCTGTTCAGCACGATCCTGCAGGCACAGAATAACCATGATCGTGAACCATACCGGATCCCGATAAGGGACTGGAACCTGAGACTGGTCGGAACCGATCTTTTCTATCCAACCTACCTGGCTGATCCGTTGGGTATACGGTTTGAAGTCTCTTCCCAGAAGATGCTTTACAGCGATTTTGACATAGAGGATGAGATAAACAGCGGCGGAGATTACCGGGGCAAGCTGGTTATCACGCCCGGTGTGCGGTTTTCCCTGTTCAAATTCTCACCTGCCGGCAACCCAAAACTGGGTGTTGAGGCGGATCTGGGCATGATTATCCCGGTAATGATGCGGTTTGGGAATCACGACCTGATCGGTACCGACGGGATCTACTATTTTGCCATCGCCGGGAGGCCTGCAGAATGGGTCAGCCTTCGCTTTTCAAAACACCATATCTGTACCCATGTGGGGGATGAGTTACCAACCGGAAAGGTTATCTCCCCGGTGGACTATGATGTGAACACCACTCAGCTCCCTGTAAGGGATGCCTTCATCCTGTCCGCCGCAGTGAGACCGCTCTGGTTTCTAAAAAATCCGCAATGGGATATTCTGGCGGTCTATGGTGATTTCGGATTTTTCCTGCCCGGCGTGGACTTCATGGGAACCCGTCAGAATAAACCACACCGGAGTGCCTACCTCAACCTGCAGGGCGGAACGGAACTGGAATACTATTTCGGTAACCGTCATCTTGGCGGGATATTCGGGGCCCTAAATGTCAGCGCTTACCAACTCAACGCCTGGTCACCGAACCTATCTTTCAAGGCAGGTTACATCATTCCCCAGGACCGGTTCAAAAAACGGTTGAATATCGGATTCAACTACTATAACGGGAGAAGCCTCAGCAACAATTTCTACAACCGGAAAGAGAAGTTCATTGCGTTCTTTGTGGCTGCAGATATATAATTGTCATTCCTTCAGAAACCTCAGGAAAGGCAAACGGGCCTGATCCGCGGAATCATCAGTTTCAGGATGAGCCATGCCAGGAAATACATTGATCCGGCGATCAGGAATACCAGGAAATAACTGGCGGTGAATTGCAAAAGCAATCCCACAAACGATGCCGCAAGTGCTCCTCCGATGGCACCGGCAAAACCCGACATACCTACCACTGTGGCCACCGCATTTCTGGGAAAGATATCTGAAACAATCGTAAATATGTTGGAGGCCCAGCCGGCATGTCCCGCCGCAGCCAATGCAATGATAGCCGTCACAATCCATATATTGTCTATCCCTGAAACGGCCACAACCGGGAAGACCATGCATGCACAGATGAATATGGTAACTTTCCTCGAATAATCAATACTTTTGCCCCTTTTCAGAAACAGGGAGGAGAGCCATCCCCCGAATATTCCGCCGGCACCGGACACCGAATAGATTACAATGAGCGGCAGCACCATCAGCTTGATGTCAATACCGAACCGGTTATTCAGAAAATCAGGCGTCCAGAAAAGATAGAACCACCAGACCCAGTCGGTCACAAACCGCCCCAGGCAGATCGCAATGGTTTCCCTGTGCAGGAACAGCTCTTTCCATTTTAACGCTTGTGCGGTTTCCGGTTCGTTGTCACTCCGGATAAATTCATATTCCGCATGGGAGATCTTCCTGTGCTTTTCCGGCAGCTTATAGAACAAAAGCCAGAAGAGAATCCAGATAAATCCCAGGGAACCGGTTATGATGAACGCCCACTGCCATCCATAGGCCAGGGTTATGGCTGAAACGATCACCGGTGCAGCAATGGCCCCGACGTTCGATCCTGAATTGAACCATCCCGTAGCCAGCGCCCGTTCTTTTTTTGGGAACCACTCGGCAACCGATTTTACCGCTGCAGGAAAATTCGCCGATTCACCCAGCCCCAGGAAAAAGCGCGCGATCCCGAATGAGAGCGCCGACCTTGCCGCAGCGTGAACCATCCCGGCCAGGCTCCAGATAAAAATGGCAATCGTATACCCGAGCCTGGTCCCGAAACGGTCCAGCAGGCTTCCGGATATCAGCAATCCTATTGCATATGCCGCCTGGAATGCGCTGACAATATATCCATACGCCGCTTCGCTCCAACCCAGATCCTCTGCAATAAACGGTTTCAACAGGCCGATGACCTGCCGGTCGACATAATTGATGGTGGTGGCAAAAAATATTAGCACAAGAATCCGCCAACGGACATTTCCGACGCCGGTTCTTTTGGTTTCAGCATTTGCAGATTTCATGAATCAGATGATAGGCCTGTTCCTGTTCTTCAGGCGTTTGACAATAGGTCACCACGATGAGTTTCATGCCCGGCTTCCAGAGCTTTCCGACTTTCTCCGCGATCACATCCAATCCCCCCACAATCCTTGCATTCAGGATAATCCCTGTATCTGCAAAGCCTTCCGCAAAGGGCTCCGTAGGATTGGGATCGGGATCGGTTGCCAGGGAGAATGCGCCATCAACCATCCTTAATCCCTCTATGTTCTTCACTGCGGGAATCTTCCGGGACCAGTTGCCGCAGGAGTGGAAGGCGGCACCTCCGAAGGGAGCCGACGCCTTCTCAAAAAAGGGCGATGCCAGGCCCGTATAAGTATCATCAGGTAACATCACAATCAGGTCATCACTCATACCCAGTCCCTCAAATAACCGGGATGAAGCAAAACCATGCCCCGGATATACCAGTGCATCGCCAATCAGTTCCTGCTGCACACGGTTAAAATCAATCATCAGATCCGACAGGATATCAAACAGTGTTCTTACAGAATCCGGATCTATCAGAAGATCCATCATGAACCCGTTCACGTCCACAATATTCTCGGCAATATTCAGGGGTGACTGCATATCGCAGAATGAGAGCGGGATCCTGCCTCCGGTTTGTTCCAGGAAATATTCGATCATGCTGATCGTATGCCTCCCGATCGATGTTTCGTTCACCGGGATATAACCATGTTCCAGAGCCTCTTTTGTGGAAGTGAATTTTCCTGTAACGGCCGGTGCCTGGCCCGGGTGCCATACATAATTCCTGCCGAATGCCGAAGCTACCGTACCGATGCCGTACCAGGGCTCGAGAAAGTTGGGCAGATCCGCCTTATAATCCATGCTCCTCTTAAGGGCACCCAGCTGCCACTCCAGCGATTTCTGCATTTCTTTGCTTCCGTAAGAAAAGACTTCGGCAACCCGCATACGCCGGTAGACCATTACACCGCTGCCGCATTTACGAAAATCCTCAAAGCCATCCAGCAGTTTCGCTTCATAGTCGGCATACGCTGAAATATCGAACGCTCGCGGCCGGAGGGGTTTCACCGGGGTCGCCTGGGAATCGGCCAGGCCCGTGGGAAATTGATCTGGATTGTTCATTTCTGGGAAATTTGATTTTCGGACCATTCGGGCAGTGAGACCGTGGCCTGGTAGTTTGAATAATTGTACAGCGGGTTACGGCACGGTCGATACAGGTTCCGTTCGGTTCCCTTACTATCCTGTGTATAAATCCATATTTCATGAGGATCCCAGACTACAATCTCATCACGGCAATCGCCGGTAACATCCAGCACCGCATAGCACATGTCGGGATGACCGTCATCGGGAAAATCAAGCACTTTCTTCCCATACCCGTTATAGGCCCCGCCCTCATCGACATTCGGATTCAGCACAAAATACTCTTCCGATGATCCTGTCCAGTTAAGGGGAAGGCAAAGGCTCCCATACTGGTTGGGTTCAAAACTGTGGAAGATGGCACCGTCTGAATCATACAGATTAATGATGCCCTGGTTCCCCCAGAAATTAACCGAAACCGTCTCCAGTCCGGGCAGATCATCCCTGAAATTCGCCACGGCCGGGTTCTGAACGTGACCCACATAATGATGCCGTAATATATTGCCTCTCATATCGGCAAAGAACAATCCTTCATCGCTGGCCGCACACAGAAAAACCGGTTCCGTATCATCCCGGAGCCTGACAATCGCTACGCCGTCGGCGTGATCCTGCAGGGTATCATCGAGGCTCCAGATCTTTTCCCCGTCATCGTCAAAAAGGGTATAGCCCATGATCACTTCATCCCTGCCATCCCCATCCACATCAAAGGCGTACGGGTAATGACCGGTATTGCACTCATTGCTCCAAAGCAGGTTAAGGTTCGAATCAAAGGCCCAAACATACCGATACCGGTCCTTGATGATCACATCCCCATCATATCCCCCTCCCCGCAGATCGCAAAAGAAGAGGCAGTCGCCCAGGATACGGGGAAAGATATTATGACCCGATTCAAGCGGCCTGCCCCCCGGTGAGGGCGGAGTGGGCCTTTCAAAAATCGTCTTCCCTGTTCCTGCCTCTGCAATAATCATTTTTTGATTCATACAGTAAATCACCTCGTTCTTTCCGTCGTTATCCAGGTCGTGAATCTGGAAAGCCACATCATTGGTCAGCATGGTCTTCCATGGATCGGGCCTGCCTGTCTGCCAAAGGACCTCACCCTCAAACGTCATGGCCGTGATACAGCTTAGTTCGCTGTTACGGTCCTTTGGCCCGTGATGAATCACCTGGCCGATCAGGACATCGACAGATCCATCGTGATTCAGATCTCCAAACCGCAGGTTGCGCCCGGTGCCGAAGCCTTCCGTACTTATTTTTTTCCATAGCTTCATCTCCGGATTGACAGCCTGCAGTTCATTTTCCCGATCCGACCGCGCCCGCTGTTTTTCAAGGAGCAACCGCTGTCCGAATTTACCGGTGGACACTTCCACCCTGTAAAACTTAGCCGGTCCGTCTGCCAGCAAACCAATTTTCCCTCTTTGGTAGGTAGTATCCTTTACCCGGAGGGCCGGCCGGTCGTTTATCCGTGCCGTTATGTCTTCCCCGGAAACGGTCACATCCAGATGAAGCGGAACATCAAGATTACCGGGAAGGGTCTCTGCGGCCAGCAGCACTTCGTATGGCCTTCGGAAACCCGTTGCGTGCTGAACCATGGCCAGGATAACGCGGTGTTCCCTGACCCCGAAAAAATAATAGCAACGGTCGTTAGCGTATCTGAAGACCAGTCCGCATTGTTTATCGTAAGAACCGGGTTCAACGGTCAGCTCCACACGGTAATCCTGCCAGAGATCATCACCGGATATCACCATGGGGTGCCAGTGGCTGTCGTTATTAACTGCTTTCTGACAAATGTATCTTTCCCCCCCTGCTTCCATGATATACCACGATTCGGGAAGGTTATACCTGAAGGTGGAGATGGACCAGTTTCCTTTCGGAGCGGCTTCGGGCAGGTAGTGGTATTCTGTATGTGCCCCGGAACCGCTTCCCAGGGGACCTCTCCTGAGGGAACTGAAATCATCGTCAAGCAGAGTATGCCGGTTTAGCGTATGATCACATGATACAATCATACCCGCTGTAAAGCAAATAAGGAACGAGAAGACGATTCTGGTGTTTATCATAGTTGTTTTTCTGATGATTTCAGGAAACCCATTTCCTGGAGCCACGCCTCACAGATACCGGTCCAAAGGTTGGTTGATCCCGGATTGTTCCTGAGCGCAATGGAATGACCTCCTGTGCACGTCCGGTGGCCGCCGGCAGCAGGAGCAATATGGTTAAAAGTCTGAGGAACCGCATAGACAAATATAATTTTATTATTTGTCTGTAACAAGGCATTGGAACAGTGTGCCGGTCTCATACAGGCACCCCTGAACTGCTCAACGGCCATTTTCCCGCAGATATGCAACCTGAAGACCCGATCGGCACCCTGTTTTGGAAAATATAGTGTATTTTTACGCAATAAACATTAAATTATAACGCTATGCCTGACAGATTGCATGCAACGGTCAGCCGCCGGGAGTTTATGAAACTCTCAGCCGCTGCAGCCGCCGGGCTGACCATCTTTCCTGCCTATTCATTCGGAATGGACCAGATACCGGAACCGATGAAACGGAAGTTCGGGAAAATCGATTTCGATGTGACCACCCTCGGACTGGGAGGACAGGCATCGCTCCAGTGGACCCCTGATGATGTAGATCCTGTAAAGATCATCCTAAAGGCTTTTAAACTTGGCATCAATTACTTTGATACCTCGAACCTGTACCAGGGGAGCCAGCTGAATTACGGTAAAGCGTTCCGCCTGCTCAACCTGATCCCGGACGAGAAGGATTATGACCGGAGCCTCAGGGACTCCTTTTTCCTGACTACCAAAACACACATGCGCTGGGCAAAAGGCGGGTATCCGGATGTCAGGGGGGTGTCAAACGCCACCCAGGGCGACCATGGCGAAGGAGCCGTGGCGGATCTGAAACGGTCGCTGACCCAGTTGTTCGGCGACGGAAAAGGGTATTACCCAGAGGGTGCTTATGTAAACATGATACTCATCCACAGCCTGAACAACACGGCAGATATAGATGTGCTCTATAAAGGTCTGGGAACGCCCCTGAACAAGGATGAAAATTTCGGTGCACTGGTCGCTCTTCGTGACTTTCGCGACGGCACCAACCTTACGGGGATGAATCCGAAGCACGAGAAGCTGGTGAGGCACATCGGATTCTCCGGCCACTGGAACTCCCCGGCCATGATGGAGATGATCCGGCGGGATGAATATGAACTTCTTGATGCCATGCTGGTGGCTGTTAATCCGAACGACAAAAGGTATCTGAGTCACCAGAATAATGTCATTCCCGTGGCCAGGGCAAAGAATATGGGTATTATCGCCATGAAGGTCTTTGCCGACGGCACCATGTATACCAAGGAACCAAGGTGGTCCGGGGCACCGGAGGACGTGGTGAGAACTGTCGGCTCCAGGAGCCTTCCGAGCCGGCCCCTTGTAGAATATGCCCTGACCACACCCGGGGTGCATACAGCCATAATCGGTATCGGTCAGATCTCGGATGACCATCTGAAATGCCAGCTGGTCCAGAACTTTTATGCAGCCCAGATCCTTCCCGAGGGCATGAGCAATAAAAAGAGAAGACAGCTTGAGAAAAAAACCGGGCAGGTCAGGGACGGAAAAACCAATTATTTCCAAATGGAGCAGGAAACACTCTCACCCCCTGCCAACCTGGCCCTGAATCTGAAGGATAACCCTGAGATCACCTGGGATAGTGCCATTGCATCCGATGAACCCATTTCTCATTACGAGGTTTACAGGGAAGATGAACTGGTCGGACTTGTGGCTCATTATCCACAGACAGGCAAGACCCCGTTTTATTTCAGGAATATATCAGAAGGGGGCAAATACCGGGTTTATACGGTTGATAAGGCAGGAAGAAAATCAGGAAGCGATGAGATCATGATCTCCGTTTAGAGCCTTTCCTGCTGGTGGAATGGTTATTAAAGCCTTTCCGTTCCATTTTTCCCCAGGTGTTCCTCCCGATAATTTTATCGAGGTTCCCCTTTACATTCATCAGCATGACCAGGGGGTGATAAAACAGCGGTTCGGCAAATGCAACCCCTATTAGTTTCAGCACATCCCTCCTCTTTTCATATTTATGAAACGTGATCTCTTCAAATACCACCGACCAGATCGATAAGGAAACCGCGAAAAAGTATACAAAACCGAGAAGAAGCAGAAAGAACGGCCAGTTCAGCCTTCCGGTAACGGCAAGGAATATGAACCAGAGTATGCCGCAGAATTCTATAATCGGGGCAAGCCATTCAAAGATCATCCAGTAAGGGTAACCCAACAGTCCCAGTTTGCCGTATTTTTTATTGAAGAAGAGATTCCGGTGGGTGATGAGGGTTTCAAGTGTTCCCCTGGTCCAGCGGCTCCGCTGTTTTGCCAGGGTCCTGATATCTTCCGGAACCTCCGTCCAGCAAAGCGGATCAGGGATATATATCACATCATATGGCTCACCCTGCTCCGCCATATGCTTCCTGATTCTCACCACCAGCTCCATATCTTCTCCCACGGTGTCCGTGCTGTATCCCCCCGACTGGATAACGATCTCCCGGTTAAACATACCAAGAGCCCCGGAAATAAGCAAGAGCCCGTCGAGTTCGCTCCATGCCATCCGGCCCATCAGAAATGCGCGGGTGTACTCCATAACCTGTGCCCTGGGGAGGAACTTTCTGGGAAGATGAATTTTTTTAATGTGGCCGCCCGATATTTCACACGAGTTGGCAATCCGGATTACCCCACCTGCCCCGATAACCCTTTTGTCCTTCGACTCCAGGAACGGTTTTACCAGTTTAAGGAGAGCATCCGGCTCCATGATTGAATCTGCATCAATACTCACAATCAAATCATTCTTGGAGACATTAAGCCCTGCGTTCAGGGAATCGGCTTTTCCGCCGTTAATTTTGTCGATTACGGTCAGTTTCTTGAAGGAGCGGTTCCGGGATTTATAGACGCCCCGTATTCTCTTGCAGGGAAGCCGGTAATCAAAATAGTAATTGACCTTCTCGAGTTCATAGGCCTCAATCATTTTTTCCAGTGAATCATCCTTGCTCCCGTCGTTGATCACAATCACTTCGTAATTATTATAATAAAGAGAAAGCATCGTCCTGATATTGTCTATAATGGTTTTGCTTTCGTTATAGGCCGGAGCAATCAGGGAGAGGGTCGGGGTCATCGGGGATGCGACAATGGAATTGTAGTCCACATAGCTGTTTTTCCTGAGATATTTCCGAAGGGAAACTGCCGAAAAAATGGTTAAGATGAGATATACCGTGAAAATAAGAACGGTAATAATAAAGATGGAATGCAGGATCAGCATTTTTAATATGTCCACAGCCTGTCCCATTTAATAGATCCTCCCATCCAGAACATGTCTGATAATGATCTGGTAATTTTTATATTCCGATTTGGATTTCATCAGTTTTATAAGCATCGAAATACCCGGCTCATCGGTGTTTTCCATCGCTTTCGTGGCATTGATCTGCAGTTGAACGTCCTCCTCCCTGTCCAGTACCGATTTCAGGAAATCAAGGTAGGTTTCATCGGGCACTTTTGCAAATGTTCTCAAAATTTCCAGCCGGTTCTTGTAGGTTTCCCCGTCATAAATATGCTGTAAATGAGAAAGACTGTTCTTCAGTCCCAGTGTTCCGCACACCCTGATGGCAGTGTTGCGCACCGCTTCATCCTCATGCCCGAGGAGTTTAAAGATCTTTTCCTCCGACTCCCTCTGCTTGAACCAGGCCGTCATCTGAAGCGCAAACATGACAATGCTGGTGTTTCCGGAATCAAAAAGCCGGCTGAAATCCGGAACAATCAGATTATGCTGCACCACCAGCTCGTGGAGGGTGATCTGCTCCCAGAGTGAGAACGGCTTCTTCATCAGGTCCAGGAACTGGTAGGGATTATCATCCGACAGCCTCACAAGGGCGATCTGGGCTTCCATTCTCAAAATTTCGTTTCGCGAATCCAGGCTCTCGACAATTTTCTTATTGGCATCCCGGATATTCATGAAGGCCAGTTCGCGGAATCCTTTGATATTCTCATGCCATTTCCGGGATTTTGCCTTTTCCATGGAGTCCTTTTTCAAACCGAGATTAAGGTATAGTTCCTTGATTTTGCTTTTTATCTCACCCTTCAGGTTCACACTGAGGTCAATCATCTGGTTAATCAGTATCTGCCGCTTGAATTTGTTGGATGCAATTGAAACCAGCTCGCTGGTAACCGGTTCCATCCGATCCGGATCAAACAGGTAATCCATCAGCAGTTGCTGATAATTCTCACTCAGCTTTTCCTTCATTTTATCTTCCCGTTCGATTTTTGAACGATGTATGAGGATAAAGATCAGCAGGACAATCAGGGTGAGGATGGAATAGATGATAACAATGTAAAGGATGGTAATCAGCAGGGGGGATTTCTTGAAATGTTCAAAGACATATGATGTATATCGTTTGATGGCCGATTCCCAGCTATCCTCCTCAATTTCATTTTCCGGAATGCTGTCGTGACGGATATCCGGGATTTCCAGAATCACAACCTTCTCTGAAATTGTATCCGGCAAAGGGTCAGCATGCAGGTTCGTATTTGTAAGTGTACCGGCTGAAATGAAAAAAATAATATATATCAAAGTTCGGTTCAATGATCAAAATCTGATATAGGATCCGATCCGGAAATTGAATCTGTTCCTGTAATTCTGGTTCTCGTATTCCTCATACGAGTAGCCGGATGAAATGTTTAATCTAATTGATGAACGAACCTGTTTTGATAGGTCAATCCTTATAGATGCAGCATTTAACCGCTCCAGATCGGAGATAACCACAACGGGTTCGTCAGGGGCCGTACCGTATCCGAGTGTCAGTGACAGATAGTCGAAACTGCTGTTAAAATATCTCCTGATCGTAAAATAATGGGAGCTGGAAAACCCATAATCCTTATTAAAAAGGTAGTTTTTTAGGGCGAGCCAGTAGGTGCCGAGATATTTTTCCACGCCAAGGGCCCAGAATACGAAGTGAGAATCCCAATAAAAATATCTTACCCCTGCAGAAAGAGAAAAGCCGGCCGGCAATATCTGCCAGATGTCGAGTATGGCCCTGTGCGCCGGAAAATAATTGCCCGGGGAGATTCCGTAACCTGCCAGCATATAATTCCGCTTTGTAAGGATAAGATAGGCTTCCAGGTTCATCTGTATGTCGCTTGTTTCGATAAAAGAGCCCTTCCCGGCGTTGGTCCCGGCGTTGATGTAAGGAATCAGCTTACCGGAAGAGAACGGACAGACGCATCCTGCAGTAACCATATGCCACCTTCTGTTGTAGGGAGCCTCAAAATAATCAAAGGAGTAATGAACAAACAGTTCCTTAAGTTCAGATTTGAGAACTGACAACCGTTTCACCTCCCCGGCCAGGGTCTGTCCGGGATCATCGGCCAGTACTGAATCAGCCTGAGCAACAGCTTCCTGAATTTCTCCAGTATGGTATAAGGCAAGGGCATATTTAGACCTCACATCATCCGAATCGGTATGGGAGATGGCTTCTCCTGCAATTGATTTGAGCCTGTTCCAGTCGTTCTGCCAGTAGCATAAATCAACGTATGCGGAATAAGCTTCCGGCAGTTCCGGATTGACGGCCATTACATGTTCCAGAATGGCATAGGCAGAATCGAACCGGGAGTCCCACCCGTAAACGCGTGCCAGATAAATGGATACGTCGTGATATTCAGGATTCGACTCCAGGATCTGGTTTCCGATCCTTTTTGCCCGGGCATAATCCCCTTCTGATGCGGCAACCCGTATCAGGTCAAATCCCTCTTCCGGATTGGCATATTCCACGGGGGGGGCCTGGGAAAAACCCTCTGCATGCAGAAACATCAATATCACCAGAGATGTTATAACTTTCAGAATAGACTTCACAGATTAATCAATTAGAAATTTTTTTAATCATTTCAACCAGGACCTCCGGATCGAAGGGCTTTGTCACATAATTCACAGCCCCCAGTTTTTTTGCCTGCTGTTTGATCTCTTCAAGATTAATACCGGATACAATAATAACCGGGATATCGTGGTCGAAGTTTGTTTTGACATGTTGTATTAGCTCCAGCCCGCTATTATAGGGCATATTTATATCCGTGATGAGGATATCTATCTTTTCGCTGTCGAGAATCCGGATCCCTTGTTCACCGTCCACTGCATTAAAAACATCATAGCCATGCTTCCTGAGCGTGAACTCAATGGTTTTCAGCATTAGCATATTATCTTCGCATACAAGCACTCTCATGGTGTTCCGGGTTTAGTTTTATTTCCCCCCAGACTCTAATACAACTTTATGGACTTCCGATTTATCTCCGCTGATAAAATTAAACAAATAAATACCGGGCGTACAATTTTCAAGGCAAATCTCTCCGGTGTATCCCTCAAGGTATTGCTGTCCGACCATTCGTCCCGAAACATCCAGAATATTCAAACGAACACCCGACATATAATTATCCGCCCGGATCGTGAATATCCCCGTTCCCGGATTGGGAAAGATAATAAATTTCTCCATACCTGAAATATCCTCCGGATCACCGGCAATGGGATCTACATGAATACTTACAGGAATCAGGGAAGAATAATCGGTTCCGTCATCCAGGTAATACATGAAGTAATCCCTGCCGACAAAATTCTCCTCGGGGATATACTGGAAACCACCATCCGGATGGAGATACAGCTGGCCCTCGCTGGTGCCGTTTCCAAAAGAGAGGGCCGCATACAATTCATTACCGTCGATATCAAAATCATTGGCCAGCAGTCCTGACGCCTGGTCCAAATCGAGCACCTCACCCCTCTGCATCAGGTAACTGTCGCCCCTGCCTACCGGTACATTATTAAATGCACAGAGGTGCTCCTTCAAAAAATGGTAGGATTGCTTTTTCCTTTCCAGGGGGGGATTGTTGGCGACTCGCTCATAATCCCATTCATTCCAAACATACCGGGATGTCTGGTATAATTCCCCATCCAGCAGCATTGTCAGGGCAATCCCGTCTGTCAGTGAATCCAGGGATATAAATTTTATCTCATCATTTTCCTGATAGGTCTGATAGTGCAGGACCCTTCCCCTGGTGGGCGCGTAAAAATTAATCAGGGTCCATGGAATTCTTATTTCAAGGCTGTCGCTGAACCTCGTAACAGCATTCAGGAACTGATAGGGATCCTCTGATGCCGACACATTCAACTTGCCGAGGTACTGGGTAACATTATAGAAATAGTTTGTCTTCCATCGCACAATATTCCATTCGCCTGCATCCTTTCTGCCGGACACCACCGTATCGAGTCTGACCAGATTCTTCACGCCATAAATATCATAGGGGGGAATGACGAACAGGGTAGCCTGATCTTCATTCGGGGGGACCATCAGGAGAAATTCTGCTCTCAGTGTGTCGAAAGAGGTTCCGATCGACCGTTTATTCGGAAGAAGCGATTCGCCCAATTCTTTACGGTAGGTATCAAGGGCAATCCATAGGGTATCCGACAAAAAATCCGTGGTGTTGAAGAAGGTCCTGATCCGGAAAAAATCGTAATCGGCAAAAGCCCTGATCCGTGTCAACCTGTGCCCGGGATAGGCGCCGATGGTGGAATAGTCTCCGGGCGGGGAAGCAAAGGAGAGGATGCCAAAATTCTGTTCAGGAGCGGTAATGTTATGCCACAGATGCCTGTAGCGACTATCAGAAAAAGGATTGGTGATCCAGGTTTGTTTGAACCACTCATCGATCAGGGAGAACTGGATTCCGCCGGCACAACCCGCCTCTTCAATATTGGCAAGCATTCTGATGGTGAATTCTCCCTGCTGCTCCTCCGTTATACCGCCATGATGCATCCCGGTTGGCGAAAGGTGCCCGCTTCCCCAGCTTGTCGGCACACCAAATTCCGCAATGAACAGGGGAACTCCGCGATAATGATTTTTCAGATCTTTCAGGTAACCAAGGTAATTATTTGGCCCCTGCAGATCCGACTCCACCGCATATTCCGGTTGGCTTGTAATAAAATCCGGGTAGTAGGGATAAGCATGGTATCCGATGAAGAATCCCGCTGATGAATCGGGCCAGATCACATTCGCGAGATCAATCTTTTCCATATCCTCTGAACTGCCGGGAAGAATCTGTTCTGTAGGATGATGGAGGGGATCAAGGGTCGGCCAACTGGAAATTCCTGCCGGACGCACCACATTGTAGCGGCCATATTCATAGGCAATGAGGTTTTCCAGTCGCTGAACGATCCATGTCTCAGCCGGATCGCCTCCTCCCTGGAGGGCATAAAATGACCCTGAAAATTCCGTATCTCCCGAATGGGCATCATTGGTCAACTGAACCTCTGAGGGATAAATTTCCCTTCCGATAATGTAGCCCATCACCCAGGGAGAAATATCTGCCGTGTATTCGCCGAAGGCTTTTCCAAACCTTTGATCGATGATTATATCCCCATGCACGGCACGCACGACTTCTCTGATTTCCTGATCAAATATATTGCTCAGGGTATAGAGATCCCCTGCTATTTCCTGTTCCTCAAGCCATACCCCGTGAAGCACAAAGAGCGGATTCCCGGGAAAAGATTCATTATAAAGCCTGAGCTCCTCATAAAACCTGGGATAGTGAAGCGTATAAAGTCTGATGGCATTATAGCCCGCATTTTTGATGAGTCCGAACCAGCGGCGGTAGTCCTCACGGGTTGCTGCCAGCTCCCCGGGCTGTGTCCCCGGAACAGACACCCCGAGATTGATGCCTTTTATGAATACCGGCACATAATCCCGTCCATTCCAAATGGCAAGATGATCATCAACCACCCGGAATGGCATGGAAAAACTTTCTGTGGCCTCATTCAAAACAGGAACCTGTGAGAACAAGGGAGAGATAAGAAAACAACCGAATAAAATAAGCAGAATTTTTATATGTTTCATCTTTCCCATTTCAGCTTAAAGGTAAATATTTTCAAATGGTTTTTATGTAATTCTCGCCAAGTTTACACACAGATTATCACGGATTCCTTCAAACAGCAGTTAAATTCTTCCGTAGCAGGGCATCACTATTTCAGGTCCCTAACAAGGAGTTGAATATTCTGAACACCACGCTGTTCAAGAATCAGTTCCTTATTGATCATGACCCGGTCGATGGTAGACTGGTCGAAGTAGCGGATGGTGATCAGCTCCAAGCCCGTCTGAATGGAAACCCTGAATTTTTCATCCAGGTCATCTACAACCAAATGGAGTTTTCGTTTGTCGTTATTCACAATCATCTGGAAACTCACGGCGGAATTCTGCATTAGGTTAATTTTCATTCCGTTCTTATGCAGGATCCCGAAAATTTCCTCAAGGTTATCTTCCGTAATGAATGAAAAGTCACGCGGAGAAGTGCGAATGAGCACCTGGTCCATCTTGAAGATGAAAGACGGGACCAGCTTATCATAAGAGAAGTTCCCAATCAGCGTGCCTCTGGCATCGGGATTAAGAAATGATTTGACGTACAGGTTAATATTCTTGTTCTGCAGAGGCTTGATGGTTTTGGGATGGATCACGCCGGTCCCGAAATAAGCCAGCTCGATGGCATCCAGGTAGGACAGTTTCTCCAGCAGGATGGTATCATCGAAATACTTCGGATCGGCATTCAGGACACCCGGTACATCCTTCCAGATTGTCACCGAATCGGCCCTTAAAATATGGGCCAGTATCGCCGCCGTATAATCCGAACCCTCCCGACCGAGTGAGGTGGTCTGATTGTTAATGGTCGATGCCAGGAAACCCTGGGTCAGCAAAATGCGCTCCCCTCTAAAAATAAAATGCTCCCGGGCCAGCCTGGTGGAGAGCTCCCAGTCAATCCGGGCCTCCCTATATGTATTGTCCGATTTCAGGGATTTTCTTATATCCATCCATCGGACGGGAATATCCGAGGAATTCAAAAAACCGGCGATAATACGGCTGGACAATAATTCCCCGTAACAGATGATCCGGTCGTAATCGTAGTCATAATTCAGGGCAGGCTCTTCTTCCAGTTGTTCCGACAACTCCCGGAGCGTGTCTTCGATCTCTTGAAAAACCGGATAACGGCCTTTTTCAAAAAGCTTATTGAGAATATCCATGTGAAAATCCCTTAACATTTGAACCTCATGGTCAAGTCTCTGCCGGTCTCTTTTCTGATAGCTTTCAACCACCCGTTCAAGAGCATTGGTTGTTTTTCCCATTGCTGAGACCACTACCACAATTTCTTCTTCTTCATATTTTTTGAGGATTCCGGCCACGCTTCTGACAGCTTCGGCACTCTTAACGGACGCCCCTCCGAATTTAAATACAATCATGCGCTGGGATGGATTATGAATCAACCGCCTAAATTAGTAATTGTAGCTTTCATTTGAAAGTTGTTGATTCCTAAAATATAATAGAGGTCCTTTTTCCGCGGTGCAGATAGGAAGGCTGCCACAATCCATGTAAAAAATCATCCGGATTCGTTAAGCTCGCGCCGATTTCATAAATTGCAGGCTTCATGCTGATAGTAAATATGGTTTAAAGATGAAAGACAGGATTATCGGATGGATAGGGACCGGGCTGATGGGCAATCCTATGGCCGGCCACCTTCTCAGACACGGTTACAGGATCTATTTACATAACAGGACCCGAAGAAAGGCAGAGAACCTTATAGCAGATGGGGCCGTGTGGTTTGATACACCGGCAGAGGTAGCCGAACATTCACAGATTGTTTTTACCATCATCGGATACCCCCGGGATGTTGAAGAGGTCTATTTCGGGAAAGACGGCATTTTGAGCAGAACCCGGCCGGGTATGATCCTGGTGGACATGACTACTACCCGGCCCGCTCTGTCGGTCAGAATCTCTGAGGAGGCAAGAAAGTTAAAGGCCTTCGCCGTGGATGCACCGGTATCGGGAGGGGAAATGGGAGCTGTAAACGGAACCCTGTCCGTCATGGCCGGAGGAGAGAAACAAATTGTTGAAAAGATTACCCCTGTTTTCGAAATATTCGGAAAGAATATCGTATACCAGGGGCCGGCAGGATCGGGCCAACACACGAAAATGTGCAACCAGATAACCATTGCCGGAACCATGATCGGCGTTTGTGAGGCCCTTGTTTACGGAACCCGTGCCGGGCTGGATGCCGAAACCGTATTGAAATCAATCAGCAAGGGTGCAGCGGGTTGCTGGACCCTGGATGTACTGGCCCCCAAAATGATTCAGGGAGATTTTGAACCGGGCTTCATGGTGGATCACCTGGTCAAAGATCTCGGTATCGCACTGGAAGAGGCTGAACAGATGAAACTCAGCCTTCCCGGACTTGCCCTGGTGAGGCAACTGTACATTGCCCTGCAGTCCCTTGGACACGGCAGGCTCGGCACCCAGGCTCTTTACATGGCAGTAAAGCATATTTCAGGACTGAAATAATCATTCTTCCGTTATCATAATACTGCACCTGTCTTTTACTTTTTTATTTTTACTTTTTACTTTTTCAATATGGTCCGTAACCCTTACCACATCCACCCGCTGGTTAATGAAATGATCCGCACACTCAGGGATGCGAAGGCCGACGAATATTACCTGAAGGGTCTGGCAGGGTCATCGAAATCTGCAGTCGCGCATGCCGTAATGAGTTTTCTGAAAGGATCACACCTCCTGATCTTCAGTGACAAGGAGGACGCAGCCTATTTCTACACCGACCTGGTCACATTTGAGGGCACTTCCGAACGCACCCTTTTCTTTCCCTCATCCTACAAACGTTCCATCCAGTATAAACAGACCGATGAAGCCAACATCATTACCCGGACCCAGACCCTGAAGCGGCTGAGCGAGAAACGGGTGGCCAGCTTCATAGTTACCTATGCCGAAGCACTGGTTGAAACCGTAATTTCGAAAAAAAACCTGGAGGAATCGACTCTTGAAATACGAAAAGGTGAAAAGATCGACCGGGCATTCCTCGAAGAGGCCTTGAAAACATACCGCTTCAATCCTGTAGATTTTGTTTATGAACCCGGACAATATGCGGTAAGGGGAGGAATTGTGGACATATTTTCGTATGCATCAAACCTTCCTTTCCGGATCGATTTTTTTGGTGAGGAGGTAGACTCGATACGCAGTTTTGATTTGGACACCCAACGTTCCCTGGAGCCGCTCAAAAAAATAAACATCATACCCAACATACAATGGGAAGAAAACAGAACGGAGCAGCGGATCTCTTTCTTCGAATTCATCCCGCAGGGTACCCTGCTCTGGACAGAACAGCCGGAAATTATCAAAGAACTGGTTCAGAACCTGTTTGATAAAACAGACCTGGGGGACCCGGGAAATGCATCCGACAAGGTTTTGTTCCTCAGGGATGGAGAACAGATCGGGATGCAGATGAAGCAATTCCGGAAAATTATCCTGGACCCGGCCGGAAAATTCGAAGAAAGAAGATCCTGGATTTTCAACACCTCTTCGCAGCCTCCCTTCCACAAGAATTTTGATTTGCTGACAGCACATCTGAAAAAGAATTCTGAGGAGGGCTATACCAATTATATCCTATCCGGAAACCTCAGGCAGATTGAACGACTGGAGGCCATTTTCACTGAAACGGATCCCTCTCTCGCTTATAAAACCATTCCCGACACCATACACAGCGGATTCATTGATCATGATCTGAAACTTTCTGTGTATACCGACCACCAGATTTTTGAACGATATCACAAGTTTCGCTTCCAAAACCGGTTTTCAAGGAAAGAGTCTGTGTCGGTGAAAGAGATTCTCGGACTGAATAACGGGGATTATGTAGTCCATGTGGACCACGGAATCGGCATTTTCGGTGGTCTGGAAAAGATCGACGTGAACGGGAAGGTCCAGGAAGCGGTCCGGCTGGTTTACAAAGATAAAGATGTGCTGTTTGTCAACATCCATTCCCTGCACAGAATATCCAAATACAAAGGCAGGGATGGAGATCCTCCCCGGATCTATAAACTTGGCAGCGGGGCCTGGCAAAACCTTAAACAGAAAACAAAAAAAAGGGTTAAAGATATCGCCAGAGATCTCATTACCCTGTATGCCAGGCGCAGGGAGCTGGAAGGATTTGCCTTTTCCCCGGATACCTATCTGCAGAAGGAACTCGAATCCTCTTTTATTTATGAAGACACTCCCGATCAACTGAAGGCCACCAATGATATTAAAAGCGGAATGGAAGGAGCTTATCCGATGGATCGCCTTGTTTGCGGTGATGTCGGTTTCGGCAAAACAGAAGTGGCTATCCGCGCCGCGTTTAAAGCCGTGACCGACAGCAAGCAGGTAGCTCTCCTGGTTCCCACTACCATTTTGGCTTTTCAGCATTACAACACTTTCAGGGAACGACTCGAGAATTTTCCCTGCACTGTGGATTACCTGAGCCGGTTTCGATCGTACGCCGAACAACAGAAGATCATCAAAAAACTGGCAAAGGGAGAGATTGATATCATCATCGGCACGCACAGAATGGTTGGTAAGGACATTGTGTTTAAAGACCTCGGATTATTGATTATCGATGAAGAACAAAAATTCGGTGTCGCAGTGAAGGAGAAACTAAAAAACATCAAGCTGAATGTCGACACCTTAACCCTGACCGCCACTCCCATTCCACGAACCCTCCAATTTTCCCTCATGGGAGCCCGTGATCTGTCGATCATCAATACCCCTCCCCCGAACAGACATCCTATTATTACGGAGCTCCATATCTTCAATGAGGATATCATACGGGAGGCTATAGAATACGAAGTAAGCCGTGGAGGCCAGGTATTTTTTATCCATAACCGGATTGATACCATCGGTGAAATCAAGGCGATCACAGACAGAGTCCTCCCGGGCATCCGGTCGGTCATCGCACACGGACAGATGGAAGGAAAAAAACTAGAAAGGATCATGCTCGATTTCATAAACGGGGATTATGACGTACTGATTGCCACTTCCATTGTTGAATCGGGACTTGATATCCCGAATACAAATACAATAATTATCAACAACGCCCATCATTTTGGATTGAGTGATCTGCACCAGCTCAGGGGACGCGTCGGAAGGTCGAATAAAAAGGCTTTCTGTTACCTTTTTGCCCCGCCTGTCGAGCTTCTGCCTGCCGATTCAAGAAGAAAACTGAAGGCGATAGAAGAATTTTCGGAACTGGGAAGCGGATTCAATATCGCCATGCAGGATCTTGACATCCGGGGAGCAGGCAATCTTCTGGGTGCTGAACAGAGTGGTTTTATTTCGGATATCGGCTTTGAAACCTATAACCGGATACTGAATGAAGCCCTGCAGGAACTGAGGGAAACCGAGTTTAAAGATCTGTATATGCAGTCGAGGCCGGAAACCCCTAAACCGGAGGATTCATTCATGATTTCGGACTGCCATATTGATACGGATCTTGAACTTCTGCTGCCCGATGCATATATCTCAAGCACTACCGAACGTATTCATTTATACAGGAGGCTGGATGAAATTAACGGACCCGAGGAACTTCAGCAATTCCGCGAGATGCTGACCGACCGGTTCGGCCCCCTGCCCCACCAGGCTGAAGAGCTGCTCCATGTAGTTGAACTGAGAAGAGTGGCAAAAAAGGCAGCTGTTGAAAAAATTGTGTTGAAAAAGAATACGATGATTACGTATTTTGTAAGTGATCCTGAATCGCCGTTTTATCGATCCGAACTGTTCCAAAGGATTATAGGAAATATTCAGAACAATCCGGACCAATTCAGGATTCGTGAAGAGAAGGATAAACTCAGCTTGAAAATCGACCGTGTGAATTCGGTGTTTGAAGCTTACGGCATCCTGGAAAAATTATTATTATAACTGAAAATGAATCTGGTACTGGATCTGGGGAATACCTCTGGCAAAATTGCAGTCTGTGATGGAACCAGGGTGGTCGAGTGGGCTGGCTATCCAAAGATTACAAGTCGTGAGATCCGGTATTTTCATTCCGTTTACAAAGGACTGAAGGGGGCCATAGTATCATCCGTTGTCAATCATTCAAGGGAAATAGTGGATTACCTGAACAATCTGTTCAGCATCTGTATTGAACTCAACAGCACTACTGCCCTGCCCCTGCTTAATAAATACAAAACTCCCGAAACACTGGGATACGACAGGATCGCCGCTGCAGTAGGAGCCAATACGCTGTTTCCCGGTAAGAATGTTCTGGTCATTGATGCGGGAACAGCCATTACTTTTGACATTGTAACCAAAAACAGTGAATTTATAGGCGGAAATATTTCCCCCGGTATGGAAATGCGCTTCAAAGCACTCAATAAATTCACGGGAAGATTGCCATACCTGGAGGCCCCGGAAGATGAAGTACCGTTAATAGGGGAATCGACTCACGAGGCTATTCAGTCGGGGGTGATCAGCGGTATTTTATTCGAAATTGAAGGTTATATCCATTCGGTGATTAAGAAATATTCCAGATTACAGGTGGTAATAACAGGCGGAGATGCAAAATTCTTTGAGAAAAAATTAAAAAGTAGCATCTTTGTGAACTTGAATCTAAATATCATAGGACTTAACAGAATACTAGACTACAATGCAGGGAAGAAAATTTAGTCTGTCACTCCTTCTATTAATTTTATCCATCATTCCTGTCGGGGCACAATTCAATACATATTCTCCTTACACAAGATTCGGACTGGGCGATTTCTCAAAGAATGGTACCGGGCAGAATCAGGCAATGGGAGGAACGGGTATCGCCATTCACGAAAATAACCGCTTGAACTATCTTAATCCTGCTGCATTTTCTGCACTCGATAGCATGTCGGTTTATTTTGACTTCGGAGCCAATGTATTTTTAAACCATTACCAGACGATAGATAACAGTAATTATTGGTCCAACATGAACCTGCATCATGTTGCGTTCACTTCCTCCGTCGGAAAGCATTTCGGGATCTCTGCCGGAATTGTTCCCTACAGCAGTATTGGATACAATATCAGGCAGGAATACAACAATTACCTGACCGGGGATGCCATCGACTACACCTTCAAGGGTGAAGGAGGTATTATGAACTTTTTTTTCGGAATATCCGCAAAAATGTTTAACCGGATTTCTGCAGGAGTCGGCGTGAAGTACCTGCTGGGGCGTTTAACCCGTGAACGTTACGTTGTTTTCCCTGCCAATTCGGACTACTCCAGCATTCTATCCACAGAAAGGTTCAATCTCAAGAGCCCGGTCTACAGTTTTGGACTACAATATAAGGAAATCATCAAGGATAAGTTTTTCTTTACCCTGGGAGGGATTTATGATCTCAAAGCCAACATTGGCGCTGAAGTCGATTATTCCGTAAGCAATCAATTCTACGGAGTAAGCGGGGCCTACCTCAGCGATACGGTTTATGTTGATCCTGATTTTCCTGTGGAACTGGATACAGTTAACCGGGATTTTATCCTCCCTGAAAAAATTGGCTTTGGATTGTCGTTTGGAATTCCCGATAAACTGATTATTACAGGGGATTATTACCTGCAGGACTGGAGCAATACGCTTTCCGGTGAAAATTACAGACTGGTTAATGCCTCCTCCTTACACCTCGGAGCAGAATTCACGCCCGATCCGGAGGCCCTGAGGGGATACCATAAACTTATGACTTACAGGCTGGGGGGATTCTATCAAAACTCCTATCTCGAAGTGGAGGGATACCAGTTAAAGGATTATGGCATAAGTTTTGGTGTAGGATTACCGGTAAGAAGTCTGCGAACCAGTTTCAATGTTGCTTTTACACTGGGGACGAGAGGTACAACAGACTTCAATATGGTAAAGGAAAATTATGGAGTTATCACATTTAATATAACTTTGCATGATCTTTGGTTTTATAAACGTAAATTTGATTAATATTTGAAATTAATAGTAAAATGAAAACTCATAAATTCAAGCTTCTGCCGATATTAACCCTTTCACTGGCCATGATGCTCCCATTGAACGCCCAGTCAGGCATGGAGGACGGATCCCGTTACGGACACGGTGAAGACAGCATAAACTGCCTGATGAATCTTTCTCTGTACAGGGAATTTTTTAAGCACAACAACTATAAGGATGCCATCAGTCCCTGGAGAAAGGTTTTTACGGAATGTCCTGCATCCAGCGAAAAGATGTACGTTGATGGTGTGCAGATGTACAGAAGCCTGATAGAATCCTCTTCGACTCCTGCTGAACAGATTGATCCGCTGATCGATACTCTGATGCTTATCTATGACAGGAGGGCAGAGTATTTCGGAGGATTGGGCAACATTCTGGGCAGAAAAGGAATCGATCGCCTGCGTTATCGCCGGGATGATATTGAATCGATCAATACAGCCTACGAAGAATTGAAGGAAAGTATTAAAATTGACAATAAAGAATCCCGTGATGCGGTGATGATTACTTTCATCTCAGCTTCAATAACCCTTAACAGGTCAGGAAAAATAAGTGATGATCAAACTATTGATGACTATTTTATGGTTACTGAGATCATCGATGAACTGCTTGGTAAGAGTTCAAGGTGGGAACGTGCAAAGACAACGATTGATGACAATATGCTGAGCAGCGGCATTTTGACCTGTGAAGCCCTGAATACCTATTTCATCCCGAAGTTCGATGCGAACAACAGTGATAAGGAACTTCTGAAGAACATTATCCGGTTCTACACCGCTTCGGGATGTGACCGTTCAGACCTTTATGTTTCAGCCTCTGAACAGCTCTATAAAATTGAGCCCAGTCCTCAAGCAGCCCACAATCTTGCCATACTGCTGATCAGCAAAAACGAACTCCGGAAAGCGGTTATATATCTCAAGGAGGCCTGTAGCGGAACCGGTATTGAAACCGACGAGAAAGCTGAATGGTATTACGAATTGGCCCTGGTTTCCCGTGCCAACAGGGATAACTGTGAGGCCATCAAATTTGCACGTGAAGCCGTATCTTTGAAGGGCGACCTCGGGAAAGCCTACATTCTCATGGGGGATGCATTTATTGACTCAAGGGATAACCTTGGAGAAGATTTTGAACAGCGAACCGCCTTCTGGGCTGCTGCCGATAAGTATATAAAGGCCAAGTCGGTGGACCCGGGGGTGGCCGATGAGGCAACCCAGAAAATAAACGATTATGCCGTTCAGTATCCAAACCACGAAGAGGTGTTTTTCCGGGATCTAAAAGATGGCGATTCCTATTACGTTGGTGGATGCATTAACGAATATACAACGGTCAGGAGCAGAAAATAATCAATATAAAATACATTAAAACTGTCTGTAAAGCTTAACTTTGCAGACAGTTTTTTTATGAAACACTTTCAACCATATTATACCTGGCTGGCAGCCTTTCTCCTCTGGTGGATGACCGGTTGTGAGAATGATATAGAAAAGGTAAATATGCTTACCGGTGATTCGCTGCCGCCCAGAGTAGTTGGCACCAATGTGGAAGTGCTGTTTAGCGATTCGGCCAGAGTCAAGGTACAGATCCAGGCACCGGAGTTCAGGCAGTATACAGGCATCGAAAGACCTTACCTGGAATTTCCGGAAGGCGCTGAAATCTATTTTTACGATGATTCACTCCGCATCGAATCAAGGCTCAGGGCAGATTATGCTGTTTATTACAACGAGGAGAAATTATGGCAAGCCACCGGCAATGTTGAGGCTGTCAGGCTGACCAACGGAGACCAACTCAATACCGAAGAGCTGTTCTGGGATGAAGAAAAGGAACTCATTTACTCCAATACCTTTACCAGGATTCATAACCAGGATGACACCTTCTATGGTAAAAATGGATTCGAATCCCATCAAAACCTCAATAACTGGCAGCTCAAAGGGTCCAGCGGAACTGTAAATCTGAGAGATGAAGAATAGAAACACCGGAATCCTGGAAGTTATCTGGTTTATTATCGGCGGATTGTTGCTTTTCATTGCCGTTGATAAAAGTATGGACAGCGGACTCAGGGAAAGCTGGTACTATTATCTGCTTGCATTTATGGCGCTCGCAATGTATCTTATAAGAAGAAAAACCAGGCTATCCAAAGACCGGTGATGACAAACCTGATTATTATCCTGGTATCTGTACTGTTTTCTGCCTTTTTTTCAGGAATGGAAATCGCGTTTGTTTCATCCAACAAACTTCGTATAGAGATTGATAAAAAACAAAAAAAGGTCTCATCCCGCATCGTAGGATTCTTCATAAAAAATCCCTCACGCTATATCTCCACCATGCTGGTGGGAAATAATATCGCCCTGGTCATCTATGGTATTGCCTTTGCCCGCCTGCTTGAGCAACCTCTGCAAAAAATCCTCCCGGGGGAATCTGATGTCATCATTCTTCTAATCCAGACCATCATTTCCACATTAATTATCCTTCTGACCGCCGAGTTCCTGCCAAAAATAGTGTTCCGGATCAACCCGAATAATTCCCTCCGGCTGTTCAGCATACCGATTCTGTTTTTTTATATCATTCTGTATCCGGTTTCCCTGATTAACATCGCCATCTCAAACTTTTTACTCCGGCACCTGTTGAGAATACCTGTAAACAATAAAATACCCGAACCCATATTCAATAAAATAGACCTTGACCATTTGTTAACGGAAAGTCATTCTGATGATTCAGATGAGAAAGACAGGACCATGAACCTGAAGATCTTCAAAAATGCCCTTGAATTCTCAAAGCTGAAAGTCAGGGACTGTATGATTCCCAGAACAGACATAGCCGCGATGGAAAAAAAAGGTCAACTTGGTGAACTACTGAATAAATTCATTGATACCGGCTTCAGCAGGATCCTCATCTATGAGGAAACTATCGACCATGTCATCGGTTATGTTAATTCAAAGGATATGTTCAGAAAGCCGCAGACCATCCTGGACCATATGATTCCTATCCAGTTTGTCCCGGAAACACTTCCCGTAAACAAACTCTTCAAAACCTTTATCAAAGGCGGAAAAAATATGGCGGTTGTGGTTGATGAGTTCGGTGGTACCTCCGGACTGATTACCACCGAGGATATTATCGAGGAAATTTTCGGGGAAATTGAGGATGAACATGATATTATTGACTTTGTGGAGAAACAAATCGATTATAATGTTTACCTCTTCTCCGGCCGGCTTGAGATCGATTACCTGAACGAAAAGTATTTATTCGGATTGCCTGAATCGGAAGAGTATGATACCCTTGCGGGTTATATCATATTTCATTTTGAGAGTATCCCAAAAAAGAATGAGACCCTTAAGATCGGAAACATCCTTTTCAAAATTTCCAAAGTGAGTTCCAACAAGATAGAGCTGGTTGAAATGATCCTTCCCGGCAGATAACTGGATCAGGGCAAACCTTCCGGAAAAAAATCCACAGCGAAAAAACAGGTCATTTCGGTTCACCATTATCTGTTTTCAGGATGTGTCATTGATTAAACTTTTAAATATTACTATATTCGTACCCTGAATTTTTTCATGAAAATCAATTGACTTTAGATGGCAACATTACAAAAAATCAGGAACAGGGCAGGATTGCTTGTTGCAGTAGTGATCGGACTTGCACTTTTTGCATTCATACTTGGAGACATGCTGGGTTCAGGCGCATCCGTTTTCAAAAAACGAAGTGTGGCAGAAATAAATGGCCGGGCAGTTGATGTGGAAGAGTATCTGGCCCATCAGAACCAGCTTCGGGAGTTTTATCAGCTTAATTACGGGAACCAGAGCCTGGATCCTGAGATTGAACAACAAATACAAACGGAAACATGGAGCCGGATGGTCCGCCAGAATATCATGGACCAGGCATTCAATCAGCTCGGTATTTTTGTCAGTTCCGATGAATTGAAAATGATGGTAACCGGAGACCAGGGATTAAGCGGGAACATGAACCTCAGTCAGCCCCATCCGATTATCAGACAGATGTTCTCCAATCCGGAAACGGGCCAGCTGAACCGTACACTGATGACCAATTATTTTAATGCTCTGGATAATCCGCAGTTTGCCCAGGAGAAAAAAAGGTGGTTGTTCATTGAACAGGAGATTATTAATGAACGGATGAATGAAAAATATTTTAACCTGGTCCGGAAAGGATTTCAGCCATCTACCCTCGACCTGAAAGATTATGCTGAAGAAAATGGGAAAAGTGTCGATTTTGCCTATATATCGAAAAACTATGCGTCTGTTCCGGATGAGGAGATAACCATTGCCGAGGCCGATTTGAAACAGTATTACAAGGAGCACAGAGAATCCTTCAGGCAGGAAGCTTCGCGGACATTTCAATATGTTGTCTTCGATGTGGAACCTAGTGAGAAGGACCATCAGAATGCCCTCTACTGGGCCGAACAGACAAAGGCGGAATTTTCCAGGATCGAATCCGGTGAAGTGATCAGGTATGTAAACAGTGTTTCGGATGAACCTGCTTTTGAACGATATTTTTCCTATAACGAACTCCCTGAGAACATCAGGGATTCTGTGTTTTATGCAGAAATTGACTATATCCATGGACCTTATCTGGATGGGGAATCCTACAAACTGACCAGAGTAAATCAGATTCAGCAGAGACCCGACTCCGTCAGAGCACGTCATATTCTTCTTTCCTATTCAGACTATGGAAACGATCGGAATAGACTCCGTTCCATGGCCGACAGCCTGAAGAACGTATTGGAAAACAGGGGGGATTTTACAGCCCTGGCAGCTCAGTACTCAGGCGATGAGAGCAATCGGGCAATAGGAGGTGACCTGGGATGGTTCACGGAAGGAACCATGGTCCAGGAGTTCAGTAACGCATGTTTCGAGAATAAGACGGGAGATATCGTGCTGGCCGAAACAGATTTCGGACAACATATCATCAAAATTGAAAATCAGAGCCGAGAGGTTAAGAAAATCCAGCTGGCCACAATAGTCAGGAACATTATAGCCAGCGACGAAACCAACCAGGATTACTATAACCGTGCTGTCAAGTTCAGGGGAAAGGCCACCAACCTTGAGAAGTTTGATGAGCAGGTCAGGGAATTCGGGCTGGATCCACGCGTTGCACCGAACATTACTAAAGATCAGACCTCTGTTCCGGGTCTTGAAGATCCACTCAGGATCATCAAATGGGCCTTCTCTTCGGAAGTCAACAATGTCAGCAATATTTTCAGCATGAATGACGACAAATACGTGGTTGCTGTTCTCACAGGCGCTACTGAAGACGGCTATGCCGACATTGAAGATGTCCGGACTGAGATTGAAACAGCTGTTAAAAAACAGAAAAAAGCCGATGTGCTTGTTTCTCGTCTAAAAGAGCAGTTGGAAGGAGTCTCAACCCTTGCTGAATATGGCACAGCCCATGATGAAAACGTAGGCGAAGCAACCCGTGTCAGATTCGCCAATACCTATGTACCGGGAATAGGAATGGAACCCTATGTGGTGGGTGCAGCCATGTACCTTCCAGTAGAAAAGCTTTCCGAACCGCTTACCGGGGAGAATGGGGTATTTGTCATTTCCGTCGTCAACCGGGAAGAACCTGCCTCCATCAATCTTGCCGAAGCTGAAACACGCCTTAAATATGCGCTGGAGTCGCGGTCAAATTATGAAGCGTATAATGCCCTCCTCGAAGAAGCTAATCTTAAGGATTACAGACTGGACATTTTCTATAATTGAGCGATTGAGCGATCTTACGATTGTGCGATTGGGCGATTGGGCGATTAAGCAATTGGGCAATCAGGCTAATTAATTCATCCGATCTCCTGCCTCCGGAAGAGGAAACCAGTAAATCGGGAATCCTGCACTTTAAACCTTTTACCAACCTCAGTCCCGATCAATGGAACGAAGGTTGGAGGAACCGGAAACCGGGACCCCGGAACCGGAGTCAGTGTCATATTGTCATGAAATTCACGCAATTATCTTAAATAATGTTAAAAGAAGGCCGCCCCTGATGGCAGGGCATACATATTGATCGATTACAGACGTTAAAAAGAAAGTTCTGAAAAAATTAAGGAGGATTCTGTCATGAAAAAATTTGGAATACTTTTGCTGGCTGCCATAGCAGGAAGTACCATCACAATAGGGACAACCTATCTGATTGATCCCGACAGGGGATCCACTATAAAAATTGAGCATCTCCCGGGAACTCCGGCAATAGGAGCGGCCTATACCGTGAATGAGGATGGAGAAATCGTTCCCCTTGAGTTCACAGATGTGGCCAATAAGGTGATGCCGGCAGTCGTTCACATCAAATCAACCCAGGTCTCCAGGTCCGATTACGGTAACGGCAGGGACATCCCTGAACAGTTCAGGTACTTCTTTGACGATGATATGCTGCGTCGGTTTTTTGGACCGGAATTCCGTTTTGAAATCCCACAGCAACAGGGCCCACAGACAAGGGTTGGTTCCGGTTCGGGAGTCATCATCAATTCCGATGGTTACATCGTAACCAATAACCATGTAATCGACAATTCCGACGATATTGAGGTAACCCTGCACGATAACCGGGTGTACAAAGCCAGGATAGTCGGTACTGATCCGTCAACCGACCTGGCCCTGATTCAGATTAAAGAAAAGAACCTGCCTTTCGTCCCGCTCGTGAACTCCGACAATGTACAGGTCGGACAGTGGGTTCTGGCAGTGGGTAATCCGTTTAACCTGAACTCCACGGTAACAGCCGGTATTGTGAGTGCCAAGGCGCGGAATATAAACATCCTCAATGACCGCAGTGCCATCGAGTCGTTCATTCAAACCGATGCGGCGATTAATCCGGGTAACAGCGGAGGAGCCCTGGTCAACCTTCAGGGAGGACTGATTGGAATCAATACTGCCATCGCCAGTCCGACCGGTGCTTACGCAGGCTATGGATTTGCCGTTCCTTCAAATATTGTCGGGAAAGTTGTTGAAGATCTTATTGAATACGGAATGGTCCAGCGTGGCTATCTTGGATTGATAATCAGAAGCGTTGACGGAAACCTGGCCACAGAAAAAGATCTGGATGTAACAGAGGGTGTTTACGTCGACAGTATTACAGCCAACAGTGCGGCCGCAGATGCCGGTATAAAAGTCGGAGATGTCATTCTGGAAGTCAATGAGACGCCTACAAAATCTTCCTCCTCCCTTCTGGAGATCATAGGACGCCACCGTCCGGGTGACCAGGTAAGATTAAAAGTTGACCGGCATAATAAAGAGATGGAATTCATTGTCGAATTACGTAACCAGGAAGGTAAAGCAGTTCTCGCGGAGAAAAGCAATATAGAAATCCTGGATGAGTTGGGAGTACAGCTTGAACCTGTTGATAAGCAAATTGCAAGGAAACTTGACATTCCGGGCGGATTGAAAGTAACACGGTTATCTGCAGGAAAACTTAAGAGGCATACAGATATGCGCGTTGGATTCATCATCACGAAAGTTGACGGGAAAGCGGTGAAATCGGTTGAAGAGTTTACCAGGTTACTGGAAGGAAAAGAGGGGGGTGTACTTCTGGAAGGAGTATATGAGGAGTATCCGGGAGAATATTATTACGCCTTCGGATTGTGATGATTTCCTTGAAAAACAATTCAGAGGAGGTTGTCTTATAAACCTTTAACGAGGAACATCTTTTAAGATAACCTCCTTCTTTTTTCCAGACTTTATCATTAAGAAGCTTTTCTCAATCACTCATCTAAAGCTTGAAGTCCTTACAAATAAAAAAAGGAGCTGCGTAACGCAGCTCCGGTCGCTCAACAGGCAATTTCCCACCGGTTCCCGTTTCCGGCTAAAGAAAAAAATAAACGGTGCACCGCGGGCTTGTACAAAAACAGTTTTAGTCTACATTATCGTGTAAATAGGAGTTGTCGGATTTGATTTTCGGACCGTTTGTTTCTTCGTCCTCCGACAAGCGGTATTTTGATACTTCATCGCTGTCGGAAATCATGTCATTGCTCAACTCCAGCCTTTTCCTGACATAGGCCGGAACATTTTCCATCTCATCAATTTCATCGTTCCTGGAAGCGGGAATATATCCCGATTCCTTGAGCTTTTCATGCGATTCCTTGAGATTCCTTACACGCTCTGCCATCTTTTTTTCTTTTTCATCACGGTCCGGATTTCTCCGTTTCTCATCGAACAGGATGTACTCTTCCGACTCCTCAATATTTTTGACTGTAAAATCAATGGTCCCCTGATTTGGATCCGGCATGGTTGACCTCAGTCTGCCGGCACTGTTCTTCTGCTTCTGCGCCTCCCTGAGCGGAAATTTATCATAACGCCTCTTTCCGATATATAATTCGGGGATACTGTTCATTTTAAATCCTGTGGCAATAATCGTTACGCTGATACTTTCACCAAGCTCCTTATCTGCTCCCATTCCCCAAATAAGGGTTGTATCTTTTGAGGAAGCATTAACCACATAATCGGTTATTTCTGAAATTTCATCCATGGTAATCTCCTCGGTACCCGATGTGATATTCAGAAGCACACTTCTGGCGCCTGTGATCTCATTGTTATTCAGCAGGGGTGAAGCAATTGCCCCGGCTATTGCCTTCATTGCCCGATCTTCCCCTGACGCATTGTGGGAACCCATTATGGCCACGCCACTATCGCTCATTACCGTCTCAACATCCGCAAAATCAACATTGATATACCCATGAACGGTAATGATTTCTGCAATTCCTTTTGCTGCAGTGGCAAGTACATCATCGGCTCTTGCAAATGCTTCACTGACCTTGAGGTTTCCATGAATTTCACGTAATTTTTCATTATTGATGACCAACAGTGAATCGACATGATGTCTCAGTTCGTTGATTCCCTCAATCGCCTGATTGATGCGTTCGGGTCCTTCAAAACTGAAGGGGATCGTGACAATGGCTACTGTTAAGATTCCAAGTTCCCGTGATATCTTTGCAATTACCGGAGCTGCACCGGTTCCCGTGCCTCCCCCCATTCCGGCCGTAACGAACACCATGCTCGTATTGCTCGAAAGGATCTCTTTGATATGATCGGCACTCTCAAGCGCAGCCTGGCGCCCGACCTCCGGTTTGCCCCCGGCACCCCTTCCCTCAGTCAATGCTTCCCCCAGCTGCAGCTTTATCGATACAGGACTGTTTTGAAGGGCCTGGGCATCGGTATTACATACCACAAAATTCACATCTTTAATGCCTTTGCAATACATGTGATTAACCGCATTATTCCCTCCGCCGCCAACACCAATGACCTTAATAATTGATGACCTTTCCGGAGGAAGATCGAAGTTTATTATCTCTTCCATAATGGTAGTTTTTCAGATTACATCTTTACGTCGTTCTCATCGAAAATATCACTCAACGTATTTTTCAGGTTCTCAAATAACTTTGCGCCCTTGAACATCCGTTTATTATTTTTTCTGGATTCCTGCTCCGTAATTTGTTCCACCGAATCAAACACTCCTTCCTGCTTTTCTTCCACAGCCACCTCTTCACTGTTTTCACGGCAGTATTCAAGCCCCTTCAGCAATAAACCGATTGAGGTGGAATAGACCGGCTGGTTGATTTCTTCAGGAGTATCCGCAGCAAGCATTTCATTCGGATAACCGATGCGGACATCCAAACCCGTTTTGAATTTGACCAGCTGGTTAATATGACGAAGCATCGCTCCTCCCCCGGTAAGTACAATACCGGCACTCAGTTTATCCATATATCCCGAATTCTCGATTTCGAAACTGACCGCATCAATGATCTCCTCCATTCTCGACTGAATGATATAAGCCAGGCTCCTGAAGCTGATCTCTTTCGGATCACGCCCCGATATACCCGGAATTGTGACCACCTTATCCTCCTGTGCCAGGTCGCCCAGAGCTGAACCAAACTGTATCTTCAGGGATTCGGCCTGCCGCTGTAAAATGGAACATCCTTCCTTGATATCCCGGGTTATTACATTCCCGCCGAATGGAATCACTGCAGTATGCCGGATGATGTCATCATAATAAACCGCCACATCAGTTGTTCCGCCACCAATGTCTACAAGAGCCACACCGGCCTCTTTCTCGTCATCCGTCAGCACTGCAGCACTTGAGGCCAGCGGCTCCAGGATAAGCTGTTTGACATCCAGTCCGACCCTGTTAATACACTTCTGAATGTTTCGTGCCGATGAAATCTGTCCAACCACTATATGGAAGTTGGCTTCCAGTCTTTTACCGGATATCCCGATGGGATTCTTAACTCCCGTTTCGCTGTCAACGATAAAGCTCTGCGGAATTACATGGATAATCTCTTCTCCAACATCCACAGGAATCTTATACATATCATTGATCAGCTTCTGGATATCCTCCTTCGTGATTTCATCATCATAGGAATCGCGGTTAATATACCCTCTGCTGCGGACCGATTTAATATGCTGGCCTGCAATTCCTACAAAAACTTCCTTAAAGTTGACTCCCGACTGCTTGATGGCTTCCTCGGTGGTTGTCTGAATGGCGTTAACGGTTTCTTCAATATTTAATACGACTCCGCGTTTGACGCCTTTCGAAGCTGTTCTGCTGATACCCAGGACCTCCAGTTTCTTGTTATCGTTCAGCCGGCCAACAAGACTTACAATTTTGGTTGTCCCAATATCAACTGCAGCAACAAAATGATCTTTTTTTGCCATAGTTTTAACGTTTTGTACAAATTACCTGGTTTAAGTATTTTAAATTTATTTTGTCATAACTGTTCCAGCCATTTTTCTTAAAGCCCTGTCTGTAAAGTACCTCCAGATTTCGGAGTTTAATCCTGTAATCATCCAGGCTGCCCAGCAGGATCTGGTGCGATCCCACCCTGGGGATAAGCTCATACTCACCTTCCCGGTTCAGGTAAATCTGAACTATCTGGCTCGACCAGAATGGATGCCCATCCAGATAAAGACCGAACGCATATAAATCTCGGAGGTGATGTAAGGATGAAAGACTATTCTCCCCTGATTCCTTTACAGATATTTTGGATCCGATATTACCGGGGGATTCAATGTACCCGGTTGCCAGCATGATCAGCGCTGAATAATTTGATGAAAGCGGAAGTGAATACCCTTCCCTGTCAATATAAAATCCCTGTCCGTTCTCAGGGATTACCCTGATCAGAGGTTCTCTCTGGTAAATTTCAATATTCAGCCTCCCGGAGATATCGCTGAAAACCTCTGCATTCCTTATGTAAGGATTTTCCTCCAGCCTATGCTCCAGGTCCCGGATGTTGATATCTTTTACCGGATACCCCTGTATATCCGAATTATACGCGTTGATCATGTCCCTGATCTCAGCTGCCGTAACGAAACGGTTTCTTACACTGTCTTTCAATACTATTTCCACCTGATTACATATGATCCCGTCCATTTCTGAATTCACAAATCCCATGACTGCGATAAACCACAATCCAATACCAAGCCATATCACTATTTTAAATACGGTTCTCATCTCTTACTCATTAACCACTCTTTTATGGGTTGAACAAACTGGTCAATATCGCCCGCTCCCATGGTGAGGAGAATTTCCGGATCTCTTTCCCTGATAACCCTGAACAACTGTTTTTTATCGATAAGTACTTTTTCGCGTATTTCAACCTGGTCAAAGATCAATTTTGAATCGACTCCGGGGACAGGATTTTCACGTGCCGGATAAATATCCAGCAGAATTAATTCATCGAGCAAACTAAGGGATTTACCAAATTCAACGGCAAAATCTTTCGTCCGGGAATACAGGTGCGGCTGAAATATTCCGGTAATCTTTTTACCCGGAAAAATCTTTCTTACAGAATTGATGATGGAGTCGATCTCCCTGGGATGGTGCGCATAATCGTCAATATAGACCGTTTGATCGGTATACACATGAACATCAAATCTTCGTTTTACGCCTTTGAATTCTGCCAGTGATTTAAATAGTATTTCCGGAATTATCCCCAGCTGATCCGCTACGGCCACTGCCCCGACGGCATTCTCAATATTGGTTTCCCCAAAAACACCCAGCGTGATACCAGGGATAATATTTCCCGGGGTGACTATCGTAAACCTGCATCCATTAGGCCCTGTTTGAATATCTCTTGCATAATAATGTGCATCAGGATTATTCAATGCATAGGTGAAAACACTGAGGTGTTCCGGAATGTAGGGATGCAACCCATATTTCAGAATCAGCTTTCCCTTCTCCCTTATCTGTGAAATAAAGATTTCAAATGCTTTAATAAGATTACCGTAGGATTGGTAAATATCCAGATGGTCGGGATCCATCGCCGTAATCAACCCGATGTCAGGGAAGAGTGTAAGAAACGACCGGTCATATTCATCTGCCTCTGCAAGAATTATTTTTGATCCAGGATCAATGAACACATTTGAATTGAAATTCTTGCTGATCCCACCAAGAAATGCATTGCATCCCAATTTTGAGTGGGACAGTATCTCTGCCAGCATGGTTGAAACACTTGTCTTTCCATGGGTGCCGGCAATACCGATCCCGGTTCCCGAATTAAACACTTCTCCCAAAGCAGTAGCTCTCTTGATAACCCTGAATCCTCTTCTGCGGAAGTAATTCAGCTCCTGACTGCTTTCGGGAATTGCCGGGGTATAAATTACCAGTGTTCGCTCGGGATCTTTGAATTCCTTTGGAATCAGGGATATTTTCTCCTCAAAATGAATATGGATGCCCTCCCTGATCAACTCATCCGTCAGTGCTGTGGAAACGCGGTCGTAGCCGGCCACCTTTTTTGACTGGCTGACAAAATAGCGTGCAAGGGCACTCATTCCAATGCCTCCCACACCGATAAAATAAACGCTATTTAAATTAGCCCACATGATTTGGTTCTATCAGTTTAATGATTTCATTTGCAATCCTTTCTGCCGAGTCTGGAATAGCCAGTTTACTGATGTTCACCGATAATTCCTTCATGAGTTCCGGGTTGTCAAGCAGATCCAGTAATTTGCCAACCAGGTATTTCTCAGCCAGGTTATCCGGTATCATTATCGCCGCTTTTCTTGAAACCAGGGCTTCGGCATTCTTTGTCTGATGATCCCCTGCCACGTTGGGAGAAGGAACCAGGATGACAGGTTTCCCGACCAGGCATAATTCCGATAGGGTTACTGCACCCGCACGCGATATGATGATCGTTGCTGCAGCAAATGCCCGGTTCATTTCAGAAATAAACGGCACAACCATAATATTTTCCAGTCCACTATCTTCAACGGTCCTCTTTGCAGACTCGTAATAGGCCTTTCCTGTTTGCCATAATAACTGCAAATCCTCCCTGTCAAACCGTGAAATTCCGTCTTTCATGCATTGATTCAGGGTATGCGCTCCGAGGCTTCCTCCAAGCAAGAGAATTGTCTTCTTACCGGGCTTGAGATTGAAAGAGTCCAGACTTTTACCCCGGTTATCGCCAAGGTTTTTTAACTCCGGTCTTACCGGATTCCCGGTCAGGATGATCCGCTCTGAAGGAAAATATTTTTCCATGCCTTCGTAGGCAACACAAATTTTTTGGGCATGCCTGGCCAAAAGCCTGTTGGTTAGACCTGCAAAAGAGTTCTGTTCCTGGATCAGAATTGGAATTCCCCTCCGTGCCGCCGCTCTGAGTATCGGCCCGCTGGCATATCCCCCAACACCCACGGCAACATCAGGTTTAAAATCCTTTAATATTTTTCCTGACCTTCTCATACTCTCAAACAGCCTGAAAAAAAAAGTAATATTCTTTAAAGTCCATTGCCTTTGAAATCCGGCAACCGGTAAACCTATAATCCTGAATCCCGATTCGGGAACTTTTTCCATTTCCAGCCTGTTCCGTGCCCCCACAAACAGAATCTCAGCCCCCGGATCCATATTGCTGAGTTCCTTTGCAATAGCAATGGCCGGAAAGACATGCCCTCCGGTGCCTCCGCCCCCTATCAGGATCCTATGATGCTTCCGGTTCTTTTTCATCTGAATTTTCTTCTCCTGTTTCTTCTTCATTTTTACCTTTATCCGCCTCGGCATTCTGTTCATCATCTTTTGAACCCCAACTTACCGACAAAATCATGCCCACGGACAGGCTTGTGAACAAAATCGATGATCCACCCATGCTTACAAGCGGCAACGTTTGACCCGTTACAGGCAGAACGCCCACTGCAACCGCCATATTCACAAAAGCCTGTATGACCAGACCCGTTGATAATCCGAATGCGAGAAAGGCCGCGTAGGTGCTTTTACTGCGCCTGACAATCAAACCTGTCCTGAAAAACAGCCACAGATAAAGTGCAAGAATCGTGATCCCTCCGAAAATGGATCCATATTCTTCAATTATTATGGCAAACACAAAATCCGAATAGGGATGGGGCAACAAATTTCTCTGGGTACTTTTCCCGGGTCCTTTCCCGAAGAAACCACCCTGCACAATGGCTACCTTTGCCTGGTCAGACTGGTAATTATCACCACCTCCCTCCATGTAGGTTTCAATACGGCTCTTCCAGGTGTGAATTCTTCCCTCTTTTCCTACCGCAAAGGAAATCAAAATAAAAACCGAAAGAATCAGAGCCCCTGTCATTATCAGGGAGAGTAAGTACAATACGGGGATCCTCCCCACAAACATCAATGCGAATAAGGTGATAAACACAATCAGGGAGGTAGATAAATTCGCCGGCAGGATGAGGGCACAGGTCAGAATTACAGCCAGTGCAATTTTTAAAAATACACCTTTGAAATCCTTTATATTATTCTGGTTTGCCGCCAGAATTCTGGCCACATACATAATGAGGGCAACCTTGGCAAAATCGGAAGGTTGAATGGTAAGTCCGGTTCCCGGAATCTGGAGCCACCGGGTTGCCTCATTTATCGATGTTCCGGCAAACATGGTGACCAGCAGAAGCGGAACCGCAATATAGAACGCCATAACGGATACCCTGCTGAAAACCTGGTATGGAACCAGGTGCACGAAAAAAATGATTACCAGGCCAAGTAATATAAACTTTAACTGCCGGAAAAGATAAAAGAAGGTATTCCCAGAACGATACTGGTAAGCCAGTGAACCGGTCGAGCTGTAGACCGACAGTAATGATATGATCAACAATATCAGTACAACCGCCCAGATGATCCTGTCTCCTTTTATGTATCTCCTTATGGTCATTACAATCGTTTAACTGCTGCCTTAAATTGCCTGCCCCTGTCTTCATAATTCTCAAAAAGGTCGAAGCTTGCACAGGCAGGAGAGAGTAATACGGTATCCTCGTTCTTTGCCAGGTAATAAGCCGTTTTAACAGCTTCATCCATCGATTGGGTCTCTACAATAGTCTCTATCCTGGACCTGAATGCCTCCAGCAATCTGCTGTTATCCTTGCCAAGACATACAAGGGCCTTGACCTTATTCTCAACCAGGTTATAAAGTTCACTGTAATTGTTACCCTTATCAATTCCGCCAGCTATCCATACAATATTTCCTCTGACACTTTCAAGGGCATACCAGGTTGAATTAACATTGGTTGCCTTGGAATCATTCATAAAATTGATGCCGTGTATGGTCAGTACAGACTCCAGGCGGTGCTCCACTCCCTGGAAATCCATCAGGGCTTCCCGGATCACATCATTTCTGATTTTCAATACATTTCCGGCAATTCCTGCCGCCATGCTGTTATAGGAATTATGTTTTCCCTTGAGTGCAAGTTCCTCTACCGACATTGAAAAATCCACGTCATCGAACTCGATATGCATTTTATCCTCATAGTCAATCCATGCCACCTCATCTTTTTTCTTTCTGTAGGCGAAAGGCAATTGCACTGCTTTTGAAACAATTCGTTCTAGTTCCTTAATGGTTATTTCATCATCCGAACAGAAAACAAAATATTCATCCTCAGTCAGATTCTGAGTGATTCTGAATTTCGAGTCTACATAATTCTGCAGGTCATAATTGTAACGATCCAGATGATCAGGAGTGATATTCAGGAGGATGGCAATGTCTGCCTTAAACTCATACATGCCGTCAAGCTGGAAACTGCTGAGCTCAAGCACATAATAATCATAATTCTCTTTAGCCACCTGATAGGCGAAACTTTTCCCCACATTACCGGCCATTCCCACATTTAAACCGGCTTTTCTCATCATGTGGTGAATCAGGGATGTGGTGGTTGTTTTCCCGTTACTCCCTGTAATGCATATCTTTTTTGCAGTGGTGTATCGCCCGGCAAACTCTATTTCAGAAATAATCCTGATCCCCTTCTTCCGGATCACCCTGACAATGGGTGTGTTTTCAGAAATGCCCGGACTTTTTATGATCTCATTCGCATTCACAATCAACCGTTCGGTATGGCCTCCCGATTCATAAATAATACCATTCTCATCCAGCATCTCCCGGTAAACAGGTTTTATCCTGCCTGAGTCCGATACAAATACATCGAATCCCTTTTGCTTCGCCAGAATTGCTGAACCGGTGCCACTCTCCCCTGCTCCCAGTATGACGATACGCTCTCTGTTTTCCATTAGGTTAGTTTTATATGATTATCTGATCTTAAGGGTCACAACAGTAACTACCGCCAGCAATAGACCAATAATCCAGAACCTCGTTACTATTTTCGGTTCAGGATATCCCTTTTTCTGGTAGTGGTGATGAAGGGGGGCCATTAGAAAAATCCGCTTACCCTCACCGTATTTCTTTTTCGTACGTTTAAAAAAACTGACCTGGATCACCACCGAAAGGCTCTCAACAAGATAAATCCCGCAAAGGATAGGGATTAGAAGCTCTTTTCTGATAATGACTGCAAACACAGCAATGATTCCTCCGATGGAAAGGCTGCCAGTATCTCCCATAAAAACCTGGGCGGGATAGGAATTATACCACAGGAATCCGACCGTTGCCCCGATGAAGGCTGAGGCATAAATCACCAGTTCTCCGGTGAACGGAATATGCATAATGTTCAGATAATTGGCATAGATTGCATTACCCGACAGATAGGCAAAAATGCCCAGAGTGGTCCCGATGATTGCCGAGGTCCCGGTAGCAAGACCATCAAGCCCGTCTGCAAGATTGGCCCCGTTGGAAACGGCAGTTACGATAAATACCACAACCAGCACAAAAACCAGCCATACCAGTTTATCCGCATATTTACCGGCAAACCATACGAGCCAGGTATAGTTGAATTCATTATTCTTCACAAAAGGAATGGTGGTCAGTGGTGTCTTGTGCTCCCTGATCACGTAAAGGTTGCCTGCATCGTCCACCTGTAACTGATTCGAACCATACGCCTCAATATTCTGCTCATCCACCGGAATCCTCTCCCTTATCTGTACGTCATCACTCAGGTATAAGATCATCCCCACGATCAGACCGAGACCAACCTGTCCGATAATTTTAAACTTACCCCTCAATCCCTCCTTATTTTTTAAAAATACCTTGATATAATCGTCAAGAAATCCTATTATTCCCATCCAAAATGTGGAAATAAGCATCAGAATGATGTATATATTTTTGAGATTCGCAAACAGCAGAACCGGTATAATGATGGAAGCGAGGATAATAATTCCGCCCATTGTGGGTGTTCCCTGTTTTCCGCTCTGCCCTTCAAGTCCCAGGTTTCTTACAGATTCACCTATCTGCTTTTTCTTCAGGAGCCGGATAATGCGTTTGCCTATTATGAGACTTATGATGAGTGACGTTATCACCGTCATGGAGGCCCTGAATGATATGTACCGGAACATTCCTGCTCCCGGGAAATCAAATTGCTCCAGATAATCAAACAAATGATAAAACATGCACTCTATTTTAAATTTTTCCTTACAATGTCAACATCACCAAACGGATACCTCCTGCCCTTAATCTCCTGGTAGGCCTCATGACCTTTCCCCGCGACCAGGATCACGTCTCCCGGTCCGGCAAGCATACAGGCCGTTTTTATGGCATCTTCCCTTCCGGTTATCCGCATGACATTCTGCATCTGGGATTCTGTTAAACCTGCAGCCATCTCCGCGATAATGACTTCGGGATCTTCGTTTCTCGGGTTATCAGAGGTCAGTATCACCCTGTTGCTGTATGCCACAGCTATCTGAGCCAGCTTTGGCCGTTTTGTCCTGTCGCGATTCCCCCCTGCTCCTACAACAGTGAGCACCTTTGAGCCTCGTGGCAAAACTTCTGAAATGGTCTGCAGAACATTTAAAAGGGCATCGGGCGTGTGGGCATAATCAATAACAGCCAAAATGTTATTTTGCCCCCTTATGATCTCAAAACGTCCCCTGACCGGTCCCATTTCACTGATTGCCCGGAGGATATCTGTTTCCGCGTGTCCGGATAAAAAGGCTGTTCCGTAAACAGCCAGAATGTTGGAAACGTTAAATTTTCCGGGAAGTCTCGTCCATAACTCCTTCCCGTTAATATCGATGTGGGTACCATCCAGACCCATTTCAATAATCCTGCCCTTAAAATCTGCGGATCCGGTTAAACTGTAAGTATATACAGTTGCGGCCGTATTCTGGATCATCACCTTTCCGTTCCTGTCATCTTTATTTACCAGTGCAAATGCATCGACACTCAGGCGGTCAAAGAAAGATTTCTTGGCTTCCAGGTATTCCTTAAAACTTGAATGATAATCAAGGTGATCGTGCGTGAGATTCGTAAATACCCCTCCCCTGAATGTTAGACCTGCTATTCGTTCCTGGGATACAGCATGCGAAGAAACCTCCATGAAACAATATTCACATCCGGCATCAACCATCTTTCGCAAGTAGTAATTTATTTTCAGGGGATCGGGGGTGGTGTGGGTGGCGGTAAATGTCCTGCCATTAATTCTTATTTCAATGGTTGAGAGCAGTCCGGCACTGTATCCCAGACTGATATTCAGATTGTAAAGCAGGGTCGCCGTCGTTGTTTTGCCATTGGTCCCTGTGATACCAATCAGTTTCAATTCCCTGGAGGGATGACCGTAGTACAGGGAAGCAATCTGGCCCAGGGCAATACGTGTATCCGGAACCACGAGATAAGTTATGTCATCCCTGATCTCTCCGGTGACCGTCTCGCATAAAATTGAAGAGGCCCCTCTGCTGATGGCCTGATCAATAAAATCGTGCCCGTCTGCTATGGTGCCCTTTACTGCAACGAAAAGTTCATTTTCATGGATATCACGGGAATCAAAGGTCAATCCGGTCACGATCCTGTCGGTGTTACCGGTAACCTTAACGGAACTAAGCTCTTCAATGATATTCTGAATTTTCATCCTTCCGTAATACTCATTTCAAGAATAATCACATCGCCTTTTCTTATTCTTGTTCCCGGTTCAAGTGACTGGGAACGCACCGTTCCCCTTCCATTCGGAATCACCTTCAAACCTGAATTTTCCAGTAGATAGATCGCGTCCTTTAATCCCATATCCCTGACATTAGGAACCAACTCCGGGATAATGGATCTGTCTGCCAGAATTATGCCCTCCTCACTGCTCCTGGTAGAGACCCAGTTTGTCTGATTATTCTGGTGAACTGACTCAAGCCCGAGATGATCGAATACATTAATTAAATCCGTGCTCAGCCCGCTTTTGGAGTAGGGCGCCAGCTCTTTCTGTGAGGCAATTTCCGGAGCATCCCTGTGCAGATCATATTCTCTCACGTAAATCCGATCTGTTATCTCCCTGAAAATGGGACCTGCCACAAGATTCCCATAGTAAATTGACTTTGAGGGGGCATTAACCACCACAATGCAGGAATATTTTGGCTTGTCGGCCGGAAAATACCCGACAAATGAGGCCTGGTAAAGTGCTTCAGTATATCCCTGCTTGTCCAGTGCAATTTGCGCCGTTCCCGTTTTTCCGGCAATTTGATAATGCGAATTGCGGAGATTCCTGGCCGTTCCGTTTTCCACCACGCCCTCAAGCATGATTTTAATCCGGGAAAGCGTTTCATTCGAGCAGATGGAATGGTTCAGTACCTTTGTTTCGATTTTCTTGACGGTTTTGCCCCTGTACCTTATCTCCTCTGCGAAAACAGGCTTAATCATTTTTCCGTCGTTCGCGATGGCATTGTAAAGGGTAAGGATCTGCAGGGGGGTCATCCGGACTTCATATCCAAGAGACATCATCGGTAAAGAAATTCCGGACCACAGATCACTATCGGTATATTTTATTTCTGGTCTCCCTTCTCCTCGGATCTCCAGACCGAGTTTCCTGTTCAATCCCATCTGATACAACCGATCGATAAAGGCTGAGGGATTATCTTTGTAATGCTCGTTGATAATTTTTGATATCCCCACATTTGAGGATACCTCAAAAGCATGCTGAATAGAAATCTTACCAAGTCCGATTTCTCCGCTGTCTTCAATCCTTTTCCCGTAATACTCGACCACTCCGTTCCCCACATCTACAATCTCCTCTGGCCTGACATACCCATCCTCCAAGATTGCAATCATCGAGGCCAGCTTGAATGTGGATCCTGGTTCAGTACTCTCCCCGATGGCAAAATTGTAAGTCTCTCCATATGTTCCGTTCTCATTCCGTGACAGGTTGGCAATGGCCCGAATCTTACCGGTCTGCACCTCCATTAAGACGATGGATCCGTGGTCTGCCTCGTGACGCATCAACTGGTTCATAAGCGCATTCTCCGCCACATCCTGAAGATCTACATCAATGGTGGTAACAACATCATGTCCGTCCCTGGGTTCAACTTCGTTCCGGTCGTTAATCGGCATCCACACATCACCCCTGATTCTTCTCATCAGGCGGTATCCTTCCACACCCCTCAACTCGCGGTTATAAGCTCCTTCAATCCCGACCACACTCTCCACGGGCCCTTTCATGGTATAGCCAATGGTCCTGGAAGCCAGCATTCCATAAGGATGGATCCTCTGATTCTGCTGAACATAGATAAAACCACCCCTGTAAGGACCAAGATTAAAAATCGGGAACTTTTTCACCTCCTGAAGCTGGGTGTAGGTGATATTTCTCTTAACCAGAAAATAACGGTTTCCCTCTTCCCTGGCCCTGACCAATTCTCTTTTGTAGCTTGTCCAGTGCCGATCCTTAAAAAATTCTGAGAGAGATTTTGAAAGTTCATCAACATGCCGGTCGAAAATCTCCCTGGTAAAAGATTCCGACTGCATATCCATCCTTATCTCATAATACGGTACCGAAACAGCAAGAAGGAGTCCATCTGCCGAATAGATGTTGCCCCGGTTAGGTTCAATTATTTTGTGACGAACAGTGTTATTCTCCGATCTTTTCCATTGATCCTTTTCAAATATCTGGAGATAGAAAGCTTTCCCGAGGATCATCAGACCGAATATCACAATACCCAGATAAACCAGAGATACGCGTATCAGTATGTCTTTTTTAAGGGACATCTATCTTTCGTCAATGAATAGTTTATTTGGCGGCTCCAGGCTTTCCTGCAATCCCAGCCCGTAACGATTGACCAGCCTTACCACCTCCGATTGTCGGCTTACTTTGATGAGTTCTGCGGAAATGGTAATGGAATGAGATCGCAACTCCTTGACATCTTTTTGTAATTGATTCAGATGAATCACCACTTTTTCCGCATGATTCCTGTTGGCAATGCTGATAAAGGCAATCATCACGAGTAAAATGAAATACCTGATTTGTTTCAGTACGATCTTTTTCGTCAGCAGATTACCGTTGATAAAATCACGGAACGATAAAAACCTATCGTTTTCATCAATCGACTGGTCAAATTCTATATTTCCTTTCCTTTTACTCATCATTGTCTCTCCGCAATTCGTAATTTGGCACTCCTGGCTCTTTTGTTAATCCTTACTTCTTCTTCTGAAGGCGTAATGACCGACCGGTTTATCAATTTCCAGGGGACCCTGACGTTTCCATAAAAATCTTTTTCAACCTCCCCACTCAGGTTTCCTGATTTCAAAAAATTCTTCACCACCCTGTCCTCAACGGAATGGTATGTAATAACGACAAGCCTTCCGCCCCTTCCGAGATAATTAAGGGTTTGAGGCAGGACCTCCCTGAGTGCCTCAAGCTCTTTATTAACCTCAATCCTGATCGACTGATAGACTTTAGCCAGAAACTTGCTTGGATTCTGTGCAGGTATTACCGGACGTAGTATTTGTTCCAGCCATTGAACTCCGGTTACCGGTTTGTCTTTCCGCGCTTCGACAATTAAGGAAGCTATTCTGGCACTATTCCTTAACTCCCCATAGTCCCGGAAGATCCTCTGGAGTTCTTCTTTTGAATACTGCATAAGCAGCTCCTCAGCAGTAAATTCTGCACCGGGATTCATTCTCATATCGAGAACAGCCGGAAACCGGAAAGAAAATCCGCGTTCCGTCTGATCGATTTGATGAGAAGAGATACCCAGATCTGCCAGAATTCCCTGAACAGTGTTTATGCCTTCATGCCTGAGAAAATTTCTTAAAAATCTGAAGTTGGCTTCTATAAGTTTGAATCGGTAATCCTCAGGAGCATTTGCCTTGGCATCCGGGTCCTGGTCAAAAGCAATCAATCTTCCTTTCTTTCCCAATTTTTTAAGAACTTCGCGAGAGTGCCCGCCACCGCCAAAAGTGAGATCCACGTAGACTCCCTCCGGCTGTATATTCAATCCTTCCACACTCTCTTTAAGCAGTACCGGCTTATGATAGACCATTACTTTACTGGTTCGTCAAAAGTTCCCCCTAATATTTTTTCTGCCATGGAAGCAAATTCCTCACCCGTCTCATCCATTCCGATGTACTTGCCGGATGCCCAGATTTCAATCTTACCCGATTGTCCCGCCATTACAACCTCATCCCTTATTTCTGCATAGTCCAGTAAACGCTTCGGAATTAATATCCTGTTGCTGCCGTCAAGAGATACTTCTGCAGTTCCCGAATAAAACATCCTGAGAAATCTTGCATGCTCTTTATTGAAGGAATTTGTTCTTGAACGGATAATCGCATTCTGCCTTTCCCATTCCGACATCGGATAGAGGATCAGACATTTTTCGAAAATATCCCTCTTCAGGACAAAACCCTCAAGCATTTCCTCCCGGATCTGCTTCTTGAAGGCGACAGGAAAAGTAAGCCTCCCTTTCGAATCAAGCCTGACTTTATAATCTCCAATAAAGGTTATCATCCATTAAGATTTGGGTTTAAGGGTAAAAATAGTACTTTTTTTCCCACAAATATCCATTTTCTCCCACTTTTTCCCACTTTGTTAATAACTTTTCTTTCAAGATGGTATTAATAAAAACGGCGATACCATGATTATGGAATCATGAGCAGAAGAAAACCATTTTTTTAATATTTTTGAAACGGGCAGGTCCCCGCACAGGTCAGATCGAAGGCATGACGACTGAATCGGAACATAAGAAAAACTTCAAACCATTGGATATTAGGGAGATATTCTATGAAAAAAATCCTTCCCTGGCCCCTCTTATCCCTGGTTTTATATACCGTTACCTGCATCGTATTCTCCGGTTGGATTTCATCAATGAGATCCTTTATAACCACGGGTATAAGAAGGACATGGATTTTTATATCGCGACCATTGAGCTATTCAATGTTACGGTTGATGTTAAAGGACGTGAGAATTTACCATCAGGCGGACGCTATATTTTTGTTTCCAATCATCCACTCGGCGGATTTGATGGCGGATTAATAATAAGGGAACTGGGAAATAAATATCCCTATATCAAGGTACTGGTAAATGATATTCTCATGAACATAAAAAATATGGAGGGAATATTCGTTCCGATTAACAAACACGGTGCGCAGGCTCTGGAGAATGTTCGCAGGATCAATGAAGTTTTTGATTCTGATGCCCAGATTCTCACTTTTCCTGCCGGATTGGTTTCAAGACGAAAGAAAGGTATAATCAGGGATCCGCAATGGAATAAAAATTTCATATCCAAATCCGTTCAATACAGGAGAGATGTCGTTCCCATACACATCAGCGGGCGCAATTCCGATTTTTTTTATAACTTATCCAACCTGCGGAAATTTTTAGGAATCAAAGCAAACCTGGAAATGTTCTTTCTTCCGAATGAGACTTTCAAACACCGGAATAAACATTATATCATCCACATTGGCCGGCCTATTTCATTCCAGACGTTTAACAGGCGGTACGTTCCCGGTGACTGGGCCATAAAAGTGCAGGAACATGTTTATAACCTGCCTGAAAATTACAATGTGTCATTTCCATTTTAATTTTTTAGCACCACAACCATGAATATGAAAGAGATTATACCTCCGGTACCTGTTGATGTACTGACTTCTGAATTGACAAAAGAGAAGTTCATCAGAAAAACAAATAAGGGAGGGAACGAGATTTACATTATCACTGCTGAGAACGCTCCCGGTGTGATGAAAGAAATCGGAAGGTTAAGGGAACTTTCCTTCAGAAATGCCGGTGGTGGGACCGGGCTGGATTGTGATCTGGATGCATTTGATTCGGGACCCCATGCCTACAAACAACTTATTGTATGGGATCCCGATGAAGAGGCTATTCTGGGTGGTTACAGATTCTACATCTGCGACAGCAAGAACTGTCTGTCCGATGGAACCGTGAATCTAGCCACTGCCAGCTTATTTGATTTTTCTGAGACTTTTGTCAAGGATTACCTGCCGGATATGATCGAACTCGGACGATCGTTCGTGCAGCCCACATACCAATCAACTTCACTCAGACGAAAAGGCATCTATGCACTCGATAATTTATGGGACGGGCTCGGATCCATCGTGCTGGACAATCCCGATAAGAAATATCTGTTCGGTAAGGTTACCATGTACCTGCACTACCATCAAATGGCCAGGGATATGATATTATTCTTTCTCAATAAACATTTCCCTGATAAGGAAGGGCTTGTAAAACCCAGGGAACCCCTAAAAATGATTACGGACAGGGCAAAGCTGACCGCAATCTTTACAGGCAGGAATTACCAGGAAAATTATAAAATTCTATCAAGGGAGGTCCGGGCATGCGGTGAAAATATTCCCCCGCTAATCAATGCCTACATGAATCTTTCTCCTTCGATGCAAACTTTCGGAACGGTTCTGAACAAAGGATTCGGGGATGTGGAAGAAACCGGGATCATGATTACCATTAATGACCTCTACAAGGCTAAGATTGAACGCCATATGGCAAATTATATCCCGATTCATCTGAGGAAAATAAAAAGTATCCGCAGCAGGGATTACAGAATAAATCAATTTTTAAAGCGGTTCAATTTTAATAAGCCCGGGAGTTAATCCCTTCGATATAATTCAGAAAAGATTTGTTGACGACCTTTTTGCCCCCCGGCGTCGGGTAATCTCCCGTAAAATACCAGTCCCCGAGATCATTGGGGATTGCTTCATGAAGGTTTTCAATACTTTGATATACTACCTTTACCTCGGCATTGATATCAGGTTCTTTTATTAATTCTGCTATTTTGTCTGATATACGATCTGCTGTAAACGGCTCATAGAGATCTTTTACATAATTGACGATGTCTTCCCCTGGCAGTTCCTGCTGTGCCCTGCATTTCTTGTATACCTCATTAATAATGTGATGCTTATCATTTTCCTTCAGTAATTCTATAACCGCCTGAAAGGCTATAAAATCGCCCAGTCTGGCCATATCAATGCCATAACAATCGGGATATCTGATCTGGGGGGAAGATGAAACCACAACAATCCGTTTGGGTCCGAGCCGGTCGAGGATCTTAATGATGCTGTGTTTTAACGTGGTTCCCCTCACAATACTGTCATCTATGACTACCAGGTTATCCGTACCTTTTTTAATGGTACCGTAGGTAATATCGTAAACATGGCTAACCAGGCCGCTTCTGCCCTTATCCCTTGCAATAAATGTACGCAACTTCAAATCCTTGATAGCGATCTTCTCCACCCTGGGCCTCCGGGAAATAATCTCCGATATTTTATCTTCAGTTAAATTTCCGTTCAGGTTTTTCAGTTTCTCTATTTTATCATTGATCATGAAATCCTCGACACCCTTCAGCATCCCGTAAAAAGCCGATTCTGCAGTGTTGGGAATATAAGAAAATACCGTATTTTCCAGATCATAATCAACCATCTTTAAAACTTTCGGGACAATCAATTCCCCCAGTCTTTTTCTTTCCCGGTAAATGTCCTTATCGCTTCCCCTTGAGAAATAGATTCTTTCAAATGAGCAGGACTTTTTTTCATATGGCTCCAGAACCTTCTCTATGGAAATCCTGCCGTTTCTTTTTATAATAAGGACATGACCGGCCGGCAACTCCTTTACAAAATCTGAGCTTACATTTAAGGCAGTCTGTATTGCAGGCCTTTCAGAAGCAACAATGGCTATTTCATCGTCAAAATAATAATAAGCTGGCCTGATCCCCCAGGGATCCCTGAAGGCAAATACATCCCCATGCCCCATCATGCCTGCAATGGTATATCCGCCATCCCAACGTTTACTTGAATCCGCCAATATTTTTACTATATTCAGATTCTCTGCAATCAGTTCGGTAATATCTGTATTGGTATACCCTTTCTTCTTGTATAAGTCAAACAATTGCTGATTCTCCTTGTCGAGAAAATGTCCAACCTTTTCAAGCATGGTAACGGTATCGGAATAACCCTTCGGATATTGCCCGAGGTCGACGAGCATTTTGAAAAGCTCCTCAACATTAGTGAGATTAAAATTCCCGGCCAGCACAAGATTCCGGGTACTCCAGTTATTCTGGCGCATGACCGGATGAAGGTTTTCGGCACTGTTTGTTCCGAATGTCCCATACCTCAGATGCCCCAGGTATGCTTCGGCCACAAATGGCAGGTTTCTTTTTGCCCATTGCGCATCCTCATATGAATGAGGGAATTTCCGCTCTGCCTTTCTGAATTCCGAATATACCTTGCGAAAAACATCGCTGATGGCAGATTCATTTGAACAGCGCTGACGATGAAAATACTTGTGCCCGGGGGGCATCTTTAATTTCAGACTGACCAGGCCCGCACCATCCTGTCCCCTGTTTCTTTGCTTCTCCATCAGCAAATAGAGTTTTTGCAGACCGTATTTCCAGGTACCGTATTTTAACTGATAAAACTCGAGAGGTTTCAATAACCGGATCAGTCCAATACCGCACTTGTGCCTTATTTCGTCACTCATTGTTGCTGACCTGCTAATCTATTCTGTCAATATTTATATTATCCCTGACAATGATTGCATTGGGGAAATTTCTGCTTACCCGGTCATAAAGCAAGGATGCTTCACTTCTTGTCCGGCAATCGCCCACATAAACTTTAAAATTCAGACCATCGTATGAATAGTAGGCATCCACAGTGGGATATAAGGAGAGAAAATTGGCCCTTACCCTTTTTTGCCTGTCCTTTGCCCCGACTCCGCTTTCTGAAAAGATCCTGATCCGGTAGCCGGGAATACCGCTGGCCTGTTTGTTCTTCAGAAGATGTTTATAGTAATGCTCAATAATCAGCGAATCAGCATAAATTCGTACCTGCCCGTCGTCGGAATAGCTTTCCATCAGTCGGGAATAAGGATCCTTCTTATAGGATGAGGAATGACTGGTCTGAGACTGGATCCCAACACACTGGAAAAGAAATATGATAAGAAATATCCCCGGGATCTTCATAACTGTTTGTTATCGGTCCAAAATTAATCAAATTTACGGACTGTTATCGGATGAACTAAAATAAATAAGTACATTCGCAAATGCAGGAACCGGACCACAGAAAAAGAAGAAAAACCGAAGTATTTACAGGCTTCTTGGTCCTGTTGACCACTTTTGGTTTCATAGTCGCTATCCTTCTCGATTTCAATTTTGTGAGTCCCTACGCCACGCTTAATGAAGACCTTTCCTTTCTCATGGATCATTACAACACCCAGAGAATAAGTTCATATGCCTGGTTAAGTGCTGCTGTTTTAACCTTTATTACTATTCCTTTCTATCAGTTGACCTTTAAAGGAAGACTGAAATTCCTCCATCATATCGCCACAATTTTTATCCTGGCAGCTGGAATCGGATTTTTTTTGTCGGGATGGTTGGGGTTAAAATTTTCTGATTCTGTAAACAGCATATTGGCCAATAATTTAAGTCTGACCGAGGAGCATGTCAGATTACAGTTACTGGGTGAATTCCATGAGAAGCAATATTTCAAACGGATGGCGGGTATCAGTCTGGGGGGTCTTGCAATACTTCTGGGCCTCACCAGGTTTTGGGTAAAGCGTTTCCCTTTGTTGTCCTCTTTTCTTCTTATCCTGGCCGGACCGGTTCTGATTTATTACAATTGGAATGAGTCCGATCATATCCTGAGAACCACGGCAATTGCTGCCATTGCCGCCGGGATCATTGTTTTCTGCATTAAATTGATTTGTTCCGGGCTCAGCCCGGGAAAAGGAAAGAAAATGGCCTCCTCCGGTCAGTAAAATCGTTTATAACAGTCTGGTGATCACTCTTCATTCAGGGCTTCCAGGATCTCGTCCGTTACTTCGAGATTATGATATACGTTTTGAACATCATCATCATCTTCAAATTCTTCAACGATTCTCATGACCTGAACGGATTGTTCCAGGGGCAATATTTTTGTTTCATTCGGAATTCTTTGAAGTTCTGCACTTCCCGCCTCAATACCCAGCTCTTCAATCTTCTTCTGCACTGCATGGAAGTCTTCAAGGGAGGTGGTAATTATGAAAACATCCTCTTCCCTTTCGATCTCCTCTGCTCCTGCATCAATGATCTCCAGCTCGAAGTCTTCATGATACGTGTCCCCTGCCGGAACAGTTATAATGCCCTTTCTCTCAAAAATAAAACTCAGCGAACCATTTGTTCCCAGGTTACCTCCTCTTTTATTAAAAACAGACCGGATGCTGGCAACAGTCCGGTTATTATTATCGGTGAGGCATTCGATAAAAACCGCAATTCCGAAAGGAAGATATCCTTCAAAAGAAGTCTCCTGGAAATCCGATGAATCCCTGTTAGCTTTATTAATGGCCCGTTGTATGGTATCCTTGGGCATATTCATCCCCTTAGCATTCTGTATAGCGGCCCTGAGACGGGGGTTGGCCTCGGGGTCAGGACCTCCCAGCTGTGCTGAGATCGTGATCTCCTTGATCAGTTTGGTGAATAACTTTCCCCTTTTTGCATCCTTGGCACCCTTCTTATGCTTAATAGTAGACCATTTGCTATGACCTGACATTTTTTGCTTGTTTTAGTTCACAAAAATAGCAAAAAGGAAAATCATTTTAAAAGAGTCCCTATTTTCTGATCACCTGCAGTCCCCCGAATATAACATCCGCTTTTACATTCAGGGATGCGGTATCCCTGCTCCATGAATCTGTAACATACTGGGCTGCACCAAATACAGCGGTGTTCCCGTCGGGAAGTTCTGCACCGGCAAATACGGCATTGGCTTCGATCCTGACAGGCATTTCACGGTTGATTTTAATAACAGACCCCCCGAATACAGTATTGATTTTTACATTGAAATCTCCTTCACTCAAATCCACATTCGTAAAATCATACACTCCCTTTGCAAACAGAACACTGTACTCCTTCCCGTTTTCAGGATGTGCGTATACCCGCTCATTGAAAATTGTTTCTTCGGGACCTATATGACCGTGGGGCAAAAAAGAACGGCCGAAGAGAAGCTTCAGACCAAGGAATATCAAAAACAGACCGAATAAAATCTTGATGACCGGAAAATCAATATTGAAAATAACCTTGATGATGAGTGCAATACCCAGTAAAAGTATAAAGACACCCCAAAAAAGACCTGCTCCCATTTTCATTGTATTTAATTTAACAAGTTATTTTATTGAACAATATTAATATGAAACTTAAATCCATAAAACAACAAATCGGCAAGGCCGCAGTTTTAATCGGTAAATAGTATATTTTAATACCTTTGAATCCTATGGGAAAGAAACTATTCATTGAGACCTATGGCTGCCAGATGAATGTTGCAGACAGCGAGGTTGTGGTTGCCATTCTTCAGAAGCAGAATTATGAGATCACCGATTCGATGGAAGCGGCGGACCTGATTCTGGTCAACACCTGTTCGATCAGGGAAAATGCCGAACAGAGGGTCAGAGCCAGGTTGGCAGTATTCAGAAAATATAAAGAGAAAAGGCCCGAAATAAAAATCGGGGTTATAGGATGCATGGCCGAACGTCTTAAGGAGCAATTGTTGCGCGAAGAGAAAAGTATCGACCTGGTGGCAGGTCCGGATGCCTACCGGACACTGCCCGGATTACTCGATGAAGTGGAAAGTGGACTGAAAGGAGTGAATACCCTGCTCAGTATCGAGGAAACTTACGCGGATATAAATCCTGTGCGGCTGGATAAAAATCATGTTTCAGCTTTTGTTTCCATCATGAGGGGCTGTGACAATTTCTGCACCTACTGCGTGGTTCCCTTCACCAGGGGCAGGGAGCGCAGCCGGAATCCTGAAACCATTATCGATGAAACAAAAGTACTGTTCAGGCAGGGATACCGCGAAGTAACCCTGCTGGGGCAGAACGTCAACTCCTATTCATGGAAGGCGAATGGAGAGGATCTGACATTCGATTCCCTCCTGGATCGGGTGGCAGAAATTGATCCTGGCCTGCGGGTCAGATTTGCCACTTCACATCCCAAGGACATGTCCGATAACCTTTTAATAACGATGAGCCGGCATCCGAATATTTGCCGAAGCATCCATCTGCCGGTGCAATCCGGAAGCAGTAAGATCCTCCTGAGGATGAACAGAAAATATGACAGGGATGGATATATGGACCGAATCAGGGCGATCAGAAATTATCTTTCCGAAGCCACGGTTTCTACAGATATTATTGCAGGTTTTCCCGGTGAGACAGAGGAAGATCATCATCAAACCCTCAGTTTGATGAAGTGGGCACAATTCGATTTCGCATTTATGTTCAGGTACAGTGAACGACCCGGTACCGTTGCAGAGAAACGGTTCCCCGATGATGTGCCGGATGAGGTCAAAACCCGCCGGCTCAATGAGATTATTGCACTGCAGAACCGATTATCCCTTCAGAGCAAGAAGAGCGACATTGGAAAAGTATATGAGGTACTGGTAGAAGGTGCTTCAAAAAAATCTGATGATTACTTTTTCGGACGAACAAGTCAGAATAAGGTGGTGGTATTTCCCAAAGGCCTTAACCGACCAGGAGACTACATTCATGTTTATATTGAAGATTGCACTTCGGCAACCTTATTGGGAAAACAGGTCCATGAACCGATTGACTTCAGTAAATCTTTCAAATATCGTTCAGCGAAACAGATTCCGAACGAATGATTACCTTGTTTCGGGGATCACATGAAGACCCAGCTCATCGAGCTGTTCCTGTGCAATAACAGATGGGGTATCTATCATAACATCCCGTCCGGCATTATTTTTAGGAAATGCAATGACATCCCGGATAGATTCAATCCCCGCAAAAAGGGCTACCCACCTGTCAAATCCGAATGCAATCCCTCCATGCGGAGGGGCTCCATATCTGAAGGCACTCATTAAAAAACCGAACTGTTTGCGTGCCTCTTCATCAGTAAATCCAAGATTCCTGAACATGGCTTTCTGTAAGGTTTCATCATGTATCCGGATGGATCCGCCTCCTATTTCCACTCCATTAATTACCAGGTCGTAGGCTTTTGCCCTGACTTTCCCCGGATCTGTTTCAAATAATGTAAGGTCATCCTCATAAGGACTGGTGAAGGGATGGTGCATGGCATGATAGCGCTGTGTTTCTTCGTCCCATTCCAGCAAAGGAAAATCAATCACCCACAATGGTTTATAGATCCCCGATTTACGCAATTCGAGCCTTTTTCCCATTTCAAGCCTTAGTTCACTTAATCCTTTACGGGTTCTCTCCGTATCCCCGGAAAGCACCAGGATAAGATCGCCCGGTCGGGCTTTGAAACGCTCAGCCCATATTCTCAGATCATTTTCATTGTAGTACTTATCTACAGAGGATTTTACACTTCCGTCTTCATTTAATTTAATATAAATCAATCCCCTGGCTCCAATCTGGGGCTTTTTTACGAATTCCGTAAGTTCATCCAGCTGTTTGCGGGAATAGGAGGCACACCCTTCCGCACAGATCCCTCCTGTATATTCGGCTTCCTCGAATAGCGGGAACCCTTTCCCCCGGACAAGGTCACTCAGCTCTTTCAATTCTATTCCAAAACGCAGGTCCGGTTTATCTGTGCCATATTTCATCAGGGCATCCCTGTAGGATATCCTGGGAAATTCACCCTCTATTTCCACGTTCTTGATAGATTTGAAAAGGTGTTTTGCCAATCCTTCGAACGTATTGAGAACATCATCCCTTTCAACAAAAGACATTTCACAGTCAACCTGAGTGAACTCCGGCTGGCGATCGGCACGCAGATCTTCATCCCGGAAGCATTTGACAATCTGGAAATACTTATCAAAGCCCGCTACCATTAACAGTTGCTTGAATGTCTGGGGAGACTGGGGAAGAGCATAGAACTCGCCCCGGTTCATCCTGGACGGAACTACAAAATCCCGGGCTCCTTCAGGGGTCGATTTAATCAGCACGGGCGTCTCAACCTCCAGGAAGCCCAACGAACTCAGGTAATTCCTTACCTCAATAGCCATTCTTGACCGCAGTTCCAGGTTCTGCCTGACAACATCCCTTCTCAGGTCAAGGTATCGGTATTTCATGCGCAAATCTTCTCCACCGTCCGTATCGGTCTCAATGGTGAATGGAGGTACCTCAGACTTGCTGAGAATGTCGAGCTTCTCCACCAGGATTTCAATATCCCCGGTATTGAGGTTGGGATTTTTATTACTCCGCTCCGCAACACGGCCTTCTATCCTGATTACATATTCCCGTCCCAGCTTTCTTGCTTTCCGGCATAATTCTGCATCGGCATCCATATTGAATACCAGCTGTGTGATGCCATAGCGGTCGCGCAAATCCACGAAGGTCATTCCTCCCAGATCCCTTGATTTACGAACCCAGCCACTCATTATGACCGTTTTACCGATATCCTTAATATTTAATTCACCGCAATGATGTGACCTGAACATAATAAAATGGTTTTACCCTTTTTTGTTTGAATTTATTATTTTGCGAAATTAACAAGAATTATGAAAGGGACTATGACCTATCCCATCTTCTCGGATGAATATTTTATGAACGAGGCTTTAAAGGAGGCTTACAAAGCATTCGAGTCGGGGGAGATCCCTGTCGGAGCCGTGGTGGTCGACCATAACCGGATCATTGCCAGGGCACACAATTCCACCCAGAAACTGCTGGATGTTACGGCACATGCAGAAATGATTGCCATTACGGCAGCGGCAAATTTTCTCGGTTCAAAATACCTGACGGAATGTACCATATACATCACCCTTGAGCCCTGTCTGATGTGCGCGGGAGCCTTGGCCTGGAGCCAGATTCCCCGGGTATTTTTCGGAACGTGCGATCCCAAAGCCGGCTATTCAACCTATGGAATCAGGGTCTTTCATCCAAAAACAGTGGTCAGGTCGGGATTCCTGGAGCCCGAATGTGCTCAAGTCATAAAACGTTTCTTTCTTGAACGACGCGACCTGAAAAATTAAATTGATAAACCGGCCCGACTAAGTCCTTTACTGGAATCTTTATTTTTTTTAGAATTCCACCCGGGAACCAAACCGGCAATCTTTTATTAAATCTCATCGATGCCAAAACCCGCTCTTTTTAATTCACTCCAGTAGGCCGGGTAAGATTTTGTAACCACTTCAGGATCTTTTATAACAATTTTTCCAAACTTAAGGCATAGCGGTGCAAAAGCCATTGCCATCCGGTGATCGTGATACGTTTCCACAATTCCGTCAGGATCTTTTCTGCTGACCTCTCCTGACCACTCCAGGAAGCTGCCATCACGTCCGCCCTTGAGATTGTAACCAAATTTTTTCAATTCTCTTTGCAGGGCAAAAATGCGATTGGTTTCCTTTATCAGAAGTGTCCGGGTTCCGGTAAAATGGAATTTTATTCCGCTGGCACATAATACCGGGACCAGCGTTTGCACCAGGTCGGGACAGAGTGTAAAATCGAACTGGATGAATTCAGGAGTTTTTCCGTCTGCATTCCTGGATATCCTGACGCCCTCTTGCAGGTATTCTGTTTTGACTGCCAGTTTACTGAACAATTCAGATACGACAGCATCCCCCTGGAGGCTATTCTTAAATAAACCGGGTAATTCAAAGGAAGCCTTATCAGCCAAAGCGGTGATCGCATACCAGTAGGATGCGGCACTCCAGTCAGATTCCACTGTATAACTGCGTGATTGATACCTCCCTTCCGGTATATTGATACGGTTATCTTTCCATGCATATTCTGCGCCCCATTGACGCATCAGCTCAAGGGTCATCCTGATATAGGAAGCAGAAACCAGCTCGCCCTGCAATTCCAGATCCAGTCCATTCTTGATCATAGGAGCAATCATCAGCAAAGCACTGATAAACTGACTGCTGATGCTCCCATCCACCGATAGGGAACCTCCTTTTAAGGTCCTTCCCCTGATTTTCAGCGGAGGGAATCCCGGTTCCCCCAGATAGCTGATATCAGCGCCCATTTTGACCAGTGCACCAACCAGTTCTCCAATGGGCCTCTTCTTCATCCGCTCCGAACCGGTAAGGATGACCTCCTGGTTGCCAGCAGCATAAAAAGCAGTCAGGAATCTCATGGCCGTCCCGGCAGGACCTGTGTTTTTCTCCATATTTCGGGTTTGAAGGGCTCTTTTCATAAGCAGGGTATCATCGCTTTCCGCAAGATTGTTCAGGACGCCTCCTGAGCCTGTGAGAGCATCGATTATCAACAATCTGTTTGAAATGCTTTTGGACGAAGGAAGGATAATTCTGCCGGAAGGAGAAACTGAAGGCTTTGAAATCAAATATGCCATACAGATAGGAATGATTTTTTTTTTAAAGGTAATAAAAACCTATTTTGAAACATGTTCCTGATTTAGTAAACCCAATTTGATTATTTTTGCTTCCTGAATTTAAATCAATCTTTAACTGTACAATGCTAACGTTTGATAATACTGAAACGGCTTTTAAAATCAAATCCGATACAGACCTCAAAAGGGCCCATATGCTTTTCAGGATTCTGGCTTATCCGGTTCTGGTAAAAATTGGCAATCCCTTTATCAATTTAGCCTCCACCCTGAGGTTACCCATAGGATGGATCGTGAAGCCGACAGCCTACAGGCAATTTGTCGGGGGTGAGACTCTGGAGTCATGCAAGGCTGCCGTTGACAAACTTTATTCTGCAAAGGTTTATTCCATACTGGATTACTCGGTAGAGGGCAAAAAGGATGATAAATCAATCCAGGAGGCTTTGAATGAAACAATCAGGTCAGTCATTAACGCAGGAAAAGATCCAAACATTCCATTTGCTGTTTTCAAGCCTACCGCCTTTGGTGATAATAAAGCCCTTGAGCTGCTCAGCAACGGGACGATGCCCGACAAAAAAACGTTGGAGGAGGGAGAAAAATTCAGGCAGAGGATGAACACATTATGTTCGACCGCTTACAAGAATGATATTCCAATTCTTGTTGATGCTGAAGATTCGTTTTATCAGAATTTTATTGACAGTGTGGTTTTGGAGATGATGGAGAAGTTTAACCGCTCGAAAGCAATTGTTTTTAATACCTACCAGATGTACAGGGTTGATCGGCTGGATGTTCTTAAGAATGACATCGAGAGGGCCCGTAAAAAAGGATTTTACCTGGGTGCCAAGTTTGTAAGGGGTGCCTACATGGAGAAAGAAAGGGAACGGGCCAGGCGCATGAACTATCCTGATCCCATACAACCCGATAAAGAGAGCACCGACAGGGATTATAACATGGCCCTCAAAGTTTCTGTTGAGAATATCGATGTTGTATCAGTTTTCAATGGGACACACAATGAAAAGAGCAGTATGTATCTTGTTGAACTCATGAAAGAAAAGGGATTGGATCCCGGTGACCAGCGGTTATGGTTCTCCCAACTCTTTGGAATGAGTGATCACATCAGTTTCAACCTGGCTGAGGAAGGATATAATGTGGCCAAATATGTGCCTTACGGTCCCGTAAGATTTGTATTGCCCTACCTGATGCGCCGGGTGGAAGAAAATACTTCCGTTAAGGGACAGACCGGACGTGAACTGGGCCTGATAAAGAAAGAGGTCCGGCGTCGCTCACAATATCAAAAGTAACTTTACCGAACCCGGCAGTCATGAAATATGATAACAAACAAAATGCATACCGCATCTGGCTCAGAAGACTGGCAATGGCCATCATTTTCACTCTTCTTGTGATAATAATTCTGTTTACCTCCTGGTTTGATAATTCTGAGGCAGGAATAACCAAATATCATGTCATTATTGCCATTGCCCTCATATATATTATTATAAGCCTGGTCAATTACCTGAGGCTACCCTATTTTCTTTCATTCAGTGATGCGGATGAGATGATTATACTGAGATATTACTCCCTGTCCATATTTAACAGTCAGAAAAACTCCATTGAAATCCCGAAAATGCAGTTTGTGAAGTTTGAAACAGAAAAGTTCTTTTTCGGAATTGAAGAAAAATTGATTGTTTATCGGTTCTACCGGAACAAAATAGCAAAATACCCCCCAATCAGCCTGTCTGCAGTGAACAAATCCGACAGGGTGAAGATAAAAAATGCCCTTCAGAAATATGTAAAAAACGCCCCGGATCAAAATTAAGGGGATCAGCGTGCGATAAATCGCTCGATTACGACATTAATTCCAAAACAACATGTCGCATTCTGAATTGATTTATAGAATTGCCCTGACCATGTTGCAGGATATCGGGGCTATCACCGCCAAGAAACTTATTGCATACACCGGGTCTGCAGAAGCCGTATTTTCAGAAAAAAGATCGAACCTTCTCAAAATTCCCGGGATTGGGAACCACCTTGCCGGAGTCATCTCTTCCCGGCAGAATATGGCGGAAGCAGAAAAAGAGGTTGTGTTCATACAGAAAAATAAACTGGACGTGCTTTATTTCCTTGATGATAACTATCCCGAGCGATTGAAAAATTGTCTGGATGGACCGGTATTACTGTATATGAAAGGGATCAATTGTCTGTCATCCGCAAAAATTCTCAGTGTGGTGGGAACCAGGCAGGCCAGTGAAAGGGGAAAATTAATCTGCCGGGAACTGATTCAGAATTTGGGGGCCAGGTACAAGGATTTGGTAATTGTCAGCGGTCTGGCATATGGTATAGACATTGCCGCCCATAAAGCAGCCCTAGAATATGATCTTAAAACGGTGGCTGTCCTGGGACACGGATTAAGAACTTTGTATCCTTCTGCCCACCGCACTTATGCCGGACGTATCATCAGCCATGGTGCCCTGCTGACGGATTTCTGTTCAGAAACAAAACCTGAGAGAAATAATTTTATAAGAAGAAACCGGATTATTGCCGGATTATCTGACGGGACCCTCATCGTTGAATCCGGCTGCAGGGGAGGTGCCCTGATTACGGCCGATATTGCCTTCTCCTATAACAGGGAGGTCCTTGCAGTGCCGGGGCGCCCGTCAGATACATATTCAAAAGGCTGCAACAATATGATCAAAAAAAACAGGGCAGCACTTGTTGAATGCTCCGATGATATCGAATACGCCATGAACTGGGAATCGAATGATCCGGAAAACCATGCCCTTCAGATTCAGCTGCAGGCATTTTCCGACGATGAAAGGAAAATTGTGGAGGCACTGTATAATAATCCCCGGCTGATACCAGAAACAATCAGTACACGAACCAACATTCCCATTCACCGGGTACTATCGCTTCTGATTGAAATGGAACTCCGCGATTGGTTGACGCCTCAGCCGGGTAATACGTACCTTTTGAAGGTAAAACCCCTGCTGGAACCTTGACCGGGCCGCCCAGAAACCTGTTTCTTCAGAACCGCCGGGATCTCTCTCCCAACGACTGTAATCTTCTTCCGGATTCCGGGAAAAAAAAGAACTGCCCGCATAAAAAGATGACTCGCCCCGGCAGAACGGAATATTCGGTTAAAATTTAACCCTATTTACATACAAATAGACTTAAATAATTTTAAGTTTGTCCATAATAAATTACGGAAAAAGGACTATGGACATAAAAGTTGAGCAATTTATGGCCCCCATAAGGGCAAAAAATCCTTCTGAATCCGAATTCCACCAGGCAGTCCGGGAAGTTGCGGAATCGCTGATTCCTTTTATCGAGGAGCATCCGAAATACAAACATGCCAAAATCCTTGAAAGGATTGCAGAGCCCGAACGGATTATCATATTCCGCGTTCCGTGGATCAATGACAGGGGAGACATTATGATCAACAGGGGATTTCGTATTGAGATGAATTCAGCAATCGGCCCCTACAAGGGAGGTTTACGTTTTCACCCAACCGTTAACCTGGGTATTTTAAAGTTCCTGGCGTTTGAACAGGTCTTTAAAAATAGTCTTACGACACTTCCCATGGGAGGGGCCAAAGGGGGTTCTGATTTCGATCCCAAAGGCAAATCCGATAACGAGGTCATGCGTTTTTGTCAGAGTTTCATGACCGAGCTCTTCCGCCATATAGGTCCCAATACCGATATACCAGCAGGAGATATAGGAGTTGGAGGAAGAGAGATCGGATACCTTTTCGGACAATATAAAAGACTTCGGAATGAATTTACGGGTGTCCTCACCGGGAAGGGAATTCAATGGGGAGGCAGTCTGATCAGACCGGAAGCCACGGGATACGGCGCGGTCTATTTTGCTGAAGAGATGCTTAACAGAAACGGTAATTCCTTAAAAAATAAAATTGTGGCCGTATCAGGATCCGGAAATGTTGCCCAGTTTACAGTTCAAAAAATTAATGAGTTTGGGGGTAAGGTTGTGACCCTTTCCGATTCAAACGGGAGTATTTATGACCCAAATGGTATTGACGAAGAGAAGCTGGAGTGGATCATGGAACTCAAGAATATCCGGAGGGGCCGGATTAGGGAGTATGCTGATAAATTCGGCTGTGAATATTTTGAAGGAAAAAGACCATGGCATATTAAATGCGATGCGGCATTTCCCTCTGCAACGGAGAATGAAATAGATAAAAATGATGCGGAAATCCTTGTAAGGAATGGATGCAAAGTAGTCAGTGAAGGGGCTAATATGCCCTCAACCCCGGAAGCCATAAATGTATTTCTACGACAAAAGATACTTTATGGTCCGGGAAAAGCTGCCAATGCAGGAGGAGTTGCAGTTTCCGGCCTTGAGATGACCCAGAACAGCATGCGCCTGCCATGGTCCAGGGAAGAGGTCGATAAACGGCTTTACACCATTATAAAAAACATTCACCAGACCTGTGTGAACTTCGGAGCAGAGTCTGAATCGTACGTCAACTATGTGAAAGGTGCCAATATCGGAGGTTTTGTCAAGGTTGCCGATGCGATGATCGCTCAGGGAGCTGTTTAAAAAATTGTATTCAGGTGCCTGGATTACAGCCCTGTTTCATACTGAGTCCTGTTGCTGACAATCCGGAAACAGTGTTTAATTGTTCAAGACTCCTCAATTTAGAGTTATGTTTATCGATACTCATACGCATCTATATCTCGACAGTTTTTCCGATGACAGGGTTGAGGTTATGGAAAGAGCCCTTCAAAACGGCGTAACCAGGATGCTTTTACCCAACATCGATTCCGGAACCATTCAATCCCTGTATACCACAACTGATCAATACAGCCACATCTGTTTACCCATGATGGGGCTGCATCCAAACTCCGTAAAGAAGAATTTCAAATATGAATTGAACACTATTGAAAAACAATTTCAATACAGAAGATTTATAGCGGTCGGTGAAACCGGGATGGACCTTTACCGAAATCCGGAATTTGCCCTGGAACAGGAAATTGCCTTCGAAACCCAGATCAGATGGGCCAGGGAATCCGGATTGCCAATAGTCATCCATGCAAGGCAGTCCTTCAGAGAAATTTTCAAAGTACTGGACAAAATTCGGGAACCCGGACTGAAAGGGGTATTTCACAGCTTTTCTGGAGACATTAAGGAAGCAGAAAAAGCATTGTCTTATGGTTTTTATATTGGGATCAATGGAATGGTGACTTTCAAAAACAGTAATATCGCCGGGATTGTGGCAGGTCTCCCCCTGGAACGGATATTGCTCGAAACGGATGCGCCTTTTCTATCTCCGGAACCATTCAGAGGAAAAAGAAACGAAAGCAGTTATTTAATTTATATTGCAGGAAAAATTGCGGAAATTCACAGGGTAAGCATAAAAGAATTGGCAGATATTACCACGGGGAATGCAGAAAGACTTTTTAAGATATAACATAATGAATCAATCCAGATCCATACTCATTATTATTACGGGCGGAACCATCGGGATGATGCAGGATCCTTTTTCGGGAGCACTTAAGCCTTTTGATTTTGATAAGGTTCTTGATTACATCCCGGAGTTGAAGAATTTCGGGTATAATCTCCAATCCGTAAGTTTTAATCCTTTGATTGACTCCTCGGATATCAGTCCCGAAATCTGGCAAGACCTGGCTGAAATTATCGAATCACGTTATAATGAATTTGACGGATTTGTCATCCTGCACGGAACGGATACAATGGCTTATTCTGCTTCCGCATTGAGCTTCATGCTTGAGAACCTTTCCAAACCGGTCATTTTTACAGGGGCCCAGTTACCCATTGGAGCATTACGTACCGATGGAAAAGAAAACCTGATTACATCCATCGAGATAGCCGCCGAGAAACAAAACGATATTCCCGTGGTCCCGGAGGTTTGTATTTATTTTGAGAGCAAGCTTTACCGGGGAAACCGGACAACCAAGGTAAATGCTGAACACTTTAATGCCTTTCAATCGGCCAATTATCCTTACCTGGCAGAAGCAGGGGTCCATATGTTCTATAACCGCGAATTCATTCTTAAGCGAAAACAGCAGGAATCTCTATTGGTATACAGGCATTTCAACAATCAGATCGCTATTCTGAAACTGTTTCCCGGAATGAACCGGGATTATATGGATTCTATACTCAATGTAAAAGGTCTGCGTGCCGTTATTCTGGAAACGTATGGTTCAGGAAATGCCCCCACTGAAATATGGTTTCTTAAAAGAATCGAGCAGGCTGTTGCTAAAGGCATAATCGTGCTGGATGTCACCCAGTGCAGTCGCGGAAGCGTTGAGCTGGGGATGTATGAAACAAGCCGGCATTTATTGAATGCCGGTGTCGTAAGCGGATACGATATCACCACTGAAGCAGCCACCACTAAATTAATGATCCTTCTGGCCCGGGATCTGGATAATACCGAGATTAAAAAACTTCTAAATACATCCTTAAATGGAGAAATCACTCTTCCGCAGTGAGGATTATAATTTTTTTTTTGTATTTTTCGCCGCGAATTTTGTGCCCGGTTACGGTAACATTATTCAGAATGTTCTTTAATATATTGGTTACCGTTCCTTGGGAGCAGAGGGATCAAAAAACCGGAGAGATGCAGGAGTGGCTGAACTGGCACGCCTGGAAAGCGTGTGTACCTCAAAAGGGTACCGAGGGTTCGAATCCCTCTCTCTCC
>JAFGWU010000021.1 GCA_016936975.1 Bacteroidales bacterium | reverse complement strand
GAAACTCTGCTTTTGGTTTTTGAAATTCTATTCAGGACTCTCGAAATTGTCTTTTCACGATATGCATGGCATGGTGACAATATCCCGTGCCCTGTTGAAAGTTATGATGAATAGCATCTTTGTAATTGAAGAGAAAATACTAAATTTGGGGTTTAGGTTATCAAATTAACAACGACAATTATTATGAACGTACCTGATAATTTGAAATATACGAAAGAGCATGAATGGGTCCGCATTGAGGGGGATACCGCAACGGTTGGGATTACAGATTTTGCCCAGGGTGAGCTGGGAGATGTGGTATTCGTTGAGATTGAAACGGTTGGTGAAACCATGAACCAGGGGGATACATTCGGAACCATTGAGGCTGTCAAGACGGTTTCAGATTTATATATGCCGTTAGCGGGGGAGATTGTGGAGCTTAATCCCGCCCTGGAAGGAAATCCTGAACTGGTCAATACCGATCCCTATGGTGAGGGGTGGATGATCAGGATTAAAATCAGCGACTCCGGCGGCATCAAAAACCTTCTGTCGGCTGAGGATTACAAATCACTGGTCGGTTAGCGGGCGGTTCATCCGCTTTCTATCTCTCCCGGTCTTCCCGTACTTCGAGGTCCTCAGGAGATTCATCCTCACCCTCTTCCTGTGTTAATCCGGTTGGAAGGGGATTTTTGCTGAGCTCTCTGTATAACGCCCTTTGATGATAGATATCACAGGCTGCATAGATCGCATTGCGAAATGATTCGAAGTTTGCCTCATTCTTGCCTGCCAGTTCATAAGCGGTTCCGTGGGCCGGGCTGGTTCGGACCACCGGCAACCCGGCAGTGAAATTAATGCCGCGATCCATCGAGAGTGCCTTAAAGGGAGCCAGTCCCTGGTCGTGGTACATGGCCAGGATCCCATCAAATTTGGTAAACATACCCGAACCGAAAAAACCATCAGCAGGGAAAGGGCCCAGGGCGTAAATATTATGTTCCATTGCACGGTTGATAGCGGGGATGATGACCCGTTCCTCTTCAGATCCGAGCAGTCCGCTGTCGCCTGCATGGGGATTGAACCCAAGCACAGCTATTCTGGCGCCCCTGATTCCGAAATCGGTCAGCAGGGAATGGGACATCAGTTTGAGCTTGCTGTAGATCAATTCTTCGGTGATCATCTCTGGCAGTTCCCTGATGGGAACATGGGTGGTAACCAGTCCCACCTTCATGATATCGCTCACCATAAGCATCATGACCTCTTCCACCCCAAAACGATCCTTGAAGTATTCGGTGTGCCCGCCGTAATTAAACGATTTGCTCTGAATGTTAAACTTGTTAATCGGTCCGGTTACCAGGGCCTGGATCCTGTTGTCCCTGAGATCATCGGTGGCAGCTTCAAGGGCCAGGTAAGATGCGATTCCGGCACTTTCAGAGGATTTGCCCAGCTCAACCCGGATATTCTCATCCACGCAATTGATAATGTTAACCCTTCCGTTTTTGCACTCCCCGACATTGTTGATATTGTTCAGGTTGAAATTTTCAATGTCCAGCGCTTTCTTGTGATAGGCTGCAACCTTGGGAGACCCGTAAATAACCGGTGTGCAGATGTCCAGCATCCGGGTATCCATCAGCGACTTCATAATAACCTCATAGCTGATGCTGTTAACATCACCGTGGGAAATTCCCAGTTTTATTTTTTCATCCATTCAGAAAGTATTAATGGGTTCTGTGATAAAAAAAATCAAAAAGAAGCCTTACCCCGATGCCGCTTGCCCCTTTGCCCCGGTAGTTGAACGGATTTTTATTATAGGAGGGACCCGCGATATCCAGGTGAATGTAAGGATAAGCGGTAAAATGTTCCAGGAATTTTCCGGCAGTAATGGCTCCGGCATATTTTCCGCCTATATTTTTAAGGTCGGCAATATCAGATTGCAGTTGCTCGGCATACTCCTCCCAGAAAGGGAACTCGGCGATCCGTTCCCGGGTGTTCTCTCCGCTTAATTTCAGAAGCTCCATGATTTCCCTGCCTGCATTTCCCATGGCTACGATACCGTATTTGTCAATGGCAGCCTGGGCCGCACCGGTCAGGGTGGAAAGCTCGATGACGAGCTCCGGATCGTATTGTCGGGCATAGCTGAGCGCATCGGCAAGGATCATCCGTCCTTCGGCGTCGGTGTTCAGAACCTCAACAGTCGTTCCGTCGTACATGGTGACGACATCCCCGGGGACATAGGCGTTCCCGTCGGGCCGGTTATCGGTGGCCGGGATCAGGCCGATGATCCAGACAGGCAGACGATTTGCGGAGACGGCATAAAAAACTCCGGAAACCGCAGCTGCCCCGGCCATGTCGCTCTTCATGTAATCCATGGAATCGTGGGTCGGCTTAAGGCTCAGCCCGCCGGTATCGTATACAACCCCCTTGCCGACAAGGACAATCGGTTTTGTGTTGACCGGATTTTCAGGCTTCCACGTCAGAATGGAGAATGTGGGAGGATCCACACTCCCCCGGTTTACGGCAAGCAGACCGCCCATTTTCAGGGATTCAATCCTTTTCTTATCGAAGACCTCAACCTGAAAGCCCGCTTCTGTCCCCATCCGGATAAATTCTTCCGACAGTTTTTTTGCCGACAGGTACGAAAGCGGCTCATTCACCAGGTCGCGGGCATAAAAGACCCCTTTAATGAGGGTATTCAGGTGATGGATATCTTCCGGACCGACGGACTCGGAGACGATCCCTGCAGCATTGAGCTTGTGCCGCTTCTCATCCGCGTTTTTCAGGTACTTTAGAAACTGGTAGTTGGTCAGGGCCAGTCCTTCCACATAAGAAAGAATCTCCTCCGCAGTAATACCGGCGTTCTGAATAAGAACGGTTTCGATGTCATGTTCAGCCAGAAGCCTGTGTATGTTGAATGCTCCCTTTCTGGCATTTTCAAGTCTTTGTGCAGGATCACCCGGTTCATCCTTGAGGATATGTACAATCAATAACCGGTCGAGATGATTCATCAATATGATCTCTTTCTCCTTCTCCATCCGGTTTTTCAGGTAATCCCGCTGATCCGGATTGTGCAATAAACCGGAAAAATCGCTCTCCTTTCTGCCAAGCAGTATGGTGTGTTCCCTTCCGCTTAATTTATCAGGTATGGTTAGATGCATCTTAAAATTATTTATGTGCAAAGATAGTTAAAAAGTTCAGCCTTCAGTTTGATATTTTTTGAGGAGCGCTTCCCGGCCGGGAACGCTCCGGCTTGGTTCCTCATTGACTTAAACCGGGGGAACAGGAAAGGGAACTTTCTGCAGAATGCATTGGATTCACAGTCAGTGAACGGCAAGATTGCAGGTGCAGTTTGCGTTCGATAACCGGATTTTTAATTGGATATTGTTCGACAATTATGTATTTTGCATGTATGGGACGGAAGCGTCAAAATTGATGTGCGGAAGAGATAATCATAAAAATCTACCGACCATGAAAACTGTAACTGTTTTAATTTCTTTTCTTTTGATGATGGTTGTGGTAACCGGTTGCCAGGAATCATTTGACCCGGAAAAGGAGAAGGAAGCGATAATCAAGGTGATCAACGACGAGACCGATGCGTATGCCGATTACAATTTTGAGGCATTGGCTGAAACGCACCTGCAGGATTCAACAAACATGAGGCTCACCGCCGGCAGGGACACTTATGTGTTTCTTGAAGGATGGGACGCGGTTGGAAAATATCTGCAGGAGGATATTGAAGGGGCGACGGCTCCTGAGGATCAGCACGTTTCTGTAGAGAAATCCAACTACAGGATAAAAGTCTATCCCGAATGCGCATGGGTTGTCTGTGATGAGAAATGGACCTACAGGTATACCACGGATACCGTGGAAATAAAGAGCATACAGGTAAGGTTTCTTGAAAAGGTTGAAGGGGAATGGAAAATATCCTTTATCTCTTTTGTGGGTACTTCAGGGTATGATGAACTGGATGAAGCCGAGGAGATTGTTAATCTTCGGCAAGCCGGTTAATCAATCTTCACCTACCGGGATTCACTTTGCCACAGTCCGTGTTTGGTACAGGCAGCCATGGCCGAAAGGTTCATGCTGACCGGTCCGGGAACGATATAGAAATCGACTTCTACATGTCCCGGTTTATTTCCCAGGGCTCCCGGGGCAAAATGGACTTCTGCCAGGAAAGTTTCACGGTTCCAGAGCTGGATGTAGTTTATGAAATGGTCCGGGTCATCAGGATGGGGGTATTCGGTGCCAAGTTTAACCTTCACCCTGAACTTTTCTCCTTCGCGTGCGTGATCTTCGCAAATTATTACGGGTGTGTGGCGGTCGAAATAATCTTTCCTGACCTCTTTCTCCTCCTTGCTGATGTCAACCGGGGTGAATACGCGGGGCATGGTAACGTTATTTAATGTTATAAAGCGTATAAAGCTAATAATATTGGTTTAAATATTAAAAGGGGATTTGGTTTGATTCCCGGTTCCGTGTTCAGGCAGCGTAATGCATTAATCGGGGTAGAAATCCCCACTGACCTGGATGATCTCCCCATTTATTTATTCTCAGAATTTTATCGG
>JAFGWU010000096.1 GCA_016936975.1 Bacteroidales bacterium | reverse complement strand
GTCAAATCAGATCTGAACCTGACACAATGTCAACGGAAGGGTCTCAAATCGGATCGGAACATCGTCAAATCGGATCGGAAGGTTGTCAAATCGTATCGGAAGCTGATCTTTTGTCATACGAATAAAAATGATCCGGCAATCTGCCTGCTGAACAGATTGTTTTTTGGACCTGACTGCCGGGAAAACGGTAAATTTTGATAATTTTATCACCCTGAACGAAAAATATCAAACCATGAAAAAGTCTGTCATTTTTTTATTCTTTCCAATCCTCCTTCTTGCCTGCCAGTCAACCAGCAAAAATGAAACGGGGTCCCCCCTGATCACCAGGAACGATCCGGAACTCCGGTCAGATATCATGACCCCCGAAGTGCTGTGGTCCTTTGGGCGGCTCAGTGATGTGCAGGTCTCCCCCTCAGGGGATAAAATCCTGTACGGGGTAACCTATTACAGCATCGAACAGAACGGGAGCAACCGCGAACTCTTCGTGATGCAGACAGATGGCTCCGGGAAAGTACAGCTCACCGAAACCCCGCAACGGGAATCGAACGCTGTCTGGACACCCGACGGTAAAAAGATTGTCTACCTCTCCCCTGCCTCAGGAAATACCCAGGCATGGATGATGAATCCCGACGGAACCGGGAAAAAACAGGTTTCAAATATCGGGGGCGGCATCAACAGCCTCTCCATCTCGCCGGCCGGCGACAAGGTTTACTATACAAAGGATGTGAAAACCGATACAACCCGGGAGGAGCTTTACCCCGACCTGCCGAAGGCTGATGCCAGGATCATCACCGACCTGATGTACCGCCACTGGGATACCTGGGAAGATGGAGCCTACAGCCACATCTTCGTGGCCGATTTCAACGGTCAGAATATAGATGAGGGTAAGGACATTATGCCGGGTGAACCCTACGAGACGCCCCTGATGCCGTTCGGCGGTCCGGAAGAGATATGCTGGAGCCCCGACGGGAAAAACATTGCCTATACCTGTAAGAAGCTGAAAGGGATCGACTACACCCTGAGCACGAATTCGGATATCTTTCTCTATAACCTGGAAACCGGTGAAACGAAAAACCTCACCGACGGGATGCCCGGCTACGATAAGGCGCCCTTATTCTCACCCGACGGAAGCAAGATCTACTGGCTGAGCATGGAACGGGCCGCTTTCGAGGCAGATAAGGACAGATTGTTTGAACTGAACCTCGAAACAGGACAAAAAAGATACCTGACCGGCCATTTTGATCACAGTCCGTCCGGGCTCGTCTGGGCCGACGAGGGAGAGAACCTCTATTTCATTGCCGGGGTGCAGGCGACGTTCCAAATTTACAGAATGAATGTTGCCACAAAGGATATTAAAGCTGTTACTGCAGGCGATCACGATTACCATTTCGTGGCCCCGGCTGAGGGAACGCTGATTGCCACCCGGGTGGATATGACCAAACCCGAGGAGATCTACCGGGTTGATCCCGAAACGGGCGATGCCGTTGAAATATCGTTTGAGAATAAGCACATCCTGGATAAGCTGACCACGCCGTCTGTTGAGAAGCGATGGATAATAACCAGCGACAATAAACAGATGCTCACATGGATCATCTATCCGCCCCATTTTGATGCAGGGAAATCCTATCCCACCCTGCTTTATTGTGAGGGTGGTCCGCAATCGGCACTGAGCCAATTCTGGAGCTATCGATGGAACTTCAGCCAGATGGCCTCCAACGGGTACATCGTGGTGGCACCGAACCGTCGCGGCGTGCTGACCATGGGACAGGAGTGGACCGACCAGATCAGCAAGGATAACTCAGGTCAGGCCATGCAGGACCTTCTGCGGGCCATCGACGTGATGAAGGAGGAGCCCTTTATCGATGAGAACAGGCTGGGGGCCATCGGCGCCAGCTTCGGCGGTTTCTCTGTCTTCTGGCTGGCTGGAAACCATGAGGGGCGGTTCAAAGCCTTCATCGCCCACTGCGGGGTATTTAATTCGGAGATGGAGTACATGACCACCGATGAGATGTTCTTCGATAACTGGGAGAAAGGCGGTGCCCCATGGGAAACCGATAATCCCACCGCCATGAAATCGTATGCCGGATCACCGCACAATTTCGTTCAGAACTGGGATACCCCGATCCTGGTCATCCATGGGGAGCACGACTACCGTATCCCATACACGCAGGCCATTGCCGCTTTTAACTCGGCTCAATTGCTGGGCGTCCCAAGCAAACTGCTCTTTTTTCCGTCGGAAACCCACTGGGTACTAAGTCCCCAGAACGGGATCCTGTGGCAGAGGGAGTTCAAAGGGTGGCTTGACCGGTGGCTCAAAAATACCCCGGCCCCCTGACAAACACTTTATTATACTAAACTTCGACAACAACCATGTTCAGGAATATTCTTTTAATCGGTCTGGGCGGATTTATTGGAAGCATCGCAAGGTTTTTTCTATCAAAGCTCAACAACCATATCTGGTTTTTCTCCATACCGGTCGGCACGCTTCTGGTCAACGTCCTGGGAAGTTTTTTAATTGGTTTTCTGACCGGTATAGCTGAAAAAAGTCCCCTGATGACCGTTGAATTGCGGATGCTGCTCATGGTTGGACTTTGCGGGGGATTCACTACTTTTTCGACCTTTTCAGGAGAGAATCTCATGCTGATGCGTAATGGTCAGATCATGACTGTTTTTCTTTACAGCGGATTAAGTATTATATTTGGATTCACCGCCGTTTATTTAGGATATATTTCAACAAAACTCCTATAACATGCAAGCCACAGGTCACAGCATATTAAAGATTTATGCAAGTTCGACCGACCGGATAGAGTCGAAAAGCCTTTACCAGTTCATTGTCGAACTTGCAAGGAAGAAAAAAATTGCAGGGGCCACCGTTTACAGGGGCATCATGGGCTACGGGCAGAGCAGTGAGATCAGCAGTTCCAGATTCTGGGAGCTCACCGAGAAGCTTCCCGTAACCATTGAGCTGATTGATTTCACTGAAAAGTTGGAGGAATTCTACAACCATCTTGAAAAAGAGTTGCTGAAGATGCCGAAAGGGTGCCTGGTGCTTCTCGAACCGGTCAGAATCCTGCTGTATAAAAAGGGAGGCTCAAAATAATCCTTTCGTAAGATATTTAAATTGGGTACCTTTAATCTTATTAATTTTAACCCTCAATAAAGCTTGATATGAGCAAAGGTTTCGACGGAGGAAGCGCCCCCTCCAATGCCGTTTACGGTTTCGGCCTGATAGGCGCGGCTATTTATTACATTTCAACAGCCACCGGGTTCTGGATGGGTGTGCTGGGATTCCTCAAGGCACTGGTATGGCCGGTGTTCCTTGTCCTGGAAGTACTAAAATATGTGAATGCCTGATTGGATTTCTCAGTATCTGTAATCCACCCGATCCTTCCGCTGCACTTCCGCAACGGAGGGCTCGGGCGTGGATAACTGCGGCCCTAAACCAGGAGGGCCTTCAGCCATGTTTCGGCCATCAGCTGTGCACCGGCCATGGATGGATGCACCCCGTCGACAGCCCAGTATGATGCCGGTGCCAGATTCATCCCTGCATTGAAAGCCTCCTGGAACGGAACCCAGATGGCACCAGACGCTTCCGCCAACCGGGCTGCACTGCGCCGGTAAGCGCTGAAAGGCTCCATCCACGACGCATCCACTGCCGAGGTATCCGGCAGAACAAAAGGCTCGCAAATGACCAGCTGTACGCCGGGTAATGCCTCTTTTGTCCGGGTAAGCAATTGCCTGTAGTCGTTTTCAAAAACTTCCGGTGTCCCGTCGTATCTTCCGAGCCGGAAATGCCAGTAGTCATTCACCCCGATCAGGATGCTCACGACATCCGGATTCAGGTCGATGCAATCTTTCTGCCAGCGCTCGGCCAACTGGTAAACCTTGTTCCCGCTGATTCCCCTGTTGTGGATAACCAGCTTTTTCTGCGGCATGGTTCCAAGCAGCCTGGAAGCAATCAGGTTCGCGTAGCCGAACCCGAATGAACCGGCATCATTGGGCATTTCGCGGTTCCTGTTCCTGCCGGCATCCGTAATCGAATCCCCCTGGAACAATATGACATGCCCTTCCTGGAAAAGGTCCTCCAGACCGGCAGGCTTGGATGACTTTCCGGCACAGGATGATAAAAGGGCGGGCAGTCCCGTAATGGCCGCAGCGCCCAGACCGGCATTCCGGAAAAACCGGCGGCGGCTATAATCTGTGCATTTTTTCATTTAAAAAACATATTAAAATTCATGATATGAATATAATCAATTCAAAATACATATTCAAAATTGCATGTAGAGACGCCATGCATGGCATCTCTGCGTTAAAAACATTATCTTCGGGGGATAAATAAAACCAAATGAAAATCTCCGTATTCTGGTTCAGAAGAGACCTGAGGCTCAACGACAACACCGCCCTGAACCATGCCCTGCGTTCGGGACTCCCGGTGCTGCCGCTGTTCATATTCGATGAGAATATCCTGGAGGAGTTGCCCCCCGACGATGCCCGGGTCACCTTTATCTATGAGAGGCTCCGGGAGATCAACCGGCAGCTGGAAAAACACGGGAGTGCCCTGCTCATAAAAAAAGGCGACCCGGTGCGGATATGGCAGCAGCTTGCTTCAGAATATGAGATTGGAGGCGTATACCTCAACAGGGACTATGAGCCCTATGCTGTTGTTCGGGACGGTAAGGTGCGGACGCTGCTGCAGCAGAGCGGGATCAAACTCCATGATTTCAAGGACCAGGTGATCTTTGAGCGGGACGAGATCGTTGCTGCAAACGGCAAACCATACACGATATTTACACCCTATAAGAAGAAGTGGTTGACGGTGTTCTCCCCTCCCGGCGTTACCAATCCCGGTTCATCCTTTTACCGCAATTTCCTTCCGGGCGGCCGTCCTTTCCCCACGATTTCTGAGATCGGTTTCAAAACCTCCCGGATACCCGTAAAAGAATATGACCTGTCGGGGCTCGACCGTTATGCCGATACCCGGGACCTGCCGGGAGAGGATGCAACGACCTTTCTCGGTCCGCACCTCAGGTTCGGGACCATCAGCATCCGCCAGGTCATCAACCGGTTGAAACCCAATCACGATGTGTTCCTGGGTGAATTGATCTGGAGGGAATTCTTCATGCAGATCCTGTTTCATTTTCCCGATGCGATTGAACACAACTTCAAACGACGATTTGATGGCATTATCTGGCGAAATAACGAGGAGGAATTCGATACATGGTGCAGGGGTGAGACGGGGTACCCGCTGGTGGATGCAGGAATGCGCCAGCTTCATGCCACGGGGTATATGCACAACCGGGTGAGAATGGTTGCAGCCAGTTTCTTATGCAAACATCTGCTTGTCGACTGGCGGTGGGGAGAAGGCTACTTCGCAGGAAAGCTGCTGGATTACGAGCTCTCTTCAAATAACGGGAACTGGCAGTGGGCCGCGGGGTCCGGCTGTGATGCAGCCCCCTATTTCAGAATATTTAATCCATCCGCACAGCAGAAAAAATTTGACAACAGACTGGTTTATGTAAAAAGGTGGATCCCGGATTATGATCCGGCCAGTTATTTTGAACCGGTTGTTGAACACAATTATGCCAGGGAACGGGCAATAAAAGTTTACAGGACAGGCATGCATGAAAATTAGCAGTACAAATCATTTTAATATGGTTCTTACTGAAGTGCCTTAAAATAATTTGTAAATTTGTATCGGGTGTTCTTTTCCTCTCATTATTAAAATCCATCATAATTAAAACAATGTTTCCGTGAACAGGCAGCAAACATCTACTTTAGAGACAAGATACCAGATTAAACTTGCCGCTGCCATCTGCCTTGGAATATTCCTGTTTCTGCTCTTTTTCCTCCCTTTTGAATACAGGAAGATGGCTTTTAATGAGAACCTGTTATTTATCCTGGGACTCAGCGCCATTACCTTTGTAATTATTGGATTTTTCAGGATCATACTCCCCTATTCAATGAATAAGCTCATCAGAAGCAAAACCTACAAAATCAGTAATGAAGTTATAATCATCTTATTGATCTGGGTATTTAATTCCATTGCCTATATTTTTTATCTCCGCTATGTGGGATTGCATCAAATTACACTATTTTCCGCTTTTAAAATTTCCCTCTTTTCAAGTTTCCCTTCCATCATCCTTAAGCTCGCTGATGTCAATAAATCACTTCGAGACCAATTGAAACATATGGTAGATAAAAACATCAAACTGGAAATGTATGATGATAAAGAAAGAGACACCAGGCCAATGGAACTATTACTGTCTGATACTAAATCCGATAAACTGGAGATTCATCCGGATAATATCATGCTGGTGAAATCAGCCGACAATTATGTCAACATTATCTACAAGAATCAGGAACATGTCAAACAGAAAATGCTTAGAAACACCATAAAAAACATAGAAGCACAACTTAAGAAATACCCTGAATTTTTACGATGCCACCGCAGTTGTATTGTTAACTCAATTTATATCGTCAACCTCACCAATAATTATAAAGGACACCATCTTAAACTGCTTGATTACGAAGAAGAAATCCCTGTTTCAAGACAGTATATCCTCTCTATAAAGAATTATTTAGAATTCGATTGAGGGGTAAAAGCCACCCGCCACAGGCAAACGGCATCTATACCATTTCTTTGGTAATCTGCCACTTTTCAATACCATTGGTCACTTTTTATTTGAAGTAAGGGATCCGTCATATACTTTTGGAACCATATTAATTTAAAGTTTTTATTATGGGCTCAATTTTTGACATGTATGCTGAACTCCCCAGACCGCTTAGAAGGCCACTGTGGAAAATCTGGCATAAAGTTATGATAAGGTATGATAAAGAGATGCAGGCGAACTTCATGAATTACGGGTACCAGGGTTTGAATGGTGATCCCGGGCTTGAACTGCTTGAAAGAGATGAGAACGACCGTTACTGTATCCAACTATACGATCACGTTGTGAACCGCACCAGCTTAACGGGCAAAGATTTGCTTGAAGTCGGTTCAGGAAGGGGTGGCGGCGCATCATATATTTCCCGCTATTACAGACCAAAATCTTATACAGGCATCGATATTTCAGAGGGCATAATCGATTTTTGTAATAAATATTATGATGATGAAGGATTATCGTTTAAAACTGGTATTGCTGAGAAGATTCCGCTTGAATCCAATTTTTTTGATGCGGTAATAAATATCGAATCAGCAAGATGTTACAGCAACCTGAAAATATTCTTTAATGAAGTTTTCAGGGTCCTGAAACCGAATGGTTCGTTTCTGTTTGCAGATATGATAAGGCCACGGGAAATCAATGAAATAAATCAGAAACTCACGGATTGCGGATTTAAAATTGTTCATAAAACGGAGATTACACCCAATGTGGTTGAAGCGCTGAACATGGATCACAACCGCAGGGAAACATTGATAGAAAAGTCAGTCCCCGGATTTTTGGTCCGTTCATTTAAATCATTTGCCGGAACAAAAGGAACCGAACGATATCATTCCTTCTCCAACGGAACATTTGAATACTGGAGTTTCGTGCTTGAAAAAGAACAAGAGTAGCGCGGACAACTTGAAAACACTGTCTGATCTGACAGTTCTTTCTCACCGGTCCCCGATATCGTAAGGGCACCTCTCCCTTTTAAATTCCCGGTACCATATTCTTTCTCATCCGCCCGATCGGAATGGGAATAGGGATTGGAAATCAATCAATTAAAATTTAATTTGCTTTTCTGAGAAAAAATCATTATGATAAGTAGAATCCGTATGGTTTGAATCTGGCATATAAATCTCGGACAGGGGATAAATATTAATTCTGCAATAGGACATTGAATAATTGAAACTCTTTATTGGCATTATATAATTTTTCCAGACATCGGATTGGAGAAGTAAAAAACAAAATTTCATTGAATTAAAATTTATTAATTATGAACGAAGAGCATCTTTATAACAAAACGACACTGACCAGGGTAATTATCTCAAAAGTCCTGGACGGAAAGAATCCCGACACGATCAAGGCGACCCATGTACCGGGTTATGAGAATCCTGAAAGAGTGACCGACACCGAAGGCAGAAGCGGGTACGTTCCCGATATTATCGCGTCCATAAACAATCAAACATACATTTATGAGATTGAACTTCAGAAGAAAGAGATGCCGGTCGACAAGTGGAAGCTTTTTTCGGACTATGCACAGGAACGTAACGGGAAACTGGTTCTGCTGGTTCCGGATTACATCCGTCAGGATGTAAAGAAAAAGCTGAACAACAGCAGGATTGATGCAGGGCTCATCTATTTTGAAACAGCCTGATCACCGATCCGCTACCGGCAAAGGAAAGTATCACTGATCCTGGCCGGGCTGCCGTGCGAACTCCACACGCGACCTCGGGAGCGCGTCGGGATAATTCTTCTGCAGAAAATCAATCATCTTTTCCCTGACGCTGACCCTCAGGTCCCATGCAGAGGATGAATCGGCCGCACTCACCAGGGCTCTGACCTCCATGGAACGTTCGGTTGAACCGGTTACCTGAACTACATTGACTTTTCCGTCCCAGTTCTTTTCAGATTCGAGGATACGGGTGAGCTCCTGCCTCAGGGAGTCAACCGGAACGGTATAATCGGTGTACAGGTAAACCGTGCCCAGGATATCGGCTGATACGCGGGTCCAGTTCTCAAACGGTTTCTCGATGAAATAGGTGGTAGGCAAGATAAGCCTGCGCTTATCCCATATCCGAACCACCACGTAGGTAAGGGTAATTTCCTCAATCCAGCCCCACTCCTTCTCCACGATCACCACATCATCAATCCGGATGGGTTGTGCAAAAGCAATCTGGAAACCGGCCAGAACATTACCCAGCATTTTTTGCGCGGCAAAACCCAGGATAATCCCGGCAACCCCTGCCGACGCAAATAAACTCACCCCCACCCTACGAATCTGCTCAAAGGTCATCAGGGCAACGGAAATGGCTATCAGGATCACGATAAAAATGATGATCCGCTCAAGAATCCTGAACTGGGTAACCACACTCCTGGCCTTCAGGTTATCCTTCTCCTTGATATCATAGCGCATCATGATGATCTCGCGGCCCAAATTGATCAACCGTATCAGGAGCCAGGTGATCGCAAAAATGAGCAGGAGGTTAAGAAAGTGACGGAGCCCGTCGATAAACCGGTTCTCGGGTGCAAAAGCCAGCACAATGATATCCAGCGCAACCACCATGAGCAGCAACAGAGCCGGCAACCGGACCTTCTCCCTGATACTCCTCAGAAGCTGATTGCCTGTCCTTTTGTAGATACGGTTTAAAAGCACAAAAGTGCCAAAAAACAACAGCAGGCTGACCCCCACAATCAGCAGGCTGATGATCAGGGCACTCATCCAGCTGCCATCGCTGTATTTCATGGTAAAATCGTTTGCCAGTTCTTCAAACATTGCTTAAATCAAATAGATATTAAAAATGATTGTGATATGCTTTTAAGTTTTATCAGGTTGCCGTAAGATTAAACAATTTTTAAAGATAAGTGTTTGATTTATAAAGATAGTTACTCCACCAGAATTATAAAAAGATTTTGTTTTTTTCGCAATAATTTACCAATTGTGAATTTATTATATAATTTTGTTAATGTGATATTCAGACATATCCAATCTTTTTTAAGTGGAGGAACCCTTAACTCAATTAAAACATAAAATCATGAAGTTAATCCACAAAGAATTCAAATTAACAAAAGTCTTTTTTCGCTCGATGATTTTTGTAATGGCACTCCTCATTGCAGCATCCTGCGGCTCCTCCTCCAAGAAGGAGAAAGAGGAGGTTGTTGAAGAAGTCGAAGAAGTTCAGCAGGAGGTCAAGGATTTGATCTCACAGCAGAAATCGGAATTAAAAAGTTCGCTTGACTCTTTAATAACAGGGTTTGACGAACAGCTCTCAACCCTCGAGAAAAAGATCAGGGAAGGGGAGAAAAAGCTGGATGCCGAGACCGTGAAGATGATGGAGGATATCAAGGCCAAGAGAGACGCCCTGAAGGAAAAAATGGGTCAGCTGGAGTCCCAGACCAGTGAAAGCTGGGAAGAGTTCAGTAAAGAGCTTGACCACGACGTCAACCAGTTCAAGAAGAGTGTTGCCGATTTCTTCAAGGACAATGCCTGAACACGGACTACTGGAACCATAAAGGATTCTGTTTAGCAGATATTCTGAATACGGGATTGATCAGTTCCATGCGGATTGATTGATCCCTTTTTTATTTTTAATACTTCTTAATCCGGGTTCGGTTTTTTGCAGATAAATCTCATCGAATTATGTACTTTTGCATCCGGATTTAAAACCATAAAAAAGATAATTATTTCATGGATTCGGTTTATTTTGATTACATCATTCTGCCTGTGCTGATTTTCCTGGCCCGTATTATCGATGTTTCCCTCGATACCATCAGGGTCATTATGGTATCCAAAGGTTACAGGAGACTTGCTCCTTATGTGGGCTTTTTCCAGGTCCTGATCTGGATCATCACCATCACCCGTATCATGGAGAACCTTGACAACTGGATTACCTACGTGGCCTATGCCGCCGGATTCGGCACGGGCACCTATGTGGGGATGGTGATTGAAGAGAAGATTGCCATGGGTTATGAACTCCTCCGCGTCATCACCCGAAGCGGTGCCGAGGAACTTGTCACTACAGCCCGGGAAAAGGGATATACCGTTACCTACGTGAACGGTGAGGGACGTGACGGAAAAGTGGGCATCCTGTTTTTGATCCTGAAGCGCAAAACCATGAAGGAAGCCATTGAACTCGTTAAGAAATATAATCCGCAGGCATTCTATACCATTGAAGACATGCGTTTCGTGCGTGATCCGGAATTCCTCTCCTCACCGAAAAGGAACATCTGGGCGCGGATGAGGGGGAGGTGATATTGGCGATTGGTCCTCCTTCGTCCCGAATCACTCGGAACTTATACCTTCGCTGAAGCTCCGGCATACACGGTCGGAGGATGAAAGCGAAGGGGGAATGAATTGCAGGACTCTCCTGCTGTAAAGCATTCTTAAAACAAGCATTACCAAATCCTGTTTTTTTATATATTGAACTCCGATAAAAACATTCAGGACAAGAAGGTATATTTTCCTTATCCATGAAACGAATCCTTATTCATTCTCCCAAATCCCTGCTATAAAATGACTCCAAAACATCAACTGCTTTTCCTTTATGCATGTGCAATTTTTTTAGTGACCGGTTCCTTTATTTCCCTTTGCGCACAGGGCATTGCTGAATCAGAACCGAATAACACGCTGGAAGAAGCCAACGCGGCCCTTCTTTCGGAAACGTATACCGGGCACCTGGGAACCGGTGATGACAGCGACTGGTACCGGCTGGAAATTGACAGGGCCATGAGGCTGTCGGTTATCGATACGACGTCGGGTACCCTCTCCTATAAAATAAACATCTATGATGTCGAAGGGGATCTGATGGTGAGCGGAAGAACTTACTCGGATAATTCGGGGATAACGCCATCCCTCAGCCTTCTTCCCGGAACCTGGTACGTAAGGTTCTGGAGAGACTGGTCCGTTGGGTTCGGCGGCGATGGCGATTATTTTTTCAGTTTTCAGTATGAGGAAGTCCCCATGGACACGGAGCCGAACAATAGTTTTGAGGAAGCCGGTACCATTCAAACCGGGGTGCGGTATACCGGCAACCTGGGGCATAAGGATCAGACCATTACGGACGACTACGACTATTATAAACTGACGCTTGATCAGGCGGGCAGGATCATTGTGTACGACACGACCAGCAACACACTCGGCTACCAGGTGCATATTTACGATCACCAGGGGGATGATCTCGGCGGATCGGGGCACCGGTATTCCGACAACTCAGGAGTGAATGCGGCGGCCAGCCTGACCGCGGGAACCTATTACATTCTCTTCTGGCGACGCTGGTCGGTAGGATTCAGCGGGGACGGAGGGTACTCCTTCCAGGTGAATTACACATCCGTAAGGGAGGATCCCGAACCGAACGACACCCGGGAAACCGCCGCCCCGATCACTCCGGAAGAGAGGTACTATGGCAACCTCGGCCACCAGGATTCAACTGAAACAGACGATTACGACTATTACCGGTTCACCCTTTCTGAACCCGGAAAGGTGACTGTTTTCGACACCTCCTCCAACAAACTGGGATATGAAGTCTATTTTTACGATATTGAAGGGCATGACCTGGGCGGAAGGGGATTCCGATACTCTGATGGTTCGGGAAAAGAGGCCCTGAATCACCTTGAGCCGGGACCCTATTACCTGCTTTTCTGGAGGCACTGGTCCATCGGATTTTCAGGCACCGGGGAGTATAACTTCGTGATTGACCATCAACCCGTCCCTGCCGACCCGGAATATAACGACTCCATCCACCTTGCGTCGCCGGTGGCGATCCACTCCGTTATTGAGGGCAACCTCGGACACCAGGACAGTCTCCGTATCGACAACTTCGATTGTTATGTTCTGAATCTTGAAAAGGATGGGAAACTGATGATCCACGATACCACATACCTGGGGCTGAGCTACCAGTTATACCTTTATGATGAGAATCGCCAGGTCGTAACCAGTGTCAATCGTTACAGCGACAATTCGGGTCCGCGGATTGAACGAAACCTGACAGCCGGTACCTATTACATCGTACTCTGGCGTCGGACATCGCTGGGTTTCGGCGGGGCAGGAAAATACATGTTCGGGCTCGGATTCATTCCTATGCCCATCCCCCGTTTCACATTTCATTACAACCGCAACGAGGTGAAGTTCACCAATCTCTCCGAAGGTGCAGAGACCTATCACTGGGAGTTTGGGGATGGAACAGCCAGCAATCAGGGCAATCCCTCCCATCTCTATACTGAACCGGGTGATTTCATTGTAACCCTGTCAGCAACCAATGAGGCCGGCACCAGGAATATTTCTGATACGGTGGTTATTTATGGCCTCAGAGAATTCAGCCCGCGAAAAGGAGGAAACAACGGACAGGTGACCCTCACCCTTCTGGGGGGTGGTATGAGCGAGGAAACAACGGTCACCCTGTCGGACGGCGGGAACACAGTTCTCATTCCCCTGTCGGTCCGTAATACCATCGATGCGGTTGAAGCGGTATTCGACCTTAACGGGACAGAGCCGGGCATTTATGACCTGGTGGTGACAACCCCGGGCAGGGAGGATATCATCCGGGAAGATGCTTTCGAAATTGAAGCGGGCGGTGAGGCGAAACCCTGGGTGCATCTCTCGGGACGAACGGTCGCCCTCCTGAACCGCTGGTCGACCTACACTATTGAATTCGGTAATTCCGGCAACCTGGATGCAGAGATCGTACCGGTATTTATCACCATCTCTGATCCGGAACACAATGAGGTGATGTTTCCCGACCTGGAGTTGTTGTATGGTGACTTTGCCGTGGACAATCAGCAGGAACCGAAGCTCGACTCCCTTCCGGACTATTTCGACCTTGACTCCATCTGGGACGAGCCGAACCGCACGAGGGTATTTGCCTATTATATCCCGAGGATCCCCGCCGGATTCTCCGGGTCCCTGACCATGAAGGTTAAAACCACCTCCAATATCCGGATCAATGTCTGGAACACCGAGCCGCTGATGGAAAACGGCATGCTGAAATCCACCTTCTCCGACCCGGAGTCCCAGTTTGCCAAATGCCTGTATGATGCCAAGGTGAGGGCCGCGCTCGACCTGGGAGCCACCTACCTCAACTTCCTCCTCCCCGGATCCAGCTGTATTTATTCCATCGGCAAGGAATTTTACACGATCCGGCAGATGAGAATGGAAAGCTTCACCAAAAGACGTTCGTGGGGCGACTTTACCAAGGCTATGACCTCCCTGTTCCTTTCCTGCATCGGGGATGTGACAGGTATAGGCAAAATTTATGAACTGGCCATTGCCGTCACTTCCACCGTTACCTTCCTGAACGATGCCGTTTACCTGGCCGACAAGGAGTGCCGGGAGAAGTTCGGAAAACAATCCCTCCAGCGACGAAGGATTCGGGGTGTCTATTCCTACGATCCGAATGAAATCAACGGGCCTTCGGGTTATGGCGATAAAAATTATATCGCGAAGAGCAACGCAGCCACCTATACCATATTCTTTGAAAACAAGGACACGGCCAGTGCCCCCGCACAGGAGATATGGGTCACCGATACACTCGATAAAAACGTATTCGATATGAAGCGATTCAGCTTCAATGCCATTACGATAGGCGACAGCATTTACCACTTCCCCAACGGACAGTCGGAGATTGGGATCGATATCGATTATCGTCCGAACAGGAACCTGGTCGGCAGGGCGGTTGCCAGACTGGATACCGTTTCAGGGATCCTCTCCGTCTACCTGACCTCCCTGGAACCGGAAACCCTGTTTCCAAACGAGGATCCTGCACTGGGGATCCTGCCCCCCAATGTTAATGCTCCTGAAGGAGAGGGAAGCGTCACTTTCACAATAGGGCTCAGGGACCTTCAGAATGAGGAGTGCTTCAGCAACAGGGCCACCATCGTGTTCGATTTCAACCAGCCGATCACAACCAACACCTGGAGCAATACCATCGACGACAATAAACCCGTCAGCGAAGTCAGTTCCTATACATTTGATGAAAACTCGGGAATCGTAGAACTGCAGGTCGTTGGAGATGATGATGGTGCAGGGCTCGAACTCATGACCGTCTTTGTTTCAATTAACGACGATGCCTGGCATCCAATCGGCAACAGCACGGATAATCTCATGCATTTTCAGGCTGTACCCGGAACGAACAACTATAAGTTTTTCTCCATTGCCAGCGACAGCCTTGGACACATAGAAGAACCACCGGCAGATTTCGATATCGAAACGAACCTCACCACCGGCACCCACGGGTCCCGTGCAAAACGGATCTCCATTTACCCCCAACCCGCCGGGGATCATCTTTATATTGAAGCTCCGGCTCCGGATCTCACCTACCGGATTTTCAGCACTTCGGGCCGGAAGATGATGGAAGGAAGACTGGAGGAAGGCGTCAATATGCTGGATGTATCCGGACTTCAAAAGGGATTGTGGATCATTAAGATCGGGGGGAGTGAGGGCACGCTGGTGGAAAAAGTGGTGCTCTCAAGGGATTGAGTTGGAAAGTCGGAGAGCTGGTTAGTGATTATCAATGATCAGCTCGAAGATCTCTCCCCTGCCCGAAGGATCGGAATTTATCATCCGTTTCGCCAGAACGCGGTTGATGTTGAATGCCGCATAGATGCTGTCGAAGAATTCGTTGGAGATATCGAAATTCTTCACATCCGAATTACTCAGAACAAATTTGTAACCCAGGGCATTGACGGTATTGCAGAAATTCCGCAGACGGATATGCTCTTTGTCTCCGAATGCATTCCGGTTATATGAGCTGAAGGAGGAAGTCATCCTGACAGGTTTGTAAGGCGGATCAAAATAGAAAAGGGTTTTACCGTCTGCATAGGGAAGCGTAACTTCAAAATCCCCGCTCATTATCTCCGTCCTCTGCAGCAGCCGGCTGTCGGCCAGGATGGTCGCTTCATCGCAGATCCGGGGGTTATTATACCTTCCGAACGGCACATTGAAGGTCCCTTTGCTGTTGACTCTGAACAAACCGTTGTAACAGGTCCTGTTCAGAAAAATAAGCAGTGCTGTATTCTCAATCTCATCCAGGTTTTTACCATTGAAACGCGAGCGCACGGATAGGTAAAATTCCCGTCTGCCCTCCTCTGCAACAATGGAGAGATAGGAGCGTTCAATGGTCCGGAGCATGCCGATCAGTTCAAAAGGATTATCCTTGATGATGCGGTAGGCAATCATCAGGTCCCGGTTGATATCATTTATTATCACCCGTCCCGCGTTCCTGTATTTTTTAAGAAACCAGAAGAGAACGGCGCCGCTCCCCACAAACGGTTCGATATAGGTGAATGAGTCCCAGCGGCCAACAACTGCTTCAATGGATTTTGATATCTCCGGAATGAGTTGGGTTTTGCCGCCGGCCCACTTCAGAAAAGGCTTCGCGCGTAAACCGGATATGGCACTTTCGGGAAGCAATCCGACATCCTGCATGGGTAGATCTGTTTATAAAGTGTTCATAAATATAGCAAATAGTTGATAAAAGCAAATATTTTAAAGATTAATAGTGATTTTTTGGTGATTAATGGAAAGGCTCCTCCTTCGCTCTTCCGTATCTTCGGAGGGTGAAGGTGGTTGGTCCTCCTTCGCTAAAGCTACGGAGGATAAAAGCGATTGGGCGATGGGGGTGAAGACTAAAAAAGGGCTGCTGCTTGCTGTCAGATCAATAATTTTCTAATAATAAATCCTTCTCGGGTTGTCAGCCTGACAATGTAAACTCCTTTCTTCAATCCGTTCATGTTCAGTGTAAACGATTCTTTTCCCCCGGTTTCCGATAGGATATGTTTCCCGTTCAGGTCAAACAGGCTGGCCTCGGAGACCGTTAACGGGGTATCCAAATAAAGTTGGCCGGTTGCCGACTCATAGACCACCCGGATCCCTTCGGTGTCACTTTCACTGATGGCTGTGATCTCTTCCAGATGCGCCACGAGATCCACATTGACTGTATCCATCACGAAGGTATAAATGCTGTCGGTACTGACCACGGCGCCGTTGAGGGTCCAGTTCACGAACAGGTAACCCGGATCAGGGATCGCTGTGACGGTCACACTGTCGCCCTGCCGGTAGTACCCGTTCCCGGAGTAATCGGCCCTGTAAGCCGCATTACAATCTGTTTTCCTCCATGACGGAGAACCGGCCGCTCGACTGACCCTGTTTTGTGGCTGCCCGGTACAGATAGTACCCGTCGGGAAGATGAAGCGGAAGCTTGGTGGTATTGAATCCGGCCGGCAGTAACGCATATCGCTTTGCAACCATATTTCCCTTCAGGTCGTAAATTTCAACGGTGATCCTTTCGTCCGCCGGCAAATGAATCCTGCAGATCAGCTGACCATTCTCGTAGCGGGCTTCCGTTGCGGCAGGGAATTCTGTCTCCGCCAAACCGGTAGCCAGGGTGAGGTTAACGACATATTCATTCACATACTCCCCGCTGTAGGAGGTAACGGTGATGACCATCGTTCCCGGAAGAGTGGCCGGTTTGGTAATCTTTACCTTCGAATCGGGTGCCTGTTTGTAGGCATCCACCGCAAAATAGATACTCGACCCGGCGGGCAGTTCAAAATCATATTCAAACCGGTCGGGCTGAAAATCCTCAACCCTCTTATTCTTGATGTACAGGCTGTCGAGCCAGGCGTTGTGATAGGCCCCGTCTATGGAATTGTAAATGTCGTACTGCCTGTAAGTGCTCTGATCATAGGCTGTCACCGTAATGTAGGTCACACCGGGAAGGGACTCCGGGTATTCGATCTCCACTGTGGCTCTCGGGTCCTCCGCCACCACATTCAGCAGGGGTACAACGGTTGTTCCCGGAGGGAGCTCGATTCCGTAACTGGTTCTGCCGGGATCAAAATTGAGGGTCCCCTCCCCCTCATACTCCACCCTGAGCAGGTTCGTGTTGCAGTTGGCCGAATCCATGAAAAAGAGGGTATGGGCCTTTATAACCCGGTAGAGGGAGTCGCTGTCCGCATCGGGCATCCAGTCATCGGTGATATAGGAACCCGTATTTTTTGAAAAGATGTTTTCCATGGTATAGGCTTCTGCTTCCTGGTCGGTGAGGATGTGACTCCAGTTCACCCGTTGATCCGGCACATACCCCGGCCCACTGTTATTGTATTCAGCGTAATAGCAGGTGTTTTCTCTCCCACCCCAGGTTGTCCAGCCTGTCGGCTGGATGACCTTATGCAGGTAGGAGTTCATGAACACCGTTCTCGCATAGGGTTTCCATGGGCGCCCCAGGGTACTGCCCGTTATTCCGGGAGCTCCTGTGACATTACAATTTCTGAAAACATACCCGAAAGCATAATTTTCATTCGTCGAGGCCGCGGTTACATAGGCACCCGTCCGGACGATCTGGATCTGACAGCTATCGAAAAGGACCACTGTCTCCCCGAAAATATAATCCACTGCCCCTTCGATAAAACAATCCTTGAAATAGTTCCGGTAGGGACTGCCCGAATAGAAGGTGTCCTGCCACCCGAGCAGGCGGCAATGCAGGAACACCTGCTTGTCCCCGTCGGTATAGAGGGCCAGCGCCTGTCCGACATTTCCGGCCGTATTCTCAAACGTCAGGTTCATCGCCCAAAAGTTATCCGCATCCACGCGGAACGATGCCGTATTGAACGTCCCGCCCACCAGGTCGGCGTAATCGCTGTAGGTAAGTATCACGCTGTCGACATGCTCCCCGACCATCACCAGGTTCCTTTTAGTGGAAGGCACCAGCATTTTCTCGTAATAGGTCCCGTTGCGGATAAACATCACCGTACGCTCACTGCTGTTATCGGGGACAGCGGCAACGGCTTCCATGATGGTGACGTAATCCCCCGAACCATCCTTCGCCACCACGATATCAGCCACGCTTTCGAAATAATCGACCAATCCGGTCTGGCCGCTCATCGGGAACGAATTTATCATCAGTAAAAAAATACTGGACCAACAATACCCTATCCTTTTCATATTTCGGATTAATAAATTGGTTTTAATGATGAAAAATAGATAATTTTTAAAATTTTCATTCGGAATTATTGATAAAAATAAGGTGAGGGATTGGTCCTCCATCGTAAAAGCTCAGGGCGAATGGCTATTGGCCATAAAGGAGACATGCAATATAGAAGTGAAACGCACTCTTGCCTGATCGAATTATCCCTATGAACATCGGGATTGACTATTAGCTTCTGCCGACTAGATTCCCGGTAAGTTATTAAATTGGGTGCCTGATCAGGATTACTTCAGGATCACCTGTGAACAGATGCCTGTCGGAGCAGTGATGGTGAGAATGTATGCTCCCGGGGTGAGATCCCCGATGCTCATCCGGTGGGAATGGTCATAGAAATATTCCGACCTGATCATTGCTCCGGTGAGCGACCTGATGGTAACCTCCTTGATTCCGGTACAATTCTGATCCACCGATAGTGTCAGATGATCTCTGGCAGGGACCGGGTACACACCGATAACCATCTCCTTTCCGGGAAGAGTGCCCGGCAGGCCCGTGGGATCGTTGGCGAAAAGCTTCATCAATCCGAAGTAATCAGCATTCCGGTACATTTCATTATGGTTCGCCTGTGTCATGACCATCGAACCGATGAAGTTCTCCCTGCCGGTGGTTTCATCATTGTCGCAATAGGCCAGGGCGAATCCCATCTCCTTACCCGGGAACAGGGTCTCCCTGCTCGCCTCCGGATTAGAATGATTATAAGTTTCGTTATAGATTTTTATAGCCATCTCCCACATGTAGGTATTTTCTCCGATGGGTTCCATTACCACTTCAATATGGTCCTTATAATTGATCCCGTTCCAGAACGTAGTCAGATCGATGACATCATAAAACAGGCTGATATGATAGGCAAAGGCATTGCAGGTCAGTTCATGGTCCCCTTTTGAGCGGTCCTCATCAATGAAAACTTCCAGGCAATCATCCTCCCACCAATTATCAAGTGGGTTTGAATGATCATCTGATAGGGAATCGTCAACCACTTCCACCAGAACATAAAGGAACGAACTGTCCCATGCCACCTTAAACCGGCCCTCAAAATCTCCCGGAGCCAGGGGGGTTCCCCAGGGTATCCAGACCTGGTCCACGGCATGCCATTCCGCAAGGTCCCAGCAGGGCTCTGTTGCCGATCCGTCAATGGTGACCGGTGTCTCTGAAAAATAATTAAATATGGTATCGTCCTGTGTCTGTCCCGTAAGGGCGATGAAGGTAGTTACAAAAAATGTTAAAACGGCAATGCTCTTTCTTATCATTATCTGCTGATTGAAATTTTTCCGGTACAAATCTCCCTGTTCAGGTGATCAGTCAGACTGTGCAGGTACATCCCGTTTGGAAGGGCGTTCCCTCCTGCGGCTTCTCCATACCAGGTGATTGTTCCTGTTTCTGTAAAAGACAGCTTATTAACCAGCTGACCCTTCATGTTATAAATACGCAGGCATGATCCGTCCTGAAGTTTATCGCTTACAGAAAATACCGCAAAGGTAGTTAATGGATTAGGAGCCACTTCGACCGTAACTTCAGCCTGGATGTTTTGCGTATGAAGGAGGTTTAGATTGTAATAATTCAGTTCGATGCCCGATCCTGTACCAAGGTTTCGTGAATAGTGACGGTCGGCGGCATTGTTCCAGTGTTCGAATACCCCGAGGCTTCCCATGGGTGTTCCGTCGCCTTCGGGATCGTAAGTTATGCCATCGGGCCAGTAATCACTGCTGGCACACTGGTAAAGATAATCGGCTATTTCATTTTTCATTGTGATCGGGTAACTTTCCTTGCCTGCATCCTGAACGTACTCTTCAAACAGCACATCGAAGCAGACCGATTCCATTGCCACGGGATCCTGCCCTATAAAAATAGAATTCGGGTAATCGTTATTGAAGGGGTCCGATTTGAATTTCTTGATCCAGCCCTGCCAGCTCTCCCCGCCCCAGATCCCGTCGATAATGTAAATCAATCCTTTCCCGCCGGTCTGCCCGTGCCCCATATAATCAACCGTGTGCCGGTATTTTTCCTGTCCCCTGCTGTTACCGGGCAGGCTGTAATGCATCAGGATGGCATACTGGCTGGCTGGATCGTCTCCTTTCGCCAGGTAGGAACCCTGGTGGTTTTTTGCAATGAGGGTGATCCCTCCCTCATTGTGCGTTTTCAGGCAGGGGATATTGATGAAGTAGGTAGCATCAAGGTAGTGTTGAGGAAGTGTGGACTTATATTGCTTATCACTGAAAACCAGCTCTTCTTCTGATGAGGGCACTGTTTGTTCTACACCATAACCGCCATTGCCGTCCACATAATGTACGTCGGGATAGGCACTCATAACCATGTCCCTGTACTCTTTCCTGAATTCCCTGTAGGGATCCCCCAGGGTAATATCCTCCTGTGCAACCCCGGCATGAACGGTCAGTTCATGCAGAATCGCATTCACCAGCTGGGGTGCGGCATCCATCCTGTTGGCAGCGGTCCCGCTTCCGTTGGTCAGGTTGATCTTGATGGCAATTTTCTCTCCGGCGGTGTATCCCTTGTTTCCCCTTCCTTGGGACCCGTTAAAAGCGGTAAATATCCGGTCCCAGGCTACTGTGATATCTTCCGTCTCAGCATATTTCTTCAGGGCAAGGGCGAGCATCTCTGAAATGACCTCAGGGTCAGCATTATTATCGGTATACCACCAGTCGTCCCCTGCGGCGGAGGGATTGTAATTTTCATTGGTCGCATCTGCATCGTGAACCCAGACCACTCTTCCCGGGAAGAGCCCTTTTGCCTCTCCAACCGGTTCATTGGAAGGGACCGGAAAGGTCTCATCGATTCCGAAGAACGTTGCGGCCAGTGTGGGCTCCGGATCCTTCAGCAATATAAAGAAGAACGACGCAAGTGCAAGAAGGAGAAAGACACCGGCCATTAAGTAGCGGGAAGACTTTACGTATTGCCTGATTTTCCTGTAAGAAAAAACCGATGCGCTCACACCAAGCAGGTATATAACAAATGTTGACATAAGAGGAGCAGCAATCCGCATGCATGGATACTGTGCCCTCGACGGTTTGGGAATAACCCTGATGAGGAACCAGATGGTAGCCGAGAGACCTATCAGAAAAGCAAAATTTCTGGATGATAGAAATTTTTTAATCCGCTTAATAAAATTCATAACGGTGAGATTATAGCATAAGGGATTATAACAGGTCTCCCATTGTCACCCGCTCCCCTTAAATGAGAGTCTAAAAATAAGGATTTTTTTGACTATTCACCATTACCATGTGCCATTTGCGTTTTGAATATCTCTAATTTAATCATATATTTATATCATCAGGCCTGCCGGAATTTTCAGAGGACTGGCACGAGTGAGGCATGCCCGGTACACCCATTCAGATGAAAACAAAGCTATTCTTTACACCGAATCCCTTTGCTTTAAATCAGTTGAAAGGCATAAAATACAGGAGGTGGTTTTCATTTTTCAATCGATCATTATTTTTTCTTTTTTAACTAAAAACGCAAACAATGGAAGTTATCGGAACAATTATTATCGGGGCCATTGCTGGCTGGATAGCCAGCCTGCTTTATAAGGGCACCAGCCTGGGGATCCTGGGAAACATTATCGTAGGGATTGTGGGTGGTTTTATTGGATTCTGGCTCCTGGGAAAACTGGATATTTCCCTGGGAGGCGGATGGATAGGAGCCATCCTTACCGGAATTATCGGCGCGCTCATCCTTCTTTTCCTGTTTAATCTGATTTTCAAGAGAAAGAAATAGGCGATTAGCGATTGAGCGATTGGCAATTGGCGATTAGCGATTGGCGATTGGCGATTGAGCGATTGAGCGATTGGCGATTAGCGATTAGCGATTAGCGATTAGCGATTGGCGATTGGCGATTGGCGATTGGCGATTGGCGATTGGCGATTGGCGATTGGGAGAGCGGTTCTTTTATGTTAACCTGTGATCTATGGCCTTTAGCCTTTAGCCTGCTGCGCTTCAACATTAAAGATTTAAATCCTGTTACACACCCAAATGGTTCATATCATGACAGAGAAACACTCCTTTGTTTTTATTACAATGATTTTAATATTCATGCTGATCCTGTTTGATAACTGTGCATCAGAGAATGGCCTTTCAAAAAGAAAGGTATCGGCCGACACGCTCTTTTTCGGCAAAAGCGGCGGATTTGCCAACCTGGCAGAAACCTATGCCCTGGATGAGAACGGGAGGGTGTATAAAGAGGTTGGCGGGGAATTGCAGGAGATGCATAAGATCAGGAAAGCCGCGATCCTGGAGATCAATCAGAAACTCGACAGCCTGGATATTGAATCCCTGGAACTGCAAGAAACGGGTAACATGACCTGGTTCATCGAGGTTCGCTCCGACACCCTTTCAAATAAGGTCACATGGACCGGCTCTACCGACCATCCCGGAATCAAGGAGCTTTATAAAATCCTTGTCAACACCCTTCAAAAAGAATAAAAGATGAAACGCGTTCTTTTCTCTCTCTTTCTTGCGCTGTTATCCCTGACAGCCATACCGCAAGCGGCGGGGGAATTCAATTCGCTGTCGAAAAAATACCCTGCGGCAAGCCCCGGAGATTTCGTCTACCGGACGATTCAAAAACCAGCCGGTTTCAAATCGGCGGACCTGGAGGGTTCTTTTCGCGTCTCCCCCTGCTTCCTTAAACCCGGAAACCAGGTTGATCCGTCCATAGAGCGTGTGGTGCGATCAGCAGAGACCGGCACCCCCATTTTTATCGAGCGTGAGCAGAACCATCTGAAATCCGCAGGGATCCTAAACCCGGAAGAGCGCTTCCTGGAGTTTTTCAAAAGCACCGGTGACCTGACCGGCATTAAGGATGCCGCGGAAGATCTGACCATAACGGACCGGTATACCGACGATCTCGGCATCACACACGTTAAGGCCAGGCAACTTTATAACGGGATTGAGATTTACGGCGCTGAAGTAACATTCCATTTCAACGACCGGAAAGAGGTCCTCACCGGCAGGATCAGCAGGATCAGGCAGGATCCCGGTACAGTTTCTCAAATCGGGCCGGAAGCTGCAATCGGAGCGGCCATCGAAGACCTGAAATTGCTCAGTCGTTGGAGGGACCTTACCGAAACACAGAAAGCACTCCTGAATTACAACTCCCCGTCCGTCAGGCTGGTCATCTATCCCGCCGAACCGGGAACGGAATCACTCTGTTATGAGGTCGACATCCGGGCCAATTTCCTGGAGCAGTGGAAGTATTTTATCGATGCCAGGGAGGGTAGGGTAATCGATAAATTCAACAATACCAAGTCCGACGGACCGGCCACTGCGAGTGCCTATGACCTGGGCGGTATTCTTCAGACTATTGATACTTACCTGGAAAACGGAACTTACTTAATGGTAAATGTTATTGAGAATATGTTCGATCCTGAAAAGGGGGAAGGGATCATCAGGACCTTTGATGCCTCCGTCAATCCTTCCCAGTTCACCCTGGTGAGCTCCCCCAACAACTCCTGGAACAATCCCGCGGCAGTATCCCTGCATAATTACGCTAAGATAGCGTACAGGTATCTTCTGAACACTTTCGGAAGGAATTCCCTGAACGACCAGGGGGGAACCATCACGGGCGTGGCGAACCTGACAGAGGAGGACGGCAGCGGTATGGATAATGCCTTCTGGAGCTCCCCGGTGATCTATTTCGGGAACGGGGGGACCAGCCTCTACAACCTCGCGGGCGGACAGGATGTGGTGGCCCATGAGATGGGTCACGGGGTCGTGGAGAACACGGCCAACCTCGAGTACCGGAATCAGCCGGGAGCCATCAACGAAACCTATGCGGACATTTTCGGGTCCATGGTGGACCGGGATGACTGGCTGATCGGGGAAGATGTGGTCAAAACCGCTTATTATCCCACAGGAGCCATGCGGAACATGTCCGATCCCCATAACGGGGGGACCGGTCTGAATGATTACTACTGGCAGCCGGCCCATGTTTCGGAGATGTATATCGGGGAAGAGGATAACGGCGGGGTGCATATCAACAACAGCATCGGGAGCCACGCCTACTACCTTTTTGCCACGGCAGCGGGCAAGGAGAAAGCCGAACAGGTTTTCTACAGGGCCCTGAAAGATTACCTCACCACCAAATCCCAGTTTATCGACTTCAGGCTGGCTGTCACCCAGGCTGCAAAAGATATCCACGGGGATAATTCAACGGAGGTCACCCAGGTGGCAAACGCGTTCGACGCAGTCGGCATCTTTGAAGAAGACCCGGTGGATTACGAACAGTCCTACCCGGAGAACAGCGGGGCCGAGTATATATTATCCTACGACACCAACCCGGAGGATCCGAACACCCTTTACAGATGCACGGCAAACGGGGAGGACTTCCAGGCCCTTTCCACCACCGCCATAAAACGAAAGATATCGGTGGTTGACAACGGCACGGTGGCTGTATTCGTGTCTGAAGATTCCAAATTAAGGGTAATCAACACCGATCCCTCCAATCCGGATGAAGCGGTCCTTTCGGATGATGCATACTGGGATAACATCGCCGTTTCCAAAGACGGGAACCGCATCGCCTGTATTTCCATTTACATTGACACCTCCATTTACGTGTATGACTTCGGATTACAACAGTGGGCGCAATTTTACCTGTACAATCCGACCACCAGTCATTCCAACACCAATACGGGCGGGGTGCTGTATGCCGATGCCATTGAGTTTGACCACTCGGGGGAATACCTCCTCTACGATGCCTACAATGAACTGAGCACCACCACGGGGGAACCGATCAGTTACTGGGATATCGGCTTTATTAAGGTTTGGGACAGCAAAACCAATAATTTCGGGGACGGCAGTATCGAAAAACTGTACGGATCCCTGCCCGAGGATGTCAGCATCGGGAACCCGGTGTTTGCAAAGAACTCGCCCAACATCATCGCCTTTGATTACTGGGATGCCTATTCGGACGAATACGCCATCCTGGGAGCGGATCTCCTGACCGGGGAGGTCAGCCTGATCACCGAGAACACCAGGCTCGGCTTTCCCTCCTACTCAAAATCGGACGACAAAATTTCTTTTACTGCGGATCATCCCGATTACGATGATATTATCGCCATCATTCCCCTGGCAGAGAACAGGATTTCCGCGGGCGGCGAGCCGTACGACCTGATCGCCGATGCCTCCTGGTCGGTATTCTACGCAACCGGATCACGGGAGCTCGGGCTGGCGCCGGTTCCCAATTTTACCGTGGATGTCAAGAATGGGAATGCCCCGCTGACGGTGCAGTTCATCGATCTCTCCATCAATGATCCCACGGCATGGAGCTGGACCTTTGAGGGCGGTACCCCGGCCACGTCAAACCAGCAGAACCCCGTGATAACCTATAACAATCCGGGGTCGTTCCAGGTCTCCCTGACCAGTACCAATGCGGCGGGATCAAACAGCACTGCCAAAACGGGTTACATATCAGTATCCGGCGGCACCGGCATAGAAAGCCGGAACATGGAGCAGGTGCGCTATTACCCGAACCCGGTATCAGATGTTCTGCAAATCGATTGCAAAACAGGTTTCACCGTCAGAATCTATAATATGCCCGGTAAAAAATTGGTGGAGGCAGAAAACCTGAACCGGATTGATTTCAGTTCATTTGATCCGGGCGTCTACCTGATTCGGATCGAGGCTGAAGGGAAGGTCGTTTACGGCAAGGTCAGTAAGCTGTAGCCAAGCCATGCATGGCTCCATGAGGTTGATTCGATCTGGGACCAGATGAACCATCACGTCCGTTACGGTTCGGGAGATCTTTATGTGGAAATTAAATTCAACCGTTCGAAGAATTATTGGGAATATGTGAAAGAAATAGAAAAAGAGTAACGGATCATCTCTAACTAATAACGATTTATGATGATCAATAAAAAGTTATACCATTATGTGACAATAATTCTTATTGCTGTAATGATTCCTTCCGGTATTTTACGGAACCGGCTTAGCCGCTATACGCCTTTCTAATACTTATTAATGGGAATCTTATAGGCCATGGTTAAATTGATCCGGGCAGCCTGGTTTGAGCCGATATTAAAATCCAGGTTCCTCAGGAAGGAGGACATATTCCTGTTGTATACAATTTCCCATGGATCGGTCAGATGGCCTATCAATGCGCCGGCCCCGGCAAACACGCCGGCCCATATGAACGACCCTGCCAGCAATGTACCCGCACTATAGGTTTCCCCTGAGATTTCATTATATTGCCCGGCCTGCAGGATTGTAGTTAAGATACCTAATCCGAGACATCCCCCCCCGCACCCGAGGGCCCATTTCAAGGTTTTACCTTCCCTGGCCTGGACAAGGTTCACGTCATAAAGAGCATAGGTTTTCTGCATCGATTCCGAAGTGAAGGTCAATGATTCGTTAGTAATGATGCCGTTTTTACCCTTCAGTATATTCCCGTCCCTCAGGGTTACCTGGACACGCTTGTAGGCTTGAGAAGAAACGTCACTGATAAACAGAAATGCCAGCAGAATAAAAAGAAGTCTTTTAATCATAGCTTTGAGTTTTAGGTTGGTGTACAACAAATGTATCAAATACGTAATTAAATCACAAGCATTTGTGGACTTATTGTCATCAATGTTCAGATTCAGGATTCAGGATTCAGGGTTCAGGGTTCAGGGTCCTGACTCTTCATATAGCTGAGTAAACTGCTAAAATCGTTGATCTTACTGCCTACTGCCTACTGCCTACTGCCTACTGGTCCCCGGTCGTTCAGCAAAATGGCTTCAACATCATTGAAGAAGGATTGGTTTATTTTCTGGTTGTATTTTTTTGCACTTTTGGAGGAGCCGTAGATATTTGCAGAATAGAATCCCAGTGTTACGGTTCCGATGAAGACCGTGTTAATGTTGACCCCCTTGTTCATGTAGGACCTGTAAGTGAGCCATGAACCGGTGGTTACGAAGAGAAAGGAAAAAATGGCATCTTTCCATTGCCCGGTGTATAATTTTCCGGACCCGGGTACCACGGCTGATAATGATGCGGCCAGTGCCGGACTCCTGTAACGGGTATTCAGCCCTTCATCAATTATATCATTGAGTTCTTCCAGTTTATCCGAACGATAATGAAATCCGGAATAGTGGTCAGCCAACTGCCGGGCCTCTTCCCAGCGGCACTGCATGACATGGATTCCCAGTCCGTACTCCGCTTTACCGGTCTCGCCCATGGTCCGGTTGGTCCGGAGGAACTCACCAGCCTCCTGAAACCGGTTTTCGTACAACAGATTTTTGATGTATTCGTCGGAAAACGCTCCCGGGAGATAATCTGGTCCGTCGCAGAAATAACTCTTTATCCTGGCATTGGCCGTCCCATACTCCTTCAGGTACCTGTAGGAGCGAACCAGTTTCAGTTTCGCCAGGGTATCCCCCGGCTCCAGGAATACGGCCCGTTCCAGCTCCACTGCGGCGGGCTTGAATTGATGGGTCCGGTACAGGTAATCGGCGTACCTCAAGGTATTTGCATAGTCAAGCAGGTCCTGCGAAAAAAGCGAATCCAGTAAAAGGAACAGGCACAGCAAACCTCCGCAAACACTTTTAAAGGGGATCATAATACTTGTTGGTTATTGGATCGAATGGATAATCTTTTTTCCCGACGAAAGGATGGCAGCGCAGCAACCGGTCCAGCCCATCCAGTGTACCCTTTATAACGCCCTTCCTGTTAATGGCTTCCATGGTATAATTTGAACAGGAGGGATAAAAAACGCAGACATCAGCATCCTGCGAGGAGATAAATTCTTTGTAGCCCAGGTAGGAAAGGTACAGGAGCAGTTTCATTTCCGAATCCGTATCTGTCATCACTCTCGGATGTCGTTTTACCGTAATCCCCGGTTCAAAAAAGAGCGGCATTATTGTTGCATCGGCCAGGACCTCTTTAACCTGACCATAGAAAGCGGTTTGTCTCTGTTCTCTTTTCTTCCGGGCCAAATTGCCTGCACTCAGAATTCCACCCGTATAATACCTCTGGAATATCGGGAAAATAATCACCGGGGTGGTTAAAAACCCGGAAGTTCCGAGATAAACGATTCCGCCCAGTAATAGCATTGAATTCAGTCCGTTCCTGTAATCGCCCGCGTAAATCTGACCTGCTCCCGGAACCAGGATGCTCAGCACCGTTGCCAGATTTGAACCTGGCCTTTTCAGCCTGCTTTGCTTTTCAAAAACCTGTTCAAGCCTGTTTCTTTTAAGGGTATCTGTATCCGGGAGGAATTTCAGAAAATAATGGTGCGATGCATCAAATTGCCCCAACCCGAAATAACAAATTCCCCGATAGAGGTCGGTTTCACGCTTAGAAAAAATTTCCTCTCCCGTTTCCAACCTGTTCAAATCCACCAGTGCATCACCGTAGTTCTCTTCCATCATAAAGCTAAGAATCTTAAGCAGAGCGGGATCTGAACCGATCCTTTCGTGTGCAGGGAATAATAGTGCGGAATCGCAATAATTGCGGGCCATCTTAAAATCTTCCATCAGGAAATAGCAACCGGCAATTTTTTTGCACAGTGGTACCCTGAACGCTTCTTCCGCAAAAAAACAGGCCCTCCGGTACTCGTGCATGGCCAGCTCATAATATCCTTTCAGAAATAATGAATCGCCGAATTCCGTGAACGATCCAACGGTATTCACCTGTGACCGGACCGGGAGGATGAACAGGAGCCCTGAGAGTGTGGCGATTTTGATTTTCATTCGATTTTGAACGTGAGTCTGTAACGAATGTAAAGAAAATGGGAAAACCTGCAATACAATTCGATGAAAAATGTGAGACAGGCGGCAGGCGACAGGAGACAGGCGACAGGAGACAGGCGACAGGCGACAGGAGACAGGCGACAGGAGATAGGCGACTTAGGACTGGGGACTATGGATTGTTTCTTCGGGTGACGGTGATACAAAATCCCGGTTAAAAAACGTTTCGGTTTTCAAAAAACGATATATATTTGATTAAATATTTAAACCTGAACAATGAAAACGATAAGAAACCTTTTAATCGGGGTCATTGCCGTGTTCCTGGCATCCTGTGCCACAACGGCCAAGTTCCCTGTATCAGATGTCCTTCCTGCAGCAGAAATCACTGCCAAAAAGAAACAGGATAAGAACGAAAATTCGGAGATCACCATAAAGGCAAAGCACCTGGCCGGCCCCGAAAGACTCAATCCTCCGAAGAAATTTTATGTTGTCTGGATAAACACCGATAACGGGCTGATCAATATAGGCCAGCTGCTGAATACCAAATCAAATTCTGCCGAGCTCAAGACGGTAACACCCTATAAGTTCAAAGATATTATTATTACTGCTGAGGACACCGGTAACCTGACCCGTCCGGAAGGGTTTACCATTGCAAGAACGGCTTTATAAAAACCATACAACCGGCGATTACCGGACACTTTAGGATAACCGGGCCGTGTTCACGAAAGATGTTCATAAACAATATGGCTCCATAACTGTTATTAGGGAACCGTGATTTTTTAACAGAGTTTGTTTTATGAATACGAATGATTTAAATTTATAATCAGATTTAAATCATTTATTGTGGAACGGGGAGAACTGGAACATGGAGGTCCATTTAAGACCGGTTTGTATTTGTATCATGAGGTTCTCAGTCCGAAACCAATTCCTGGCAATGCAGGGAAACAGGGGTCGGGTTAAAAGAAGTAATTTAAACCAATTATCATGAGCCTAAAAAAACAGTATTTCGAAAAAAAACCATCCTGCAAAGTGACTTTCAGGCTGTCGAAAAGTGAAGCTAACCGTGCCAAAAGGGTTAACCTGGTCGGTGATTTCAATAACTGGAACCAGGAAGGCACTCCCATGAAGATGCTCAAAAACGGGGATTTTACTGTTATCCTCGACCTGGAGAAGGGAAAGGAATACCAATTCAGGTATCTCCTTAACGGTTCGGAATGGATAAATGACACTGCAGCCGACCGCTATGCCGTCAATGAATATCAAACTGAGAATTCGGTGGTGATTGTGTAAACGGGCTGTCAGATGACCTGACTCCCGGGAAATGGCACCCTTCCGCCTGCCGGGAATCCGGGACCGGGGTCCGGGTTGCAGAGTCGGCCCATGCATTATTATGTTTTCCCGGCTATCCTAAAATCATGCTGATTTCCTGGCAAAATCCAGGAATTTTGCCTTCATTGTCAGATCGCATTTTATCATTGTCAGGTCGTTTCCAGCCATTGTAAGATCGTTTCCAACCATTGTAAGTTCGTTTCCAACCATTGTAAGTTCGTTTCCAGAAAATTTTTCACCTTCTGCTGGATAGGTGCTGCCTGCTCTGACCTGCTGAATTCCGGTTATTCTGATTTAAGGAGGTTGACTGAAGCCTGATGTTTATTCCTATCTTTGCCGGTTACGAAGATTATGGATAAGAAACTGAAAAAACTGCGGGATTTTCTGGATGAAAAGGTTGCTCTTTACAACTCCCCCGGCTTTATCGAATGCGACCCTGTCCGGATTCCGCACCGATATGTTTTAAAGGAGGATATTGAGATTTCGGGATTCCTGACAGCCATCATTTCATGGGGAAACCGGGTTTCAATTTTGAGGAGTGCCGGGCGCATGATGGAGGTGATGGGCCGCTCTCCTTTCGATTTCATCATGAACCACCGGGATCCGCATTTGAAGGGGATCGACGGATGTTTTCACAGGACCTTTAATGCAACCGATTTTCTGACTTTCATTGAAGGATTGAAATACCTGTATCGGAACAGGAACGGGCTGGAAGGGATCTTCAGCGAATACAAAACCGACGACAGCCTTCAGTATGCCATTCACCAGCTGAAAAGGGAATTCTTTACCGGTGTCCATCTCCCGCGTACCCGCAAGCATCTGCCGGATCCGCTGGCCGGCTCGGCAGCCAAAAGGATCAACATGTTTCTGAGATGGATGGTCCGAAGGGACGATGCAGGGGTCGATTTCGGCATCTGGAAGGCAATCTCCCCCTCCCTTTTATCCTGCCCCCTGGACGTACACTCCGGCCGGGTTGCCTGGCGACTGGGTCTGCTAAAGCGCCGTCAGAATGATGCTGCAGCCGTCCGCGAGCTGGATGCCTTTTTACGGAAGCTCGATCCGGCCGACCCGGTTAAATATGATTTTGCCCTGTTCGGACTGGGGATGTATGAACGTTTTTAAGGATTACAGCGGATTTTTTTTAAATTTATACCTGTTCAAAGACGCGATCCCATGAGTGATACCGAGAAACTGAGGAACCTGGTGCTGGCTCCCTACATTATCAAAGCCACGGCGCTGATCGGAAAAAAAAGAAACGTCGGCGGGAACCAGTTTCGCCATGCCCTCGCCACAATGGCCATCCTGATCGACTATAAGCTCTTCGATAATTATGTCCTTCTGAAAGCCGCAGTAATACACGACCTCCTGGAGGATATCCCGGAAACCAGTGAACAGGAACTGCGAAGCATCGACAGTCAGGCCAACCAGGTGGTGGACCTGGTGCTGGAGGTGACCCGTCCATGCGGGATAGACAAGAACGAGTTCCTGAAAGGGATACTCGAAAGAGGCTCCCATAATGCAAAACTGCTGAAGGTTGCCGACCGCATCAGCAATCTTACCGACCTTCACAGGGATCAGTACCCCAGGAAAAAGATGCGCGATTACATCCGGCAAACCGAAGAATATGTCCTCCCCATGGCCCGGCAGGTCAATGCAAATATGGCCATTGAGCTAAGGGACCTCATCAGGTTGAGAAAGAAGCAGATGGATCTTTTCAATTTCCCGGGATTGCTGGACAGGTAGAAGGATGTCAACCGACAGCGGCCGGTTCACTGTTTGACAGTCTGATTGCTCAGAGATCTTCGGCGAGGATGACTATATCGACCCGCCGGTCGGTATCCAGCGGCAGTTCGGATGCATAGGCATCCCCGAAATGCTGGTTGTAAATGAGCCGCCGGTCGATTCCCAATTCCCTTAATTGATCGCTCACCGCCAGGACCCTCCGGTTGGATATGACCAGGTTGACCTCCGGCGTTCCCCGGCTGTCGGTGTACCCGCTCACAAAAATCCGCACGACTTTTTTATGCTGTGTCACATCACGGATATCCTGCATGATCTCTTCTCTGTTCCGGGCTTCAAATGAATCGGAATCGTAATAAAGCGTGAAAAACAGGGTATCCGGCAATACCATCTGTCCGGGTTGCATTAAATCCCGCTCCAATTGAACCAGGTCTTCCTTCAGGATACGAAGGCTGTCGGATCGGACCTTCAGTTTTCCGGATAATTCCCGGAGGACCTTACCATCACGAAGGCTCTTCCGCATTTGCGCGGTATCGGGAACCGGGACTTCCCTGATGATAAAAACGGTGTCCCTCTCCCGTATCACTTTTTCCCTAACCACAAATACCGTATCCGTGACCGGCCGCTCCTTCGTCATCACCACCCCCGTATCCTGTAATTCGATCTCCTTCACAATAAACACGGTATCCGGGACCGCCCGCTCCTTCATCACCACCCCCGTATCCTGTAATTCGACCTCCTTCACAATAAACACGGTATCCGGGACCGCCCGCTCCTTCGTCATCACCACCCGCGTATCCTGTACTTCGACCTCCTTCACAATAAACACGGTATCCGGGACCGCCCGCTCCTTCATCACCACCATCGTATCCTGTAATTCGACCTCCTTCACAATAAACACGGTATCCGGGACCGCCCGCTCCTTCATCACCACCCCTGTATCCATCACTACAGTTTTTCGTTCCTCCTTTTGAACTTCCATCCGGCTCAGGGCATGCTCAATCGCATCGGTCCGTGCGATCAGAACTTCCTGGTTGGCAATGACCCGGTCGATCGTTTCGTTCAGTGCTGATAAGTGCGGAACAGCGGGTCCGGCATCAGCCTGATCCGGCGGAGGGATCTGGTCTGCCGGTTCCCGGGCAAACATGCCTTCCCCGGGCAGAAGCACACCTTCCTCTTCTCCAGCCGGTTCATCCATAGGCGTCTCGGAAGGAACCGTTTCGAAAAGGGAAACACCCGCCGGCTTCTGAATCCCGCAGGCATTCAAAAGCAGGAAGATGAGCAGTAGAAGCCCGGTATGGCCTATCTTTTTATACCCATCCATAAATTTAATTCTAATGCCAGTCCTGCAGTCGGGATCACGGTTAATCCGTTAAAATCCTGAAGGCCCTTCTCTCCCAACACCAGCACACCCGCATTGAACCGGACGACCTTGAACAGCCGCAATCCCAATCCGGCATAAACCGGAAGGTTTATCCCAGGTGTGACAAACTCAGTTCCCCCGGCATCCCTTACCGGACTAACCAGCACGCCCATGGAATATCCGAATGAATCGAACAGTTTCGATCGTGCCATCAGGGTGCTCTTATTGGCAAAGGGAATGCTGAAGCCCAGTCCGGGTGTGAAATTGGTATTGTGCACCGAAGCGTTGTCGATGCGCACATTTTTGTTCCATGCATACATCCCGGCATTCACCGGGAGGCTGAACGGCTCCTTATCTGTGGGCACCGATTTAATGGTCACGCTCCGGTGGTGCTGTACCAGGGCAGAATTGAAATAGGGTGTCAGCTCGACAAGTATGAGGTTGGTCAGGTGCTCCACCTTCCGGCCGATCAGTTCCGCGGCAAGAGTGTCACGCTCCCGGGTCCCGGTTCTGCGCAGAAAGGTCTTAAACCGGAATTCACTCTGTTTCTCCAGCTCGTCGAGTACCAGCGCACTGGGTGCTCCATAGCCGATATTGTTTTTCGATTCCTGGTATTGAAGGGCCTCATCAATCAGATCTTTCAATCCTTTGTAAACCTGTTTTGGATTATTGACCGACACGCTTTTTCCGTCAAACTGAAAATTGTTATAAAGGTAGAATGACACCAGCTTATTCATATTTTTCATCAGGCTCTCCTTCTGGGCAGCCGACATCAGCTTATAGGTGATCACCTGGAAGTCATATTTGCTGTTTGATTTCAGCACACCCGGGATAACCAGGCTGAAGGTCTCCGACAGATTTTTGTCTTCCCTGTTCCAGGAGTAGGAATAGAGCTCTTTGGACGAATTTTCATTAAAGACCAGCACTTCGACGTACTCTACATCCCTGTAAACCTCTCCCTCGAGCATGAAGGGCTGGTCAAAGGGAATCGACGGTGTGTTTTTAAAGCTGTTCGTCTCGAAATCAACCTTAACGACCCGTTCCTGAGCGTTTGAACAGAGGATCAGTGCCAGTGCGGCTGTTCCCAACAGGATCTTTTTTCTCATATATTCTGTTTTTTCCAGATAACTTTTGATGAAAATAGTAATTCTTTTTCAATATACCATGATCCGGTATGTAAAATATTTAATTCCCTGCAGAGAGCCTGTTGATGCTCCTCGCCACTGCAAGAAACCTGAAGCTCTTCGCCAAGGGCGGAAATCATCTATTAATTATCTGGTTTAATTGTACTCGCTTAATCCGCACTTTTCGCCAGTACGCTTTTATGTTTTAATGCTACAGGCCTGTTAATAACATTGCGGCAATTTGTAATCAGCAGTTATTAAAATAGATAAATTGGCAGAAAATATAAAACGAATGATGAAGAAGCTGGTTTTAATGCTGGGGATTGCTTTTGTAATGGTAAGCTGCAGCAAATTCGATGATTCCCTGGTGAATCAAAAGATTGTTATAAAGGGCCTCATCCCGAAAACCCGGGAAAAAAGTGCCGGCATAAAAGCCGCGGAGGGATTATTGCTGTCGGATGCAACCAAAGTGCTGGTTTTCAACTCCAGCGGTTACGAATTGTTTGATATCAAGGACAGTGCCTTCACTGCGAAAGCTGTGGCCGGCACTGCACCGGCAATCGCGTTCCTGGATGATCAGAACCGGTACATCGGTTGCCTCAGCGCAGGCGGTCTGAATGTCCTGCCCCTGGTAAGCCTGAAGGATGGGGATAAAACAGTTATCGACCTCAGCATCCTGACGCTGGAAGGGACGACCGTCATCCCGGCCAATGACCCCGTTGGTGACGAGATTAACCTCAGCGATGAAGAGATCGACCGGTATCGTGAACTGGGTGCTTATTACGAAGCCCTCTCCAAGAACATCGATGCCGACAACGACGGGCTGGTGGATCTCCTGGACAAAAAGGAGTTTAATATCAGTACGATTTTCGGCATTTATTGCGGCGACTACGGATTGAATGATACTCCTCCTGAAGTGATCGATACTTTCAGCATTTTCATCAATTACACCATGCGTATTGCAGGTAACAAAGCCCTGATTCCGGAGGATCCGAACATCCTGCTGACAGGTCCGGAATCGGCGCCCTACACGGATATCCGTCAGCATCACTATGCCACGGGACCCGATTGTTTTATCACCTTTTTTATCAGAGAGGTGCAGGCTGCTCCCGGATTTCCTTACGGGTCGGCTTTTCTGCCTTTTGCAAAGGGGACCTATACTGTTACGATGGATAATAAGAATTATACGTTGAATTATTCCAATATCAGTGCAAAACATTTTTTGATCCTGGCATTACCCACGGTTCATACCAATGAGAAAGATGAAATCACTTCCGTGTCCGTTGAGTATGTGGACATGAACAATGAACCGGTAAACACCGGAAATTTCGTGGTCCAGGCGTCTGTCTGGCTTCACGGATATAATGATCTCCTGTGCCAGATAGGCAGGCTCTGGGAAAATCCTGAAGCCATAACCGACGCGGAGCTTTATAACTTCACCCTGCCGGAACCGATCCCTTTGTCGCAGCTCATCAGCGTTGAAGTGGGTTACCAGGACCTGATCGGGAACGTATATAACATCGGGTTTGAGTGATTGGACTGCTCTGGCCGGAACCCTGGTCTGAGAGTTATTTCAGATAAGCTACTTCCAGCTTGCCCGAACACTGGATAAAAACATAATTTCTGCTATCTTTCCCAGGTTACATTGCCCCGGCTCTGTATATTATAAAAAGCTGAAGGACGAAATGCGGGATTAAGGGATTATATTTTGATATTATATTTCTATTTATTAAATTTCTTTAATAAAGCAAAGAGCAATTTTTATGAATACCCATTCTTTTGCTGAGGTTAGAGGATAAATATTCGCTGGCCGATGTTCCTGTCCCCTTTCGAGATATTATCTAAATCGATTCTGGTTTGCTTCCCGGCTTATTATTAATTAAAACCCTGATAAAATGAAATCTCAACAAATTATTCTTTCACTGCTTATCCTGACACTGCTCAATCCCGTGCTTCCGGGCCAAACTGATAAGGATTTCAACAAATACGCCAAATTCATCAATGCAAACAGACCCGATAAGATTACGAAATTGATTAATAGAGGAAAAAATATAAACGCAACAAATAATGCTGGAAAGACACCTCTGTTATTCGCCCTTGAAAAAGACCGGGTAGCTATCGCTGATGTCCTCATCACCTCCGGTGCCGATATCCACATGAAAGATAGCAGAGACAACGGATGCCTTCATTATGCGATAGAAAATTCGAGCAGTCTGAATATCATATATCGCCTGGTTGATCACGGTGCGAATATTGACCAGGCCAACTCGGATCTCTATACCCCTTATCATTTCTCACTTCTGTTTAAATGTCCGGAAATATCGAAATACCTGATGGACAAGGGAGCGGATTATAAAAAAGTTACCGCTTATGAGGAAGGGCCCATCCACCTGGCCGCCCAATCGGGATGTATTGATATGGTGGAGGAACTCATTCAACTCGGGCTTGATTACGACCGGCCCGATGTTTATGGCAATACACCCTTCCTGTTTGCTCTGAAAAATGACAGAAGAGCCGTCTCAGGCCGACTGATGGACCTTGGAGTAAATCTTCTTGTTAAGGATTCCGCACATTATACCCCTGTTTTCTATGCGGTTGAAAATAATGATTCCGTTATCTTCAACCGTCTGATTGAGCAAGATGTGGAGGTTGATGTACCGGCTGAAGGCAAAACACCCATTGTTCTGGCTGCCTTCCGTGATAATGCTGACTTTGTAAAAAAACTGCTGTTGAAAGGCGCCAAAAATCCGATGAATTGCAACATTCATGATGAATGCTATGTCACAGCCTTCATCTATTCAATGAGTGCAGAGCTTGCAGATCCGGAAGAGCAACCGGGTCTCTATCAGAACAGCCTGAACATCTATAACATGGCGCTTGAAAAGTACAGAAACGCATTGAATAAGATCAGGGCTAAAAATACAGGTAAATTCTGCGGAGAGGTATGTCTGCTGACTGCCGCTTCGCTGGCCACAGGGTATATCTATGCTGGTTCCGGAGTCGACTATGAAAAGGATGAAAGGGATTATCTGAAAAACAGGATGGACATTTGTGAACTGCGTATAGCGGAACTGGAAGCAATAGTAAACCCGGTTCAGTAACAGGAAGATTCGGATCCAAATACCCCTTTTATGATTTCCCGGAAAAAAGTCCTGAAGCTCGGCGGAATAATTTTTGTTCTGCTGTTTGATTCATTCTTTATGTATTCACAGGACAACTGGTCAGCGCCCTTTTCCAATGCGGAGATTGGTTCGAAGCATTTTTACATGATTTCCATGCATAACGGGGAGACCTACCATGCCCGGATAATCAGTGTTGACAAACAGTGTGTACTGATTATGACCACAGATGAAATCACCCTGACAATTCCAACCTCAGAGGTAAAGGACGTCACCGGAAAGACCTATAACAGCGTTGCTTCGGTGGGGATCGGATACGGCGTTCCCTACGGGGGTCTTGGGATCAATGCCGATGTGAACCTGTTCAGGTCATTCTACCTCTCGGCGGGAACCGGAACCGTTGATTTCGAAAGGTTACTGTTTTGTTTCGGAAGCAAACTCTATTTGCGGCGCGGGCACTGCAAGTGGAGACCAAGAATAGACCTCAATTATGGAACCATTGGTCTGGTGTATGCTCTGAACGACGGTTCAGTAATGGAAGATCCCCGTGACTTCAGATACTGGAGCCCGGTGGTGGGACTGGGACAACAGCTCACACTGGGGATAAAGAGTTCATTTGGCCTCGATTTGGATGTGCATTATATTATTGATAAGCGAGCGTATTTTGAAGCAGTGGATATGATGACAGCAAGCGGAATTTCATTTCACCATGCCAGCTATACAAAAGTGACCCTTTCATTCGGAATACGATATTGTTTTTAAGGAAGATCACGGTAATATCAATGAAAAATATCCCCTTCGCGATACGATTTTTTGCCGGCATAAGCATCTTTTTTGCTTTTTCCGGTTCCCTGACCGCCCAATCAGCCGGGGAAATTGAATCAATGAAGCTTTATCCTGCAAAAGTGACCGAGAATAGCTGTATCGATTCGTCCGGAATGTATGCTTCTGAATACGACCTGCTTTTAAGGGGTCTGTTCAGGTTGTATAAAAATCATATTTCTTCCCAGGATATCGGCAACTGCATGTTTTATCCATCCTGCTCCGAATATGCCCTTATGTCCATAAGAAAACAGGGAATAATCGTCGGAACCATCGATGCGATTGACCGCCTCATACGATGCAATAGATTTTCACCGGACTATTACCTGGATAAAACAAATTCCGGATTGATTATTGATCCGGTCAGAAACATCCGTTATGAGGAAAAATAGATTGCTTCTGTTCCTTTTTGTCTATACATGCAATTTCTGTTTTGCGCAGGATATTTTTGACTTCAGGCACACCCTGGAATTTGCAGATTATCTATATGAATCAGGGGATTTCCGATATGCGGCAATTGAATACAACAGAGCAGGGTTTCTGCAGACTCTGCCTGTCTCCTCACAGGTCAGACTGTTTCAGTCCTACCTCTATTCAGACCAATTTGATGAAGGGATAAAAAAATTTGTTTCGATGTATCCTTCGAAACTTTCAGATTGTGATACCCTTGATCTCATTTACGGGAAACTATTAATCAACGGGAAGCATTATAACGAAATCGAATGGCTTTCAAATCACTCCCAATCTATTGACAGGTCCCAGTCATTGTATCTGAAAGTTGCGTCCGACCTCTTATCCGGAAACTGGGAACATGCCATCTTAAAAAGAAAAGAATTATCGGAAAGCCAGAATCTGGCACCAATTACCCTTTTACTGGAAGAGATAGAAAATACCAGGTACAAAAGTCCGGCAATCGGCATGTGCCTTTCGGCAATTGTTCCGGGATTGGGGAAGGCCTATGCCGGCTACTGGGAAGAAGGGCTGTTCAGTCTGCTCACAGTTTCAGTGTTTGCATGGCAATCCTTCAGGGGATTTCAGCGGAACGGAACTTCGAGCGTTTATGGATGGGCATATGCCACACTGTCTGCCTCATTTTACATCGGCAACCTTTACGGTTCCTTTAAATCTGCCAGGAGAAAAAATTATATGGTAAAACAGAAAATATTTAAGGATGCGGAGCATATTTTTTCAAATATCTATTGTTATTAGCATTTATCCCTGTTTCTTTTCTGAAAGCTCCGGTCAGACTATTGAAGAAGCATTCGGTTATGCCGGTGAGCTTTTCAGGTCCGGAGATTATGAACAAACCGAACTGGAGCTTAGAAGAATACTATTTCACTCCGATATACTTGATAAGGAGTGTTACCTGCTTCTGTCGGAGTGCACGGATCGGATCGGACGATCCGACCGCTCCTTTGAATATATGAGGAAGGCTCTTGTCCTCGAAACAGATGATAGTATCCGCCTGGAAATGAAATTGGGCCTCATTCAAAAATTTCTTAAAAGCAATCAGCCCATCTATTCCTTATTACTGCTCCACGAAATAAGGAATCAGGCTCCCTGTTATGCCGAACGGGAGATTTTATTTTACCTGGTTGCAACCCATTACCTGCTTGAAAACTATTCCGAATCGGAAGAGAACCTGCATAAGTTATCAGCATACATGCCAGGCTACGATTCTGCATCCATTTCGCACCTATACAAAAAATCAATCAGGAATGAACGGAAAAGAACCTTTCAGTATTCGATGTACAGTGCTATCATACCGGGTTCAGGACAATTACTCAGCGGAGCCTACAGGCAGGGAATTGATATATTTCTTTTGAACTCAGTCATATTTTCTTGTGCCGGTATATTGATTAAGTATCAGAGCGTTCTCGATGCAATTCTTACTGTTTTGCCCTTTATTCAGAGATATTACCTGGGAAATATCATTACGGCAAAGAAAACAGCAGAGCAACAAAAGGAGGAAAAGAAATATATTCTATACAATCAACTTTTAGACATCGTAAATGAAGAATTGCACCCGGAGTGAACTGATCCCTGTTGTTTTATTTCTGCCTCACCCCAATACCCTTTTCACCAGCGCATCCGCCCACCTGACAGGTAAGAGTTCCAGCAGTGTCCGGGGGATATCGTGTTTGATATTGTAAGCCGTCCGGGGATTCCGGGATTGGATTATTTTCAGGATACGCTTTGCCATGAGAGCCGGATCGTGTGCCTTCTCATATACTCCCGGCAGATAGCCGGATCCTTTTGCAATGTTTCGTTTAAAAAGCATGGATTGCTTCTCGGTTTCGGCAAACAGGACCACCGTACTTCTTGTCATGGGTGTCTTGAACGGTCCTGGACGAACCTTGATCACCCTGACACCATGAAAGGCAAGTTCGCGCCGCAGTGCATCGGAATAGGCTTCAAGGGCATATTTGCTGAGTGCATAAATGCCGTTGAAAGGCACAGCGGTCTGACGTGCATTCTCCGAACTGATGATGATGATCCTGCCCTTCCGGTTTAAAACCAGGGACAGAAACTGTTTGTTCACATTATAGACCCCGATCAGATTTACGTCCAGTATGTTCCGGGCATCTTCAACAGGCATTTCAGCAACTGAACCCACCGCAAGTTTCCCGGCAAGGTGGATTACCGCATCCAGTCCCGTGGCTTCCCCGGCGATGGTATCATATGCTTTTTTCACGGCATCGCTGTCCGTAACATCCATAACCAGTGCGCTCACGAACGGGTTATCCCTGTATCGTTCCACAACCTCCGGATTGATATCCGCTGCAAAAACATGGTAATTGAACCGGGTCAGCAGATCGATTGCTGCCGATGCAAGGCCTCCGGAAGCGCCGGTGATAAGGATGCAGCGTTGAGTTGTCATGTTGTTTGAAATGAAGCAAAGATAGGAAAATTGGTGAATGGCCCTCCTACGCTGAAGCTTCGGAGGATAAAAGCGAATGGCTATTGTTCAACGTTCCGTTCGGATGATTTTTCTGAGGAGGGATTTTGAACCGTATTCCACATTTACTATGTAAATTCCGTCGGTTACAGGATTTCCGTTATCCATGGTTCCGTCCCAGTAGATTTCGGAGCGGTTCAAATGATTCCGTATGGATAGGGTCTTTAGCAGTTTCCCATTCGTTCCGTAAACACGGATGACCGGTTTCTCCCCGGATCCCTGAGCAGTGACGGCAAATGTAATTCCTGCATTGAATGGATTGGGTGATGCAGCCAGGTGGAAGCCCCCCGGGTCCAATTCAGGATCCTCAACCGCTGTCGGGATCTTCTCATAATAATTGTAATAGAGATTATATACCGCGCCATTCTTTTCATACCAGATAATGTCTACCTTATCGGGATTAAACTGTTTGTAGGCAATGGAAGCGACAAGAGCGTTTTCTGAAACGGTGTCGAGTATAATACATTCACCAAAACCATTGTTAAAAGCATGGTATAAGACTCCATTCCTGCTGAAGATAAAGCTGTAACCGAAAGGCCCTATAACATCATCGATACAGGCATATTCAACCGGACCATCAAGAATTTTGAAAGTTGCCCCGAAATAATCAATTGCCCAATACAGGTTGTTCAACAGATTCCCCTCCTGGTCCTCATAGAGAATTGAAGGAAATTCTGCATATTCAATTATATCCGGATGATAATACCCCAGGCCGATGGACAGGGAGGGTGACAGACCGGGAAATGCCTGGCAGTTCTGCCAGGATACCCCGGAATCGACGGAATGGAGAAAATAGATGGAATCGTTCGAAAGCTGAAACGTGATGTAAATCGTTTCGGTAGTATAAGCCAGATGGGTGGCAATATCGTAATGGACCACCGCAATGGGATGATCGATGGTATCCACAGGATAAATAACTGAGGATAATTCAATTTCGTTTCCGGACACCTGCACATACTTCAGTCCGGATACGCAGGTTCCTTCGACACCGGATGAATCCGAAATCCCGTAAATAATATGGACATTGCCCTGCTTATCGCAGTCTGCAACCGGGAAAGAGGCTGTCTCACCCTCTTCGGAAATCAGGTTGGCCGGTGTCCATGTGCTTTTATTTATCCGGGTTGATAATTGAATTCCTTCATCCTCGTAAACCAGATGAACGGTCCCATTGTAATCAACCGCCAGCGACGCGTGTTTCCCTTCCTTTATTTTCACAGGTGCAAGGAGGTCCTCTGAATAATAAAGCTCATTGCTGCTTTCTGCAATAATGCCGGTTTCCGGACACCTGATAATCTTTCTCTGGTTGTAATTCCAATCATCAGTGTTCAGACTGTTAACGGTATACAGTTTAACCTGACAGTCTGCAGCTGAAAAGGAAAAGATGAACAACGCGGTTAAGAACCATTTGATCATGGACCCTGTTTCATACCTAACCATTTCTTCGGGGTTTGCACTGCTAAAGTTATGAAATTCAGACGTGAATAGCAAACGAATAAAGGTTCAAGATCTAAGGTTCAAGGTTTGACCCTTGACCCTTCATGATACAGGTTGCCCGTGATCCGGAAAGAGGCAGAACTTTCTCTATGACAGAGCCGGGAGAAAATGCATATGATGATCTGATTCTTATTCGCCGATCTCTTTCTGTTCCTTATCACCCGGCAGTTCGAGCGCCCTGACCGTTCCGATCGCACTTCCTGCAATGCCTTTTATGGAACCATACATATCGATGGTGTTCGTTATAACCTTTTCAATCTGCTTCTCCCGGCTTTTCCAGATGCGCTGCATCGACCGCTTTTCGCTCTCAAGGTCCTCCTTCATCTGCGTGAATCCCTCCACGATGGCCTCGATCTGCATACGAAATTCATTGCTCGTCAGGAAATTGTAGAGCATACTCATCTTGTCGCCCTTATTCTCGTTGGATGCCACCGCATCACTGATCCGTATCACCGATTCCCTGAGAATGTTGCTGAGGGCCTTGAACTCCTCGAAGGTACAGATCCAGATGCCGTCTTTGAGGCCCATCCGCTCCATATCCGCAGGCATGGCTTCGGTAACCAGCACACCGATATCGGCTCCCTTATCCCGCATATCCTGCTTGAACTTCCCGATCCATGAAGGCTGGAAATCCTTCGTCCGTTTGCTTTCGTAATAGATCTTCCCGCAGTTCCGGCTGTGATAGGTATGAACGGTCTGAAGACAGTCTGCTCCCCTTGCGCCTTTCTTGATTTCACTGATCTCGTCAAGGGGAAAAGATGATGCGAGCCACTCCTCTATGGCCAGCTCCTGCACCTCCCCCTGCATCTGCATGGATCCCTGCTCGTATTTTCTCTGCATCTGGTCCATCAGCTTCTTCTGGTCGGCAAGCTTTTTTTCGTACTCCCTGAACTTCAGTTCATTCTGTTCATCAGCCGCTTTCCGGATACGCTCCCGCTCCTCCATAATTTTCTCATTCAACTGTTTCTGAAGTTGCAGTCCGAGCTCTTCCTTCATCTCCTCCTTTTCCCTTTTTAGACGTTCGATCTCCGCCTTACTCTTGCTCAGCTCTTTTACCTTTTCAGACTTCTCAAGCAGTTCCTTCTTCAGGGCACTCATCTCTTCCGACTGCTCCTCAGCCAGCTGTTTCATGATTGATTCACGCTGTTTCTGCATTTCGCTCTTCACCCTTTCATCCACTCCTTTCCTGATGGCTTCCTCCATCAGCTTACGCTGTTCTCCCAGCGCTTCCTTCTCCTTCACCAGGTGTTCCTCCCGCTCCTGGAACTTTTTCTGTTCATCGGCCAGCTTTTTATTGAACCCCTTTCTGATCTCCTCCTCCAGCTGATGATAAAGCAACTCGTTCACATCAATCAGATACCCGCAGTTGGGACATTCTATTTTGTTACCGGAATCCATGATTATATAATTTTTGTGGTCTTCAACTTATCAACCTGTCGCAAAATTATCACCTGCCAATGCAATCTGTCTGCATCCTCAAGATAGTTATAATTTAATTAAAATTTCGGAAACAGGGTCTGATAATGTTTATATAACCCGGTTGATGATGCCGTTATAAATCCACTGCCCGAATCATCCGGGAATCAGCAAACAACCGGTAAGGATCATAAATATTTTTCCGGCAACATTTTTTTTACAATTACTTAATATAAATTTAAATTTGTTTCTTTGATCCTGGTTATAATGAACCGGAACAGTCAACACGTGTTATGGACCTGTATTATACGCTGATTGTAGCTATCCTTTTTCTTCTCGCGGTCTCCCTTCTCATCGTAGGCGTCAGCAATGATGCGGTAAATTTTCTCAACTCTGCCATAGGATCCAAAGCCGCACCTTTCAGGTTGATCATCCTGGTTGCTGCTGTCGGAATTTTGGGCGGGGTGATGTTTTCCAACGGGATGATGGAAGTGGCCAGGAAAGGGATCTTCAATCCGGAACAGTTTGCCTTCAGTGAAATCATGGTGATTTTTCTTGCCGTGATGCTCACCAATATCCTTCTGCTCGATTTCTTCAATACCGTCGGGCTGCCTACCTCAACAACCGTTTCGGTGGTGTTCGGGATCCTCGGAGCAGCAATAGCCATTTCCCTATGGAAAATCACCATGAACGACGCGTTGATTGATGGATCAGGAGACTATATCAATCTTGAGAGCTCGGTGCTGATCATCGCCGGAATATTTATTTCCGTCGTCATCGCCTTTAATGCAGGAATCATCATTCAATGGATAGTACGGTTGGCTTTTTCCTTCAACATCGGGAAAACATATAATTACTGCTCCGGCATATGGGGGGGGATTTGCCATCACAGCCATTCTGTACTTCCTTTTCATCAAGGGGGCCGGGGGATCCACACTCGTTTCCCCTGAAATGCTGGATTATATCCAAACCAACACCTCCCGCATCCTTATTTTCAGTTTCACGGGATGGACCATTATCTTCCAGCTCCTGGTTTCCTTCACAAGGGTCAACATCCTGAAGATAGTCGTCCTTGCCGGCACACTTGCACTGGCCATGGCATTCGCCGGCAATGATTTGGTGAATTTCATCGGCGTACCCCTGGCCGGTTTCGAATCCTTCAAGGATTTTTCCGCTTCCGGAAGTGCTGATCCTGATGGATTTCTCATGAAAAACCTGCGTGAGCCGGTCAACACATCCAGTTACTTTCTCCTGGCCGCCGGCGTAATCATGGTGCTTACCCTAAGATATTCCCTTAAAGCTAAATCCGTTACAGCGACAACCATCGATCTCAGCCGCCAGGATGAAGGAGCCGAGCGTTTTGCATCCTCCCTCCCGGCCAGGTTTATTGTCAGACGGACGATAGAATTCGGCAACGCGTTCGCAAGAATCATTCCGCGTTCTGCAGCCAGGTTTGTGGCAAACAGGTTCAACGCGGAAAAAGCCCTGGATGACACAGGGGGAAAACCGGCCTTTGACCTGGTAAGGGCCTCCGTGAATCTTGTGGTTGCCAGCATCCTGATCGCTTTAGGCACCTCGCTCAAACTTCCCCTGTCCACGACCTATGTAACCTTTATGGTGGCAATGGGCACTTCATTTGCCGACGGAGCCTGGGGAAGAGACAGTGCGGTTTATAGAATAACCGGTGTTTTAACGGTCATTGGCGGATGGATCTTCACAGCACTGAGCGCCTGCCTGGCATCTTTTATCATCGCTTCATTGGTCTATTTCGGTAAACTGCCGGTCATCCTGATCCTTCTGGCCCTCTCCGTCTTCATACTGATAAAAACCCATACTTCCCACAGGAAAAAGGTCCGGAAGGAAAAAATGCCAGAAGGTGGACTTATCACACCATCCCATGAAATCGTCATGGCTTGTGATGAAAAAGTGAAGAGCTCCGTTATCAGGGCATCCAAAATTTACTATCTCACGCTTAACAACTTTTTAAAGGAGAAGCACAAGGAGCTTAATTCACTCAGGAAAGAAACGAAGCATTTCAATAAAGAGATTAAGCAAATCCTGGAAGATATTCCGCGTACACTGAAAGAGTTTAATGAAACCGACCTTGAAAACGGGCATCATTACATCCAGGTAGTGGCATGTATGAAGGAGATGTGTAACTCCCTGGTGAATGTTGTTCAGCCTGCATTCAACCACCTGGATAATAACCATGCGTTTGACAGAAAACAGAATGATAAATTGAAGGACTTCAATGAGAAGACCGGTGAATTTTTCAATTATGTGATCAACCTGCTGAAAAATAAAGAGTACGGGAACCTCAATGATTTGATAATCCGGCGGGATGAAATGATTAAGCTTACCAACGATATTTTACTCAACCGGATTAAAATCCTTAAAAAGAACCGTAGAGGGGTTAAGGTCAGCGTAACCTATATTGAAATGCTTTCTGAAACAAAGAACCTGTTGTTGAATGTGGTTCATCTCGTAAAGGCAGATTTTGATCTCATCAATGCTTTCACGCCGGAGAATGAATTCACAAAGATGGAGGAGATCGTGAAATAATTTCAGAAACAAACCCTCGTCGGGCCAGGACGAACGATTGATTATACCTCGGGCAGAGGTGCAAATTTTTGCAGGCAGATCATTCCGGTTTCATAGTATTCATGAAAGCACGCAACGCCCTTTTATGCTTTTGCATCCTTAAGGTGTAATTATCCAATCACAAAAACCATGAAAAGAATATTTATTGCATTAAGCATTTTATCGATCATTGCTGTTGCCTGTTCCGAAGTTGAATACGGCCTCAATACATACGATAGTTTGGGAAAGTTCAACTCCTCCGGCGAAGGGGGTGAAGGAGACCGATATACCGATTACGGAGAGAATCCTTTTATCAAGGCGAATGAGGACCCGGTATCGACTTTCGGAGTCGATGCCGACGGAGCATCCTATGCCAACATGAGGGGATATTTAAGTGACGGTTACAGGATCCCGGAGGAGGCAGTGCGGATTGAAGAGTTCATCAATTATTTTAATTTCGATTACCCCGATCCCACGGTTGAAAATGTATCCCTTCACAGCGAGACGTCGGTCTGCCCGTGGAACGAGGAGCATTACCTGCTGAGAATAGGGATCAAGGGGAAAGACCTGGTGGAGGACCGTCCGCCGGCCAATTTTGTATTTCTTATCGATGTATCGGGTTCGATGGACAGCGAGGACAAGATTGATGTCCTGAAATCGGGATTCAAAAGGCTTGCCGAACAGCTGACAGAGCAGGACCGGGTCGCTATAGTGACCTATTCGGGGGAGGTGGAGGTAAAACTCCAATCGGTTCCCGGTTCGGAAACAAATAAGATCAAAAATGCCATTGACGGCCTCAGGGCGGGGGGAAGCACCGCCGGAGGGGCTGCCATGCAAATGGCATATGATATCGCCGAAGAGAACTATATTGACGGAGGAAACAACCGGATTGTACTGGGTACCGACGGGGATGTCAATGTAGGCGTCACTTCCACGGACGCCCTGATCGAAATGGTTCAGGATAAACGCGACCTTGGGATATACCTGACCATCTGCGGTGTGGGACACGGCAACCTGAACGAATCGATGATGGAACAGGTGGCCAACAAGGGGGACGGCAATTATGAATATATTGATAACGGCGACCAGATATACAAGGTCTTTGTGCAGGAATACGACAAATTTTTCACGGTGGCCAAAGATGCAAAAATACAGGTCACCTTCGACTCCATGACAGTCGATTCATACCGCCTCATCGGTTATGAGAACAGGGTGCTTGAAGACGCCGAGTTCGAAGATGATTCTGCCGATGCCGGCGAAATCGGAGCAACACAGACGATCACAGCCCTGTACCAGGTTGTTCCCGGAGAGGGTTCGTCGGGCAGTTTCGGCTCCATGGAATTCAGGTATAAGAAACCGGGTGAGGATCAGAGCCGGCTGATAAGCCTGCCATTCGACAACAGCCGCAGCTCTTTCGAAAGTGCCTCGGAAAACATGCGGTTCGCAGCCTCCGTTGCAGGACTGGGGCTCCTGCTGAAGGACTCGGAATATAAAGGCAGCGTCTCCTTCAACAGGGTCAGGGAGTGGGGTGATCAGGCGCGAACCTTCGATCCTTACGGATTCAGGGAGGAGTATATCAGTCTGATCGATAAATTAAAAACGATGGATTGACCGGGGCGCCGGAGCTTCAGCCAACGTGAATATACCGGTCCACCAGTTTCCTGAGCTCGTCGCTTTTCCGATAGAGTTGCTCGCTCAATCCCCTGTCGTTAAAGGATTTCAGTCTGTTAATGCGGCTTTCTATCAGGCCCGGCGGGAAGATCCGGTCAACTTCGAACAGCCTTCTTTTCTTCTCCAGTGCTTCAGCCGACTCCACGCAGGATAGCGGAAGGTCCCTGAGACCCTCCATTTTTTTCTTCTGTCCGGGGACGGAAATCTGCTCATCCACATACAGCTGCCGTGCCCTTTCAAGGGCATCGGGCATCTTCAGTCCCCTGAGGGAGGTGACCAGGAGCCCGGCAAGAGTCAGGCAGATATCGGCAGAACCATCGGGTACTCTGAATTCAAAGGTTTGCTTTGAAAGGCCCCGGGTTGTTACAGATGGTTCCAGCGGGTTTGCATCCTGCACCATATCTCCCGTTCCGTTCCACCCGAGCGGAACCCTGATCACCACCGACCGGTTGCGGTCGCCCCAGCAGATCTTTGTGGGCGCCTCCTGTTCCGGGACAAGCCGCAGGTAGGATGTGGGAATGGTGTTCCCGAAAGCGGTAAGGGCATCCGCGGCATCCAGGATGCCGGCAATCATTTTGCGGGATGAATCGCTCAGACGGCCATCGACGGCCGTCAGGTTTTCACCATCCTTCTCAATCATCATGTGGAAATGCATACCGCTGCCTGCCATCCCTGCGGCGATCTTTGGAGCGAAACTGATTTCCACCCCGTATCTTCGGCCGAGCATGCGCAAAATCCATTTGGCAAGAATAATCTGCCTGGCAGCCTGTTCAACGGGCGCAGGAAGAAATTCAATTTCGTGCTGTTCGTAATAGGTATCCCCTTCCGTAAAGCATCCCACTTCAGAGTGGCCGTACTTTATGATGCCGCCGGCCCTGGCGATCATGAGCATGGCCTCATTCCGGATATGCCCGAAGCTGGCAAACGGAGCGCTTTCATGATATCCTTTCTGATCAACACCGGGATAGAGTTGCTCTGCAGGAGCGACTACATAATACTCAAGCTCACCGAAGGCGAGGAACCGCATGCCTGTTTCCCGGGTAAACGCATCGTCGGCCCGGTGCAGTATGTAACCGGGATCACTCTCAAGAGGGCGACCTGCACTGTCATAAAACGAACAGAACAGCTCCAGGGTGGGCACTGCGGCAAAAGGATTCAGGAAAGCAGTCCGGTAAAGTGGTATCACGTATAAATCACTGCTGGCAGAGTCCATAAAGGAAAACAGATTGCTGCCATCCACACGTTCCCCGGCAGTAAGAATGGTCTCAAGATGGGACTTTGAGGTAATCACAAAATTCAATGTTTTTAACCTTCCGTCTTCCGCCACATAACGGAAATTCAACATTTTTACCTCCCGCTCCTCGCAGAAACGGACCAGGTCGTTCCGGGTGAACGCTTCAGCGGGTTTTTTCAGGAACTGAACCAGTTCATTGGGATTCATTACAATTTCAGAATCATTCATATTCATAGTTAAGTTATTTATCCCGGAGGATTCCGCTTCCATCCGAAGGGACCTCTCATGGCAGTAAAGCCCGCCGGGAATATAACGGCTGGTCCGTTATGCAGATGCCGTTTTACTGCGTATCGAGCTACCCTTATTCGTTTTCACCGGGAATTTATCAACTGAATACAGGAACCGTTAAAATGAAAGCAAAATTGGAGAACTTCCCGAATTAAAACAAGGATGCATCGTATGTTATGAAGCTATAAAACAATCCGGATAATTATTCCTCGATATTTTAAAAATCCTTAATTTTGACTTTGAACCAATTAAACCAAACCAATTATGAGTGCAACTACCAGTATCATCGGGGTTGTAGCCCTGATTTGCGCCATCTGGGTTATTTATGACGTATGGGTCAACCGCAAAAGCATGTCTTCGGGGAACAAGATTCTCTGGACCCTGTTTGCCATCATCTTCAGTATCGTTACGGCCATTGTTTATTACTTCACGAAGAAGAAATAGTAAAGCAGACAGAGATCCTGCACGCTGTCTGCTCATTTTTTTCGGAATCGGCCACTCAGTTAATCGGTCTTTACCGCATGGAATACAACGGGTCCCGTTATATCCATGCCGATACAACGCCCCGATTCATCCAGGTTGATCTTCATTGTTGCTGAATCATCAAGGGTCCGGAATGTAAATTTATCGACAGGATAAATTGGATTTTTTATGCCGTAGCCATCCCTGCTGAAGTAAAACAGGCCGTAAGCTTCGGTGATGCGAAAGCTTACCGCGTGCTCCTCAATCCTGTATAGTCCTGCTAATTCATAGGAAATCTCAATCTGATCATAATACGATTGAAGAGATGGATGAAAATTATCTTTAACATCGTTATCGGGGAACATGGGATTTAATGATATCCGCTCTATATTTTCATGATCGGGAACCGTCAATTGCACACTTTTCTTTCCGTCTTCCCATATCCCTGCATCCCTGGTGATATATTTCCGTTCACCATTTTTGTAACTTACCTCAAGAATTACAGGCAGCGGTCTGTTCCCTTTATTTTCGATCGTCAGTCTGTCTTCTTCAAGGGATTGGATGGACTGGTCCGGCACCCCGAATTCAAAGAACCATGGCTTCCACAACCAGGAGAGATCCCTGCCTGAAACATTTTCAAACGTGTAGAAAAAATCGTACGGGGTGGGCGCCTTTGTGGCCCACCGCATGATATATTCGCGGTAACATTTCAAAAAGAGTTCCTCCCCGAGAACCTGGTGTATCATGGCATTTAGCATTGCCGGTGTGGTATAGGCGGCAGAACGGTAGTTCACATCCGTAAGATACTCCGATGAGGTGATCAGCGGCAGATCCGAAATGGTCCCCGGCGTATCTGCAGATCCGATCACATCCGAAAAAAGATGCGCCACCTCATCATCTTCATTAAAGAGCCTGGTTACCACAAGAGAGGTGTTATACACCGCCCAACCTTCATCCATCCATGCCCAGATACGTTCGTTGGTCCGCACATACATCGGGAAATAGGTATGAAACATTTCATGAACGGTAACCCCGGCACCCGGTCCCCCGTTGTTCGCCATCATGGGATATTCCATGCCTCCTCCCCTTCTGCCATGCCTTATGAATGTCGTAAATGCCTCGTATGGATAAGGGATACCCGGGATCTGCTCTGAATAATACTGCATGATTCTTTTCTGAACGGCCACATGATCGGAGTAGTTATTCAACGTGTCATTCATCGGGTACACAGAACTAACCAGCACGTCCCGCCCGTTCACAGGCTGGATGGCGGCATCCCACCGGAAACGATCGCTTGCGGCAAAAACAAAGTCTGATACTCCCGATGCAACGAAGTGCCATCTGTTTCTCAGGGTATTGAAGCCGTTATTAATATCTTCAGAAGAAATTATCCGGACCGGATCCTCCGACCGCCATGCTTCTTTGTATTTATTAAAGATCTGCTCCGGAAGCACCTCCACGGCATTATCCAGCGTACCGGTGGCCCAGACTGCAAAATTTTCCGGTACTGTAATTTCCACATCATAATTGGCCAGGTTATTATAAAACTCGGTCCGCAATGAATAATTAAGATTATCCCAGCCAAAAACATCATCATAAACCGAAACCTGGGGATACCAGTAAGCAATGAAGAAAACAGTACTGTCGTAAGCCCCCGTCCTGATGGTTGAATAGGATGGAACTCTTTGTTTCCATGAAGCTTTGAATGTCAGTTCCGCTCCCGGTTTTAAAGGGTCCTGCAGTATGAACCTTATATTGGTAGCCGTTCTTGTAACCATCCTTCTGCTGGTGAGATCGCAGGTATCCCCGTTAATAATCACATCGCTCAACGCAACTCCTTCATTTATATCATTCTCATTCAGAGTATAAGCCCGTGTATTTCCTTTTTTATAGACATCTCCGTAGAGCCGGATCACCAGTTCATGGATATCATCCGGACTGTTGTTGTGGTAAGTGACTTCTTCATGTCCCTCTAAAAGTTTATTCGGAACATCTAATGAAACCTTTATTCTGTAATCAACACTGTTCTGCCAGTAATTGGCACCGGGTGTGCCGTCGTAAGACCTTGTCCCTTTTTCATAGGCCTGTTTAATTTCTGCAGGCATGAAAAAGCGATTTTCCTGTGCATGCAGATTAACAATGGTAAATCCGAAAAAGCACAGCAGTAAGGGAATTAAATTCTTATTCATAATTTTATATCGTTTTAAAATTACAGTCACCTTTAAAAAGGTTAAAGCAGAAATAAACTTTAAAGCTAATAATTTAGCAGAAACCATCAATACTTCTGAAGTTTAACATTAATGGTTGTACCCTGAAAACTATTTAACATATGAATCACCTGACGCTCACCACGCCGGCCCTGCTTTTCTCGGCCATTTCCCTGTTGCTGCTTGCCTACACCAACCGTTTCCTGGCCTATGCCAATGTGGTAAGAACATTGCATGCCCGCTTTAAGGAGAACCGGGACAGCCTGCTGATCGGGCAGATACAGAACCTCAGGAAACGGCTCATTCTTACCCGAACCATGCAGATGCTGGGTATAGGGAGCCTTCTGCTGTGCGTTCTTTGCATGTTCCTGGTATATATCGACCTTCAGCTGATTGCCGAAATCCTCTTCGGCATTGCCCTGGTGATGCTTATATTATCGCTGGCCATATCGGTAAGGGAGATTCAGATTTCCGTCAAAGCGCTCGATCTGCACCTGAGTGACATGGAGCTTTGAACCACTTAACAGTTCGGACCGCAATGATGATCTCTTTCTGCCGGAGGGTATACGATCCCGGAAAAAGGGAAGTAAAGGAGGCTTTGACCGGGATTAACGCCTCCTGACTCTTCTGAAGAACCACCTCAGGGGGCTTCTGTATCTGAATTTCTCAAAATCCCTGAAGCGGAAAGGTCTGTGTTCCATATAATCTTCACAATCCAGAAGGTGGATCGCGGAATCACTCAGGGAAAATGCAGAGCCGGGCAGATAATCCCCGCGGGGATCGTTGAAGACTCTGTTCATGAAGCCTGCCCAGAGGGGCATGGCTGAAAAGGCACCCTGCCCGTATGCCATATCCCGGAAACGCACATTCTGTAAATCCCCTCCAATCCAAACCCCTGCGACCAGTTCCGGCGTGAAGCCGATGAACCAGCCATCGGTATAATTCTGGGTGGTTCCCGTTTTTCCGGCGATATCCGCCCTGATCCCATAACGGACCCTGAGCGCAGCCCCGGTTCCCTGATCCACTGCCTTCCGGAGCATACCGGTCATCAGTTCCGCATTCCGGGGAGAAAAAACAGGAACCCCGTCGCGGGCAGGCGGTTTCTCGTAAAGCGTATTCCCGTTTTTATCCGTTATCCGTTCCAGGACCTCCGGTTTCTCGAAAATTCCATGGTTGGCAATGGCCTGGTAGAAATTTGTCATTTCGAGCAGGGAGATATTCGCCGTGCCAAGGGCCAGTGAGGGCACTGCGGGCATTCCCGATTCGATTCCGGCCCGTCTGGCCAGGTCGATCACGCTGTCGATGCCGGTTTCCATCAGAAGCTGCACACTGATGGTGTTGACGGAGTGAACCAGGGCCCCCTGAAGGGAGTAGAATCCCCCGTAGGTCCGGTCGGCATTTCTCGGGACCCAGTCGTCAAACGCCTCATAAACCACACTGTCGTTCGGGTAGTAGTCGCAGGGCGATTTTCCGTTCTCCAGTGCGGCCATGTAAACAATCGGTTTGAATGTCGAACCGACCTGGCGCTTTGAGGTTACGTGGTCATATTTGAAATATTTGTGATCAATTCCTCCTATCCAGGCCCTGACTGCCCCGGTATGCACATCCATGGCGCAGAACCCGGCCTGAAGGAAATGAAGATAATGCTTGAGGGAATCGAGCGTGTTGAAGTCTCTTTCCTGCATACCCTCCCAGGTGAACACGTTCATTATCCGGGCTGAATCAAGAGCCTTTTCTTTGCTGAAAGGCCTGTCATGATTAATGAAAAGCTGTTCATCTGCCATTCCGTTCCATAGATTCCTGCCACGCCAGTGATCATCAAACAGCTTCTGCAAAAAGGTCATGTGTTCCCTCATGGCCTCCTCCGCAAACCTCTGCAGGCGGCTGTCGATAGTGGTAACGATCCGCAATCCGTCCCTGTAAAGGTCATAGGGTTTTCCATCTGCCTTGATTTGGGTCCGGCACCACACCTCGAGGTCATCCCGGATAAGCTCCCTGAAATAGGGAGCAATGCCGGCATAGTGCGGCAGGGGACTGTAAGCCAGGTCCAGCGGCAGTTTTTTCAGGGAATCCCCTTCCGCCCCATCCAGAAAGCCGTACTTTACCATCTGGTCCAGAACGACATTCCTTCGCGACAGGGCCCTGTCGCTGTTTTTTACCGGATTGTAATAATCGGTGGCCTTAAGCAGACCGATCAGCAGGGCGGTCTCCTCTGTTTTCAGTTCACCGGGATCCCTGTTAAAAAAACGGGTGGATGCCGACTTGATGCCATAAGTATCCTCGCCAAAGGATATCGTGCTGAGGTAAAGTTCGAGGATCTCATCCTTCGTGTAGACCTTTTCCATTCTCCGGGCAATGATCATCTCCCTGATCTTGTTTACAGGAACGCCAATCATCCCGTAATCTTTCCGGGGGTACAGGTTCTTGGCCAGCTGTTGTGTCAGGGTGCTTCCCCCTCCCGATTGCCTGTCTCCAAGGAGCAGGGACTTTACCACTACCCGGCCCAGGCTCCTCAGATCGATCCCCCCATGTTTATAGAAGCGGACATCTTCGGTGGCTGTCAATGCATGCCTGATCACAGGGGTAATTTCTTGCGGATCGAGATACTCCCGGTTCTGAATGTAATATTTTCCCATCAGAATCCCGTCGGAACTGTAAATTTCCGTCGCGACGGGATTTTGTATACCCTTCAGTTCCGAAACAGCCGGCAGCTTGCCGAATACCCCTGCAAGGACCAGGATAACCAGAAGCACAGATAAAAGAAAGAGCCCCGATAGGATTAACAGAAGATATTTCCAGACCTTACGGGATTCCCGGGATTTTGAAAAATTCACGCAGAAGTTTTTAAACATGATTCGGATCCTTTCTGTTTCTCTGTCTTTCAAAAGTAATTCCCATTTCGGTGTGATCCGGCTCTAAAATACGTAAATAACTGACATCAGAACTTATGAGCCTGTATCCATGTTATTAAGAGTAAACTCCCAATCGTGAAATATATTATGTGACCCTGATCCAAATATCCATGGCCCGAAAAAAAAGCAGGCCGGCCATGAATCGGCCAGCCTGCCTTAAGAACAACGATTCAAATCAAAAATGACCTACTGCCTTCTGAAAACCATAAACCAGGTAAGCTTATAGAGTTCGGATTCCGGTGTATCCAGTTTCTCCTTCTCTTCCCGGCTCAAAACAGGGACAATTACATCGTCTCCCTTATGCCAGTTGGCCGGTGTTACAAGGTTTTTATTTGCATGGGTCTCCTTGAGGGCCATCAACATTCTTTTTATCTCCTCAATGTTTCTCCCGACTTCATTTGGATAATACTGGATGGACCTGATATAATTATCCGGATCAATAATAAATACACCCCGGATATTCTGACTGAAATCTTCTTCAGTATGAATCATCCCGTAAAGCTTTGAAATCTTATGGTCATTGTCAGAAATGATCGGAAAATTAATTTGTACCGGTTCCCTGTCCTTATAACGAACTTCCTCCAAAGCATATTTCCAGCTGTAATGCTGACTGATCAGGTCCACAGACATAACAACCAGCTCCACATCTGAATCATAGAAAAATTCCTGTTCATAGGCAAGTTCAAGTAATTCGGATGAACAAACAGGAGTGAAATCCTTGGGATGTGAGAACAATATTTTCCATTTACTTCCAAAATCTTCCGGAAAAACTATTAATCCCTGGGTGGATATGGCAGAGAATGAAGGGGCCCTGGAACCAATCTGAGGTATCGTTATTTCCTGGGCCTTCAAATGAAGGACAGAGATAGCAAATACGGCAATAAATAAGAATTTGTTTTTCATGATTATCATATTTAAGTTTATTTAGAATGAATAAAGGCAAAGATAGGGTTCACGAATGGGCAGGCAGTGGTAAATTTTTGTCATAAAATGGTATAAATATCTCTTTTGTGCCTGATCCCGGAACCGCATTCTACTTCTTCATGACCTCTGAAGGCAGCTTTCCATGAAATCTTTGAAATGTTTTAGTGAAATAGCCCGGATCATCATAACCTACCATATAAGCAATCTCAGAAATATTTCCGGCATTCTTTTGCAGCAATTCCATCGCATGATGCATCCTCACCGACCTGATCAACTGGTTCGCCGACATATCCGTAACCGCTTTTAATTTTCTGTGAAGCTGGGAATGGCTCATCCCTGCTTCCTTAACAAGCTCCTCCACACTGAAATTGTAGTTATCTATATTCTTCTCAATCAAATCGTGGAGCCTCTCCATGAATGCTTTATGATTGGAGGTAACCCGTATCTCCCCCGGATTGATAACAGGGACCGTGCTGTACTTTTCCCGGAGGGCTCTCCGGATTTGAATAAGGTTATTTACCCTTATGAGTAATTCCCTGGCATGAAAAGGTTTGGTCAGATAATCGTCAGCACCCTCCCCCAGACCCGTAATCCTGTCGTTCGGATTTGCACTTGCCGTCAGCAGGATGATGGGGATGTGATTGGTTTTTTCACTGGTTTTTATTTTCCTGCAGAATTCAAATCCATCAACATCCGCCATCATAATGTCACTTATGATCAAATCAGGAATAAATTCCTCGGCCATCCGGAATCCCTGCTTTGCATCAGGAGCCTGTATGACCCTGTATTCAGAATTAATAATTCCTGTGATATACTCTCTCATGTCCGCACGATCCTCAACAATCAGTATCCATGGTTTTTCTGTTTCCTCCTCCTGTGATAATGCAGGGCCGAATCTAAACTTGTTCAGTCCGGGTACTTCAGGTTCTCTCATCCCATGGATGGCCTCTGGCGTTGGTTCCTCTGTAAAAACCTGAGCATCGGAAAAATATCTTCTCGCCACAGGGAGTTTTATAGTGAACAGAGTACCCGTACCCATCTTACTATTTACATAAATCTCACCTTTATGAACCTTTATAAGCTCATGGACATGGGACAATCCTATTCCCGAGCCTTCATAGTGCTTGTCATTTAATCCCTCAGCCTGGTAAAACCTGTCAAAAATATATGGTAATTTTTCTTCCGGAATCCCGATACCGTTATCCTGAACGACAATCTCAGCAAGTCCTGCTTTTTTATCAAAAGTTGCCCTTACATCAACCCGTCCGTTGGCAGGAGTGTATTTGATTGCATTGGACAGAAGGTTGTTAATGATTTTCTCGACTATATCGCGGTCATAATAAAAATCATCCCTTACCTCATCAGGCTCCATTTCGGGATCTGTGGTTACATGTATCTTTATCCTTTTTTGTTCGGCAAAAGGAACAAAAGGAATGACCAGATTCCTGACAGTAGCCGCCAGGTCTCCCTTCCCTGCTTTCAATTTATAATGTCCGCTCTCGATCCGTGCTAGGTCAAGAAGCTGATTGATCAATTCCAGCAGCCGGGTGGCATTGGAATGCATCAGGTTGAATGTTTTCCTGTTTCGCAGTTCAGGATTTTCATCCATCAATTGCTCAAGTGGTCCTTTTATTAAAGTTAAAATGGTTCTGAACTCATGGGATATATTCGCGAAGAACCTTGATTTCAGATGATCCAGTTCCTTAAGTTTATCTGTCTCAATCCTTGCTATGCTCATCTGGTTTCTCATCTTTATCCGCGTTATTTCATATTTCCGGATAATAAAGAGCAGTCCGAACAGGATCGGGATGAGTGTCATAAAAAGCCAGGTTCTGCCATTCTGCAGAATTCCGGTGGACGCCACCGGGAGGACAGACGCATTCACTTTTTCCGGGAACAGCTGTAATCCTGGGAAACCGTTAACGGCTGAACCCAATGCAATTGATTCTCTCCTGTCAGGCTGAGAGAAATCGTTCCCGGAAAAAACCGGAAGGGTGCATATAGATATCAATATGGTTATTCTGAGATTTCTGCCAAGATATTTGATGATGAAATTGTGGCATAGCTTAAAAGGAATTTCAGACCGGATAATTCCTGTGTCCATGTTGGGTCAGTATTATAGGTTGGAGTAATTACCGGGGTTAATCAAGCGTTTCTGAACGCATTATCATCCGTTAAACACCTGAACAGGGATAATGTTTGATTATTCAGTTGGTCCACCGTTATCCGTACTGTTGCCGGATGTCTGTCACGATGCTTTGTTAAATGATTGATGCCGTAAAGAGTATGTCTATTTGGAGGAGCAGTTTGAATTATATATTTTTAACAAGTTTAACAGGCTTGATCCAGTCTTATGAAGATATTTCCCATTTTTATCGCCCTCTGCATATTTTCAGCGGAGGTACTGTCCCAACAGCCCGCATTTCCCACAGCAGAGGGTTTTGGAAGGTATGCGGCAGGGGGAAGAGGCGGTATTGTCGTTGAAGTAACGAACCTGCAGGATGATGGTGCCGGCAGTTTGCGCAGGGCACTTACCACCAACACGAACCAGAAACGGACCATTGTGTTCAGGGTTTCCGGAACCATTAACCTTGAAAGCGAGCTTCGGGTTAAAGATGACTCCTACATCACGATAGCGGGTCAAACGGCTCCTGGCGAAGGCATCTGCCTGAAAAATTTTAATGTCATGTTTGACAACTGTCATGACATTATCGTAAGATACCTCCGGTTCAGGCCGGGAGACGAGCAGGATTGCTCCATTTCCGGCTGTGACATGGATGCACTGTCGGTGAGGTCGTGCCAGAATATTATTCTGGACCACTGCTCCTTCAGCTGGTCCATTGATTCCGACCTGGACCTGACCCATGAGACTGGCCGGAGCACCGTTCAGTACTGCATCCTGAGCGAGGCCCTGATGAACTCCAAGCACTCTAAGGGGGCGCATTCCATGGCTGCGGGATGGGACGGCCAGGTCGGGGGATCCTATCATCATAACCTTATTGCCAGCTGCAACAGCCGTACACCAAGACTCGACTCTTATGCCGGCAGCACAGGAGAACGGGACCTCATAGACATCGTTAACAACGTCATCTATAACTGGTCCGGTTACGGGGCATATGGCGGAGAAAATGCCGATGCAAACTGGCAGAATAACTATTACAGATACGGGCCTTCGACAGTAAAAAAAGACCAGATCTTCCAGGTTGACGGAACATGCAAACTCTATCTGGATGGCAACTTTGTTACCGGCTACCCGCTGGTTACGGAAAACAACTCAAAGGGAATCTATATCCTTGGCCGGAAAGCCACGGAAAGCGAGCTCGACACCATCCTGAAGGAGGGTCCATTCCAGGTTGACCCGGTTTCCATGGAACCCGCCGTGATGTGCTACTCTTCCGTCCTGGCACATGCGGGAGCCAGCTTCCCGGTACGTGATGCGGTGGATCATCGGATCATTGAGGATATCATCAACCGGACAGGAGCGATTATCGATTCCCCTTCGGAAGTAGGAGGATGGCCCCTTCTGAACAGCGCTGACGCTCCCGATGACAATGATCATGATGGCATGGCAGATGATTGGGAACTGACCGCCGGGCTCGACCCGGCTGATCCCGCCGACCGGAACCTCGACCGCGACGGCGACGGCTACACCAACCTCGAGGAATATATAAACGGGCTCATCATCTGGCCGGACTTTATTTACCGGCCTGCAGATTTCCTGGCGGAAATGACCGGTGAAAAGGTCGTGAAACTCTCCTGGAAGGATCTTTCTGACAATGAAACCGGGTTCTCTATTGAGAGGAGCGGCGGCAACGGATTCACAGAGGTGTGTGTGTTGCCTGCAAACGATTCGGTGGCCAGGGATACGGTTTCTTCCTATGGTGACTATCAGTACCGCATCCGAGCCTATAATGATGAAACGGCATCACTATACAGCGATCCTGTAAAGGTTAAAGTTTCCGAATGGGTGGGAATGGCTCCTTTGCACCGCTTTGGTGATGTAAAGGTCTTTCCCAATCCATTTAAAGAGCAGACCGGGATTGCATTCAGCATCGACAGGGAAACCCATGTGACACTGAGCATCCACGATCTTTACGGTCGATCCATAGCCATCCTTACGGATGAAAGGATCGCTTCCGGCCACCATCAATTTGCCTGGGACGGGACCACCCATAACAATTCACAGGTCGTTCCCGGACCCTTTCTTTTAATCCTGCAGTCCGGCAGTGAAAAGCGATACTGCCTTATTGTCAAGCAATAAACTTCCGAACCGATTCAATAACTTAATCTCCCTGTTATGAAATTAAGATTCAACCGCCTGCTCATAAGTTTGTCCTGTCCCTTTCTTCTGTTGTTCTGTTTCAGTACCGTCCGGCTGCAGGCACAGGAGGTACTGGATGTCCTGCCTCTTGAAGGCAGGAATGAATTGTTCCACAGCACCCTGATGGATGTGGTCGATTCTTTATCGAATTTGAGGAAACTGGATCTTGAGGAGGCCGTGCCCGTGGATGAGTTCCGTGAAGCAGACCGATAACAGCTTCACCTTGGCGGCTCCGGACTGAAGGCCGGGATCTATTTCTATGAATTGTATCTTGACGGAAGAATACTGGAAACGAAAAAGATGGTTAGGGTCCATCAATAATATCATACCGGCATTATGAACGCTTTTCCGCTCCCGAAAAAAAAACATTTTTGTTTCTTTTCATTATATTGCATTTAATATAACCACTCCACCCTTCACATGCAACACATCATGAATCGATTCAAGGCAAATCTCCTCCTGGTTCTTATCCCGTGTTTGATCAGTCCGGGTATCCTCAGCGCTCAAACCACCTACACCGTCAATCCTGATAATGTCCTGCACACCATTGACAAGAAGGTCTACGGCCATTTCCTGGAACACATCTATAATTCCGTTAACGGCGGATTATGGGGAGAACAGGTATGGAACCGGAGTTTTGAAATGACGGGTTCATTGGAAGGAATATGGGAAATCGAGGATGAGACCATTTTTCAATCCTCACTGGCTGAAAACATCCGGCTGATGTTCGGTGATAAGGCATGGGCAGACTATGAGCTCTCATTGCAGGCAAAGCGAACCGACGGAGCCGAAGGTTTCCTGGTGATGTTCCGGGCCGACGGGGATAACTTCTACTGGTTCAATGCCGGAGGATGGAGCAATACGTCCCATGCCATCGAAAAGGGCATCAGCGGGCAGGGAAGATGGGGCGTTCTTGATGAGCTCCAGGTACCGGGTGCCGTTGAAACGGAGCAGTGGTACAACGTAAGCATCCGGTGTGAAGGCAACCACTTCCAGGTAAAGATGGACGGGAACACCCTGTTCGATTTTACGGATGACGCCGCGCATCTTACCGGGTGTGCCGGGATAGGGACATGGGCCACCAGGTCTGCTTTCAGGAATATAGTGGTGCGGGGAATCCCCGGCGGAGACACCCTGTTCAGCGGGCTCCCCGTAATCAGTTCTGAAACCGAATCCGTCTTTGATCACTGGGAAAAATCAGGTTCTCCCGCTATCTATGCTTCCGGGGATGCCCTGAACAACGACTTAAGTGTCAGAATAGTCAACAGGTCAGCCGGTGAGGCCGGATTAAAGCAGGATGAGTTCCACATAAAGAGCCAGCGCTACACCGGATCCCTCTGGGCACGCGGGTCCTGTGCCGGAACCCTGAAAGTGAGACTTCTGAACCAGAGCTTTGTCATGGCGGAACAGGATCTCGGCGCTCCGGGTGCCGAATGGCAGGAATATCCACTGCAACTGCATCCTACCTCATCCATCAAAAACGGGACGCTCGAGATCGTCATAACCGATACGGGAACCGTTTACCTCGACCAGGTGAGCCTGATGGGGCAGGATGCCATCGATAATCATGGCTTTCGACCCGACCTGTATGCAGCCATCGACTCTCTCAGGCCGCCGGTCATTCGGTGGCCGGGCGGTTATTTCGCTGAGCTCTACCGCTGGAAGGACGGGATCGGTCCCCAGCATGAACGCCGCGCCTACCCCATCGAAGCCTGGAACGACAGGGATGTCAATTCCTATGGAACAGATGAGTTTATGACAATGTGTGAACAGCTCGGTGCAGAACCCCTCCTTGTTATCAATATCGGACACCGCTATCATATCACACCACAGCAGGAATATATCGAAGAGGCCCAACATTGGGTTGAGTACTGCAACGGGGATACTTCCACGACCTGGGGAGCTGTTCGCAAGGCCAACGGACATCCTGAACCCTACCGGGTGAAGCTCTGGGAGATCAGTAACGAAATATGGCTGACCCGGGATGTCAATGTCTACATTAATTACCTGAAGGTGTTTGTCCCGGCCCTGAAGGCCATTGATCCGGAAATAAAAATCATTGCCTGCGGAAGCGGAAGTTTCGACCAGAACTGGAATATCGCCCTTCTGAATGAATGTGCCGACCTGATCGATTACATCAGCACCCATCATTACGAAGCAATTGAAAATTACCGATCAGGGGTAATCCAGTATCATGACTTCCTGGAATCATTAAGTCAACATATTCAGAATTCCTCCAATCCCGACATCAGGATTTACATGTCGGAATGGAACGTATGGTCACCCATCGACTGGCGATGCGGATTGTATGCCGGGGGGATGCTCAACACCTTTGAAAAGCAGGGGGAAGATTTTGAAATCGGCGGTCCAGCGCTGTTCCTCAGGCACCAGAATGCAGGCAGTGCATGGAACAATGCCTTCATCAACTTTAATAATACAGGATGGTTCCCTGCTCCCAACTACGTGGTCATGAAACTCTGGAGGGACCACTATGCGCCCTTTTTCATTGAAACCACGGGATCCCATCCAGATTTAAACGTGGTTTCCACCCTTTCTGCAGACACTACTATCCTCTATTTCAAAATCATCAACACCTCCTTCAATGATATCCCTGTCACACTTCAGATCGATCCTTTATTTGTTCCCGGCAGTGCAACGATGAAAGAGATAACCGCCGAATCACTCAACTCGGAAAACACCCTGCAGAATCCCGACAATATCAGGGTTCGAGACGGAAGTGTCTCCGTTAATGAACAATCCATACAATTCATCTCTGTTGCAAACTCAGCCGCTGTAGTAACCATTATAGCATCCGATTCCGTCCATGACGGTGTTAACCCTTCTCCTGGAATGACCGGAACCTTTTTTCTGGAGAATCATCCCAATCCTTTTAAGAATCAGACAATCATTCATTACACCATAGATAAAACAGAAAATGTATTGCTGCGAATCATTGACAGATCGGGAAGGACCGTAACCGTACTGGTGGACGATACTCTAAATCCCGGCCACTACCGTAGCTCATGGGATGGAAAAGACAGTTATGGAAATGAACTGAGCAGTGGTACCTACCTTTGTGAATTGTTCACATCTTCGGAGCGTTCCATACGAAAAATGATCTTTCTGAAATAACCTCCCGGACCTGACTGAACGAAAAAAGGTTATAGTCTGCCTGTCACGCAACCGGAAGGGGACAATGGGCGTCTTATATAAAACATAAATGAATACATTATGAACCGATATTTTTTTCTTTCCGCATTGATACTTCCGGTAGTCACCTTTATGCCCTCCTGTGAAGAGTTCAATCCTTCCTCCGGGGAACCAAAAGAGATCGTTCTCAACAAAAAAGCTGCTGAAATTATTGAGGCCGACCAGCAATTCGCCTTCGAACTCTTCAGTGAGGTTTGCTCCATGAGTGAAGAAACCAATATCATGATCTCACCTCTCAGCGTGTCGTATGCCCTGGGAATGACTTTCAACGGGGCTGTTGGAGAAACACTGGACGCCTTTTATGATGTACTTCACTTCGGGGAGCTCACTGCCCCGGAGGTGAACGAAAGTTATAAGGACCTGATGAATCAGCTGATTCACCTTGATGACCGGGTTGAATTCTCCATCGCCAACAGCATCTGGTACAGGGAGGGTTACACGGTACTTGATTCATTTATATCCATAAACCAAACCTATTTCGATGCCGGAATCAACGAACTGGATTTCTCCGATCCGAATGCGGTAAAAATAATTAATGACTGGATCGAAGACAAAACCAATGATAAAATCCAGGACATGCTCGATTATATTCCCCCCGATGCCGTCATGTACCTGATCAATGCCATCTATTTCAATGCAAAATGGAAATATGAATTCGATAAGGACGACACCCATATGGGGAACTTCTTCCTTAAGAACGGTTCCACGCACAGAACGGACTTCATGAAAGTGAGCGGCGGATTTAACTATACCTCCAATGACGATTTTAAAGCCGTTGAATTACCATACGGCGACAGCACATTCAGTATGGTGGTTCTTCTTCCCGCGGAAGATCTGCCGGTCGATTCGCTTGTCAGGAAAATGGATGTGACACACTGGACCGCCTGGTTTGAGCCCTCCGCCCCCATGAAGGTGCAGGTTGAACTGCCCAAATTCACTTACAAGTTCAAAGATCTGCTGAACGTCCCCCTTATCAACCTGGGACTCGGCATTGCTTTCTCGGAAGGGGCCGATTTTTCGAAAATTAACGGGTATGGCGGGTTATTCATTTCGCGGGTTATTCATCAGACTTTTATCGATGTGCAGGAGGAAGGTACTGAAGCCGCGGCAGCCACCATCGTGGAATTGAGGGAAACCTCCTCCCTTGATCCGGATCCTATAATATTCAGAGCCGACAGGCCATTTCTCTATGTTATCAAGGAGAACTCCACAGGGGCCATACTGTTCATGGGTAAGGTCGGGAAACCGGAGTATGAGTAAAGGTTTAAGATTCAAGGTTTAAGGCTGTTAATATGTTCTGCCTGGGATGAAACAAATATTTCCCTATTTTTATGTTGACTAAAACCAATACCCATTATCATGAAAACCAACCGCTTTTTTACCGGGTTACTGCTGACCTTATCCCTGCTGATTATTCCTGCCGGTTGTGAAGTTGACAATGCCACCCTGCTCACAGACGGGATATGGACCTTCGAGGACCTGACCACCGACAGCGAGGATCAAACCATAATCACCTTAATCGCTTTTGCCAAAGCTTTGTTAACGGATGCTACGCTGGAATTCCAGGAGGGCGGGAATTATTTGATAACCTCTCCCCTGCTCGAAGACCCCACCACGGGAACATGGTCGCTCGTTGGTGACGATCAACTGATTATGGATCCGGATGATGAGCCACCGTCAACGGGGAATATCGACGTGCTTACCAGGGATAAGCTCGTATATATTGAAACTTTTTCTGACGGACAGGTAGTCTATTCGATAACGACTACCTGGATCCGTTGACCATTGAGTGAAATTCAGCCTGCTGTTTCTGTCCCTCCTCCCGGAATGGGTCCCGGCAGGCAACCTGTCAATGGCAGGAGCAGGTGTCCTGTCCGCCCTGGCAGGGATGGGATGTAAAATACCTCCGGTATGTCTGACACGAAAAACACCAGGATCCGCCGTGGCGGATCCTGGTGTTATAATCACACAGTTGAAACGTGATTCAGAAAATTATTTGCTGTAGGATATTTTATAGACGATCTCTTCGGCAGTCCTGATAATGGGATTGTTCACAGGAGAGGAAGTCAACAGCGGGTGTGTTCCGACCTGGTAAGAGATCAGTTCATAGACCGTAATGGATTTTTGAATCGCCAGGCTGATAATATTAATGATCTCTCCTACGGAGGTCCCTCCCCAGGCTTCTCCTCCGAAGAGGATTCCATCCACGGGTGATGCATACAACTTAACCGTCAGGTTTGACACTCCGGGAAGGCATCCCGGGTGCCGGTCGGGAGAAGTAAATTCAGCGGAAATAATATCAACCCCTGCCTGTTGTGCACTTGTTTCATTGGCTCCTGCCGCAGCCATGGCCAGTCCGTTTATTTCCGTTGAAAAGACACCGAGTGTACCGGCACAGCATTTTTTAATTCTGATTCCAAAAAGATTATGTCCCAGGGTGCGGGCCTGGGCGGTAGCCGTTGAGGCCAGTTTCACCACATCGCTCCGTCCGGTCAGAAATCCGAAATCCTGTGCACAGTCACCGCATGCGCTGATATCCGGCATAGTCGTCCTTCCGTAATTATCCACATGGATATCCCCATACCTGTTCAGTTCCAGGCCGGCCTCTTTGGCCAGCCGGGTATTGGCCCTGTAACCAATGGCCAGGATCACGGCATCGGTATCTATTTTTGTGCCATCTGAAAGCAATACGCTCTTCACTTTATTGTTTTCTCCAAGGATTTCTTTCACCAGGGTTGAGGTCATCACGTTGACCTTTGCACCCTTCATCGCTTCCGTGGCAATACTGCTTAATTCAGGGGAGAAAGCTTTTGAAAAACAGAATTTTTCGCTTTCAATAAGGGTCACATTTATTTTTGACGCCGCCAACTGCTCGGCAACCTCAGCTCCAATAAATCCCCCGCCTACAATGACCATATTTTTGAATCCTTTTACACTCAGGGCAAGGTCGTAGATATAGGGGTAGCTTTTCCTGATGTAAAAGACATTTTCCAGGTTGTTCCCCGGTATGAAATCGGGCACAATGGGAAGCGAACCGGTAGCAAATACCAATTTATCATATTTATAAACTTCTCCGGATTCTACATGAACCTCCTTTTTGATTTTATCGACCTTAACCGCGGTATCGACAATCACTTCACCCCCCAGGTCGATAAAAGGTTTGGGGCCCATTTTGTTCTTTGCCGCATCATTGTCCAGGTGATGAAAAATATAAGGTATTCCGCAGGGAACAAGGCCGTCGGATTCTTCCTTTATCATCAAGACCGATTTATCCCGGAAAAATTTCCTGACGGTGATGCCCGTTACGATGGCTGCAGGACCGCCTCCAATAATAATAACATCATAAGCTTTCATAATATCGAATATATTAAGTTAATAAAGAAACATTCTGGAACTGATCAGAAAAAATTATTAAGTTTTTCACGAATCCGTGACCGGTGTAAAATCTCTATAAAATAACGAAGGTTTAAAATCCGGAGGCGGAAATAATAAATCCCTGTAAAGGTATTATTTATTTTTCTCTTTTTTCCTGATAATTATCAATATCAATCACATCCACCGTGAGGGAGAAACACCGCTCTATCTGATGAGGATTACGCTGAAACAATCCATTGATCTTCTTCCCTTAACCTTTACCAGAACCTGTCCTGAGTATTGCTCCAATTTTTTCACTGTAACCGACGGCCATCCGTCTTTATCCATTCCGCAATGAATCACCCTCAGCCTTTTTCCTTCCGTGTTAAAAATCTCCACGGAACGGATCACCTCATTTTCCTGCGCAACGACCATAAAACAGCCGGATGCCGGATTCGGATAGAGATGGAATTTCTGTTCATGCTGCGGAACACAGGATAATGGTCCTGTACCTGTAACCGTTGCCACAACCGTATCCGGACTGCTGGAGGAAATTTGATCATGCACAGTGAGGGAGAGAACAAAATCTCCCTCAGCATCGACCTTCAGGATGACTTCCCGGGTATCCCCTGCATAAATTATTCCCGCACTTTCCTCCGGCCACGACAGCAGTTGCCAAAAATAGCTGATCGCCTCCCCGTCCGGATCATAGCTGGCTGATCCGTCTATCCGCAGGTAATTCTCCGTAATGGAAACGGAGGTATCTCTTCCTGCAATGGCCACCGGAGGGGTGGATACCGTAACGGTTACAAAACCCGGTTCGCTGGTATAGGTTCCGTCATTGACCTCCAGGCTTAACTGGTACAACCCGGCCTTATCGGGCGTGAACTCAATCTCCATCCCGGTGGTGCCTGTCAGTTCCAGAATACTGGCCAGCGGTTTTTCAATCAGTTTCCAGAGATAAGTAAGCGTACCGGAGCCCGGGGAGCGGCTCAGACTGCCTGACAGCCTGACCGGATTGCCAATTGAAATAATGGTGTCATTGCCTGGATTGGAGAGCGGGAGGGTATAGGGTGAATGAATCCTTACCTTATAGGCGAACGCTTTTGAAAAAGCCGGAACCTCCAGTGTCAAACTTCCATAAATGACCGGAATGCTGTCAATCTGTAGCACCTCACCGGATAAAGGGAAGAAATATGTCACGCTGTAGTTGGCTACCGGAAAACCTTCCATCTCCAGGGTGGTCCCTGAAATATCATTTCCTCCGGCAGGATCATAAACGTAACCGAAGAATGCCGAATCGGAGGAGAGACCGCACGAACTGAGGGACAGGGAAGGATGGACCGGAACGGGATTAGTGGAATGCAATCCGGTCCGGGTGGCCATATCTTCCCCGGATAGATACTCCGACGGCATCCTGAACAGTTCTGCCCAGGAGCTCTGGAGGTAATGGTCCCAGATCCACATATACCGTGGCACCGTGGTCATAATACTGCTCCAAATCTCATTTCTCTGTAAATCGAAGGGCATATCGGCATTGATATCCGTTCCGTATTCTCCATTGATCACCGAAGTATGGCACAGTTCATTCGTGAACCGGCTGTCGAGAGCGGCCTGTGACTGCAGAAGCGTGCCCTCATTTTCATAAATGTGGTACTGAAGATTATCCAATGCTTCAATCGTGTCGAGCGATGCAAGCTGTCCGGTGGCCGCACTGGTGGTTTGGATGTGGTCGAACGGATCAATGGATGCGATGTACCGGCTCATCTCACCGTGCCAGCCCACAACGCCCGGCCACCAGGCTTCAGATTGCTGGTTATGATAACCGGTAAACTGAACCTCGTTGAAGAACTCCCAGGCAAACAGGTTCCTCGAATAGGCGTAGCGAGCCACCAGGTACCGGAGCAATTTTCTGGCATGGATTTTACATGCCTCATTATAAAAAAACGCCTCTGCCCGGTCAATAAATCCCCCGTTCGCCGAATTGTAAGGATTCGAATCCCAGTTAGAGTCCACATTCTCCGAAAACATCCCGTGCTGAAAAATCACCAGCTGCATGGTCATCTCCTTTTTATCACACAGATCCAGAAGGGAATCGCTCATGGCTGCAGCTTTCTGACTGTATTGGCCGAGCCCGTCATAAAAGTAATTATCGCTCCACTCCAAAGCCTGCCGGTTAAATGCTGCATGCCAGTACCGGAAAATATTGGCACCGGCATCCGAAAGATTGGAGATGATCTGCGTATAATCCCCTGTATCATCCCATCCGATATTGATCCCGAGGGGAAAGAAGGGTTCCCCCGTGGAATGACGATAATACTGGCCATTTGCTGTGTCCCGCCTGATTACGCCCCTGGCGGTGCCCGGAAAAACTTCGAACCGGAAATCACGGGTTTCCCTGGTACCTGCCGAATCAGTAAGGGCGAGCCGGAGGGAGTGCATCCCTGCCTGAGAGGAAGAGGTCCGGAGCATCCAGCATTGCAGGTCTCCGGTCAGAACCCATTCATCCCCGGTATAATCAACCTCCTCATAATAAAAACAGGGTATTTCGTACACACTTCCGTCAGGGCAGGTGATGGCCGCATTGATCATCACCTCGCCGGGATCATAATTGTTGGAATAATTTCCGGCCAGGTGAAAAATCGCTTCAACCTTTTCGTTGGTAGCCGGACCCGGTGTGGTAAAAAGCGGCGCAGAAGGTGTGCCGTCGGGCGGAACAACAAACAAATGCATTGCCGCAGAGTCGGATTTCCCGTCGTTGTCGGTAATGATCAGACCCACCAGGTAGACACTGTCGACGGTGTACACATGGCCGGTTACCATCCCGGATCCCCTGGTCCCGTCTCCAAAATCCCACCGGTAATCCACAATATCTCCATCGTAATCATAGGAAGCGGAGGCATCAAAAATGGTTTCTTCTCCAGGTATCGTCCTCAACGGATTAGCCTTGAAGAGCGGAATGGGTGTCCCGTCCCCTGCATTGGGATTGGAAAGCTTCACATCGTCGAACCATACTTCCGCCTCAAATGAATTATCCACACAGGCCGCCAGGTGAAGCTGGGTAAACTGTTTGCCCATGGCACCCGTTATGTCCATGGAACACTCCGTCCAGGTGAATGGTAATGGCCTGAAGTTCCAGTCGGGGCACCAGTTTTCAATAACCGTCTCACTGCCCAGGTAAAATTTGGCATAAATCCGCCCCTGTACACTTGTCCGGAGCTTGAAGGAGAGCCGGTTGTTGTAACGGAACTTCATGGTGTCGGGGAAGTCAAGCTTTACCCAGTGCCAGTTTCCCTCCTGCTTAAGATAATAACCCACACTGTCGCTTGGATTAATGCCCGTTTTATCCGGATTCTCTACCACCTTTGCAACAATATCCGAATAGAGTGGTGGCGCGCTTGAAGGGGTTTCGAAGTCTGCAATCACCTGTCCGTTTGCTCCTGTAAAAACCGCACCCATGAGGAGTGCAAACTGGAGAAGACTATTTTTCAGGCATTTCATATTTCCATCCGAAATTTTGTTTGACAAAGGCTGTCAGTTCATCGGCAATCGCCAGGTGTTCTGCAAGATCAGGATGGGCATCACATCCACTATTGTAACTTTTTTCAAAGATATATTTGCGGATTCGAAGGTCCCCCTTCTGGTGCATCCGATTCACCACCGCCGTAAGATAATCCGCCTGGAAAGACTTCAGCTCACTGTCGGCCATAGGGCTGGAAAGACAGATGATCTCGGCAGAAGGATAATACCCTCTCAATGTTTCAATGAAATCAATATATGCCTCCGCCATCCTGTCGAGGTCCTGGATACCGTCATTCTGCCCGAGGCAGATGGTAACCAGGTCGGGGGCATACCTGCTGAAATCCCACGGTTTGCCTCCCGGTTCAAGGCTCATTGTTTCATAGACATCGGGCATCTCATACCCTTTGTCGCAGCAGCTGTGAATCAGTCCAATCCCCGAATTGGATGAGAGGTGCCATCGGGCATTGAACCGGCGCGCTGTAACAGGACCATAAGAAAAATAGGCATTGTGTTGATCGTACCATTCTGCCTTCCCACATGGAATCCCCGATGTGTCTGCTCCCATCCCGCAGGTAATTGAATTGCCAATAAATTCAATCCTCCTGATCGTCTTATCCCGGTATGGAAGCAACTTCCTGCACATCAGGCCGCGGAAGGTAATGTTTCCGATTCCCGACTCCGTGTTTTTACAGATGGTGAGGGTATGCTTTCCCGCGGGAAGGTCCCTGACCACCCTGATCGTGTCGCGCTGTCCCCGGGTCTGAACCCGGAAGAATAACTCATCATCAACCACCAGTTGGAGGTAGTTCTGGTTGACACCCCATCGGTGTTCATCATCGATAAACAGGTCACATCCAGTACCCCTGAACGCGATATTAATCACCGAACCGGGCGTGGACAGAACCGGTCCGGAGAGGTCAGAGAGATCAACCCGTCCCATGTACTGAATAAATGAGTTATCAGCCCGATAATTGTGCATGGGTTCATGAGCGGGTTTTACCTGCAGACACGAAGCCGTGCAAATCATAAGACAGCATAACACTACTCCCGGAATCAATCGATTTTTTTCAGACATCCCTTTATGACAATATCGGGTGCAATGAATTATAAAATTCTCATAAAAAACAGTCCCGGCAGATAAAACAAATCCACCGGGACGAACTCTTTTTGGATTCCTCCGCTGTTCACCATTTCCCCCTCCTTCCCGAGGGTTACTGAAAAATGGTTAAAAACAGACTGAAAGATGCACTGCTGTCTAATATGTAACAGACGGAGTTATTGCATTTGCCTGCTTGATAAACTCCTTAACCATGTCCAGGGATGGAATCCGCCTGGTGAGTTTTTTGGCTTTATTGACCTCTTCCAGTTTTTGATGCAAATTTTCTGCATTTCTGGTCCGCAGTTCCTTGATGGTATCAACTCCGGCAGCCTCGAGCAGTTCTGCAAATTCCGGTCCGACACCTTTGATCCGCATCAGATCTGCCATGTTAACGAATTCAAGAATCTGCCCCTCGGAAATATCCGAAACTTCGGCCAGTTTTTTTCTGCCGGCTTTTGACGCCCCCTCCTTTAAAAGGGCCTCTACAGTTTTAATTCCTGCTTTTGCTAGCTTTTTTGCCAATACCGGTCCGATACCTTCAATTTCAACGATTTTTGCCATTTTTCTACTTTTTTGGTTTAAGAATGATACTGTTTTATTCCGGCCCGGCTGTTGAAAGAACTAAGAGAAGCTTTGAAT
>JAFGWU010000020.1 GCA_016936975.1 Bacteroidales bacterium | reverse complement strand
TCCCTTCAGTGTTCCCCTTGCCCTGCCGGTATTCAGGGAGCTGCCATCGTTATGCCCGAATTGCATCAGCACGAAATCGCCCGGAGTAATCTCATCCAGGATTTTCTGCCAGCGGCCTTCCGTCTGGAACGTCCGGCTGCTGCGTCCACCGATGGCATGATTTTCAATAGTTATTCGTGTGGTGTCGAAAAGTTCCGGAAGGGTATTGCCCCAGCCCCACAACCCGTCGCGGCCGTCGCCCTGCCCGTTCTTTACGGTTGAGTCACCGATGATATAGAGCGTCGGCTTTTCGACCGGTTCGCCGCTGCATGCGGTGAACAGGATTAATATAACCGGAAGGAGTTTCCAGAAAAGGGAACCGATGGTTTTCAGAATGTTCATTATTTCAGTCTTTAGTTTTACGATTTATTAATGCATCATTAAGATTTTTTCAACGTACCTCTTCTCTCCCTGCCTCAATTCGAGCAGATAGATTCCGGATGAGAAGGAGGATGCATCGAAGACCAGGGATCCTGTTCCCGGTCCATCAACGACAGGCCCGGGCAGGATGTGCCGGGTTCCGTCTGCAGCGATCAATGTAACCGTCAGCTCTCCCGGACAGAAAGCGGACCAGTGTATCCGCCCGATATCCCCGACAGGATTGGGCCATACTGAAAAAGAGAGGTTCTTCGCAACATGACCCGGAACAGATGCGCTACCAGTCTCCAGTTTGCCTGTACCTGCCCGGGTAATGACCAGGTCCGGAACAGCCTCTGCGTCATGTAAAAGATCTTGATACTCATAGGGGATCTCAGGGTCACATTCCGGCAACTCATGTGTGTCGTCGCTGTAAATGAACGGACTGTTGACAAGGATATTCCCCACTGCATGTCCGCCGCCGGGAATGTCACTGTATGCCCACACCCATGGATTGTTGGCATTCTCGAAATAGTTGTTCTCAATCAATACGCAGGCGTTTATCCTCGAATTGATGGCGGTGGAGGCGATGTCTTTATAGTAATTGTTAAAGAAATGGCCCGTGCTGGCCCGGAACAGGGGAATCCGTGAGTTGCAGTTCAGGAAATAATTGTGGTGCATGGTGAGTTTACGATCGTAAATGTCCGATTCCGAGCTTCCCACCAGAGCCGTTTTCCAGCTGTCGTGCAGGAAGTTCCAGGAGTAGGTGAGGTACTCTGCATCCCGTTTTGCATCCAGAAGTCCGTCATAATAATCCTTATCCACATCGGGGAACTCATTGTAAAGCTCACAGTGGTCCACCCAGATGTGATCGGCGGGTCCCTCGATACTGATGCAGTCGCCTTCCCCTTCAACCACATGGTGCACCTTCAGGTTCCTGAGGATGATGTTTCCGGCTTTCCATATTTTCAAACCGATGCCGTCGAATTCAGCACCCTCGTCCTTTCCGATGACAGAAACATCCCTGACCTCTTTGATATCAATTTTACTCAGACCCGGTGAATTCTCAAGTGTTATGGTTCCTTCAACAAAAATGGTCAGGGGATTCTGGCTGTCCTGTTTTGCCTTGAGGGCCTCCTGCAGGCCAGTACCGGTTGTTACTGTGACGGTGTCGCCTCCGCCTCCTCCTGTCGTTCCGTCTCCCATGGCCGCGAACCCTGCAAGCCTGAACATGGCAGGTTCCTGCGCAGTCACTTCAAACGTTCCGGTTACGGAAAAGATAATTATACACCATATACTAATTAACAGGGTTCTCATGACCTCAAAGGTATCAATTTTTCTCACCTTTTTTGAGACAGGTTTATCATGTATGGTTATCCGGACAGTACCAGTCTGACCCGGACAAAATAATAATTGCCATAAGCTGCGGAAAATATTAACCCAATCCTGGAATGATTCGGTATAAAAAATTAAATTGCAAATTCCTGAGGATCTGAAAACCAAAATTCAACGTCAATGATTGTCACTATTGTTCATGTCAGGGTCAAGCCTGAATATATTGATCATTTCATCCGTGCAACCGTTAAAAACCATGAACTTTCGATACAGGAGCCGGGTAACCTCCGCTTTGACGTGCTTCAGAAAGCGGACAATCCTTCTGAATTTGCGATCTATGAAGCATACGAAAACGAAACCACTGCGGCAGAACATAAGAAAACCGCCCATTACCTCCAATGGAAGGAGACCGTTGCCGGATGGATGGCTGCACCCCGTGAGGGGATAAGGTATAATGCCCTTCGACCTGTTTAATCTCTGAGTGGCACCTTCCCGGGGAGTTATCGCAAAAAACTGCTAATATTGTAAGAGCGGATCATTCTGTCCGGCTAATTAAAATATCATGAAGCGAAATATTTTCCCGTTGCGGGGTCTGTTTCTTCTTACATCCGTAAACCTGTTGCTTTTCACGGCCTGTTCCGTCATCCCTGATAAAAAGCCCGATCTTTTTCAACCTGCAGGTTCCGTGCAGCTTGCCGATAATATGCCCGTCCTCTCATGGCAGCCTGTCAAGTGCGGGTTTTACAGGGTATGGGTCGATGGAGCTGTGATCGACTCTGTCCCTGCAGACCGGAACCGGGCGTTTCCGTTTCCCCTCTCCTATGGTGCCCACCAGTGGTTTGTGGAAGCGGTAGACGGGAAGAGGGTGATTTGCAGCGATACGGCCAGGTTTATTATTCACGACCAGCCGCTTTCAACGCTTCCGGAGGGCGCACTCCTGTTGAGGGAGGATTGGCAGGTTTGTTCTTCTCTACTGGCAGGGAAAGATGGTTCTGCCCTCTCCCGCGAAAAGGTGGATACAGCCGGGTGGAAATCCTCCAGTATCCCGGCAACGGTACTATCTGTACTGGTCCGTAACGGCACCTATCCCAATCCCTATGTCGGACTCAACAATATGAAGATCCCCGATTGCAGTGATGCCTTTAACGAGGAGCACGACCTTTTAAAATACAGTCACCTTCCCGGTAAAAATCCGTGGAAGGAACCTTACTGGTACCGGAGGGAATTTAAGATACCCGGGAGCTATCGTGACCGGAAGGTATGGTTAAACATCGGGGAGATCAATTACAGGGCTGACGTATGGCTCAACGGAAAGCAGATTGCGGATCGTTCGGTGGTCGTCGGCATGGAACGATCCTTCCGGTTTGATATCACCGGCGGAGTGAATTTTGATCAGAAAAATATCCTGGTCATCGCTGTGTATCCGCCCGATCATCCCGGTAAGCCGGCGCCTCCTCCTCTGACCCCCCTGGCAGATCCCGGAACCAACATGGCCGATGGAATGATCAGCAAGGATTATACGAAATGGGATGCGCTCGGCTGGGACTGGGTTCCGGCCGTCCGCGACCGGGATATGGGGATCACCGAAGATGTGGTTATTTATGCCACGGACTTCCTGGAGATAGATAATCTATACATCACTTCCGACCTGCCCCTACCCGATACTTCCCGGGCCGATCTGACCTTTTCACTGGACCTGATCAACCATTCCGGACATACGCAAAACGGAAATCTCAGAATTTCCATCTTGAAAGAGAGCCTGGAGATTTCATTGAACCAGCCTTTTGCCCTCAGCCCATACGATACCCTGCAAATCCTGTGGGACAGCAGTAACAAACCGCAGCTGCAGCTGGACCATCCGAAATTATGGTGGCCCAATGGTTATGGAAGCCCCGAATTGTATACCCTGAAATGTACTGCCACGACAGATGCCGGGGAGCAATCCGGTAAAACGGTGCGGTTTGGCATCAGGGAGGTGGATACCTATGTCGGTTGCCCGGAAAGGGTTTACAGGATAAACGGAAAGCAGATCTACTGCAGAGGGGGAAACTGGGTGCCTGACATGACTTTAAACTGGACAGCAACCCGCTACAGGCATGAGATTGAACTGACCAGGAGAGCTAATTTGAATATGTTGCGGATATGGGGGCCGGCGGGGGCTCCGCCCGAGGTGTTTTATGACGCCGCAGATGAAAACGGGATCATGCTCTGGCAGGACTTTCTTAACGATTACTGGGGAACTTTCAAAAATACCCCCGGGTACAGGCCTGAGGAATCGCTTTTCAGGGAGGCCACCATAAGTATGGTCAAAAAATACCGGAACCACCCCTCCCTGGTGATATGGGGCAGCGGGAATGAGGGACCCAATCCGCGCGAAGAACTCATAATGAAGCATATCCTGCCTGTATATGACGGCAGGGACTCGAAGCATTACCTGAAAATATCCAACGGGGACGGACTGCATGGAGGCGGGCCCTATCACACCATAGCGCCGGAAGACTACTTCACCGATCCGAAGCTGAACGGGTTCAGCAGTGAGATCGGACCGAGCGGCGTGCCGGTTTTTGAAAGTGTGACCAGGTTCATGCCCGATCCGGGTAAGGAATGGATACCCGGCAGGTTCCCGATCGACGGGGTATGGGCCTATCATGATGCCAACAACTGGCCCGGGTCGGACCTCAGGAAATTTTCATCTTATGATAACCTGATCAGGAGTTACTACGGATCCACTGATTCCGCTTCCATAAAGGATGTTGAGGCATACCTGAACAGGTGTCAGCTTCTGAACCACGATGTGTACCGCGCATGCATTGAATCTATAAACAGTCAGTTATGGACGAATTCGAGCGGTATCCTTCTCTGGAAATCAAATGCGAGCTGGCCATCACTGACCTGGCAGATATATGACTGGTACCTGCAAGCCCATGCAGGCTATTACGGTGTAAAAAAAGCTTTTGCACCGGTATCGGTTTACTATAACAGGAAAACCGGCAGGGTGGAGGTTTTGAAAACATCGCCCGGGGCTCCCGTTCAATCGCGGATAGAAGCAACCTTATACAACGCCGGCATGACCCCTGTGTGGAGCTTTTCTGAAAGCAGGGAGCTGTTTGCCGACAGTGTATTGAGGATGGCCGAAGCAGTTCCCGTTCAGGAGAAGCTTTGTTTTCTGAAGCTAAAGGTTGAAGATGAACGGGGCAATGAGCTTGCCGGTAATTTTTACTGGTTAAAAAAAGATCATGATTTCCGGTCACTGGAAAGCCTGCCTGAGCCGAAGTTGAGAATATCATCCCGGAAGGAGGAAGCCGATGAAAGGGTAATCTATACGGTTACGATAACGAACACCGGCAGGTCCATTGCTTTCATGACCCGGTTTAAATTGACCGACAGCATGACGGGACAGGAGATCCTGCCCTCATTCTGGTCCGACAATTTTATCAGTCTTATTCCCGGGGAGACCAGGATTGTGCAGGTTGAAGCGGAACGTTCCGGCCTGCCGGATGGTCTGGTACTCACCTGCCGGTCTTATAATATGAATAAGCCGGAGATTCACCGTTTAAAATGAGAAAAGTTCGGAGAAATTGGTATTTTACCAAACCGGCAAAAAATTTATTAAAATGAAATCATTACTTTCCCTAGTTATGTTATCAGTATGCCTGCAGCAGGTCAGTGCACTGCACAGCCTTATTCCGATCCCCGTAAAGTATGAGCCCACTGAGGAAGTATTTACCCTCGATGCCCGTAAACCGCCTGAAATTATTTATCGGGAAGAGATGTTGAAACAATATGCTTATCAGCTTCAGGATCTGTTTCTGAAAGCCGGCGTTGCCGCATCCGTGAATCGTGTTGCAGCTGATCCGGAACATGGATGCATCCTCATGATGCTTTATGAAGCGGATCATCCCGATCTGGGGCAGGAGGGATATACCCTGGAGGTCATGACGGATTCCATTATTCTTAAAGCCAATGAACCGACGGGCATTTTCAATGGACTGCAGACCCTTCGCCAGTTGTTCCCGGCCGGTTTTGAAGGCAGGAACCCTGCGGAAGCCATTGCGGTTCCCGTTGAAGGCTGCAGAATAGTCGATTACCCGCGGTTCGCATGGCGGGGACTGATGCTTGATGTGAGCCGTCATTTTTTCACTGTGGATGAGGTGAAAGCCTATATCGATCAGATGGCGCGGTATAAATTCAATATCTTTCACTGGCACCTGACCGATGATGAAGGATGGCGGATCGAGATCAAATCGTTGCCGAAGCTGACGGAGGTTGGTGCCTGGCGGGTGGAACGGTACGGCCGCTTCGGATCAGACAGGCCTTACCCGGAACCCGGTGAAGAAGCCACTTACGGGGGCTTTTACACCCAGGATCAGATCCGGGAAATTGTCCGGTATGCTGCCTTACGGAACATTACCATTGTCCCGGAGATAGACATGCCCGGACACTGTATGGCCGCACTGGCCGCCTACCCTGAGTTATCCACCGGAAAGGAGAAGAAATTCGTGAATCCGGGATCAAAGTTCTCGGAATGGTATGGGGGCGGACGGTTTAAGATGCTGATTGAGAATACCCTGAATCCTGCCGACGAAAAGGTGTATGAATTTGTCGACAAAGTCTTTACCGAGGTTGCGGAGCTTTTCCCGGGAAACTGGATTCACATGGGAGGGGATGAGTGTTATAAGGGATACTGGGAAGCGGATTCCGGTGTACAGCAATTCATGAAGGAACAGGGATTAAAGGACAGTCATGAGCTACAGAGCTATTTTGTAAAACGAGTGGAAGAAATCATCAGCAGTAAGGGAAAGAAGATGATTGGATGGGACGAGATACTGGAGGGCGGGTTGGCTGAGGGTGCCGCTGTCATGAGCTGGCGCGGGATGAGAGGGGGAATCGAGGCTGCCGGGATGGGACACGAAGTGGTGATGGCCCCTACCACCTTTGCATACCTGGATTACACGCAGGGGGACCACTCGGTTGAGAATCCCATCTATGCCGATCTGAGACTTGAAAAGGTGTATGAGTTCGAACCGGTCCCAGTGGGTGTGGATCCCGGTTTTATCCTGGGCGGACAGGGGAATCTGTGGACGGAAGCCATTCCGGATCTGCAGTTTGCATTTTACATGGCCTATCCAAGAGCCTTTGCACTTGCAGAAACCCTGTGGAGCCCGGCCGGAGAAAAGGAGTGGAATCATTTTATGACCCGTACCGAAGATCATTTCAAACGGTTTGATGCGGGTCATATTAACATCTGCAAGGCGGTTTACGAACCGAAGGTCACTGTGAGAAATGTGAATCAGAAGCTCGTCTGCACCCTTGAGAATCCGGTTCCCGGTACTGAAATGTACTATACCATTAATAATACCTATCCGGTGATTTTCGGTACCAAATATACCGGTCCTTTTGAGATACCGCCAGGTGATCTCAGCCTGAGAACCAGGACATACCGGGACGGGGAACCGCTTGGCAGGGAACTGATGATTCACCGTTCCGAGCTGGAAAGGCGGGCAAACCGGTAAAATTCAACTAGTGTCTTTGGTATTGATGCCATGAAAAAAACTGAAATCAGACTGAACAAAATGTTTAAAATATGAAATTATCAGATTATACCACGTTTAACCCGGATTGGGATAAAGAAAAGACGAAGGATACAACAAAAAACCTTCTGAAAAAAATCGGTGAACTGCAATACAAAATGTATGCACAGCAGAAATACAGCCTTTTAATTCTCTTTCAGGGAACCGATGCTTCGGGTAAGGACGGCCTGACCAGGGGACTGCTCAGGTATTGCAATCCTGTCGGCATCAGGATAGAGAGTTTCAAAAAGCCTACCGCGGAGGAGTATGCGCACGACTTTTTATGGAGAATCCATCAGCATGCGCCGGCAAAAGGGGAGATGCAGATATTCATCCGGTCGCATTATGAAGATATCCTGGTGCCCGCAGTTGAAAAACTGTTTCCGGAGGAGGTGGTTGAAAAACGTTTCCGGCTCATAAACGACTTTGAGCGTTTGCTGGAGCATAATGATACCCGCATTCTGAAATTCTTCCTGTATGTTTCTCCGGAAGAGCAGAAGGAACGTTTGATGGAGCGGGTTGAAATGAAGGAGAAGCACTGGAAACATAAGGATGGTGACTGGGAGACGCGGAAGAAGTTCCCGGAATACATGAAGGTTTATGAGCGGATCTTCAGGGAATGCAATGATATCCCCTGGCACATTGTTCCGGCCGACAAGAACTGGCAGAAACTCTATTATGTGGCCGTTGAGGTGCTGAAGACCCTGGAGGAAATGGATCTGAAATGGCCCCGGCTGGAATCGGAACTGTTCGGTAAATGACCTTTTTTCTGATCAATAAAAAAAGCCGCCACTGGCGGCTTTTTTAGTCAAAAGCTTCTCTTAATTATTGTTGTACCTTAACCACAATCTGAATGTCTCCACCGGCACCTTCGTTGATGGAGGCGATTTTAATCAGTCCTAATTTTTCTCCACCTTCCTTGTCGGAATCGGTAACAAACGCGATCACATCATTTGCTTCCAACTCATTGACCTTGGTCAGATTGGCTGCTTCTGCATTTGCAACAATCAAAAGGTCATCTGCCACTTCATCGAACTGAGCAGTTGTTAAATTGGTTTTGATAAACCGTGTTGAATTTCGGGTGGTCCATGATTCCGGGCCGTCGGCGCTGAAGAATACCGAAGTGATATCCGGGTCATCGGGTGCGGCCAGGGTGGCGAGGTTGGTTGCCCCATAGAAATACATGAAGTCGATCAGCGTTGCATTGGCTTTTGCTTCAGCCAGGCTGTAAACCTGTCCGTTCGTGGAAGCGAAGGAGCTTCCTGTATTGGACTGGTGGGAACCCAGGGTCTGAGTCCACTCGAGTATGGGTCCGCCTGTTTGTTCCACCGTTACGGTGATGGAAACTTCATCGCTTAATCCACCATTGTCGGTTACTTTAAAGACATATACATAAGCGCCTTCATTCAATGGGGCGATAAGGGTCACCTGGTCCGAATAATTATCATTTTCGATATCCTCATCAGGATAACCATCAAGGGTAACGCCGTCCCTGGTGATGGAGAACGATTTCAGGTTGGCGTCGCCCTTGGTTGCGAGCCATGAAAACTTCAGGTCTGCACCGGGTTCAACCGTAACATTTTCATCAATATATTCACCCCCGAAGAATTCGAGTGTGGGGCCCAGGGCTTCTTCGGTTTCACAACTGAAGAAGATTCCGGCAAAGCCAAGTAAAATCAGGGCCAGAAATACATTTAACTTTTTCATAATACATCAAAGATTTTATTGTTAATAATTACTTCAAAGTTATTCATTTTAACGGGGATTCTTAAAAATTGTTGTCAACATCCAGGATAAAAACCAATGTCGGGGAGCGTTTCACTTATTAATCTCCAGGACCAGCGCTGCCATCCCCTTATAGGTAACGTCCATGGAGAAGCTTATGTTGTTTCCGCCCTGGAACCGTATCTCTTTTGCCAGTTCATCCTTCAGTGCCTCATAAACCTTCCGGTCGTAGGTTACGCCCTGTGCGGCATTTATAGCATCGTTCAAAAGTTTGTAATCCAGTTTCTGGATGGACACTATAATGGCAATGTAGTCTTTATCCCCGACTTCATCGGGGTAAAGTGAATAATCCTTCGGGAACAGCCTGGTCCCGGTAATTCCGCAATAGGGTGAGTGTTTTTCGGTGTAGGGGAACAGGATATAACTGCTTCCGTCGCTCTCTTTTCCGAAGATGTAGGTGTAGCACTCCATGGAGTTGGTGATCTCGATCTTAAAATCGGTATTCGGATTCACGGTAGAGCCGGATGCAAAGGTAATGCCCGATTGATAATTGAACGGGATATAGGTCCCGGTTGCATTTATCACGAGGCCCATCTGAACCTGAAGGATTTTGGAGGTGACCGCCTCGGCGTTTCCCATGGGATAGAGTCCGTAGGCTTCCCGCGTGAAGTAATCAAAATCGTTGTAGCGTATCCAGAATATCCCGTTTTTGCCCCACTCTTCGCCCCAGCTGTTCATGACCTGGAATGCGCCTCCCTGGTAGTAATCGTCATATCCAATCGCGCACATGGCATGTCCTCCGAATCCCATCATGTTGTAATCCGACCGGGTGGGGAGCCATAGTTCCCTGCCGATCATATCCGACATAAAGCTTCCCCCGACCATCATCCCTATGACGACCGGGGCTCCCTGGGCCAGGTTCTGCTTTATGGCCAGCAGGTCGGTACGGTAATCGTCGCCTCCCAGGGTGAGCCGGTTAAAGCCTTTCGTTTTGAATGCGGCAGCGGCCATTCTCTCTGATTCGGTAGGTTTTTTGGAACAGGAGTTTTCATTGTAGGCAAACCGGGAGAAGGGCAGAGCGCCTCCCTGGTGCATAACTTCCATGGCTTGCTGCATATATGTTCCCTGGCAATTGGGAAGGGCTATCTGGTTATACACATAGGCGGGACTGAAGGCTACATCATCCGGGTCGGCTCCTGTAGCCCGGGATTGAAGAATGGTGCGGGCAGCATAAGCCGAGGCCCATCCCACGCAGGAACCCTGGGTGCCCTGGTTCAGCCGCTGCGGGCAGTAATCAACCAGGGATACACTTTCGGGCAGCGGGTTTTTAATATTATCGGCCAGGGGTTCAAAGACCTCCGCCTCATCGTAAATTCTCTGGTCCATTTCCAGCCCTGTCCCGAACAACACACTCTGCAGTGCGTTACTGGTAGAGTTGCCGGTTCTCGTGAGCAGAAAAATTCCCCCTGCGGCTACCAGGGTCAGCACGATGGCCGTTTTGGGATTTTTCTTAAAGAGGTTGATCACCATGGGCAGGAGGGCATAGAGCAGACCGCCGCTGCTGCCTGTTCCGCCGGAGGCCCGCGGAATTTGCTGCTGCGGACCGGAAGCATTGCTGTCTTTTCTGATTCTTACTGGCATAATATTGGAATTTAATCGTGGTTGTGAAATCGGGATGACGGTTCCGGGTGAAATTCCTTAACGGGGTCCGTAAAATTATCTTCTGATATTGCTGACCCCGAGCGCACCCAGCACCCCCCGGACCACCTCACGGGCAACGGTTCTCCCCACCTGACGAACCATGGTATTCTTACTCATTTTTTCGATGACACTCTCTTTTTTCCTGACCGTACGTGATTTTCCCTGCTCCTTTCTCAGCTTTTCCTGGTGCTTTTTGCTCTGCGCCGCTTCAATTTTTTTCTTTAGCATTTCGTAAGCTGATTCAGGATCAGAGAGGGATTCATACGCTTTTACCAGGGCAGAGTTCTTTACCTGTTCCCGGATCTCCTCCTCCGAGAGGATATCCATCCGGCTCATCGGCGCCCTGACAAGGGTTGCTGCGAGGGGGGTCGGAATTCCCTTTTCATTGAGCGCGGTAACCATGGCCTCTCCGATGCCCAGGGATGTGATCAGTTCATCCGTTCTGTAAAAATCGGATAAGGGATAGTTCTCGGCAGTGCGTTTGATATTCTTCCGGTCCTTCGCGGTGAAGGCACGCAGGGCATGCTGTACCTTCAGGCCCAGCTGGGCGAGCACTTCATCGGGCACATCTGTCGGATTCTGCGTGCAGAAAAACACCCCGACCCCTTTGGAACGGATCAGTTTTATGATGGTCTCAATCTGATCAAGAAGCGTTTTTGAAGCCTCGCTGAACACCAGGTGCGCTTCATCAATAAAAATGGCAAGCTTCGGTTTGGAAAGATCACCCTCTTCCGGGAAAGAAGCATAGATCTCTGCGAGGAGGCTCAGCATAAACGTGGAGAAAAGCTTGGGACGGTTCTGAATGTCATTCACCCTGATGATGGATATGAAACCGTTTCCGTCTGCATCCTGCCTTAGCAGATCATCCACGTTAAAGGAGGGTTCCCCGAAAAACCGGTCCGCTCCCTGTTGCTGGAGCTCAACGATTTTCCGGATGATGATATTTATGGTGGCCGGGGAGATGGCTCCATATTCAGCGGTAATTTCCACTTTTCCCTCATTGATGGAATACTGAAGGATCTTTTTGAAATCCTGCAGATCGATCAGGGGCATTTTATGATCATCACAATATTTAAAAAGAATGGAAACCACGCCTGATTGCACATCGTTAAGTTCCATCACTCTCGACAAAAGTACGGGACCGAATTCCGTAACCGTAGCCCTGAGTTTCACACCGTCGCCTCCGGAGATGGTCATCAGTTCCACCGGCATGGAGCGTGATTTGTATGGCAATCCGATTTTCTTGTGCCGCTCGGTTATGAATGACTCTTCAGTACCGGGTTTGGCAAGTCCGCTCAGGTCCCCCTTCATATCCATCAGGAGAACGGGGATCCCTTTTTCCGAAAGCTGTTCCGCGATGACCTGGAGGGATTTCGTTTTTCCGGTTCCGGTTGCACCGGCAATCAGGCCATGCCGGTTCATCGTTTTGAGGGGAATTTTTACGAAGGTCTCAGGAAGAGACTCCCCGTCGAGCATGGCCCCTCCCAAAAGCAGAAAATCTCCTTGACTCTTGTAACCTTTAATAATATGTTCCCTGAAAGAATCTTTTCTTCCCATAAACAATCTGATAAATGGTCCATTTCAACCGGCACTGACTGCTATTCAATGACCCTTCCGCCACGCAGTCCGTCCTGGAGTTCTTTCAGATCTTCCCATTGACCCTTGAAGGCCAGTCCTGCCTGTTGTGGCCAGGTTAGGGGATCATGGATCCTGTAGCGTGGTCCGCCTTCCGCAATCAAAATGGAGCGGATCTTCCCAGCATCGCTTTCCGCCAGTTTCTGCCATGAATCAATATGGTTTCTTTTGAGGATTCCCTCTATAACGGGACCGATGCCTTCCACGATCTTCAGATCATCAGAAATTATTCTCTTTCCAAAAACCGATTTTGCCAGCTCTGCATCAAATTCAGGCACTTCGGTGATTTCCGGCGCTGCCCTGTTTTCCTGCGTCATGTATGATTTTTCCATGACTTCAGGTTCAGCAGTGTGATCGGAAACAGTATCCTCAACGGCTTCGTTCGTGGATTCATTTAGAGTTTTCCCGGATCTGGCTTTTCTTCTGCAGAGAAAATATCCGACCAGGAAACCAAGAATGGCGGCGATTAATAATGCTATGATGATAAACAGCAAATCGGAAGCAAGTCTTTCACTCATTTTTTTGATATTTTAGTTAATGATAATCTGTGCGCGTCTGTTCAATTTACGGCCCTCTTCGGTCTGGTTGGTGGCAGCCGGTTCCCTGTCACTCTTCGATACGGTTCTGATTCGTCCCCCGGGAATTCCGTTTTCGGTAAAATAGTTCATAACTGCTTCAGCCCGCAGCCGGGCAAATTGGTCATTGGCCGCCTCAGAGCCGCGGTTATCGGAATGGCCCTCGATGGTAACCACTGCATCGGGTCGTTTACGGAGCACCGTTTGGAGAGAGGATAAGTATTGATTTTCATCGGGCCGGGGTGAAAATTCAGCCGATGCAAAATCAAAATAGTAAGTCCGTGTCCCCATCCGGTTCAGATAGTCCAGGGCAATGGCCAGGGAATCCGTTCCGGTTTCATCTTCCGGCAGGGCATCATCCGACCCGGCCGGTTTGAGCGTTTCGGGTAACTCAGTTGCCGGGACCTGATCTCCTTTATTACAATGATCCCTTATCTTACAGACATACCAGTAAGTGGCAAGAAATATCCAGGCCACCAGCAGAAGAAAGAATAACAGGCTTAATCGTTTCATGGTTCATGATTTTACAGGATTGAACTGAGACCGTTCTGAAAAAATTGTTAATATGGTTTAAGAATTAGAATAAAAAAACCTATCTTTAAACAAGTTCGGCAGAAAGCTAACCTGAAGTGAAAAGTAGCATTTAATTATTATTTA
>JAFGWU010000019.1 GCA_016936975.1 Bacteroidales bacterium | reverse complement strand
AGGTTGTAATTTACTTCGGGTCCTCCGGCCAGCGAGGCGGTGAACAGTTCTTTTGCCGTTTCGAGATCACCCTCCTTGAGGGCAATTGCGCCCAGGTTATTATTGATCACATCGTTATCCACCAATTCCTTGGCAGCCTTGAGAGCCGCTTTTGCAGCATCCAGATTACCCATTTCAAAAAGGATGGCCATCAGGTTATTTTGGGCGCGGAAACATTTGGGTTCCATTTTGATGACCTGCTTGTAAATATCAGCTTTGGTTTCCAGGTCATCGAACAGTGTTGCCGTGTAGAGCAGTTCTTCAAGTTTTAGCTGGTCGGGATTGTTTTTCCACAGGTCAGTCAGCTCCTGGTCGCTCCATCCGATATGTTCCATCTTAACGGTGAATTTCGAACGCCTCAGTTGCGGCAGTATCTCTTCAGCAATTTCTTCGAAGGCGGCAGAGAGATTTTTTATCTCGCGTTCACGGACAACCGGGTCGGAGTGCATGCTGAGAACACGGAGGATCATGTCCTTATCCTGAATATTGGATTGTTCCATCAAAATTTTAAAACCTTCCCAGTCTTCAGGGGTGGACATCATGCTGAACAGCTCGTCGGCTACTTCTACTTCCGATTTCTTGAGTTGACCGGAAAGATAATTTTCAGCAGATTTCTGACGCTTTTCTGCGAGGTTGGCATTAAAGTCGAGCTCACCGTCGGGGGAGGCATATGCCGAAATTTCAAGTCCTTTTAGTTCCAGCCTTTCATTTTCGGCAGTGCTTTTTAACACCTCATTCAGTTTGGCGATTTCATCTTTTTTGATTTCTGAATTACGAACATCGGCCCTGTTGATAATGTATTTAATATCGGCTTGATAGGCATCGGGCGTAATTCTTTCGAATTTATCTCCGAACATAATCACCTGGGGATTATTCATAACCAGGTTGGGCGTGGCAATGATTCCGTCGGCCAGCTTCACTTCTCCGAGCTCTGCCGTTTTGCCTTTCAGGGAAGCGGAAACATCGCAGAACAATTCCGATCTGAGAAAGTCATCTTCATAATCAAATGAATGGGATATGCTTGCTTTTCCTCCTCCGTCGTAACTGATCACCTTGTTATTTTCAGTCACATCTTCTCCCTGTACTACAAGCGGTGCAAGTTCTTTTTGCCCGCCTTCATATTTTACGACGGGTTGCAGTTTCACAATCGCTTTTTTATTGAAATATTCAGCAGGAAAGTTCACGTCAACAGTTAAGTCCACTTCACCGCCATGCATTTCGAGCACTTCGGGTGTGACTTTATAACTCACAAGTTCGGCATCCTTAACCATTTTGTTAAGGCCGCCGCAACTGCTGAGTACTGCTGCTGCGAGGATAAAAATCGCAATAAATTTAAGTTTTTTCATAACTGTATAGGTTGTTTGTTAATGAATTTAGAATTTCAGGTTTAGCGTTGGTTAATGCAAACTTAATAATGTTTTTGATAAAAATAAAGTAAAAAATTCGGTAATCCCTAATTTTTCTATAAAATTATCATATTCAAACCCTCATTGTATTCCCTTTCATAAATCACTTTTCTGATTTTTTCATAATCCTCTTTCCGGTTGACAAAATCGATCCGGGTTGTGTCAATAACCAAAATCTTAAGGTCTTTTCGCATTTTGAAAAAACTGAAGTATCCCTTCTGAATTTCTTCCAGGTATCCGGGCTGGATATTCTGTTCATAGGGGCGTCCCCTTGTTTTTATATTGTTCAGCAGTGTTTCAACCGACGCATGAAGGTAAACATAAAGGTCGGGACGGGGAACCTGCAGGGAAATAATTGAAAACAATTTCTCAAACAGCTTCAGTTCATCCTGTTTGAGCGTGTTCTTGCTGAAGATAAGGGATTTGGTCAGGTAGTAGTCACTGATAACGCGCGCCTGAAACAGATCCCGGTTCTGCAGTTCCGTTTTTAATTGCTGGTAACGTTCCGCAAGAAAGGATAATTCCACGGGAAAGGCATAACGGTCGGGGTCGCTGTAAAATTTAGCCAGGAACGGATTATCCACGAACTGTTCCAGAATTAACCGTCCACCGGTTTCAACTGCCAGTTTCCTGGCGAGGGAAGTCTTGCCGGCCCCGATATTTCCTTCAATGACCAGATAGTTAAAATCCAACAATGTTTTAACAGGATAAAATGATGTATGAAAATAAAAAAAACTTGCCAGCAATCCGAAGTGTGCCGGCAAGTTTTTTTAGGTTTTTAAGAAGGCCTCAACTCAAAAGGCCGGGGTATAATTCATATTATTAAACATGAAGGCCATGATGTGGGCCGATTCCTCAATGTATTTGGAAGTGGGTTTGCCTCCTCCGTGACCGGCATCGGTTTCGATCCGGATCATCACGGGATTATTCCCCCTGTATTTTTCCTGCAGGGTGGCAATATATTTAAAGGAATGGGCCGGCACCACGCGATCGTCATGATCGCCTGTGGTCACGAGCACGGCAGGATAATCTTTCTCTTCAGAAATATTATGAAGGGGAGAGTACTTGTACAGATATTCAAATTGCACAGAATCCTCTGAAGAACCGTAATCAACGGTCCAGAACCGACCGATGGTGAATTTATGAAAGCGGAGCATGTCCATAACACCCACAGCGGGAACTGCTGCCGCAAAAAGATCGGGACGCTGGTTGGTAACGGCTCCCACAAGCAGTCCGCCATTCGAACCGCCGGTAATGGCAAGACGCTTACTCGATGTATATTTTTCACGGATCAGGTATTCGGCTGCTGCAATAAAATCGTCAAATACATTCTGCTTATTCAGCACGGTTCCCGCCATGTGCCAATCTTCTCCATATTCTCCGCCCCCCCGGATATTGGCGAGCGCAAACACCCCTCCCAGTTCCATCCAGAGGGCCCTTGAGGCATTGAATGCCGGGGAGTATGAAATATTGAAACCTCCATAACCGTAAAGCTGGGTCGGATTCTTTCCATTCAGCTTCAATCCCTTTTTATGAACAATAAACATCGGGACCTTTGTATCATCTTTGCTCGTATAGAAGACCTGTTTGGTTTCGTACTGACTTCCGTCGAAATCCAGTTCGGTTTTGTAATAGACGTCGGAACGGTTTTCTTTAATATCATATCTGAAGATTACCGGCGGATAGTTAAAGGAGGTGAACGAATAAAATGCAGTATTCTCTTTCATTTTCCCCCTGAAACCGCTGATGGAGCCAATTCCCGGCAATTCAACTTCGTACAGGCGGGTTCCGTCGGTTTCGTATACTTCGGCAATGTTGTAGGCATCTTTTAAATAGCTGGCAATAATTTTGCCTCCGGCAAGTGTGCAACCTTCGAGAACATTTTTTTCGTGTTCGGGTATAACCGTTTTCCAGTTATCCCTTTCGGGCTGATTGAGATCAATGACAATCAGTTGATACCTGGGGGCATCCATATTGGTATGGACATAAAGCAGATGTTCCACATTACCGATCGGACTGAAATCATGGTCAAATCCCTCCTCGAGCCAGGTGAAAGGTTCATTACCGAGGCCTGCTTTCCTGAATGCAAAAGCATTACCGCTGGTTGTTTCATGGGCGTGAAGAATCATGTACGCCTCATCCTCCGTGACGCCGATTCCGAAAGAGCGGTACGGGTGGGCTTCGTCTTTGTAAACCAGTATATCCTCCGACTGTGGGATATTCAAATGGTGGTAAAACACCTTGGAATTTTTATTTTCCCCCTTCAGCTCTTCCCCTTCAGCCGGTTTATCGTATCGGCTGTAAAAGAAGCCGTTTTTAAGCCAGGAGATGCCGGAGGATTTGATCCACATCAGATGATCGTCCAGGTCTTTGCCTGTTTCAATCTCCCGTACAAAAAATTCCTGCCAGTCTGATCCTGCCCTGGAGATTCCGTATCCGGCGTATTTTCCGTCATTGGACACAGAAAAGGCGGAAAGGGCTATGGTGCCGTTTTCAGAAAAGGTATTGGGATCGAGGAAAACCGTACCCTCTTCATCGAGCTCTTTTTTGACGTACAGAACGCTCTGGTTCTGTAAGCCGGTATTATAACTGTAAAAATAGAGTTCATTCTCTTTATTTGGAATTCCCATTTTAGGATAGTTCCAGATTTCGGTCAGGCGCTGTTTCAGTTCATCGGCAAATGGGATACTTTCCAGGTAGGAGTAAGTAACCTTATTCTGGGCTTCCACCCATGCCGCGGTCTCTTCTGACATGTCATCTTCCAGCCAGCGGTAAGGATCCGGTACCTCCGTGCCGAAGTAATTATCGGTCACATCCACTTTTTTTGTTTCCGGGTATTCAAAATGATTTTTCTGAGTACACCCCATGGTAAGCAGGATTGAAAGCAAAATTACGATATGTTTCATGACGATTTCGTTAACGGTACTTATCCGGATGACTATTCTTGTCGCGGTGGTTTATTTTCCCTTTGCGGTCTTGGCAGGAGCACTTTACGGGAGAGTTTCAGTTTCCCGTTTTTCGGGTCAACGCCGATTAATTTGACTTCGATCATATCGCCTTCCTTAAGGACATCCTCAACCTTATCGAGCCGCCTCCATTCGATTTCGGAGATATGAAGCAATCCATCCTTTCCGGGGAGAATTTCCACAAATGCCCCGAAGGAGGTTATCGATTTTACTTTCCCCGTATAGATTTTCCCTTCCTCCGGAACTTCCACGATCCGAGCAATCCGGTGCATGGCGGCATCAATGGATTCCTTATTCACAGCAAAAACATCCACAATGCCAATATTATCCACTTCTTCAATCGTGATGGTGGTTCCGGTGTCACTCTGAATTTCCTGTATCACTTTTCCGCCCGGTCCGATGACCGCCCCGATCATCTCTTTGGGGATCTCAATCCGTTCAATCCTTGGGGCATGAGGTTTATAATCCGGATTCGGGGCACTGATGGTCTGCATCATGATGTCGAGGATATGCAGGCGTCCTTTACGTGCCTGGGCCAATGCTTTGGCAAGCACATCAAAGGAAAGTCCTTCCATTTTGATATCCATCTGTGTGGCAGTGATGCCGTCGGCAGTTCCTGTTACCTTGAAGTCCATATCCCCAAGGTGATCTTCATCTCCGAGGATATCAGACAAAACGGCGTATTTACCGGTTTTCGGATCGGTTATCAATCCCATGGCGATGCCCGATACAGGCTTTTTAATCTGTATGCCCGCATCCATCAGGGCAAGGGTTCCGGCGCATACCGTGGCCATGGATGATGAACCGTTCGATTCCAGGATGTCCGAAACAATCCTGACAGCGTATGGAATTTCGGTCGGGACCATTCGTTTCAGAGCCCTGTGGGCCAGGTTGCCATGCCCGATTTCCCGCCGGCTGGTGCCCCTTGAAGGTTTTGCATCACCCGTGGAAAAAGGAGGGAAGTTATAGTGCAGGACAAATTTCTCTGTTCCCTGTAACAAAACTTCATCGATAATCTTTTGATCGAGTCTTGTGCCGAGTGTCACCGTGGTAAGTGACTGGGTTTCTCCCCTCGTGAAGAGGGATGAACCGTGGGCGGCTGGCAGATAATCGACCTCGCACCAGATGGGCCTGATCTCATCACTCTTCCTTCCGTCCAATCTTACCGATTCATCAAGGATGAGCCTTCTTACGGCTTCCTTTTCCACTTCGTGATAATACTTACTTACCAGCATTTCATTTACTTCTCCATCCTCGCCGGCTTCCTCAACCAGCTTTTCCAGGAGTTCATCCTTAATTTTCCCAAATGCTTCGGAACGTTTTTGCTTATCCGCTATTTTTGATGCGGCGACTGCATATGCCCTGTCATAAGTTTCCTTCCATATTCTCTGCCTGAGATCCTCATCCGTTGTTTCTCTCTCATATTCCCTTTTATCAAGTTTACCTGCTTCCCTGGCAAGGGCCAACTGTGCGTCGCACATCGGTTTTATAGCTTCATGAGCCAGCCTGATGGCTTCCAGCATATCCTCCTCGGAGGCCTCATTCAATTCTCCTTCGACCATCAGGATATTTTCTTTCGTGGCCCCGACAATAAGGTCGATGTCGGCTTCCTTCAATTCACTGAATGTGGGATTGATTTTAAATTCGCCGTTTACCCTGGCAATCCGCACTTCCGATATGGGTCCGTTGAAAGGGACGTCCGAAACGGCGAGGGCGGCTGATGCGGCGAGCCCGGCCAGTGCATCGGGTGAGGTTTCACTCTCCGCAGAGAAAAGGGTTACGTTGACAAATGTTTCGGAATGATAATCATCCGGAAAAAGCGGTCTCAGTGCCCTGTCGACCAGCCTGGCAATCAGGACCTCGTAATCCGAGGGGCGGGCTTCGCGTTTCATAAATCCTCCCGGGAAGCGTCCCAGGGAGGCAAACTTCTCTTTGTAATCCACGGAAAGGGGCATGAAATCTACATCTTCCTTAGATTCTTTGGAGCTGACAACCGTGGCGAGCAGCATCGTTTTGCCCATTCGCACAACGACGGCGCCGTCGGCCTGTTTGGCCAGTAATCCTGTTTCGATTACAATGGACCTGCCATCTCCAAGGTCAATTGTTTGAGATATTGCTTTTGGTTTTGACATTTTTGCAGTGTATTAAATACGAAAAAAGGCAATTTTGTAATTGCCTTTCTTTCGTGTGTGAAATAAATTATTTTCTGATTTTCAAAGATTTGATTAAAGCCCTGTATCCCTCGATATCTTTCTCCTTTAGAAAGTCAAGGAGTCTTCTTCTTTTTCCGACAAGGCGCATGAGCGCTCTCTGGGTGCTGAAATCCTTTTTATTCTTCTTGAGATGCTCTGTAAGGTGATTGATCCTGTAGGTGAATAGTGCAATCTGTGCTTCCGGGGAACCGGTATTCTGTTCCGATTTCCCATACTCTTTAAAAATTTCCTGTTTCTTTTCTGCGGTTAAATACATCGCTGTAACTCTTATTTTTTCCTGTTCAATTTTCGAACTGCAAAGGTATCTAAATTTTTCAATTTCGCAACAGGGGAATAGGGATTTTTAGCAGATTACAAATCCTTCCGAAAACTGATCAGCCTGATGCCAATCTGGCAATCGAGACATCGTTTCTGTGAACAATAATTTTGATAGAGCTGGATTAAAGCCTGGCTCTCAAAAGCATTTTCTGCATTAATCCCAAATTCACTCCATTTTTTTATTATGTCGTTATTTTCTTTCTTCACTTCTTCAAGGATATAGATAGCCAGTTCGGTTTTTTCGGGCAGATTCCTCATTTTTCCGAGGGTGAAAAGGTAAGGCACAATCGCATTTATAATGAGAATATCGATGAACGTATTTCCGGTATATTTAATCCGGGGAGGGGATATCTTGCCCGGCACATAGTGTGTGTTCCAGTAATCGCCGGCCCTGACCCTCAGAAGGTCGTACAGATCGTTTTTAGACCGGATTTGACCTGTTGCATCCGCAAGCGGAAACTTCAGGTGTATCAGGGAGGCCAGCAGGGCCAGCCTGACAGATGGGAAAGCCCCGGGTCTCAAACGGAGGAACTTCCACAAATGAAACGGCACCTCATCGGTTTTCCTGGTTGTCTTCAGGGTCCCATATTCCTTTAAAAGAGATTCGGTATAATAGTCAGAAGGCAGATTGGCAGTCAGGAACCCGGCTGTTCCGAACAGCAGTGCTTCGGTGCGGAACAAGTTTTCCCTGATGCGCATGACCTCCCGGATATCCAGGGCGCCTGCCAGCATTTCAAAGGGCAATTGATTGAGCGGGATTCCGAAGCAGGAGGCCAGAAAGATAAAGAGCATCTGTTCCCAATCGTTCTGTGTTCTGTTCAGGACAGACTTCATCCTTAAATATTTATCATGAAGCCGTTCGGTTGTCAGGGCGGATAGCCATTGATGCAGGTATACCGGTTCAAGGCTTCCTATCCGATCCTCGCAGGATATCCACTTCTCTGAGGAGACCAGCTGTCTGTAACTGTTCAGCAGTTTATCGGGGCAGGGTAAAACCAGAACGGGGATCACGGAATCATGCCGGTCGGTAATTTCACAGTCATTGTAACGCACGACATGCAGAATCACATTATCGTAGGCCCTGTCGTTCTGATGACCATGCCTGATCCAGTCGGAAGCGTTAACATGAATCTCCACGTTTCCCGCCCAGCTGGTATCGTTGATCCGGATGCGCGCATTAAAGAAATCGGGACCTGCATCTGCATGCGATTCACCCGGGTGAATAACCTCCAGTTTTTCCCCGTGGGTGGTCTGTAAATTTTCTGGATCATAAAGCTGGTTTTTCCAGATGACGTGTAGCAGTTTTTCCGGTATATGTTTCATGTCGGTATCTTTAATGGTAGCACTTATTAATGTGATGAGGTGTTGGTTTATCGCAAAAAATTTATTTTTATACCGGCTAAAAAATTCATTAAAATGAAATTCAGGTTTTTAATACTAACCGCGGCAATCCTGTTAACGGGGTGCAGCAAAAAGCCGGGGAGTGCAGATCAGACCTATTTGCTGCAGGCAACACTCTGGTACCAGCATTCTGCAGAGATGAAGGCACTCTATCACCAGGCTTACAACTGGGCCGGCCTTCTTGTCAGGGAACAGAATAAACAGCCGCATATAAAACCTCCAGCAGTCATTCTTGATATCGATGAGACCATTTTGAATAACAGTCCTTCCACCGGCTTCCAGATATTGGAGAATCTTCCTTTTTCCGAGGAACTCTGGGCAAGCTGGTGTCATAATGCTGAGGCGGAGCCGTTGCCGGGGGCCCTTGAGTTCACATTGCTTGCCGATGAAACCGGGGTAGAGGTTTTCTACGTTTCGAACAGAACGGAGAATCTGCTGGGTGTAACAATAGCCAACATGAAGAAGCATGGCTTTCCGAATGCTGACACGGCCCATGTTCTTCTCAAGACAACGACCTCCTCAAAAGCGTTCCGGAATGCGCGCGTTGCGGCAGAACATAAGGTAATCCTGATGATCGGTGACAATCTGAGTGATTTTGATGAAGCCTTCGAGGATCGCCATATGGATGCGGCGAAAAAGTTGGTGGGGGATCATTCCGAGCTTTTCGGTTCGACTTATATCATCCTGCCCAATCCGATTTACGGAAGCTGGGAGAATCCTTACAGGACCGGGGAGGGGACGGCGACAGAAAAGAGAAAGAATGCCCTGGTGACTTTCAAGCCGTCTAAAAGGAATAGGCCAGTCCTGCACTCAGTTCAAGGGCTTTGATAGAATAATCGGAATGGATGGGTTCGATCTCCTCCTCCGCTCCCCTGAAAAGACCAAATGCATAATTGAAATTCGTATGACTCTGGTAATAATCTACAGCCAGTTTCAGGGCGATACCGGCATTAAACCTGTACCTCAGTCCTGCCCCGGCTGAATAACCGAAAGCCAGGTCAGGATTGCTTACGCGGGAATAGATTTCCGTGTCGTCAAACAGGATGATCAGCTCATGGTCAGGCGGCTTGATGATACTGATCCCCGCAAGGATGTTCAGGTCGAGATAGAGCCTCTGAGACGGCCTGGCGGACAGATGGGGACCAACGAAAAGATTTACATAATTCCAGAATCCCGTGCCGTACGTGATGTCCGCCTCATCGGGGATGTTGATAAGATTTTGGGTTTTTGTGGTTATGTGTTTGATCATGTCCTGCATCATGCTGTCCCTCAATCCGTAATTGGAACCAAAACCGAACCTGGCACTGATTCCTGCATAGGAGACCGGAAAGTATGCCGCATCAAAACTAATGGAGGGTCCCAGCCGTGCATACCCGTTTTTTGAGAGATCCCCCGTTGCAGCATAATCCCCCAATGGCAGGGATGTTCCAAAGGATATGCTGGCAAAATTCTGTTGTCCGTATGCAACCAGCGGAAGGAAACAGAGGATTCCGGCAATCATTCGTTTTTTCATGTTCCCGGGAATAGTGATATAAAGGTAAGGGTTTTTTACGATTTTTCTTCTATGTAATCTGTAGTCATCGGCCGCATTGCAGGGAAGGTTTCCGGTTCCGCCCTCCTTCGCCAGGGCTTCGGAGGGTGAGAGTTCCCGGTTCCCGGTTCCCGGTTTTGGGTTCAGGATTTTGAATTTGTTTCGCAGAAGGATTGATACAGACATTCAGTGCTTTGTTTGGAAAATAATTCTGAAAAGCCCGGGTGAATATCGAACACCGATCAACGATTTAAGATTTAAGAATTATTTCAGAACACGAAGCAGCCCTGCCATGCCTGGCAGGGAAAAGCAATTTCCAGAACCGCGAGTAGAGTTTCCAGAACCGCGAGTAGAGTTTCCAGAACCGTAAGTAGAGTTTCCAGAACCGCGAGTAGAGTTTCCAGAACCGCGAGT
>JAFGWU010000095.1 GCA_016936975.1 Bacteroidales bacterium | reverse complement strand
TCCACCGTGGCAGTCCCGACGGGCACAACCACGGTATAGTTAAAGATTTCGGGATCAAACAACGGATCCACGGCACTTACCGACACTTCTAAATTCTTTAAACGGGCATCTGACGCCCCTTCTCCAACAAAAATGGCCACATAATAGGAGAGCTGGGTCCCATCGAGCGCGGTCACAATAATCTCCACATCCACTCCGTCACCCGTGAAGTTAACAAGACCATTCTCTATCTCATTGCCCAGACCATCATACATATTAACAACGGCTCCCATACCATTGGGAACGGCATTCAGCTGAATAGAAGTCGTTCCAAAAGGCACATCCAGATTATACTCAAGAATATCCGTACTAAAATTCGGATCCAGCACTCCCACGCTGGAGGTTAAACTTTCCAAAGTTGGATCAGAATTGGTCTCAAGCGTTATTGTATTAACAGTCAGGTAGTGGTTGTTATTATCACTGTTATGGAATGCTGTCCAACGATTGATGCCCGATCCAACATCTGTATTTCTGAAAGTTGCATCCCCGTCATAAATAATAAGGGGTTCTGTCATATCTCCCGTCTTTGCATAAGCCCTGTAAGTTTGTGCGGGCACATTAATGACGATCCATAGCTTGATTAACTCACCCGGAACCACATGGATCACATTGGTCCTTACAAAATTATTGGTAGCCTGGTTCCTCACCGCCAGCCCCGCCTCATAGAAAGCAATATTGGTAGCATAATGACCCCAATCGCTGAGTTCCATAGCTGACAGAGCAAAACCACAGTCAATGTATGTCCCATCAACCTGGTTATAAATCACCTCAGCATATACAATATGAATATTTGATAGCGGAGGATCAAATGTGCCGGTCGAGTCAACAACAAGCGCGGCATTCAACCTGGAGAAACTCAGCATGCTAATAAGTAACATCAGTATCCATAACCTGAAATGTATAAGTATTCTTTTCATAAGATGATCTTTTTAAGATTTATATAATCAAATATTGTTTTCGAATTATCCAGTAAAAATAGCAATTGAAAATAATTTATTACATATATTCGACTATTGTTTAAATCATACTGAATCCCGGATTCCCGGGACGTGTAGAAAATAATCTGTTCTAACGTCGAAAATTTCTGAGAATCATGAATAAGATGCTGTTTCCTAAATATAGAAAAAAATCCGTCATAGTCAGGCCATGCATTTTCAACCGAATGATGGTTGCTTGTGTAATCCTTTTCTGCAGCTTCATCCAGCCCCTGTTTTCCATTGAAAAGGTAACAGTCTCTTTTCTGCAGGACCAGGAACTTGTCTACTCTGCTCCGGTTGAACTGCATATCACCAATGAAACCGGGGCCATGATCAACAGCACGGTATCGCTCAACCACCCGGATGCCTGGCTCTTCTTCGACAATATCAGGCCTTCCCGTGTCATCGATGAATACCTCCAGTACGTCAGGGTAAACGGCCAGGTCTTCTCCAACGGAGGGAATGGCCGTATAGCCATTTATGCACACGGAACGGTGCTCATGCCGCATTCAGCCGGTTTCCAGCCTCTCACGGTCTATACAGACGGATCCTTTTCAGGCGATTCCATGAAATGTTTCATCCATACCTATTACAATAACCTGGGAACTTTCGGGCGATCCATGCAATCCTTTAAGCTGAAGCGCGGGTATATGGCAACGTTTGCCACGGGAAGCGACGGATCAGGATACAGTCGCGTATTCATTGCTGATAATGAGGATATTGAGATGGCCATGATGCCGGCTGAACTGGATGCCACCATCGCCTTCATCCGGGTGTTCAAGCATCAATGGGTGACCAAAAAGGGATGGTGCGGTACCGGAGGGGGTGCTGACGACGATACGGATAAGGTAAACGGAACATGGTTCTACTCCTGGAGTGCCGACCAGGCGAGCACGAATACCGTGGAGTATGCCGTTATCAAACAGAACGGCGGATGGCCCGGATGGTCGGAGATCAACAACAAGACGAATGTCTCCCATCTACTGGGATTCAATGAGCCTGACCGGCCGGACCAGGCCAACATGACCATGGAAGCGGCACTTGCTGCCTGGCCCGATTTCATGCGTTCGGGTTTGCGGATCGGATCCCCCGCCACCTCCGATGCCTTTAACAGCTGGTCGCTGTTTGAATTCATCGACCGTTGTGACGAATTGAACTACCGGGTGGATTTCGTGCCCGTACACGCGTACTGGGTCAAGAGCCCCCAGCAGTGGTATAATGATCTGAAATATATACACGATCGCACAGGCAGACCCCTGTGGATCACCGAATGGAACAACGGCGCCAACTGGACCAATGAATGGTGGCCCGACTCGGACCGGACCCTGACCGATGCCAATGCACAGAAGCAGTTGAACGACCTGATCAAAATCCTGGAGGTGCTGGATACCACCAGTTTTGTGGAGCGATACTCTATCTACAACTGGGTCCAGGATTGCCGGGCCATCATCCTTAGCGGGAACCTGACCCCTGCCGGCGAATACTATGCCGACAATAACTCCCGAATCGCCTTCAATAAACAGCACGAGGTGATCCCTCCCCCGTGGAATTACACTCCACCGGTCCTCAGCTACCAGTATCTCTCCCTTTCCAATAAAATCAATCTCAGATGGACTGACAGCAATGAAAACCTGACAAAGGGTATCCGGCTGGAGAAGAGGGTAAACAACGAAAGTTACCAGGCCATTTATGAGAGTGATGACATTACCCAATCCTCCTTCTCCGATGACCTGAATGATACCATCAGCGGAAGAATATCGTACCGGATGAGCATCCGGACCGTTTACGGGGATTATATCCCGTCCAACGAAGTATCCTATTATCAGTCCCAGGGGGATACCACTCTTCAGTTTGGAATTTTTCCCTACAGCAACACCGACTGGAACACGACCCTCTTTTCCGCGGAATTTTCGGAACCACCGCTCATCATTACCGGGATACCCAGCTTCAACAACGTAACCGCCATGACACACCGGGTAAATGCAGCCTCCACGAAATTATTCAGGTTCCAGCTGGATCCCTGGAACTATCTGAATAACCCGGTACTGACCCATTCGGAAAACATTTCCATCCTGGCTCTGCCTTCCGGACAGTATCATTTCGGAAGGCTGAAGGGAGAGTCTGGTATTGTGGAAGGGGTCACCGGCGAATGGATCCCCGTAACATTCAGCCAGACTTTTGAATCCGCTCCCGCACTGTTCTGCACACAGGTATCCAACAATACCTTCTTCCCGACCACCCCTGCATTGAGGAATGTTACCACCGACGGATTTGAAGTGTCACTCCGCTGCGAGGAGAAAATTTCCGCTTCCAATATCATGGCAGAATCCCTGAGTTATCTGGCCATTGAACCCGGGAAGGGGTCCATCGGTAATTACCGCATTGCAGTTGGCCGCAACGGTGAAGGAGGAGACGGGATCTCCTCTTCCCCTGTATTGCTGAGCATTGATTCCTCTTTCGTGAAGCCCGGGTTGTATGCGGCCATGCTGACCTCTGCCGACGACTTCGCATCCACTCTGAGATATTACCAGTCTGACGATTTTGAGTTCACGCTCCTCAAACAACGCGAAATGTCGGGAACCCTCAGCACGGTAAAAGAGGATACCCTGGGCTGGATGATCATGGATATGGCCCCCGGACAGATTATATCCGGCTTATCAACCCAAACCGTAAAAGGAGACCTTCTGTTCTACCCCAACCCGTCAGACGGTATGCTTTACCTGCACTGTTCCGAACCGTTACGGATTGAGATTTTTGACCTGCTCGGACGAAAACAGATGGAAAAAAATGCTCAATTTTCATTAGATTTGAATGGTCTGCCGGCCGGAACCTATTTTCTGAAAGCGGAGGGTTACAGGCCCGCGAAATTCATTAAACTTTAACAACCGCCGTGATTATGATAAAAAAGCAACATTACCATGTATATCACCGGGGAGTCCTTCTTACGGCCATCCTGGTTTTAACTGGTTTATGGCTGGTCTCCTGTGTGGATGAATACACCTACGACGATGAGGAACCGGAATGGCTCGGGGCAAGTATCTACGATTATCTGAAGACTGATGGTAATTTTACCAATTATGTCAGGCTGATTGACGATGTGGGTTATACGGCCGTCCTGGCAAAAACGGGCAGCAAGACACTGTTCGTTGCCAGCGACAGCGCCTTTGATCGTTTCTTCAGCAATAATCCATGGGGTGTATCGAATTATGATGATCTCACTCTTTCCGAGAAAAAGCTGATTCTGAACTTTGGCATGATCAATAACGCCTATCTGATTGAGACCCTGGCAAATTATAACGGGCCCACCGGCCTGAATTATGGGACCGCCATCCGGCGCGAATCCGCCGTCTCTGTTCTGGATACCGTTCCGCTCGAACCGGGTCATAAATTACCCGACAATCCTTTCTGGGACCGATTCCGAAACAATGGGTTGTTCCTGCTGAAGGACGACAGTCCCTACCCGCTGGTGCATTTCCTTCCCATTCAGCTGCTGAACGCCAACATCTCCGATGATGATTTCCTGCTGATCACCAGAGAGGAGCGCTCGGGTGATGACGCCTTTATTTTTAACAACAGGGTAGTTGAACGCGATATAACCTGCAAGAATGGTTACGTCCATGTCCTGGAGGATGTTCTGATTCCCCGCGTCAACATGGCCCAGCATCTCACCGAGAACCCGGAAACAGAAACATTTTCCAGGTTGCTGGAACGGTTTTCCGCACCCTACTTCAGTGAACAGCAAACCTATAATTTTAAACAGATTCATCCTGAATTCAACGACTCGATTTTCGTTAAGGAATACTTCTCAGACTGGGGAGGGCAGACCTATTATCCCGATAACACCCCGATTAATGAGGAGTACCTCCTTCCCTTCAACCCTGGTTGGAACAGTTATGTCCGCCAGGGATCCGAGAGTTCCCTGCAATCGGATATGGCCTCCATCCTGGCTCCCACCGATGCTGCCCTGGACAACTATTTCAACTCCGGAAGCGGTATTATCCTGAAAAACCGCTATGGCAGCTGGGACAATGTGCCCGATGATATCATCATCCTGTTCCTCAGGAGGCACCTCAGGGAGTCCTTCCTGGAATCGATTCCTTCGCGTTTTGACAAGATGACGGACAGTGAGAACTCACCCATTCCCATTGTGCTGGGCGACCTGGTGGATTCATATGTTGGGGTAAACGGTGTGGTTTACATGACCAACAGTGTGTATCCGCCCGACGATTATGTTTCGGTGTACGGACCCGTTCTCTTCAGTGAATACACCAGGGTATTCAACTGGGCCATTCGCCAGAACGATTTCAGGCTCTACCTTAACTCCCTGATCAGCACCTATAGTTTTTTTGTACCGACCGACGAATACTTTGAAAACTACATTGATCCGATTGCCTATTCAAAAGATGTCAAGGGAGCTTTGAAATTCTGGTACAATGATGAAACCTCAACCGTCAATGCCACTGTCTACAGTTATGATCCTGTGACAGGCGAGGTGGGAGACAGCATCAATACCATTACACATCAGGGATTCCTTTCCAACCGTTTGCTCGATCTTCTCGACACGCACATTATCGTGGGGGATGTTGAATCCGGGTCAGGCAATTATCTTTCAAAAGGCGGACGGACGATCCTTACGGAGGGGAGCGGGATGGATATGGAGATCAGGGGCGGCGGAGATATTGAGCAGGATGTGGTCACGCATGTCACTGCAGTATTCGAACAGCAAAATGGCAGGACCTATTTTATTGACAAACCCATACAGACCCCTCTCCGTTCCGTTTACAAGATCCTCAGCGAGACCCCCGAGTTCAGCGCATTCTTCAACCTGCTGAGCGGATTCCCGACCAATTCTGAATCGGTTATATTCAAGAAAACCAATAACTATTACGGAATCGACTTCAACATAAAGTTTTTCAATACTTTCCATTACACGGTTTACGTGCCGACTAACGAAGCCATACAGCAGGCCATCAGTGACGGACTCATAAAGAACTGGGATATGATCAATGAAATTGCCGATCCGGCTGCCCAGAACGATGAAATTAAAAAACTTGAACGGTTCCTGCGATATCATTTCCAGGATAATTCGGTCTATCTGAGCGGCTCCTCCATCGACAAGCTCTACCAGACCGCCACCATCAAGAACGATAGCCGGATTACCCGGTTCAATACGTTCCTGAATAAATATTACAAGTTGAAAGTCAACGGGTCGGGAAATGATCTCACCATTACCACCGAACTTACGGACAGATTATGGACGGCACAGGTAATTACGGAGAACAACCTGTACAATATCATGACCCGCGATTACATCTTCAGTGGCAATCCTCTCGCCTTTAAGGAAATCGACGATTCGGGTACCGGCCTGGATTTTCCCACCTCCGAAATCCGAACCTCATCAACAGCTGTGATACACCAAATTGACAATGTATTACGATTTGAATAAATCAACAATGAATATGAAGCACAAAATATTCTGGATCATCTTTCTGGCGGGTTCACTCTGGTCCTTCTCCCTGATCGGACAGGTCATCCTGGGCGGCGAAACGGTCGTACAGGGGACCATTACCGCTTCGGAAAACGGGGAACCCCTCCCCGGGGTGAATATCGTGGAGGTGGATAACACCAACCGGATTGTGAATGCGACGATCTCTGACCTGAACGGACAATATGTCATTAAAATCAAGAACAAGGAGCACATTCTGAGATACAGTTATATCGGGTACGAGAGCCAGCAGGTCGTCATTCACAACCGACCCGTCATCAATGTCGTGATGGTTGAAAAAACCATGGGGCTTGAGGAGGTGGTTGTAACCGCAGAAAGAAAGTACTCCGAAGGTTCGTTTTCGATTCCCGAGCGGGAGATTTCCACTGCCGTGCAGACCATCAACACCATTGCATTCGAGGGTGTCCAGGTAACCTCCATCGACGATGCCCTCCAGGGAAGAATTGCCGGACTGGATATTGTGGCCAACTCCGGAGACCCGGGAAGCGGGGCAACCATGAGGGTCAGGGGAACCACTACCATCAATGCGAACGCGGAACCGCTTATCGTGGTGAACGGGGTTCCGTATGAAGTGGAGATTGACCCTACCTTTGATTTTGCCAATGCAAACCAGGAGCAGTACGCCAACATGCTGAGCATAAACCCTGATGATATCGAAGAGATCACCGTTCTGAAAGATGCAGCTTCCACCGCTGTATGGGGGTCGAAAGGAGCCAACGGGGTTTTAATGATCAAAACGAAGAAAGGCGCCCAGGGACCGACCCGGGTCCAGTACACCTATCGTTTATCGCGGGCCGTTCAGCCGGAAGGATTGAAAATGCTGAATGGGGACGACTACACCATGATGATGAAGCAGGCTTATTTCAATCCGGCGCAGGATGAGGATGCGGCCAATGTCAGGGAGTTTCTTTATGATCCCACCTTCTCGGAGTATGAAAATTTTAATGAAAACACCAATTGGTTCGACCAGGTGAACCAGGTGGGGATGAAACACGATCATTACGTCACCATTTCGGGCGGCGGAAGCAGGGCGAAATTCCGCATAGCCGGTGGTTTTTTCAATCAGGACGGGACGGTTATCGGGCAGGAGATGAGCAGGATCTCCTCAAGGGCCTATCTCGATTACTGGGTCTCGGACCGGATACAGTTCATCTCCGAACTCTCCTTTACCTACACCGATAACGACCGGAACTATGAAAATCTGCTGGGTATCGCCTACAGGAAGATGCCCAACGTCACCGTTTACCAGCAGGACCTGCAGGGGAACAATACAGACCTTTATTACAATATATCCCGGTCGTCAGGCCTGCACAGCTCACAGCGCGATTTGAAAAATCCGGTTGCCCTGGCTTACCTTGCAAAAAACAACCTTAAAAACTTCAGGATACTTCCCACGTTCCGTCTGCAGTATTACCTTCTTGATCCTGCAAAACAGAACTTGCGGTATAATGTTTACGTTTCGTTTGATGTCAATAACAACAAGATTTCCAAATTTCTTCCCCGCGAGGTTTCCAATGTTCCCTGGAACGACCCGTCAGCAAACTATGCCGAGAGTGCCGATTCAGAAAGCATGACTGTCATGGCTGATAATAACATTACCTGGGAGCCCAGGCTCTCCTCGAACCACAATGCGATCCTGTACGGCTCATTTCAGCTGAGGACAGGATACAATTCCAGCCAGGGAATCGCAACCACCAATATTCCCTCAAACCAGATCACCGATGCCACCGCACCAGGCTATATCCGGAATATTTCGACCAGCCGCTCTTCATACCGGTCAAATGCATTGTTACTGAGAGGACACTATTCCTACCGGGGCCGGTATATCCTCTCTGCCACCTTCCGCAGGGACGGGAGTACCAAATTCGGCGAAGAGAACAAGTATGGGAACTTCCCGGGCATCTCCGCAAAATGGATCATATCGGATGAACCCTTCATGGACTGGAGCAACAACTGGCTCAGCATGCTGGCCTTTCGGCCCAGCTGGGGTATCAGCGGAAACCAGCCCGGTGAAGAGTACCTGCACTTCAGCCGCTACCAGCCTTATGGCAGTTATATCGGGCTCACAGCGACCCGGCCGACCTCCATTCAGCTTTCAAACCTGAAATGGGAAACAACCACCTCCATAAACTATGGGCTCGACCTGGGATTGTTTGACGACCGGTTTGTATTCGACATCAATTTCTATAAGAAGCGGACGGAAGATCTGCTCTTCTCGGGATTGAGACTCGCCCAATCCTCGGGTTACTCAAGCATCCCCTGGCAGAATATCGGGGTCATGGATAACAACGGCTGGGAAGTAAATTTTGCCTCCTTCAATGCTGTTAAGGTCAAAGGGGTCGTTTTCGATTTTAACTTCAATCTTACAAACTACATAAATACCATCGTTGAATTAAGGGATGATGTCCTCAGTGTATATAACAGTGATTTTGACTATGAAAACGGAACCTATCTGTCCCGGATCCAGGAAGGGAACTCTTACGGATCCATTTACGGATTCAGGTACCTGGGCGTTTACCAGTACAACGACTATATCCCCGGAGTGCAGGAAAACGCCCCTGTAGCCCGCGATGAGGAGGGGAACGTGATCCTGGGACAGGATGGGGAACCACTGCCCATGTATTTTGCTTTCGGCCGGAGCAACGCCTATGAATTTAAAGGCGGCGATGCCATCTATGAAGATATCAACCACGATGGTTCCATTGATGAGCTGGACATTGTCTACCTGGGCAATTCAAACCCCAAACTCACAGGTGGATTTGGCGGTTCCATCCGGTATAAGAGTTTTTTGTGCACCGCCTTCTTCAATTTCAGGTATGGAAATAAAATTGTGAATGCAGCCAGGATGATGGCGGAGAATATGTATTACAACGATAACCAGAGCATTGCCGTTAACTGGCGCTGGAGAAAGGACGGGGATGTTACCGAAATGCCACGCGCTCTTTACAACTATGGCTATAACTGGCTTGGAAGCGACCGGTATATGGAAGACGGATCCTTTGTAAGGTTCAAATACCTTACCTTTAATTATACCGTCCCGTCACAAAAGATTCAGAAGTACAACATTCAAAAATTAAGTTTCTACCTGACATTCAATAATCTGTTAATCTTTACCAAATATACGGGCGTTGACCCTGAAGTGGGATACGGATCCTTCAGCGTCAGCAAGGATAATTCCAACACTCCGCGTTCAAAAGATTTTACGCTGGGGATATCAATGTCATTTTAAAAAGAACCTGATGAAACATACGTTTGCTAAACCATTATTGTTCCTGCTTCTCCCCCTCGCGGCAGGATGTACCGACTGGCTGGACATCAGGCCGGAAAGCGAGGTTGTGCTGGAGGATTACTGGCAAAATGAAACCCAGGCGAACCAGGTGGTTGCTGCCTGTTACCGCTCTTTTACCGAGGCAAACAACATTAGAAGAATGATCGTCTGGGGTGAGGTTCGTTCCGATAACATCATCCAGGGAAGAGGAACGGATAATAACGTGGCGAAGATTCTCGATGTGGATATCAATGCATCCAATCCTTATTGCGGCTGGGCTTCCATATATACCACCATTAACTATTGCAATAATTTCCTGCACTTTGCCCCGGGTGTTGTGGATACAGATAAGAATTTCACCATCGGGAAACTGCGTTCACTCGAAGCAGAAATATTAACGCTCCGGGCCCTGGCCTACTTTTACCTGGTACGCGCCTTCGGAGAGGTTCCCCTGGTCCTCGAACCGAGTATTGATGACACCCAGGAATACAACCTTCCCAAATCACCTGAGCGTGAGATCCTGGACCAGATCATCGCCGACCTGAAAGATGCAGCAGGATATGCCAGAACCTCCTACGACAAGACCGATTACCCGAAAGCCAGAATCACACAGAATGCAGTGAGGGCGCTCCTGGCTGATATTTACCTCTGGGATCAGCGTTATGAGCTTTGCATTGCAGAATGTGACAGGATTCTGAATGATGAAAGCCTGAAACTGATCGATGCACAGAATATGTACAGGAAGGTTTTTTATGAAAGCAGTGCATCCGAAACCATTTTTGAGTTTGCCTTTAATGATGATGAGATACGAAATGATGCCGTCAGATCCTTTTACGGTTACAGCGGAAATATTGAAGGTCAGCTTAGCTTCCCTGTATTCCTGGTCGACGGTCAGAGAAGCCCGTTTGAATACTTGGCCCCTGGGGGCGGTATGGAGAGTGAGAACGATATACGGCTGAAGGATTTTATCAATATTTCGAACGCCATGGCTTCAGGATACTACTATATTTTCAAATACGCGGGAACCCAGCGTGTTGAAAACCAGACCGGCCAGAGCAATTACTTCTATACCAATTTTTCACCCAGCTGGATTGTTTACCGGCTCCCGGATGTGATACTCATGAAGGCGGAAGCCCTGGTGCAGCTGAACAGGAATGAGTCCGACCTGAGGGAGGCCCTGCACCTGGTCAATACCACCTACCTGAGAGCCAATCCCGACCTGGTTAACGATTCTCTGAGATTTGAAAACTATTCAGGCCAGATTCAAATGGAGGAGCTGGTCCTGAGAGAACGTCAGAGAGAACTGATGTTCGAGGGAAAGCGTTGGTTCGACCTGATGCGGCTGGCTAAACGGGAGGACTCTCCCGAAAGGCTGTTAAGCTACGTGATGCCGAAGTTCTCAGGGGACCAGGCCCTTCAGTACAGCAAGATGTCGGTAATGGATGCACTCTATTTCCCGATTCTGCAGGCAGAGATCGATGCCAATCCGGCCCTGGTACAGAATCCATTTTATGAACTGACGGGCACCGGCAGCTCAGCAAATTGAAAAAATAACAGAAATGATACATAGAATGAACAACTTGGGATTGAACTGCAGATTCAGGAAGAGGAGCGGCTTCAGGACGGGGATCCTTCTGCTTCTGATTGTTTCAGGTTTCCTGGTTTCCGTCACATCCTGTGACCCGGATGATATATCTGAAGAGAGCTACTATACCTTCACCGGTGACCGGCTGGGGGAATACCTGCAGGAACATCCGGACCAATTTTCCATCTTTGTGGAGCTCCTGGAACAGAGTAAGGTGATCGGATTACTGAATGCCTACGGATACTATACCTGCTTTGCCCCGACCGACGACGCCCTGACAGCATTCTTCCAGCTTCATGATATTACCGGTATCGGGGATATGGAGCAGGAGGATGTGGAAAAGATTGTCAAGGACCATATCATCGTCGGGACCATCATCACCACTGACGACTTCATTGAAGGCCGGCTTCCCCAGCTCTCCATGAGCAACCGTTACATCTCAACCTCTTTTCTGAGCTTCCAGGAAGGAAATCCCGTCATCATGGTCAATAAAACCTCTCCCATACTGGAAAGCAATATTGAGGTTCACAACGGCGTGATACATGTCGTAGGCGAAGTATTGAAGCCTACTGAAAAAACGCTGGTGGAAGCCATCGAGTCTGATGAAAAATTCACCCTCTTCACGGAAGCCCTTTTTATTACCGGACTGGATGAGCAACTGACACGTACTGAAGATAAATCCTACAACCGATCTGATTACTATTACGCCAACGACGGGGTAATCAGGCTCGGGGTGTTGATGACCCTTCCCGATTTCAGGAAGTATGGTTATACGGCTCTGATGGAAAGTGATTCAATATACAGGCTAAACGGGATTGATGACCTGGATGACCTGAGGGAATATGCACAATCCGTATACGATGTCGTCTATCCGGAGGATGCCGGCATCACCGACGAGACCGACCGCAGGAACAGCCTTAACCGGTTCGTGGCTTACCACCTCATAAACAAACAGCTGGGGTACACCAAGTTCATCATTGATTATGACGAGAACGTGTATGCCACCAATTTCCTGTACGACAATTATGAATATATTGAAACGATGTGCCCGAACACCCTGATGGAGGTCAGGACACTGCGTACGGAAAACAAAACCAACCTGTTCAACTTCATCACCCGCACCGGGGAATACATTGAGATCGTTTCCGGCAATTACGATAACGATGCCATTAACGGGGTCTACCATGAGATCGACGGATTATTGTCCTACAATTTCGACGTCGCCTCCGAAATATCGGGCAAGCGTCTCCGCCTTGATGTGGCCAGTTTCTTCCCGGAGTTTACCAATAACAACATGCGCGGCAGGGGCAGGAACGCCACCCTCAGGTTCATCCTGCCGCCCGGTTATGTGGAGGGGATTAAAGTGACCGAGGAGACCGAGGCTCAGTATTACAGTGCGCACGATCCGCTGGGGACCTACCAGAGTGATGAACTGGTATCCATCCAGGGAATGTATGATATTACGATTACCACGCCGCCCATCCCGGCAGGGACCTATGAAGTAAGGATAAGCTATCAGCCCAACGGCAACCGGGGAGCTGCCCAGCTCTATTTTGACGGCCAACCCTGCGGGATTCCCCTGGATCTGAGAATTCCGGCAAACGATCCTTCAATAGGTTACGTACTGCCCGGCCTCGATCCGACCGATCCCTATGGTTACGAAAATGATAAAATGATGAGAAACCGCGGTTACATGAAAGGCCCCTCCAGTTTCAGGCTGGGATCATGGTATGAAGCCCCCAGCGCCAGGGCCAGCGTCAACTACCTCCGCAAGATCCTTGGTATTTATACATTTGAGGAACCGGGCAAGCATACCTTCAGGGCCAAGGCAGCACGGGCAGGTCAGTATCAGATGGATTTCCTGGAGTTTGTCCCTACGGAGATCCTGGAAAGAGAGGATATAGATTAAACGTTATTAATATAAATAAGAGCTACCAATGCAAAAATTAATATCGGCCGGGATGATAGCCCTGCTCCTGGTTGCAGGGTCCTGCAGGAAGGTGTGGGAAGATCACTACGACGAGGCCCTGGCGAACCTGCCCGGTTACAATCTGTTTGAATACATTCAATCGGATCCCGACCTTGCGATTTTCACCGGGATGCTTGAAGCAACCGGCTATGACAGTTTTCTGAGTGCCTCCCAGTCATACACCGTATGGGCTCCGACGGACCAGGCCCTGTCGGGAATCAGCCTGAACGGGGAGGAACAGGTGCTGGAAATTGTCAGGAACCATATTGCCCGCGGCAACCTGGGCACCTCCGGAATAGATTCCAGGGCGGTAAAAATGATTAACGGGAAAAACATCACGTTCGAGAGAGAGGCCTCCGGGTTTAAATTCGGCAGGATGACCATCCTGGAAGCCAATATCATTACCCGTAACGGCCAGGTTCACGTGCTCGACGGCTATGTTCCCTACAAAAGTAACATTCTTGAATTTATTAACCGGATGGAAGCCCTCGATTCACTGGAAAACTTTCTGAACAGTCAGAACAGGTGGATCTTCGACACACTGAACAGCATTGAAATAGGTTTTGATACTGCTGCGAATGTCATTTATGATTCGGCATTTATTTTCTCAAACCTGGTTTTGAACAAACTGGGTGCCCTAGGAACAGAAGATAGTATTTACACGGCGCTTCTGCCCGATAACAATGCCTGGGTGGAAGCTTACGGAAGAGCTCAATCATATTTTAATATTCCTGAAGTTTTCGGGGGCAGTGCACGACAACGGATGAAGATCCAATGGGCCATCATACAGGATATGGTTTTCCGTGAGGTGGTGACAGACCCCGGACTGTTCAATTACCTTGTTTCGACCAGCCGGAATCTGTTTCTTTCACCGGCCGACCTCTTTGTAAATGCACAGCCCTATGAACTGAGTAACGGTATCGCATATATCACCACCCTGATGCCTTTTGCCGATACTGCATCGTGGTTCAAAACCATCAGGGTGGAAGCAGAGGACCCCTTTGGGAGGGACAACACGAACAGCAATATCTATAACCGGACCGGGCTCGGAAGCGGACTCGACATATCGGACGAGAGTTACATCGTTGTGGACCCGACCGGTACCAGCAATATTGCTCAACCGGGTGTCCGGTTCTCGATCCCCAATACCCTTTCGGCAACCTATAATATCTATTGTGTCTTCGTGCCGGCCTACATCGTTGATCCGACCAACATGCTGGCCAACAGGGCTGATTTCCAACTCACCTATGTCAGCACCACGGCCGGAAGAACCAGGAGGCACACCTTCACCCCCGAAAATAGTGTGACGGATCCGAGCGGACTGACAAAAATGTTTATAGGACAGTTCGATTTCGAGTTTGCCAATGTGCTCGATGAAGATTACAGAGAGGCTGCTGTCAAACTGCAGGTAACCAATGATGTAACGATCGAGGAGGAAAATGCCGGATTATTCAGCCGTACCATGCGCATCGACTGTATTATCCTTGAACCAGCCATTGAATAAGCTACAATCATGTATGATGATTATGAAAATAGTTCCCATGAAAAAAGCGTACCACACAAACCACATACCGTATAAATATCTTCGGTGGATCTCTGTTGCCGCATCGCTGTTTCTGTTCAGCATCACCATGGCACAGGATAAGACCACCGCGGGCTCTCCGGATTATCTCCTGAATGGAATCGTCCGGGATGCTCATAAGCAGGAGCCGGTTCCGGCAGCCCAGATCATGAACCTGAATAATGGCCTTACCGCCCTTACCGATGAAAAGGGTTCATTCCGGATCAGGATATCCTCCACCAGTGATTTACTGCTGGTTTCTGCTTTTGATTACAACCGGAGGGAAATACCGGTAAGAGGACGACGTGATTCCCTGGTCGTTGAACTGTATCCCGATTTTTTTACCGGCCGGTATGACGAAATCAGTGTCCCCACCGGTCCGGTCAGATCTTCCTTCCATACGGGTTCTGCAAGTGTTCTGAGTCGTATCGAAAGGCCCCTGAACACCACGGTTGATGCAGATATTCAATCCGGGCTGGGAGGAGCGGTACGGGCCATTTCCCACTCTGCCCTGAACGGGGTCGGTTCATCCCTTTTTATCAGGGGCTATCACTCAATCTACCGGAATGCCCAGCCCCTTTTCGTGGTCGATGGCGTCATCTGGGACAGCAACTACGACCGGTATACCACCCACGACGGATATTTCCCGAACGCCCTGGCTGATATTGACCTGAATGATATAGAGAACGTCACCATCCTGAAAGATGCCACCTCACTTTATGGAAGCAAGGGCAGTAACGGAATAATTGTGATCAACACCAGAAGGGCCAGTGATTTCGCAACCCGTATCGTGGTCAACGCCCTGGGCGGTGTTACTGAAAGGCCCGCCTCACTTCCCATGATGGACGGGGATCAATTCCGCATCTATACCACCGAACTTCTCGGTTCCTCCGATTATACCACACAGCAAATCAACGCACTTCCCTTCCTTCAGGATAACCCGGCATTAACAGGTTATGAAAGCTATCACAATGCGACCGACTGGGATAATGAAGTATACAGAACGGGCTACTCCCAAAGCTATAACATCGGGGTAACCGGGGGAGATGATAAGGCACTCTACTCTTTCTCACTGGGATATTTCGGGAACAAGGGAGTGGTAAAAAATACTGATCTCCAGCGCCTCAACATGCGTTTTAACGGAGATTTCAGGATGGCCGATTTTTTGCTGATGGGGATCAATCTCGGATTTGCAAATATCGACAGGGTTCTGCTTGACGACGGTGCCAATTTTTACACCTCTCCTACTTACCTGGCAGCCATAAAGGCCCCATTCCTTTCTCCATACTCCTATACGCCCTCAGGAACACTGACCACCGATTTTGAGGACAGCGATATATTCGGGGTGGGCAATCCCACAGCCATCATTGAGAACTCTCTGAACACCAATAAGCATTACCGTCTTAACCTCGGAGCCAAACCGGTTTTTGTCATCACACCCTCCCTCTCTGTCAGTTCACAATTCGATTACAGTCTTGACAAGATGAAGGAGACCTATTTCAATCCCATGGTTGGAGTGGCGGACCGTTTCCTCCCGGGATTGGGAGTATCGGAAAATGTCTTCAGGAGCCTCCAGATGAGGAGCATTTCGATATTTGATGATACCCGTCTGCATTATACCAAAAATCTTACCGGCTTTCACCGGATCAACGTGATAGCGGGATGGCGGTATTTATCCTGCTACTCTGAGGGAGATTATGCTGAAGGCCATAATTCCGGGACGGACCAGAAGCGGAATCTCCTGAACGAACTGGAATTTAAGAAGACGGAGGGATTCAACAACGCTACGAAAAGCATCTCAAATTACGCACAAATTGATTATGCCTTCAATAACCGGTACTTTGCCACTGCAACCATTTCGATGGACGGGTCGTCCCGTTTCGGCCGGGAGACTCAGGGCGGGATTCAGCTCTTCAACCGAAGCTGGGGAATTTTTCCTTCAATTGGCCTGGGCTGGCTGGCATCCTCGGAACAATTTTTTCAATCGGCCGCTTTTGTCAACCACCTGAAAGTGAGAACCAGCTTTGGTCTGTCCGGCAACGATGATATCGATCCCTATGCATGGTCCTACTATTTTACCTCCATTCAGTATATGGACCGGGCCAACGGGATAATCCTCGGGAACATAGGGAATTCAGGGATTCAATGGGAAAAAACCGCCAGGTTCAACCTGGGACTGGATGCCAGCCTCCTGAACGATTACCTTTCGGTGAGCGCCGATTTTTTCATCGACCGGACAACCGATCTTCTGTACCTAGAAGAACTGCCGGTTCTGACCGGGAGCGGTTATTTCTGGAAAAACGGGGGTGCTCTTTCAAACACCGGTTTTGAGGCGTCCGCATCGGCAAAGATTGTGAATTATTCCAATCTGCAATGGGAAGTAGGCGTAATTGCCGGGCATTACAAAAACAGGATACTGACCGCTCCGGCTACCGATCGGATCCTACAGATATACGATGCGGAGATATTGACCGCGGAGGGGTATCCCGCCGGTGTATTCTGGGGTTTTAAAACCAGGGGGATCCTGGCCGATGAAGCCCAGGCGGAAGCGGCTGATCTCATCATGGTCGATGCAGAAGGGAATCCCCTCTCCTTTGGTCCCGGGGATCTCTTTTTTGATGATCTTACGGAGGACGGCATCATTGACGAACGGGATAAACAGATCATCGGCGATCCCAATCCTGATCTTTACGGTTCTTTCATGAGCCGGACCCGGTACAGGAACTTTTTACTGGAGGCCCGTTTTACCTACTCTTACGGAAATGACGTTTATAACTATCATCGAAGAACTTTGGAGAGCGGTAAAGATTTTACCAACCAGACCATTGCCGTTCTGTCGCGGTGGAGGACCGAGGGACAGCTGACCGATCAGCCTGAAGCGGTTTATGGGGATCCCATGGGAAACGCCCGCTTTTCCGACCGGTGGATCGAAGACGGATCCTATCTGAGGTTCAAATCGCTTTCGCTGAGTTATACCATCCCATATACCGGGGAGATTATCGAAGGACTCACCATCTGGATTGCTGCAAACAATCTCTGGACATGGACAAACTACCTTGGACGCGATCCCGAGGTCTCAATCAATAATTCGGTCCTGTACCAGGGGATTGATGCGGGATTGCTACCGCTCAGCAGAAGTTATTTTTTTGGTATCAGGATGAACCTGTAAAAGCCTTCTTTAAGGAACCGTTAAAAGAGCTTTAGTTTTATAAATGAATTCAGGTCATTATAATAATTTGAAACAATGGTTAAAGTAAGAAGCATATTATCCGGATTTTTAATTCTCTCGATTCTGGGCACCGGTTGTGAGAAGCTACTGGAGGTGGACAGCGACCAGCTGGTCCTCCCGGAAAACCATAAGCTCGACTCTCCCGATGAGATTGGATACTCCATCATCGGAATCACCTCGCAGTTGGAAAAGATTGCTGAAAGGTACGTCCTGCTGGGGGAACTGAGGGGTGACCTGATGCGTGTCACGGAAGTGGCCGGTTCCGATCTGAGAGAGATCTCCAATTTCACCATTTCAGCCGACAATCCCTACAACCGGCCTTCAGACTACTACACGATCATTAATAACTGTAATTATGTGATCCGGAACATCGATACCTCCATCGTATCGAATGCAGAAAAAATCATGTACAGGGAGTATGCTGCTGCAAAGGCTTTCCGGGCCTGGACCTGCATGCAGGTTGCCCTTAATTACGGGAAAGTCATTTATTTTGAAGAACCCCTCCTCTATATTGAGGACAGCGATAACAGCTTCCCGGAATACTCCATTTACGAACTGGCCCCCGTTTTAATCCAGGAGCTTGAACCCCTGAAAATTATTCCTCCCGTGGAACCCATCTCCCTGGGTCAGGACCTCACCTCCGAAAACCTCTTCTTCCCTGTCAGGCTTCTGCTCGGTGAACTTTATCTGTGGATGGGATCGTATGAGAAAGCTGCACGGGAATACCACGATCTCATGCTGCTCGGCGGCCACCTGGTTACCGACAGTTACCGGTCGGTCTGGAATGTCATCAACGGTGTTTTTACGGACTATCGGCCACTCTGGTCCGACATATTCGACCTGAACAGCGGTGATGAGGAAAAGATTACTATGATTGCCGGTTCAACCGAGTACGGACAGGGATCCGGACTGGATTCCCTGGTGTATGCTTTTGAAATAGCCCCCTCCATTATTGCCCTGGATCACTGGGATAATCAGCTCTATTATCACAGTTCCTCAACGGTCAACCCGGGGGATCTCCGTAAAATGAGTTCCGTGTACCAGGGGTTGGTTGAGGGCTACAATCCGTTTGCGGAACCGGATGAGGCGTTGCAGGAGGGGATGATCGGCAAGTACCTGAACATGTCGACTCCTACCTCAAAAGCGATTCATATCTACAGGTCTGGCCTGCTTTATCTCCGGTTCGCCGAAGCGATCAACCGTGCAGGAAAGCCGAATACGGCATTTGCCGTGCTGAAAAACGGGATGAACGAACGCACCTTTCTGATTGATTCCATCACGCCGGCCCGCGAAAAGTTTGTCAGCCTGACTGATTCCACACTGATTGATTACCTGGACTTCAGCGATCCGCTGTTCGACCGGAACATCGGTGTGCATTCGCGTGGCTGCGGGTTGATCTATTTTTCCCCCGACTTCAAAATCCCCAACCTGCCGACTTTGGAAGACTCTATTGAATATGTGGAAACGAAGATTCTTGAGGAGCTGGCCCTGGAGACGGCCTTCGAGGGCAACCGCTTTCAGGACCTGATGCGGATCGCCGACCGGAGAAGCGACCCGGCCTGTCTGGCCGACCGGGTATCGGCAAAATATGATCCTGGAATGCAGGAAGCACTACGCAGTAAACTGATGGACCGGAACAATTGGTTCCTGCCCCTGGAATGAACCATCTTACAGCAAAGCTGAAAGGGGCTCGGCAAAAAGTATACTGATACTGCGGACTGATTATCCAGCGGCTGTTCTATAAATTTCTTAAATGACTTATAGATGAAAAAGATACTGATCATCCTGATCGCCTGCCTGTCACTCTTCATATCCTGTAACCAGCAGGACAGCACCTCCTTTGACCGGTATTTTACCGATGGCACCCTGCGTATCGATTATTTTCATACCGGTGACGCAGTTTCGGAAACCTTAGAGATTGATGCCGTCTTTCAGTATGAAGATTGGGCCGGCAGCAGGATACACCTGGAGGACCCGCTTAATTACGGGACCTATTGTTATAAGATTTATGATAAATCATCCGGAAAACTGATTTACTCCCGGGGATTCGACAGCTATTTCAAGGAATACCAGCTGACCACCCCTGCCATTGAAGGAACCGTCAAACAGTTTCATGAGTCCGCAATCATTCCTTTTCCGGAATCAGTCATCATTTTCGCACTGGATAAACGGGATAAAACAGGACAGCTTCATGAAATATTCCGAACGGAAATCGAACCGGAGCTGATACCGGAGGGTCCAAAAGATCCGGATGTGCGGATCTATACCAGTCTCGACAATGGCGATCCGGATGTGAAGATGGACATTGCCATCATCGGGGAAGGCTACACGGCAGAGGAGGAACAAAAATTCAGGGATGACCTGGAACGGTTTACTGATCTCTTTTTTCAGACCGAGCCTTATACAACACACAGGAATCAATTCAATTTCCGCGGGGTGCTCAAACCTTCGTCCGACAGCGGTATCGATGAACCGAGGGCGGGCATTGATAAACAGACGGCGATTTCCGCCACTTTCAACACCATGGGTTCCGAACGTTATGTTTTAACTGAAGATAATAAGTCGCTGAGGGATATCGCGGGACATGTTCCCTATGATGCGCTGGTGATCATGGTCAATCACAGCCGGTACGGCGGCGGGGGCATCTATAATTTCTATGCAGTTTTCACCTCGGATAATTTAAACAGCAGCTATCTTTTTCTACATGAATTCGGACACTCCTTCGCCGGTCTTGCCGATGAATATTACACCTCCTCAACCGCCTACAACGATTTTTACCCGGCAGGCTACGAACCGGCGGAACCCAATATCACCGCTTTACCGGATCCGGAGAACCTGAAATGGAAGCATCTGCTCACGCCCGGGATCCCCATTCCCACACCATGGAACAAGTCAGAGTATGACAGTCTCGACCTGGAATGGCAGTCAAAAAGGGCCGGATTGAATGATCACATTGCATCGCTCAAAAAAAACGGGGCCCCCGAGGAAGAGATTGAAGCAGCCGTGGAACAATACAATTCGGAAAGCTCAAGAAGAGATAAAGAGATGCAGGCGTTTCTTGAGAACAGTGCGTATGCAGGGGAGGTCGGGGCCTTCGAGGGTGCCGGATATATGTCAACCGGCATGTACAGGCCCTCCATCAACTGCATCATGTTCACCCGGGCCGGCTATTTCTGCCCGGTATGCCAGGAGGCCATAGCAAATGTGATTGCTTTGTACACCGAATGATACATTTCTACAGCATCCTGCAATAAGGAACATCCCGGTCCCCCGGATCTTTCCTGCATTCAAACGGGTGCGTTTTCAACCTGATAATCACCCCGGCATTACCTGACCCTGAAGGTATGGGTATATTTAATCATGATGATTCGTTTATCGGAAAAGGGCAATTCCGGGGTAAAATCATCTCTTCCTGTATTCAGGAGATCGTTGTACACAATGTAAAGATCATTGCCTTCCCTGGGATTGTATCTGAACCTGAGGTTTACATAGAATTTCTGATTCAGGCTGTTGTACTGAACGAAACCCATTGCCGACAATTTTGTGCTGAACATGTACCAGACCCGGAAGCGCATCAGGTGGGACCGGTAAACCTGCTCCGGTTCTGAAAAGTCAATTCTGTAGAAATAATATGACAGTGAAAGGCGCCAAGAGCTCCCGATACTGAGTGAAGGAGAAACCGATGCCGAATTGCGCCATCCCCCATAATACTTGCCGCTGTATGCACCCAAAGTGGTAATAAGCCTTTTTTCTGCTGAGGTGGAATAACTGCCGTTAATGCCGATGTTCCTGTATTGACCTTCTGCGATCGTAATCTCATCTGACAGGTCAAAACTGTAAAGGACATCATCATATTTGAAAGGTATTACTATCATAAGCTCCGTGTTTTTTCTTGAGCTGAAATAATAGGAAGGACTCAGGTTTATTGTTTCCAGGCTGCCATCACCATTTCGGAAATAGTACTCGCCATCCAGGGAAAACTGAGACCTTGTCTGCCAGGAATCCTCGTCGGGAACGATTCCATAGGACACTGTTTGCCCAAACCTGGTAAAGTCCTGTCTGAACTCAAATCCCATCTCAGGATTATAGGATCTACCGGATCGTTCATAACTGAGACCGTATGAAAATCCCTTATAATTTCTCCTTTCCAGGAAAACCAGGTACCTCGAAGGATCCAGGGAAAACATTTTGTTCGGGGAATCCGAATCAGCCGTTTGTGCCCAGGCGATTTTCAGGTAGGTATCTCCTTTCAGATTCAGGATGGCATCGAATCCATAGCCCAGGTTATAAATTCCGTATCTTTCAATTTTTGATGTGCCCATGAAACCGAGATATGAATTTTTGTTCAGCGCCACCTGTCTTCTTGTCCGGATGACAGAATGGTTTGCGGTTTCAAGGATCCGGCCTGAATTGCCTTCAAGGAAACCGGTCTGCAGGCTCATCAGCCCCAGGTCCCATTTCCCCGCCCTCCCGGTTAGTCTTCCTCCGCCCCATATAGGTACCGACTGCCCCTCAAACAGCCCGATCCTCCGGCTGTAAAAAAGTTGTCCCTCCTCCCCGAAATTAAAATCAAATACATTGGCTCTTTCCATAAAAAACTGCCGCTTCTCCGGAAAAAAAAGAGAATACCGTGTGAGGTTGATCTCCTGATTATCCGCTTCAACCTGCGCAAAATCAGTGTTTACAGTCAGATCAAGGGTCACATTTTTTGCGAGCCCGTACTTGATATCCATGCCGGCCGTACGTTTCCATGTACGCTTGGCTTCGTAATCATTTCCCGCATCATTCTGTATGAAAGATTGCTGGAAACCACCCAGCAGGTAAGGGGAGAACAGGATCGGATTGATGGATTTAATATCATGGATTTCGACCGGTTGAAATTGGGATACCTTAACAAAACTCCAGAATCCCCATTTGTTTGAAATTGCCGGATAGACATAGGCCTCACTGTATCTTGCCACGTACCTGAAAACGGACAGTCCCATTTCAACTTTTCCGTCAATCACCTGGTATCGCAGTGTGGAAAGGGGTATCCTGAATTCCGCAAACCAGCCTTTTTCGTTTTCCCGGATCTCCACTTCCCATATGGCATTCCAATCCTCGTTTACGGGCCACGCCCCTTTCCCGTCGTTCATGATCTGCATATCCAGGCGCGCGCCCGCAGGATTGGTACAGAAAGAGAGCGCATTTTCATGGTCGGAATAGGTATCGAGCGAAATCGCGCAGAAATCATTATTCAGATTCATCTCATCGCGTTTCTTACTGGTAGACTGGATTTTGTCCGGTTCAGAATCGTAATTGTAAGCCGCAAAATAGAAATACTGATCCGTATAACCCAGTTTAAATTCGCTTCGTTCCGTCGGAACATTTCCTGCAACGGGACTATGCATTACCAACGGGATGGCAGTCAGATCATCCCAGGCAGGTTCAGACAGATTTCCGTCGAGCTCGGGATCGAGGGTCATTTTTGGGATAATAAGAGGCTCCTGAGCCAGGAGCTGTGAAACTGTTAAAAGAATGGCTGAAATTAATGCAATATTCGCCCTTCTTTGAATGGGGTAACATTCAGATCTTGGCATACTGTAAAAGGCAATTTAGGGTTTGTAAGTAAAGGTAAGAAACAAAAAACCTAAAGTCAACTATTTATCACAATTCGAATGCGATGCAGGCGGCAAGGTATCTTACCCTCTCCTGATTTAGCGGGACCGGGATTGTTCAACTTACAAATTTCAGTTCACCCCGCCCCTGAAATTTGAGTCTCACGAATAAAAATCGTACCTTTCTTCATTTAAACCCCTAAAATCAAAATTTCTATGAAAACAAACACCAAACCTGCATTAAGAGCCGTTAGTTCTATTCTGCTTCTCTTCCTGTTGTTCTTTTTACCCCTGAGCTGTAACCAGACAGAGGAAAATCCTGTTGAAGGTGCCTGGGACCTAATTTACGCCAAATCGGTATCAAATGCCGAAACAAGCTTGGAATTCCCGGGAGATGTAACCGGTAAGGATATGAAAATGTGGTCGGAGAGCCATTTTATCTTTGTCGGATATTTTGATGTAGACTCGATCCATTACGAAAATTACGGGTGCGGCACATATACGCTGGAAGGAAATCATTATACTGAAATGATTCAATATCATGTCGGGGCCGATTATGTCGGACAGGAGGTAAAAATGCTGGTAGAGGTAAGTAATGATACACTGACCCAGACCTGGCCGGTGGATGATGAATGGAACGTCGATACGGACAATTATCGCATTGAGAAATACGTAAGGCTCGACTGAGAACCGGCCTCCGCAATGAACCGGGTGCATGGAGAATCAAATCTTCGGAATTGTAACGATTATTTTATCCCTGGGCGGATTCACCCTTGCCTGCCGGCAATTCAAAAATCATAAAACACTGTCCGCAGTTATCTTCCTGATGATCTGCGGACTTTTTCTCCGGTTCTATGCCGCAACCGATCTCTATCTTCATGAGTGGGATGAACGGTATCATGCCCTGGTGGCCAAAAATATGATCGAACATCCGTTCAGGCCAACCCTTTATGAGGATCCCGTATTACCCTATAACTATAAGAACTGGGCGGCCAATCACATCTGGGTGCATAAACAGCCGTTCCCCCTCTGGACCATGGCCCTGAGCATGTCGGTCCTCGGGATCAATGAGATTGCCCTCCGCCTGCCCTCCATTCTTCTTTCAACCCTTGGAATCTGGATCACCTTTGCCATCGGCAGATATCTTTTCAACAGCAGGGTCGGATTCATTGCGGCATTTCTGTATGCCATCCACGGACTGATCATTGAGCTCACGGCCGGACGGGTGGCCACCGACCACATCGATGTGTTCTTCCTTTTTTTTATCCAGTTGGCCGTCTTCCTGGGGATCCGGTTTATGCAGACTGAAAAACCGGTATATAATATTTTTTGCGGGATCAGCATTGGGATCGCGATTCTGTCGAAATGGCTTCCGGCCCTGATTGTGCTTCCGATATGGCTTTTGCTGGTCCTCGATTCAAAAAAATTCAGCCTGAAGCAAACCATCCTCCAGTTTGTATTGCTCTGCATCGTGACCACGGCCGTGTTCCTGCCCTGGCAGCTTTACATCCATAAAGCCTTTCCTCAGGAAGCCCGGTGGGAAAGCAGTTATAATTTTAAGCATCTGACCGGGGTGCTGGATGAACAGGGCGGATCGTTTTTCTATCATTTCAACAAACTCAGGATCATCTTCGGGGAACTGGTCTACCTGCCCGTGATCTGGTTTCTGTGGAAATCCTTTAAAAAATGGAGAAACTACAGGAGATTATTAATCACCATATGGTTCCTGGTCCCGTTCCTGTTTTTCTCATTCGCCGCAACAAAAATGCAGGCGTATACCCTGTTTACCGCTCCGGCCATATTCATCATAACGGCACTATTCTTCCATTATGTGTATTATTACCGGCAAAGAATCGGCCATCAATGGTTGACCTGGCCGGTCATGGCGCTCCTGTTGATCCTGCCGGTAAGGTATTCTGTCGAACGGATCAAACCCTTTCAGCAAAGGGAACGCCATCCGGAGTGGGTTAAGGAATTAAAAGCGTTGAACCGGTCAATAGACGATCGGTCTAAAGTCATTGTTTTTAATGCGGATCATCCGGTTGAAACGATGTTTTATGTTAACTGTACAGCTTATCCGGACCTTCCCGGCAGGCAGGTGCTTGAAGGATTAACCGGCTCGGGGTATACCCTCCTTATAAACGACAGAGGGGATCTGCCCGCCGGCACCGACAGGCTCCCCAATGTTAAAATCATTAAACTGCCCGGATAGGTTATTCCGGATTGCTATCTTTACAAAATGAACAGAATCTTCAGCCGTTCTCTCTGCAAATATAGATTATGTGTTGTCTTGATGGCAGTCCTGCTGTCAGGTTACTCTCTCGGGGCACAATCGGTTGAGATACGCATCAATGAATTTATGGCTCTGAATGAAAGCACCCTCACCGACGAGGATGGCGACTTTTCAGACTGGATCGAATTGTACAATCCCCGGCCGGAACCGGTTTCGCTGGCCGGCTGGACCCTTTCGGATGAGATGGATCGCCCGGGCAAATGGGCTCTTCCGGCCCTCTATATTCAGCCGCAGAAACACCTGCTCATATTTGCCTCTGGCAAGGACCGGACAGATCCCCTGGGAAAGCTGCACACCAATTTCCAGGTAAGCGGCGACGGTGAATACCTTGGGCTTTTCAATACGGGCGGTGTAGCGGTTTCCGAATTCAACCCGGCCTTCCCACCCCAGGAAGCCGATATTTCCTACGGCTATATCGACACCGGTTATACATTCTTCAGCATCCCGACCCCGGGAACAGAGAACCTCCGGACAGGCATACAGGTCCCCCCGCCTGTGTTTTCCGTTCCGCACAATTTCTTTGAGGCTCCCTTTCAACTTGAATTATCCGCCGCCGGAGGAGGGTCGATCTACTTTACCACCGACGGCACCCTTCCCGGTGAAACACACGGGACATTATATACCGAACCTTTAACGGTTCAGACCACGGCCATTGTCAGGGCCGTCGCCATCAACGAGAACGGTATCTCAGGCCCTGTGGCCACACAATCCTATATCTTTCCGGAGGATGTAATCCGTCAGCCCAATAATCCGGAAGGGTACCCGGTGGAGTGGGGCCCGTGGACCTATTCTGAAGGAAGGGCTCCTGCCGACTATGAGATGGACCCCGAACTGATGACCAGCTCATCGTTTGCCGCATCAGCCATTGAAGGATTGAAATCCCTGACGGTCGTCTCTCTGATTTCGGATCCGGGTCATTTCTTCAACTTCTCAACCGATCCCGAAACCGGAGGCATCTATATGTACCCGGCTCCGGGAGAAAACGATACCGGGCGCGGCTGGGAACGACCGGCATCCGTGGAATTTTTCAATCGTGACGGAACCGTTTCCCTCCAGGTCAATTGCGGTATGGAGATCCACGGCGGAGAATCCAGGAGACCGGAAAAGAATCCGAAGCATTCGTTCAGGCTCTCCTTCAGAAAAGAATACGGACCCTCAAGGCTCAGGTATGCCCTGCTTGGCAGCGAATGCGACTCCAGTTTTAATTCCCTGATATTACGGGGCGGATTCAATAATACCTGGACCCACCAGGAAAGCGATCAAAGAGCACGCTCGCAATACCTTCGAGATACATGGACCAAGGATACCCACCGGGAAATGGGCCACCTGGCCAGTAACTCCGTATATGCCCACCTGTTCATCAACGGAATGTACTGGGGAATCTACACCATTTCGGAAAGGCTCAACAGCGATTTTGCCGAATCATACCTTGTCGGAAGTGCGGAAGAGTTTGATGTCATCAAGGATTACCAGGAGGTGGTAGACGGGAGCATCAACGCATGGGACCAGCTGATGGACCTGGCCAATGCCGGTCTGTCGTCCGATGAAAACTACCAGCGCATACAGGGGAACAGGCCCGACGGGACCCCCGATCCGACTCTGAATAGTATGGTGGATGTGGTGAGCATCGCCGATTATATGTTGCTCAATATGTACGGGGGGAACACCGACTGGGACCACCACAACTGGGCCGCAATCAGAAACCGGGTCAATCCCGGGAAAGGATTCATTTTCCTCTGCTGGGATGCCGAACATGTGCTGGAAGCGCTGAACCATAATGTGGTCAACGAGAACAATGCCGATTGTCCCAGCCGGCTCTTCCAGCAACTCAGGCAGAACGATCAGTTCAAACGGTTGTTTGCCGACCGGGTCCAGAAGTTCTGTTACCAGGGAGGCCCCCTCACCCCGGAATCGGTTCGGGAAAGATGGGACATCAGGAAGAACCAGGTTGAACCGGCTTTACCCCTTGAATCTTCCCGGTGGGGCGATTACCGGCGCGATGTGCATTCGTGGCAGTCCGGTCCGTATGAACTCTATACAGTGGAGAACCACTGGCTGGCCCAGCAGAACTTTTTGTTCAATACCTATTTTCCGGCCCGCACCGCGACACTGATTGACCAGCTCCGCACAAACGGGCTCTTCCCTGAACTGGATGCGCCCCTCTTTTACATCAACAATGAACCCTTTACAGGAGAAAAAATCTTCAGGGGCGACCGATTAACCATGAGCTCTGCCGGGGGGATGATCTATTACACCACCGATGGTACAGATCCGGCGCTCTGGCCCGACCAGGGCAACAATGATGAAATCCTGCTGGTTGCTGCGGACGCCGGAAAAAAGGCCCTGGTTCCGAAATCCGATATCGGTGCGACCTGGCTGAGTGACCCTGGTTACAACGACAATGCCTGGCAGGTCTGCAGCGGAGCACCGGGGGGCGTCGGTTATGAAAAGAATACCGGTTATGAGAATCTGATCTCCCTGGACGTGGGAAACGACATGCACGATGACGGCGTGGAGCCAAATACCTCCTGCTACATCCGTATTCCATTCCCGGTCACCGCTGATCAGCTGAACAGAATAAAGGGTCTCTCGCTGGCGGTGCATTACGATGACGGCTTTGCCGCCTATCTTAATGGAACAAGAGTGGCTGGTGCAAATGCCCCTGCAAATTGCGTATGGAACTCGGCCGCCACGGGTTCACATGAAGCTGCGGCAGCCGAAAATTTTGATATCTCCGGCTATATCGACCGCCTGACAGAGGGAGACAACCTGCTGACCATACAGGGACTGAACACCAAAACCTCCAGCTCCGATTTCATTATCAGTGCGGTACTCAGAGGAAGCGAAGAGCTTCAGACGGGCATCTCCCCGGAGGCCTTGATGTACGGGGAGCCCATCCAGCTGGATAGTTCATCCCGGATCATGGCCCGGACCTTCCTGGATGGAAACTGGAGCGCCCTGAATAACCGGTTCTTTATGATTCCCGAGGACCTTTATACAATAAAAATCACCGAGGTGCATTACCACCCGTTACCGGCGGATACCATTGATGAAGGAGATCTTGAATTCATCGAACTAAAGAATACCGGGAGCGCCACACTCGATATCGGAGGTGCGAAGTTCATCGATGGTATCGATTTTAAATTCCCTCCGGAAACAGCATTCAGGGGCGGGGAATTCATCGTCCTTGCCTCGGATGAAAAGGGATTTTCGTCCCACTACGGTTTCCCTCCCTCCGGTGAATACAGCGGCAGCCTGGATAATGGCGGAGAATGGATTATCCTGGCCGGTCCGGACGGTGATACCCTCTGTACCCTTCGGTATAACGACCGGGCACCATGGCCCCTGGAAGCGGATGGAACGGGTTATTCACTGGTACCGGTCAACAGGAATCCCTCAGGCGATCAGAACAATCCCTACCTCTGGCGCGCTTCATTTGAGATCGGGGGATCACCCGGAAGGGATGATACCATCACAACCGTGGTCAGCGGAAAGATTGCCGCGGCTGATCCGTATCAGCTCGGGCAGAACTACCCCAATCCTTTCTCTGACCTGACTTATATTCGCTTCAAACTGCCACAGGAGGCATTCGTTGAAATCTCCGTCTATAACCTTGTCGGGCAGAAAGTCTGTACCCTGACCAACGGTCATTTGCCGGAAGGATCGCACGTGGTTTCGTGGAACGGGACCGGGCAGTCGGGTGAACCGCTGGCCGGCGGAATCTACTTCTACAGAATGACCATCCGGAACCGGGAGCAGACCGCCGTGCTTACGAGGAAAATGATGATCAACAGATAAATTCCCGGCGTGGAGACGGAAACCCGATTAACGAATTAAGATTTAAGAATTATTTCGGGAACCCGATGTAGCCGCGCAAAGCATTGCGTGGCGCTGTTAATTGTTAATTTTCCTTAAAATTTTTTTCTCTTTTTTCTCCTTTTTGAAAGAATTATATTTTTGTGGTCGAATCTGAGAACCAAAACAATGGACTTTTTCATTTTACTGGTTTCAATGCTTTCGATATAATTGAATCAGACCGGCAGGAACCCTGTGGGGTTTGTTGCCTGCCGGAAAACCATAACATCATATTTCTCATAAGAAATGGATATCAGAATTGAAAACCTGACGAAAAAGTATGGTGGGCAGAGGGCCGTCGACGACATCTCTTTCGAGGTAAAGACCGGGGAAATCCTCGGTTTCCTGGGACCGAACGGGGCCGGGAAAACAACCACCGTGCGCATGATCACCAACTTCATCCTTCCCAACGAGGGAACCATCACCATCGGAGGTAAGGATATGAGGAATTTTCCCGATGAGATCAAAAGGCACATCGGGTACCTGCCGGAAAACAACCCTCTTTACCACGACATGCCGGTCATCGATTACCTGGAATTCGTGGGAGGGCTCCAGGGAATCCCTAAAGAACATATCCAGTCGAGGGTTGTGGAGATGATCAGGGTAACCGGACTGAATGCCGAGAAGCACAAAAAGATCGGGGAACTGTCGAAAGGATATAAGCAGCGGGTCGGTCTGGCCCAGGCGCTAATCCACGACCCTGAGATCCTGATCCTGGATGAACCGACCTCCGGTTTGGATCCCAACCAGATTGTGGAGATCAGGAAGCTGATACGGGAGCTGGGCAGGGAAAAAACCGTGATCTTGAGCACCCATATCCTTCCCGAGGTGGAAGCGACCTGCGACCGCATCCTGATCATCAACCGCGGAAAGATCGTGGCAGACGGGACCTCGGAGAACCTCCGCAAACAGGCCACCGGCAAGGAAATACTGAATATCCGAATCGAGGACGGGGATCCCAACGACATCATCAAAGCCCTCCGTGATCTTCCGTCGGTCAGCCAGGCAGGTTTCCTCGACCGGCACCAGGATCGGTTTGAGGTGCACAGCGCATCTGATTCCCATAGTGCAAAGGATATCTTCAACCTGTGCGTGACAAATCACTGGACCCTCACCGAGATGATCCCCTTTGAGACCAAGCTTGAGGATATCTTTAGAGAATTAACCACCCATTGAACCTGAAAATACAACTGTTATGAATACCATACGGATATTAATCAAACGTGAGTTCCAGGCCTTTTTCGATTCGCTGATCGCGTACATCATGCTCGTCCTGTTCCTTGGTATCAGCGGATTCTTTACCTGGCTGTTCGGAGCGGACGTGTTCATGGTCGGTCAGGCCAGCCTGAGGGCCTTCTTCAGCATCGCCTACTGGACGCTTTTCTTTTTTATCCCGGCGCTCACCATGCGGCTTCTCGCGGAGGAGATCCGGTCGGGAACCGTTGAGCTCCTGCTGACCAAGGCCGTGACAGACAGGGAGGTCGTGATCGGGAAGTTCCTTTCGACCTTCATCCTTATCCTGGTGGCCCTCCTGTTCACCCTGCCCTACGTGATTACCATCAGCAGTATCGGGAACATGGACCTCGGAGCGGTCATCTCCGGATACCTGGGGCTCCTGCTCATGAGCGGCGCCTATATCAGCGTAGGTCTATGGGCCAGCAGCATCACAAAGAACCAGATTGTCGCATACATGACCGCCCTGTTTATAGGACTCTTTTTCCATCTGCTGTTCGGACTCCTCTCAACGAGCTTCACGGGATTTGCCGGGCAGATGTTCAGCTACCTGAGCATGCAGACGCATTTTGAAAGCATCACCCGCGGTGTGCTCGACAGCGGGGACCTGGTCTACTTTCTTTCCATCATCATTCTTGGATTGTTCCTGACCGAGACGACGCTCTCAAAAAGGAAATTGTCGAATTAACTAAGAATTTAACCATGAAAACCAGTAACATATCCATAACCATCCTTTTGTTCGTGGCCATCATTGTCCTGGTTAATTTCCTCTCGGAGCAGTTCTTTTTCCGTGTCGACCTGACCGAGAACAGGCAATACACCCTGAGCGATGCAACCAGGGAGATTCTGAAGAACCTCGATGAACCTGTCACGGTAAAGGCTTATTTCAGCAAAGATATCCCTGCACAGCTGATCAAAACGAAAAACGATTTCCAGGAGATGCTTGTCGAATACGGCAAATTATCGAAGCAGATGGTGGTGTTTGAGTTCATCAGTCCGAATGAGGATGAGGAGATAGAGCGGGAAGCAATGCAGAACGGTATCCAGCCCGTGATGATTAATGTGCGGGAGAAAGACCAGATGCAGCAGCAGCGCGCTTATATGGGCGCCGTTCTGAGCCTGGGCGATCAGAAGGAAATCATTCCCCTTGTACAACCCGGACTGGCAATGGAATACACCCTTTCTACCGCCATCAAGAAACTCTCGGTGCAGGATAAGCCCGTCATCGGGTTGCTTCAGGGGCATGGGGAAGCCAGTCTGAATGAACTGACCCAGGCCCGGGAGGAGCTCAACGTTCTGTACACCATCGAAAATGTAACCCTTACCGATTCCACATCCATCCCTGCCTACATCCGGTCGCTGGCCATCATCAGACCTACCGACACCATCCCCGCCTACGTATTTGACCGGCTCGACGCTTTTCTCGCATCAGGCGGGAACATTTTCCTGGCCCTTGACCGCGTGAGCGGCGACCTTCAGAACGGTTACGGCAGTAGCCTCTATACCGGACTGGAAGGTTGGCTCAGGCATAAGGGACTCTCCATCAACGACAACTTCCTGGTGGACATGAATTGTGTCTCCGCCACCATGCAGCAGCAGCTGGGAAATGCCATCCAGATATCCAGCGTGGCCATCCCCTATATCCCCCGGATCAGTCAGTTCGCCGATCATCCTGCCACACAGGGGATCGACGAGGTGATCCTGCAGTTTACCAGCACCATGGATTTCAGCGGAGACTCCACGATAACCTATACACCCTTGCTTTTCAGTTCGGAATATTCCGGAACCCTCCCCTCTCCACAATATTTTAATTACCAGCGCCGCTGGATGCAGCGCGACTTCCCTCTGAGCAACCAGGTTCTGGGTGCCGCACTGGAGGGAGCCCTGGCAGGCCCGGCACACAGCAGGATGGTGGTGATCTCCGACGGAGATTTCCCCATCAATCCGGGCAACCAGCAGATCAACCCGGATAACGTGAACCTGATGGTGAACAGTATTGACTGGCTCAGCGACGATACCGGGCTGATTGAGCTGCGTACAAAAGGCGTCATCTCCAGGCCCATCAAGCAGATGGAAGACAGTACACGATCCCTGCTCAAATGGATCAACTTCCTGCTTCCCATCCTCCTGGTGCTGATTTACGGGGTCATTCGCTACCAGTACCGGAAAAATCAGAGGGTGCGCAGAATGGAAGCAAATTATGTATAATGTAAAACGAATAATATCATGAGTGGAAGATTCAATAACCGGATCCTGTTGATCGTCCTGCTCCTCCTTGCGGGAATATTCGTCATTACCCGTTTCACGGGGATAAAAAAGAGCGGGCGGACCCTGAATACCGACATCGTGCAGATCGATACCGCAAACCTTACCGGCGTGCACCTGGTTCAAAACAGTGCGGCAGGCGGAGAAGAGCTTGTATTTACAAAGGAAGGAACAGAGTGGAAGGTTTCAAACGGACAGCAGACCGTTCCTGTCGATGAGGCCGCTCTCAGAAGTGCTTTTGCCGAGCTCCTCAACCTGAAGACCGACCAGCTGGTGGCCCGCACTGAAGATAAATGGTCCGGATTCCATGTGAACGATTCTCTGGGTACACGCCTCACCGTGAAGGAAGGTAAAAAAACCACGCTTGACCTTGTCATCGGCCGGTTCGATTACAAGCCGGTGCAGAGTCCTTACGGGGGATACGGGCAGAACCGGGGGACCGGGATCACCTACGTCAGGAATTACCATGAAGATGAAGTTTATGCCGTGCAGGGTTTTCTCGCAATGACCTTCAACCGGGACTTCAACAGCTGGCGTGATCAGACCGTTACCCGGCTTGTGCTGTCCCGGTTAAGCAGGATTGTATTCGATTATCCCGCCGATTCTGGTTTCATTGCCCAGAAAACCGGTGAAGGCTGGATGGTAGGCGGCATCCTGGCCGACTCGGCTGCCATGGACTCATACCTGAACAGTGTGTCGAGGAAAAGAAGTGCAAGTTTCATGGATAACCCGGAGATGGCATCCCCGCCGGATTACCGGGTTACGTTTGAAGGCGACAACATGCAGCCGCTGGAGGTAGAGGCGTTCATCCGGCCCGACGACGCAACCATACTCCACAGCAGTATCAATCCCGAATCATGGTTCGAAGTACCACGTGAAGGATTGTTCAGCGATCTCTTTAAGAACGCCGGATTTTTTCTTTCCGGAGACAGGCAGGAACCAGTAAGCAGCAGGCAGTAGGCAGTAGTAAGCAGTAATCAGCAGGCAGCAGGCAATAGACAACCGCGCCATGCCTGTCATGGAATATTAACGATTTTAGCAGTTTACTCAGCTATATGAAGAATCAGGACCCTGAACCCTGTACCGTCCGCCGAAGTTTTAACGAAGGCGGAAACCGGGAACCGGTAAGCATCAGAACGCTCTTCCGAAATGTTTTAAGACATTGTGTCGTTACATTATAACATTGTGTCGCTATCGGATCGCATTTCCCGGCTCTCCGGTCAGATTTTATTATTCAACAACCATGGAATCGAGCTTCAGCTTCACCTTTGCGGCTTTCTCCAGCGATGTAGTAAACAGCGAATCGATCTCCAGTGCTTTCATAAAGCTCTCATAAGCCGCTTTCAGATCCCCGACCGCCAGGAAATAATCGCCTTTTGAATCATAAGCATTGGGGAGGTCCGGAGCCAGCTCGATATATTTGTTAAAAACTTCTTCTGCTTTATCAAACTGTTCCTGCTGCAAATAGTTATAGCCCATCAGGTTGTATATGGGGGCATCATTTTCTGTTATTTCCAGGGCCTTTGTATAGGTATCTATTGCGCCTTCATAGTCTTCGTTGAGCCACTGGAACAGGGCCATCTGAAAATAGGCAGCATCATCGCCGGGATACATTTCCACCAGTTCCCTTCCGATGGAGGTGACGTCGGCATCCGGATCTTCGACCAGCTTTTCCAGTGCCTGTTTCATTAAATTCTCTCCTTTGCTCAATTTCAACTCTGTTGAAAGAGCCTGCTGTGCGTTCTTCTGAAAGGCCTCCATGTTACCAAAATAGAGGTTAAACGTTGCCAGGGAATAGGCAGCCATAAAGAACTGCGGATCTTCCGCAAGGGCTTTTTCAAGAAGATCCATAGCCCTTCCAACATACACTTCATCGCTGGCAACCAGGGCCTGGTTGTATAAATCCAGGGCCTTCCCTGATTCAGTGGTAACAGGGATCTTATCCTCTGTCGTGGTGGTACAATAGCATGTCAGGAGAACAAAACATGCCGGAATTAAAACCTTTAAAAATGAGACATTTTTCATAATCGGGCTGGTTTAACAATTAATAATAAGTGAACAATCAAAGTTAGTGCAGCAGGAATCCAATGTCAACTATTTTCTCCTTTTATTAAATCATATGATTTTTTTGTACTTTTATTTGACTATTTCCAGAAGAGTACGTTATTTAACATTTGAAACATCCGGTTTATGAGGCTTCTCAACAGGTTAACCATAATGCTGGTCGGAATGCTGGCCTGCTCGGTATCGGTCGGCCAGAAAATTCCGTCCAAGCCGTTTTCCTATCCCGTTTACGCGCCGCTGGTTATTAATCCGGCCATTGCCGGCAGCAAGGATTTTAAAAACATAAACCTGATGCTGAGGGTCAACGGCTCCCCCGGGGCACAGATGCTCACCTACAACAGCCGTCTGCCCGGCAAAGCCTCAGGAGCCGCCATCATCCCCGGAGAGATCCCGTTCAGCAATTTTGGCGTTGGTGGCTATATCGTGCACGATCCCATGGTCTCCTCCCGCAATCTCGGGATGGGCCTATCGGGTTCATATCATATCCCCCTCAACAGGACGAACCTCTCCTTTCTTTCCATTGGGCTTTCTGCACGAGGAACCTACAATATCGATAAAGAGGATGGGGAAACCCCTCCCGAGGGATTCAAACCGTTCACCCCCAATGCAGACTTCGGGCTCTATTATTACGGGCCGACTGCCTTTGCAGGACTTTCTTCAACCAACCTCCTCGGGATGATCAATGATTCTGTTACCGCCTATGGCGATGAGACCTATGTGCCCAGGGAATATCACTTTTACGGAGGTTATAAGTTTCTTCTGAGCAGGAAACAGGCCATTGTTCTTGAGCCATCCATACTGGTCAGCGCCACCGACTCCACCCTGTCGGAGCTTTATAAGGATATCATTCCCTATCTGAAACTGTATATGGGAAACTTCTTTGTGGGAACCTGTTTCAGGGATTGGGACAATCTCTCCCTCTTCATGCAGTATCAGTTTCCAAGATTCTTTACCGGGGTCTTTATTGAATTTCCCCGGACCGGATTTCTCACCGCCGACAACATCATTATTGAGGTATCACTGGGATTGAACCTGGGCGGGGATAAAAATATGTTCATTAAAAACAGGCACTGGTAAATCGCACCATTATGAAATCCAACTATCCAATCATCATAGCTTTCGTGCTCCTTCAGGGTTACCTGGCAATGGTTCCGCACCTTTTCGCCGGTTCAATCCCGGGAGGTCGCTCCCCGGATGAACCAAGGGCCAATAATGATCCGGTGGTCATTGACACCCTGGATCTCTTTCTGATGGAACCGGCAAACGGCGTGCAATTTTATAAGGATGATATCATTCTGTTCTCTAATTCGAAATACCGGCAGAAGATGTTGCCGGACCATATTTCATTCGGCCGGTTCGGGACCTTCCTGGTCAATCCTGATAGTCCGAATGCCTCCCGCAACAGGACCTTTGTCGAAGATAACCTCTTCCCGGTGATGCCGGAGGAGATGTCGTTCACCGGCGATTACAGGATCCTATATTACAGTGCCGCCGGCAGGGATGAAAGAACTGCATCAACCAGGAAAATTTTCATGATCCCGGTTGAAGAAGACCGTTCCTCCGGTCAGCTCCGGTTGAATCCATCCGACATAGAGACTTTGCCCTTCTGCACCGGATTCAACAACTACATGCATCCCGCCGCCGCCCCCGACAACTCATTCCTGGTTTATGCCTCCGACAGCCGGTCATCACTGGGCGGGTATGATCTCTATCTGGTCCGATACTCCGGCAACAAGTGGAGCGATCCCGTAAACCTTGGGAAGGAGATCAACACCAAACAGGACGAGCTTTACCCGTTTATTGACAGTGATTTCAACCTCTATTTCTCTTCCGGCGGACACTCTGGTTTCGGGGGTCTGGATATTTACATGTGCAGGTACCAGGGAGACGGGTGGAGCAAGCCCGTCAACCTGATGGAACCGATAAACACCCGGCACGACGAGGCAGCCATTACCTTCGACAGGTCGGGCCGGTCGGGATATTTCTCCGTCATAAACCGGCCCGGCGGGCTGGATTCACGACTATTCAGAATGCACTCTGAAGGTTCGGAAAAATTATCCGGCGTCCTCTTCCTTTCCGCACAGGAAAGATATTCCAGCCTGTCCGGTGATCTTCTGACCGGCGCCGGCGACGAACCCGTCACCGTGATCGGCATCCCGTCTGGAGAAAACGAAAAGAAGGAATTCCCTGCAGAAACAACGGTCACTGCAAAAGTGACGGAGGAGAAAAAAGAAAAGGCGGCAGAAACCGAAACCGTGAAAGCAATCCCTGTCCGAAAGGCAGAGGAGGTAAGTACCGCAAGGCAGGCAGCAGAACCTACGCCGGTAAAGCAGGAACAGGTAACACCCCCGGTCGCCCGGACAGAAACCACCCCTGCCGAACCGGAGGCGGATAAGGAGGCGGTGGTGTTCAGGGTTCAGATTGTTTCCAGTTCCAAACCTAAAACCAATTACCGGGTGAACATCGACGGCAGGATTTATCCGGCTTTTGAGTATTATTATAAAGGAGCCTACCGATACACCGTCGGCGCATTTTCCAGTGCGGGCGAGGCGGATGCATTTAAGAACAGGTGCAGGAAAGCCGGTTACAGCCAGGCTTTCGTGGCCGCATTCATCAATGATGAACGGGTAACCGATCCCTCTGTCTTCAAACAGTGATTGGTTTCCATGGGAAAGAGGCGGTTTCGGCAGGTATGCCTTAACTAAAACCCATACCATGAAAAAGAGATTAACCCGAACCGGACTCCTGCTGATCCTTTTTGTGACCTGCAGTGCCCCTACCATCTATTTCGACGCAAGATTTCCTGCTGCAGTGGATCTGCCCGACCATATCCAGTCCATTGCCCTGTTCGACCGCAGTGTATCAACCAATAAGGTGGTTAACTTCCTGGAAAAAGGGCTGATGGCTGTCGTTGACGGTAAAACCAGCTCCCCCTCCAGGGTCTGTATGGACGGGCTGGCAGACCGTTTGATCAACCAGGGAAACCTGAATGTCATCAAGACGAACCTGGTCAATGAGCGGCCCGGCAGCAGCATGGAATTTCCTGTCCCCCTTGATTGGACGGAAGCGGTAAACCTCGCGCGGGATTTCAGTGCCGATGCCCTCCTGGTGCTCGAACTCTTCGATCTCCAGGTGCTCTCCGACAGGGCAGAGGTTAAGGCCGGATTCCGGCTCTATGATGTGAAGAGCCAGGCGATTGTGGATGAGTTTGCCTATTTTCACCACGCCGGATGGAAACAACCTGTATCGACGATCGAAGGGGTGCTTGTGCGGTTAACAACCCAGGACCGGGCGGTTTATGAAGCGAGCTACCAGGCGGGAAGCGTTTATGCCAACCGGATCTTCCCGTCGTGGTTCAGGGTGGAAAGAATATACTACAACAGGCCGCGGAGGGATGCAAACCTTGCTGAAGGCGGCCGCATGATGGAGGTGAACGACTGGGATGCGGCCATCCTTTCGCTTGAACGGGCCGTTGAGACAGGGAAAAGGAGAATACAGGGACGAGCAGCACACAACCTGGCGGTGATATATGAGATCCTGGGCGACTATGGCAAAGCCAAAGAGTGGGCCCAGACGGCATGGGGCAAATACAGGAATAAAGATTCCAAGGAGTATGTCCAAATCCTGAACGCCCGTATCACCGAGACGGAAATACTCGACTACCAGATAAATCACTAACGTCAAATCCCTTTAAGATATGTCCGGCAAAAAGCAAAAGAATCAAAATTCCGGAAAAAAGGAACCCCTCGAAAAGAAAGGTTATTTCAGTGAGCTGGAAAAGCTCCAGTTCGAGCTGGTTCAGCTCCACGACTGGGTGAAAGAGAAAGGACTCCGTGTGGTGGTGCTCTTCGAGGGACGGGATGCCGCGGGAAAGGGAGGCGTCATTAAACGGATTACCCAGCGGCTCAATCCCCGCATCTGCAGGGTAGTGGCTCTTGGTGTGCCTACCGAACGCGAAAAAACACAGTGGTATTTCCAGCGTTATGTTGATCACCTCCCGGCGGCCGGTGAGATGGTCCTGTTCGACCGGAGCTGGTACAACAGGGCCGGCGTGGAAAAGGTCATGGGATTCTGCACCGATGAGGAGTACCAGGATTTTCTCCGGTCATGCCCCCGGTTCGAAGAGATGCTGATTCACTCCGGGATCATATTGATTAAATACTGGTTCTCCGTCAGCGACGAGGAGCAGGAAAAGCGATTCAGAGACCGTATCGGGGACCCGCTGAAAAGATGGAAAATAAGCGAAATGGATGTAGAGTCCCGCACAAAATGGGTGGAGTACTCCAGGGCAAAGGATGATATGTTCGCCTACACCGACACCAGACTATCACCCTGGTGGGTGGTGGAAGCGGATGATAAACGACGGGCCCGCCTGAACTGCATTCATCACCTTCTCTCCATGATTCCCTACGAACCCATCAAACATAAAAAGATCGATCTGCCCCCCATCAACAAGGAGGGATACATCAGGCCGCCGATTAACGAACAAACCTTTGTCCCGGAAATATATTAACGTGATGATTTCCCCGACAGAACCTCCCGGGCTGCCTCATAGCCTATCTTAAACATCTTGTCACCGGCTTTCACATCCAGAAGCGAGAAATCTTTCAGCTTCTCCGGTTCAATATAAATATCAACCTCATCCCTTTTATACTTCATACCGGCCGCCATTGAGAGATGAAACGCACGCACGCTCATGGAGATCATGGAGACGGAACCCTTCTCCTCCCCGATCGGATTAACCGCAACCCCTACCAGTTTTTTGCATTTCTCCCTGATGGGACCAACCGGGAAATTATCAACCACCCCTCCGTCAATGTAAAGCTTACCGTTCAGTTTTACCGGTGTGAAGAGAACGGGGATACTGGAAGAGGCTATGATCGATTCCACGAGATCGCCCTCCGTGAGATACTCCGCCTCCCCGGTCCGGAAATTGGTGACAGACACCACGAACTCCTTTTTAAGGCCGTCAAAATCCTTCGCCCTCATGTTTTTCCTGAGCAGTTTCCTCAGTCCCTCCACTTCGAGCAATCCTGTCTTACCCATTCTTAAACGGGCCAGATCCAGGAACCGTTTTCCCTTGAACAATTCGAGAATCTCTTCCGGTTCATAGCCATCGGCATAGAACCCTCCGGCTATGGCGCCGGCACTGGCCCCTGCAATGATTTCGGGTTCCATGTTAAATTCATGCAATGCCTTCAGCACACCCGGGTGAGCAAACCCTCTCGCGGCCCCGCCGCTCAGGACGATCCCGAGTTTGTGCTTCCTTGTTCGTTTCATGTTTTAATAAATTTAGCGTGGAAAGCCATTACTCCCATTCACTGAAAGGATGGTCCACTTTAATCGGCCCCCTGAAATTGGCCACCCTGTAGCCTGCCAGGAAGGAGAGCCTCGTCATCCTGAGAAAGGTTTCGAAATCCAGGTTTTCAACCACATCATCCGTGGCCTGATAGTCGTGATGTATGCCTGTCGAATAGAACAGTGAAGGGATATCCCGCTTCATAAAACTATAATGGTCACTCCTGTACAGGGTCCGGTCGGGGTGATCCGGGCTGTTATAGGTATATATACCGGTCATGTTCATCTCCTCAAGGACCTGCCTGTTCAGATCCATCAGGACGCTGCTCTGCAATCCTCCGATCACCTGTACAGAATCTTTCCCGACGATGGTCAGGTTAAAATGACGGTGTCCGGCACTATCGGCTTCTGTTCTGCTTCGCGCGATCATATCGAGATTGATCACCGCCGCTGTGCGCTCCAGCTTATGAACCGGATAACGGGAATAATAATCGGAACCCATCAGTCCGTACTCCGACCCGGAAATCCAGAGAAATCCCACACTTCGTTCCGGCCTGCTCTGCCCGCTCATGAATGCTTCCGCGATTTCAAGCAGGGCCACAGAGCCGGATGCGTTATCATCCGCCCCGTTAAAGATGGCCTTCCCTCCATCCGCATCGCCCAGATGGTCCATATGCGCCGTGTAAAGAACCATCTCTTCCTTCAGAACCGGGTCTCTTCCTTCAATGATCGCGAAAACATTGGGTACGGCAATTTCATTTTCTGCGATATGCAAATCGAATTGAATCTTTTTATCCTTGATCAGGAAAGAGCGGGGCGTCAGATCATTATCGATCTTCATCTGCAGTTCCGGGAGGTAGGTTCCCGACCCTTCGAGCAATTTATCCGCAATATGCCGGTGGATCAGAATGATCTTCATCATATCCGGATTTTCCGGGCGGGATTCCATATCCTCTTTCAACTCCACGGAACTCCGGAGGTAATTCGAGAGCTGGGGATCAATGTCTGAAATGGACCGGATGCCCGATTTCGGATCATAAACCCGCAGAATGGCACGTGCACCCATGGAATAGATATAAGCGACCTTATGCTGGAAATTTTCCTCTGATTGCCACCTCGCATCATCCAGTTTATAACGTTCCCCTTTCTCATCCATGGGAGAGCGGGTCATGATGAGCACGATCTTGTCCCTGATGTCTACGTCTTTAAAATCATCGTATCCAAGTTCCTCAGCATGGATGCCGTAACCTGCGAAAACCACCTCCCCTTCCAGGTGAATGTTCTTTTCATCCGTACGGGGGAACAGAAAAAATTCATCCTTCAGGCGATCGGTTTTCCCATCCCGGCCGGTAATGGTTACGGCGCTTTTATCCAGGTCATATTCCTTTTTAACAATGGTGTAATACTGGAGATAATCCCCGTCCTCATCAAGGGATTTCAATCCGGTAAGTACAGCCTGCGTTGCCAGGTAACGTGCCGCAATCTGCAACCCCGGCTCACCAGTTTCGCGTCCCTTCAACTCATCCGAGGCAAGAAACGATATATGTGCATTCAGTTCAGGAATGGTGATGCTGTTCAGCCCCGGCTTCTGGCCGGAAAGATCCGGCAGGATCAAAGGGAGAAGAGCCGTAAGAAGCAGGAGGATTCTGGTATTCCGCATATTTGAAAATCTATTAAAAGGGTATTGCTCCCCGTTTATTTATCAGACCTCAAGATTAGTAAATTCATTTTTAATTTCATACTCATATTCCGGATATTCATAAATCGGGATTCTTTTTTCGGTCTGACCCAGGGAATACCCGAACAATCCCTCGTAATCCTCCCGCACCTCGCCAATCTCCTCGAGCTGGTTCAGATACTCGTGGATTGATTTGGACTCGATCACGATTACCTTACCCATTTTGTGAATGATCGGGCTATGGCTGCGGGTCTGGTCATGATCAAACTCCAGGATCCTTCTCCCGTACCGGGTAATTCCAATTACCCGGAAGGTCAGGCTTTTTCCTACCCCCGGAAGGTTCAGCACGTTCCTGTCGGTAGACAGGAAAGGCAGTCCGGTTTCCCGGCGGAGGGCCTCAATATTTTCGACCATCAGATGGGCCTTCTCCGGAAAAGTCCGGAGGGTTTCATGATACGATTCCGGGACTTCCCCGAGGACCTTCTCCTCAAGCTGTTCCTGAACCACACGGGCATTTGGTGCAAAACTGAAATTATTTTCCATATATCCCTTCACGGTGAAGGTATAATAGCAGAGCACGCCGATATCGTTCAGCACCTTCCTGAGCTTGGCCGAGTGCCCCCTTCTTGAGGCAGCTGCGGTAAAGACGAGCTGGTTGGTGATGATCCAACCCGCATCAATCAGTCTCTGGATAGCTGCAGTTGCTTCGGGGGTAACCTCCATGGGAGAGATAAAATGGGTTTGAACCACAAATTGGCGGATCCCTATTTCTGAAGCCCTGTTTTTAAAGTCTCTGAGGATATCCGCCAGGTTCAGGCTGATTCTCTGAGGCAGGTAAACGGGCAGACGGGTTCCGAACCGCACCCGCACAATCTCAGACAGCTTTTCGCCCGCGGGAAGCGTTTTGTTCCGTTCGCGCTTTCTTTTCGCCATTTCATAGATCTCATCCAGAATATTCCGGATGGTGCTGTCTGAACTCATGAAGGCATCCCCTCCGGTAATCAGGATATCCCTCAGGTGGGAATCGTTCTCAAAATAGGTCATCAGCCTCTTGAGCTTATCCGGCCATTTTTCGTTCGGTAATAACTTGTCAAGGTTAAAGTTCAATCTTCCCGACTGAAAATCATACATCCTTTGACAGGAAGAGCAGAGTCCCCCGCAGGCCCGGCCCATGGAATCGGGAATGAGAATGGCCACTTCGGGATAGCGGCGGTGAATGTTATTATGAGAGGGAAGAATCCACCCTGCGGCATTGGGCTTGCCCGGTTCTACCCTGTCCTCTTTCTCCCATGCCACAATATTTCCGAACTCCTCAACCAGTTGCCGGCTGTAAATGATGTAATATCGGATGGCCAGATCAGCGCCGATGGCAAAATAAGGAACCCTGACGTGCAGAAGGGAGAGATAGTATGGGTTCACAAAGAACGGGATCCCGGCTTTCTCGGCCTCCTTAAGAATCTTCATGGTTTCGGGATCCAACGAATAATCAAGCATCTCGTTCAGCAAATCCGGTGACCGGACGGCAAAGTGCAGGTGAAATTTCGGATCCTCCCACCACTGCTGAACCTTCTCAAGCTTCTGCTGGAATGGTTCGTTCTCCTCAAAAAAATATTTATTGCTGCTGATCTGTCCGCTGTCGATCCCGTTGATAAGAATCCTGATGATCCGCAGTTTATTCTCCGCCCTGAGCTGCACGATCCGGGGATCGAGACCTGACGGATACCGTTCCATCCACTCCTCGACCAGCTCCCTGCCCGGAATCTGCCTGCTGGTTTCACCCCTCAGCTGGCGGAACAGCTGGATCATATCAATGAAAAAATCGGGCCTGGCTCCCCCTGTTCCCTTATTCACAGCCAGCCATAACAGCCGGAGCGGATTGCTCACGGCAATTTCCCCCCTCAGGTTCAGATCGGGATACTCCTTTCCGGCATGATCAATATAATCCAGTATCCTGATGATCGCATAATCACGCCATTCCAGTTTCTCAAACAGTTCCCGGCCGGCATGCTCCGCATGGTAATACCGGAACGCATCCTCCCGCTCCCTGTAAGATTTCTCTATCCAGTGCCGCACCCCCACAACCACCTCGGTTTCATTTTTCGAGCCCCGCAAAATCTCCTCAAGTTCAGGATTCTCATTCAGCAGTATTTTAAGCAGTTTATGGGACCGGACATTGATTGCAATTTTGTCGAGTTTCTCTATTTCATTCATTACCATCATTTTTACAGGATAAGATAATGAAAAATCCTTAAGGAATGAAATTTAATTGTCCGGCACGCCCTGTTTGGCGTACCGGGTTCATAATAAATCCTTAATTTTAAGGAGCAATATACAGATTGAAAAAATGGACCACTTAAGTCTCGACATCAGGAGGGTTCTGCCTTTCATACCGGAAAGGGATCTCCTCAAAATGGAAACTGAATTCAAAATCGCCCAGAAAACCCTGTACGATGGCACGGGTGCCGGAAATGATTTCCTGGGATGGCTTCATCTTCCATCTGAAATTACCGATGAACAGCTAACGGAGATCGAAAGGGATGCTGACGAACTGCGAAAGAAATCTGAAATCCTTGTGGTGGTAGGTATCGGCGGCTCCTACCTCGGGGCAAAGGCTGTGAACGATGCCCTGACGCATAATTTCTCAAACCTTTTTAAAAGCGGGCCCCCGCTCATGCTCTTTGCCGGGCACAACATCGGGGAAGACTATATGCATGAACTACTGGACATCCTGGATACCCACAGCTACTCCATCGTAGTGATCTCCAAATCGGGGACCACCACAGAACCGGCGCTGGCCTTCCGGATCCTCAAGGACCATCTGGTCGGGAAGGTCGGCCTTCAGGAAGCTGCAGAAAGGATCATCGCTATAACCGACAGCAGTAAAGGTGCTCTCAGACAGTTGGCCTTTGAGGAGGGTTACAGGACCTATGCGATCCCCGATAATGTCGGGGGCAGATATTCCGTTCTGACCCCGGTGGGACTGGTTCCCCTGGCCGTTTGCGGCATCGATATACACCAGCTGGTAAAGGGAGCCCGGGTTATGGCCCGGATGTGCAGTCCCGGCATTGATATGATGAAAAATCCGGCAGCCCTGTACGCTGTCATAAGAAATGCACTCTACCGCTCGGGTAAGAAAATCGAAATCCTGGTCAATTATCATAACAAACTTCATTTCTTCTCGGAATGGTGGAAACAGCTCTACGGTGAAAGCGAAGGTAAGGAAGGGAGAGGTCTTTTCCCGGCAGCAGTGGATAATTCAACCGATCTCCACTCCATGGGGCAATATATCCAGGAAGGGGAGCGTATCCTGTTTGAAACCGTCATCAGCGTGGATAGGCAACAGCATGATGTGACCATTCCCCATGACCGGAAAAACCTCGACAGGCTCAATTATCTTGCCGGCAAGCACATGGATCATGTGAACAAAATGGCGGAACTCGGAACAGCCATAGCCCATATCGACGGAGGGGTCCCCAACATCCGCATCGGGATCCCCGAACTGAATGCACATTTCCTGGGCCAGCTGATCTATTTTTTCGAGAACGCATGCGGGATCAGCGGATACCTTCTGGGCATCAATCCATTTGATCAGCCTGGCGTAGAAGCCTACAAGAAAAACATGTTCGCCCTGCTTGAAAAACCAGGGTTCGAGGAAGATACCAAACGAATAAAAAAGAAGTTGTAAAACAATTTCTTCGTTTCTGTGTTTTAAAGCCATGTATCTCAGGTCCGGGTTTTACATATGAAACAATTTCTGCTTAACCTCCACCCCACCATTAAGGGCATTATCCTGGCGTTCCTGGCCACCCTGGGCATGGCCAATGTTTATGTCTTTTCAAAGGCAGCTCTTCTGGAAGTGAATTACTTCCAGTTCCAGTTCTACTGGTTTGCCTTTGCCCTTTTATGGACCTTACCCTTTCTGATCATCACCGGGATGATAAAAAAAATTCCCAGGCTGAGCAGGAAATCGAATATAAGCCTTGTGATCATAGGGATCCTGGAGCTTTCGGCCGCTTCCCTGCTTTTCCTGGCCATAAAGCTTGCGGAAAATCCCACCATTATCTCCTTTCTTTCAAACCTCACGCCCATTTTTGTAACGCTGCTTGGCATCCGGTTCCTGGGAGAGCGGTTTAACCTCATCGAGGCCGTCGGGATCATTCTCACCATCGGAGGGGTCATCCTGATAACCTATACCCGTGACACCTCCCTGAAGGATTTTTTCGGACACGGTTCGGGATGGATCCTGCTCTCATCCGTCTTCTCCTCCATCAGCATCATCACGGCTAAAAGCAGGATTAAGGATATTCATCCGGGCATCCTGACACTCAACCGGATCATTTTTATCTTTACCGCGGCAACGATTGCCATCATTCTCAGAAGTGAGAGCCTTGCGGTTCCGGGCCGCGCCCTGTTCAACATGGCAGCAGGCTCTCTGCTCGGACCGTTCCTGACCGCAATGGCCCAGTATTCGGCCCTGAAATACATCGAAGCCTCCAGAACCATGATCATTCAGTCAACCCGGAGCCTGTTTGTATTGATCGGCTCCATGATGTACCTTTCCATTCTTCCAACCTCCCTTCAGATAACCGGAGGTATCATTACCATTCTCGGAGTCATCGTCATGACCATGGGAAAGATGCAATTTAACATAAAAAAAAGGCCCGGAATACCATCCCGGGCCTCTGAATCAATCCCCTCTTAAACCGCCTCCTGAAAATTAAGAGATCTGAATACTTTTCTGAACTTTGGTAACCACCTCTTTCTTCTTGGGAAGGGATATGCTCAGAATACCATTGGCCTGACTGGCTTTGATATTATCACTGTCGATCAGATCGGGCAACTGAAAACTGCGCTCGAAAGATGAATGGCAGAATTCGCGTTTCAGGTAATTATTCTTTTTCTCCTCCTTGTTCTCCTTATGGTCATAGGAGATCTTCAGAACATCATTATCCAGTTCCACCTTGATATCTTTCCTGGATAATCCCGGAGCTGCCAGTTCTATACGGTACTCACCATCCTCTTCAATAATATTGACCGACGGCAGGGAACGGCTGTAATTTTTGGTCCTGAATCCACTCAGGAAATCATCATTGAAAAAATCATCCCAGTAAGCGGGAACGTACGACTTATTGATTCTTGCTAACATGGTTCTATCCTCCTTATTTTAGTTAATGTTTGTTTCCGGCCATAGGATAACAAACCGTGTACCACCTGCCATTTGATGTCATTATGACAGATTATCTTAAGGAAAGGATGTCAATATGACAGCTACTCTTTTCTGATATTGATCTGCATGCGGGAAAGGGTGATGGCCAGGGGTCCGTTCAGCGACCGGATAAAGTCCACCTGGTAATCGGGGAATGGTTCAAAGGATGCCAGTTCCAGGACGGCCAGTACCTCCTGGTCGAGGATAATCGGGAGGATGAGGATGGAAGCCGGTTTATGTTCCCCCAATCCGGAGCGGATCTTGATATAATCCTCAGGAACATCGGTGATATAAACGGGTTCCTTTTCCAGTGCGGCACGGCCAACCAGTCCTTCTCCGAACCGGAATTGCCTGTTGATGAACTTCTGCCGGTCGAAAGCATAACTTCCAATCAGATCAAGCATCTTTTCACTGTTTTTCTCATCCTGTACGACCAGGAACAATCCCCCGACACTGGCAACCGTATAATCCACCAGCTCCCGTATTAACGAAACCGCCATCTTCTCATAACTATCCTCTGTCTCCCTCAGAAGGCTTCCAAAATGTGCCTGACCGCCGGCTATCCAGGCACGTTGCTCATCCTGCTCCTCCCTTTTATTCCTGTCGATCCGGCTCTGCTCCAGCCTGCGGCCCAGGGAAATGAAGGAGCGACGCAGTTGATCATCATCTCCCAGTGGTTGAAGCTCCCCTGAAAAATTTCCCTTATCCAGTGCCCTGGCATAATCAATAAGCTCCTGCTGGCTCCTGATAAATTTTTTCATCTCCTTTTCAAGTTCGCCGCCGGTGAAGGGAATCTCAAGAGAGTCGGGAGCAGGAAGATACCCCCTGTTCATCACTTTGATCAGGTTAAGAATGGATTTGCGGGAACGTTCAAACCGGACCATCGAAAGCACGGCCGCCACCAGTGAAGTTAACATCCCTGCAGCAGACAGGTAGATAATGAACCCATGTCCCGTTCTGAACTCATCCAGGAATATGACCAGGAAAATCAGGAACAGGATGGCATAGGGCAAACCGTTTTTCACTGCAGGAAAAGGTTTCTGTTTCATGATCCCGGGATTTTCCGGCTAAATATACGAATCTTTGACTGCCCTGACAAGGCGGCTGGCAGCTTCTTCCAGAATCTTCCGGGGCACTGCAATATTAATCCTCTGGTGTCCTTCGCCTCCGGGCCCGAACATGGGACCATCGTTCAGTCCCAGCCTCGCCTTTTCAATGATAAATTTTTTCAGTCCTTCATCATCCATATTCAGGAAGGAAAGGTCCAGCCAGGCAAGATAGGTCGCTTCAATCGGTGAGACAATCAGGTCCGGGAGTTCTTTTCCAAGAATGTCAACCAGGTAAAGGGCGTTCTTTTCGAGATAGTGGATGAGCTGTGTCAGCCACTCCTCCCCGAAGGTGTAGGCAGCTTCCATGGCAACCATGCCAAAGAGATTTCCTCCCCCGATGTGCATCCTGTCGAGCATCTGTTCATACCGAACCTTCAGGGAAGGTTCGGGAATGATCAGGGCAGAGGAGTGCAGTCCTGCCAGGTTAAATGTCTTACTGGGAGCGATGCAGGTTATGGTCCTCGCGGCAATTGCTTCATCCAGGGAAGCAAAGGGTATATGGCTGTTACCGAAAAGCAGGAGGTCCGAATGGATCTCGTCGCTGATGACCAGGACATCATACCGAATGCACAATTCCGCGAGCTTCTCCAACTCATGCCTTTGCCAAACTTTTCCGACAGGATTGTGGGGGTGGCAGAACAGCATCATCCTGGCCCCTTCCCTGAACAGATCTTCAAGGTGGTTAAGGTTCATGGAATAGGTCCCGCCGGAGTTAACCAGGTTATTGGTGACCAGTTCCCGATCATGATCCCTGATTGCCGAAAAAAAAGGAAAATAAACAGGCGGTTGAATCACGATCCGGTCCCCGGGCTTTGTAAAGGCAAGAACGGAAAGATTCAATGCCGGCACGATACCCGGACTGAAGCTGATCCGGTCGGGATCGACATCCCATTGGTGTCTTCTGCCCATCCAGTCCGCTATAATCTCGTAAAACCGTCTGGGCCGGAAGGTGTAGCCGTACACGGGATGATCGGCCCGCTTTCGGATTGCGGAGCAGATAAAATCGGGCACCTCGAAATCCATGTCCGCAACCCACATCGGCAACACATTCTCCGTACCGAAGACAGGATGCAGTAAATCATGCTTCACACTGTCCGTCCCCCTTCTGTCAATTATTTTATCAAAATCGTATTGCATAATCGTCCCCATCTGTGCGGTCCGGCAGATCATTCAATCCCCGGATCCCGTGAAAGCATTCCTGCCCGGGAATTTCAGCGCTTCCCTGGCTTTCTCTTCAGGCAAAAGGTAATACTCTGCAAGACCTTCCGAGCATAGCTGGCCGGAATTGTCGAACAGCTTCACCCCGATCTCTGCGATATTCTTCTTTACACCTTTTAAGCCGGCCCTGAGACTGATTGTCCCCTCTCCTGTTTTTACCGGCTTCCTGTAACGAATGTTCAAACGTAAAGTGACTCCCGCAGTATTGGTTTTCACGAACACCACCCAGCTGGCAATCTCATCGATCAGGGTGGCCTGGATGCCGCCGTGGAGGATGTTCATCCATCCCTCGAACTGCTCCTCCGGCTCCCAGAAGGTGACAATCTCATCCTCATCCTCAAAAAAGCGGAGTCGCAAACCGGAAGGGTTTCCGGGACTGCATCCGAAACAATTATATCCCTCCATGCCGGCAAAGGGATTATGAATCGCTTTCATATCGGTCAGGTTAATGCTGTCTAAAATTGGACAAAATCATCCTGTAAAAAAAGAGTTTTTTAAAGTTATTTCAGGTTCACATTCTTTCCCGGCCGGCAGATTATCACTTTTAATCGTATCTTGTGTGGTCATTTCTCGAAACTTATGGTCCATCCCAAGAAAAAGTTCGGACAACATTTTCTTACCGAACCGGCAATCGCCGAAAAAATTGTGGATGCGATGGATCCGCAGACGGGAGAGGTCATTATGGAGATCGGTCCCGGAAAAGGTATCCTGACCAGGTCCCTCCTCAAAAAGGAGATTCACCTGGTTCCTGTGGAAATTGATCCCGAATTGGTCGCGTACCTTACCGGCCATTATCCTGCCCTGTCGGCCAACCTGATAGAAGGGGATGTCCTTAAGATCGACTGGCATGCCATTTCCGAAGAACCTTTCGGGATCATAGGAAATTTTCCCTATAACATATCAAGTCAGATCTTCTTCAGGATACTGGAACACCGTCAGTGGGTGAACAGGGTGGTTTGCATGCTCCAAAAAGAGGTTGCTGCAAGGCTGGCATCACCTCCCGGCAGCCGCGATTATGGGATCCTCTCAGTGCTTCTGCAGGCATATTTTGATATCGAGTACCTGTTTTCTGTCAGGCCCGGATCATTTTTCCCGCCTCCAAAAGTTCATTCGGGAGTTATCAGGCTAAAGAGAAACCAGGTGTTTCAGCTGGATTGTGATGAAAGGCTGTTTTTCGAAATCGTAAAAACAAGTTTTAATCAACGTCGCAAGACAATTCGTAACTCATTAAAGCCAAAATTATTAAATTTGGTTCCCGATAGCGGGTTGTTATCCCTGCGCCCCGAACAGCTCTCTGTCGGACAATTTGTTGAACTGGCAAAATTGATTCAGAATGCAGGAGGGTCAGCAACCGGAATGAATTCTTAAAACAACATCTGATGAACACTGAATTAACCCGGGAATATGTCGATGAACTGAGGAATTTCATCGAGTCCAGGGATGATAATTCCGCGCTGGAGATGATGCAGGATCTTCACCCTGCTGATATTGCAGAAATTTACGGAGAACTCAATATTGAAGAGGCGAAGTACCTCTTTCTGCTTCTTGATCCCGAGACAGCATCTGATGTGCTTGTTGAACTGGAAGAGGATGACCGGGAGCGTTTCCTGAAGGTCCTTCCCCCGGATGTAATTGCTTCCCAGTTCATCCACCATATGGATTCGGATGATGCTGCCGATGTCATAGGGGATCTCGATGAAGAGAAAAAACAGGAGGTCCTCCTGCACATCGAGGACATGGACCAGGCAGGGGATATCGTCGACCTGCTGAGTTACGACGAGAACACCGCGGGAGGATTGATGGCCAAGGAGCTCATCCGTGTCAATGAGAACTGGGGAGTTACCACCTGCATCAGGGAGATGCGAAAGCAGGCGATTGACCTTGATGAGATATATTACATCTATGTGGTGAATGACGATAATATCCTGGTCGGGATCCTTTCGCTGAAGGCCCTGCTGCTGGCCTCCTCCACTACAAAAGTGAAGGATATATACGATCCGGACGTCAAATCTGTCCGGACCAGTACATCCTCCGAGGAGGTGGCCCAGATCATGGAAAAATACGATCTGGTGGTCCTTCCTGTTGTGGATTCCATCGGACGGCTGATGGGACGGATCACCATTGATGACGTGGTCGATGTTATACGGGATGAAGCCGAAAAAGATTACCAGATGGCCTCCGGTATCAGTCAGGATGTTGAAACAACCGACTCCCCCATCAGATTGTCCCGGGCGAGATTGCCCTGGCTGATCATCGGGTTAATTGGGGGGATCTTTGTCGCAGCGGTCATCAGCAGATTCGAGGAGGATATTCAGATCAATCCTGAAATGGCATTTTTCATCCCTTTGATCGCAGCCATGGCCGGAAATGTAGGGATTCAGTCGTCGGCCATCATTGTCCAGGGTATAGCCAGCAACAGCCTCGGTCTTGAAAGCACCGGGCGGAAGCTTCTTAAGGAAATGGCCGTTGCTTTTATGAACGGATTGATTCTGTCGGGATTGCTGTTCCTTTATAATTACTTTGTCAGCAAGAATATGGCGCTTACATTTACTGTGAGCTTCTCCCTTTTTTCGGTGATCATCTTTGCCGCCCTGTTCGGTACGCTCATCCCGCTTCTGCTTAACCGGCTGAAATTCGATCCGGCCCTTGCCACAGGACCATTCATCACTACCACGAACGATATCATGGGACTGTTCATCTATTTCCTGGTGGGAAGATTGCTGTACGGGGTGTTCGTCTAGAATGCCGTATTAATTGCCTCGACAGGATTCATATGGGCCCCCTGCCATGCCGGCGCAAAACCACTGATAATTCCTATTACGGAGGATATACCGATCCCGAAAAGAATATTATTCAAGGTAAGATAGATTGAGAAATCACTGGTAAGATTAATGACCGTTCCGCCGATAAAAACAAGCAACAGTCCCAGTATCCCGCCTCCAAGAGAAAGCATTACCGATTCGAACAGGAACTGGAGCAGAATAAAATAATTTTTCGCTCCTGTTGCTTTCTGTATTCCAATAATACGGGTCCGCTCCTTCACTGAAACGAACATAATATTGGCAATCCCGAATCCGCCAACGATGATGGAAAATATACCGATAAAGAACCCGGCCACTTTAAGCACCGCGAAGAGCTGATCGAGCTGATTCGTAATGAGACTGGTCTGGTTCAGTGCGAAAGAATCCTCTTCCGCAGGTTTCTGACGACGCAGACCCCGCATCATGACACGCAACTCATCCGACAAAACATCCGTCGTGATGCCGGACCGGGCCTGCACCCAGATCATGGGATTGGCATTCTGCCGGGTAATGTCTATGATATTCCGGAAATAATTCAGGGGGATCAACACCATATCATCCAGGTTGAAGTTGCCAAAGGTCCCCTTTCCCTCCTTCCTGATCACACCCACCACGGTTAATTTGCGCCCCATCATCTCCATGGTTTTTCCAAGCGGATTCACCCCTTTAAAAAGCTCCTTGTTGATGCTGTGCCCGATGACTGCATAATTTCTGCCCCCGTCCATTTCAAAAGGAGAGAAATAACGTCCGCTTTCGATCTCAAATGACCGGATGGCCTGAAATCCTTCCGATATCCCAAAAATACTTGATCCCTCAAGCCGGTTGTTCTTATAGGAAATATCCCTCCCGGTCGCTGCGACAAAACAAACCCCATCTGCAAACTTACTGTTCTTTTTTATGAATTCGTACTCCTCATAGGTGACCTGAGGCCGGTTCAAATATTTCCACCAGGGATATTCGGTTTCTCCCTCATCGGGGGTCCATGGCCATTTTTCTATGTAAACAACCGTGTTCCCAAGGGAATTTACACTCTCCCTGATATTTAATTCCAGCGAATCAACAATGGTAAAAACTGAGATGATGGCAAATATCCCGATAGTAATCCCGAGCAGTGACAGGATCGCCCGGAGCCTGTTAACCGAAACGGCCTTAACAGCCATGATCAAACTCTCCCATATAAGTCTGAATAGAATCATCGTTAAATAATTGACTTTCCGTTTCGTAAATTCGCAGGAAACTATTTCTTTTGCAAAGTAATTAAAAACAGGATATGTTCTGCATATGGCATAATCTCTTTTCCCATTCGCCGGCCTTCCTGTCTATTGAAAAGTATAAACAATTTATCGATAGTCCCTTTTATGGCATATAACAAAAAAATTAAGTCAGCACTCATTTCGGTGTATTATAAGGACAGGCTCGACCAGGTGGTGAAAATGCTGAAAAAGCATGACGTTGAGATTTTCTCAACAGGGGGAACATGCGATTATATTAAGGACCTGGGCATTCCGGTCACAGCTGTCGAGGAGCTTACCTCCTATCCCTCCATTCTGGGGGGCAGGGTTAAAACCCTCCATCCAAAAATCTTCGGGGGAATTCTGGCCAGAAGGGAAGAAAAGAGCGACATGGAGCAGTTGGAGGAGTATTCCATTCCCCTGTTCGACCTGGTCGTTGTGGATCTCTATCCTTTCGGGGAAACCGTCAGGTCGGGTGCCGGTGACCAGGAGATCATAGAGAAAATAGATATCGGCGGTATTTCACTGATCAGGGCCGCAGCAAAAAATTTCAGGGATGTGCTGGTAGTTGCCTCGCGAAACCAGTTTGATGACCTCCTTGAGATCCTCGACAAAAAAGGAGGGGAATCTTCACTGGAAGAACGCAGGAAATTTGCCGGGGAAGCGTTTAATGTCTCTTCCCATTACGATACACAAATTTTTAATTTCTTCGACGGAAACAAAAACAGCGCCCTGAAAATCAGCGAAACCGAATCGATACCCCTCCGATACGGAGAGAATCCCCATCAGCAGGGAACCTTTTTCGGAGCATTACACGACATGTTTGAACAAATCCATGGCAAGGAAATCTCTTACAATAACCTTCTTGATATCGATGCGGCAGTCGGCCTGATAAACGAATTCAGCGGCACAACCTTCGCTATCCTGAAACACAATAATGCCTGCGGGCTGGCAACCAGGAAATCTCTGATGAAAGCCTGGAACGATGCACTTGCCGGTGATCCGGTTTCCGCTTTCGGGGGAGTCCTGATCACCAATAGGACCGTTGATAAAGAGACCGCAGAGGAGATCAATAAGATCTTCTTCGAAGTGATCATAGCCCCTGCTTTTCAGGATGATGCACTGGAAGTGCTCCGGCAGAAGAAAAACCGGATCATCCTGGTCCAGAAAAAGAATGAGCTTCCTTCCAGAACCTATCGCACCGTATTAAACGGTGTTCTGGTTCAGGACAGGGACACCTCCATTGAACTGGAGGAACATCTTAAGACCGTTACCAGAAAGGTCCCGACACCTGAAGAGGTCCGGGATCTTATCTTTGCCAACAAAATAGTGAAACATACCAAGTCGAATGCCATTGTCCTGGTCAAAGGAGAACAGCTTATTGCATCGGGCGTTGGACAGACCTCCAGGATCGACGCATTGAAGCAGGCCATCCAGAAAGCCAGACATTTTAAGTTCGATCTGAATGGGGCCGTTATGGCATCGGATGCTTTCTTTCCGTTCAGCGATAGTGTTGAAATCGCTTACGCTGCCGGTATAAGGTCGGTCATACAGCCCGGGGGATCGGTCCGGGACAAGGATTCGATCGATTACTGTAACACGCATGATATGGCAATGGTTTTCACGGGTATCAGGCATTTTAAACATTAATTCAATAAATCTATAGGGAAATGGGATTTTTTTCATTCCAGCAGGAACTGGCCATTGATCTGGGTACCGCCAATACCATCATTATACAGAACGATAAGGTGGTTGTGTTCGAACCATCTATTGTAGCCATTGACCATTCCACGGGTAAACTTATCGCGATCGGCGAAAAAGCCATGCAGATGCATGGCAAGACCCACGAAAATATCAAAACCATCCGTCCGCTGAGGGACGGTGTTATTGCCGATTTCACCGCGGCGGAAATGATGATTCGGGGGATGATCAAGATGATTAACAACAAGCGCAGATTGTTCACCCCGTCACTTAAGATGGTGGTTTGTATACCCTCAGGGAGCACGGAGGTTGAAATCAGGGCGGTTCGTGATTCATCGGAACGTGCCGGGGGAAGAGATGTCTACATGATTTATGAACCGATGGCAGCAGCTATTGGAATCGGATTGGATGTCGAGTCTCCCGACGGCTGCATGGTGGTTGATATCGGAGGTGGCACAACCGAGATTGCCGTCGTGGCCCTCGGGGGCATTGTCTGCAATCAGTCCATCAGGGTGGCCGGGGATGGATTCACCAGCGACATCCAGTCTTACATGCGCCATCAGCACAACATCAAGGTGGGCGAACGAACGGCCGAGGAGATCAAGATCCAGGTCGGTTCCGCACTTCCCGAGCTCGACAATCCCCCCCAGGATTTTTATGTGCGGGGTCCGAACCTTATTACAGCCCTTCCGATCGAGATACCCGTTTCCTACCAGGAGATTGCCCACTGTCTGGATAAGAGTATTTCAAAAATCGAAACGGCGATCCTCTCAGTGCTCGAGCAAACACCTCCTGAACTGTATGCTGATATTGTTGGTAAAGGTATTTATCTGACCGGCGGGGGAGCCCTGTTAAGGGGATTGGATAAACGGTTCTCGGAAAAGATTTCCATCCCGTTTCATATTGTGGAGGATCCTTTGCAGGCCGTCGCAAGAGGCACCGGCATTGCCCTTAAGAACGTTGATAAATTTCCATTCCTGATGCGATAACCATGGCGGATTGATGCTGTATGCAGAAACTGCTTAATCTGATAAAAAAATATTCCTATCTGCTGCTGTTTCTGATACTGGAAACAGTGGCGGTTATCCTTTTGGCGAATGGCAGTTATTTTCAGCAATCCAGAATCCATAACTTCAACAGGAACCTGTCGGGCTTCATCTACAGCAGGGTCGGGAACGCCCGGGAGTATCTCTCATTGAAAAAGGTAAATGAAGCGTTGGTCCTTGAGAACAGGACGCTCAGGAACAGACTGGAGGTGTTCTCCCGGATGATCGATACAGCGTCTGTAGGAAAGAAAACCAGGGAGGATTATACCTATTTCTATGTCCCGGCCCGCGTAGTGCACAGCAGTGTCTTCAAACAATACAATTTCCTGACCCTCAACAGGGGAAAAAAGCATGGGGTTTTTAAGGATATGGGCGTGGTGTCTGATCAGGGACTGGTTGGAATTGTGCTGGAATCATCCAAAAACTATTCCACAGTCATTCCGGTCATAAACAGGAATTTCAGATTAAGTGCCAAAATTAAGTCCAATAATTATGCAGGCATCATTGTCTGGGAAGGTGACTCTCCCGTTCTTGCCTCACTTCAGGAGATCCCTTATCATGTAAGCCTTCACAAAGGGGATACGATCGTGACGAGCGGCTTTTCCGCCATATTCCCCGAGGGCATTCCTGTCGGCACCATCGAATCCTTCACACTTGAAAAAGGTAACTTCTACGATATAACCATCAGGCTCTTCACCACATTTCAGAATCTGTTCCATGTGAATGTCATCCGGAACTATTACCGTGAAGAGCAAAAACAGCTGGAAAGGAACATAACGGGATAATGCGGATCATTGCCAGAAATATCGTGCGGTTCATTGTGGTAATCCTGCTGCAGGTGCTTCTGTTCGACAATATCATGCTGAACGGATATCTCATCCCCTATTTTTACCTTCTCTTCATAATCCTTATGCCTTTCGAAACCCCGGGCTGGCTTCTGCTAATCGCCGGTTTTTTGCTTGGATTCAGCATCGACCTGTTTGAACATACTCCCGGAATGCATACGGCCGCCACGGTTTTCATGGCATTTATCAGGCCCTATCTGCTGAAGCTCTTTGGCCCACGGGATGGTTATGAACCCGACACTTTTCCGAGGATTTTCTATTACGGATTCACCTGGTTCCTGAAATATGCAGTAATCATGGTGTTTGCACATCATTTAATACTCTTTTACCTGGAAGTCTTCAGCCTGAATGAATTTTTTTCTACCTTTCTGCGTATAATCTTAAGTACGCTTTTATCCGTTTCTGTTATCGTATTGAGCCAGTATTTTGTATTTAGAAAATAGATGAACCATTACACGGAGCGTAAATATGTGTTTATGGTTGCCGTTATTCTGGTTGGAGTGCTATTCATCGGCCGGTTATTCTATATCCAGGTTATTGATAAATCCTACGAAGCATTTGCCCAGAGTAATTCGCAAAGTGTTACCGTTATCTATCCGGCCAGAGGGCTGATATATGACCGTAACGGCAAGCTCATGGTTTATAACCAGGCCGCTTATGATATCATGGTCACCCCCATGCTGGTACAAGGATTCGATACCACCGGTCTGTGCAATATGCTCGGTCTTACACCTGAAAAGGTTAAGGAAAGATTAAACACCGCAAAATCCTATTCACGGAGGGTCCCATCGGTCTTTATGAAGCAGGTGGACTATGAAACGGCTGCGGTTTTCCAGGAGAAGATGTTCCAGTATCCCGGGTTTTACGTGCTAACCCGAACCTTGAGAAATTACCAAAAATCTATCGCAGCCCACGCCCTGGGATATGTCGGAGAGGTGGACCAGTCTGTCCTGAATCAGGATCCTTACTTCCAGATGGGAGACTATATAGGAATCTCAGGAATCGAGAAGGCTTATGAATCCTTTCTGAGGGGTGTGAAAGGGAAAAGCATATTCCTGAAAAACGCGCACAACCAGACCGTAGACTCTTACCAGGACGGGAAATACGATGTTCCTGTCACCGTGGGGAAAAACATTTCCATCACACTCGATTCCGATCTCCAGGAGTATGGTGAGAAACTGATGAAACCCTATCTCGGCTCCATTGTGGCCATTGAACCTCCGAGCGGTGAGATACTGGCCCTGATCAGTGCACCCTATTATTCACCCGACAGTCTTGTTGGCAGAAGGCTTGGAGAAAGTTTTAAACAATTGTCTGCCGACACCCTCAACCCCCTGTTCAACAGGGCCCTCATGGCACAATATCCGCCGGGATCCACCTTCAAGACAATAATGGGGGTTATTGGACTGCAGGAAAAAGTGATCAGTCCCTCCACGGAATTTCACTGTTCATATGGATTCTGGGCCGGAAATATCCATACAGCCTGTCACCTTCACGACTCTCCCCTGAACCTGATAACCGGGATTCAGAACTCCTGTAATACTTATTTCATCAATGTACTGAAACGTATCCTTGAGGATCCTAAAATGTCAAACACGGCTGAGGCCTATGATAACTGGAGGGAACACCTGGTTTCTTTTGGCTTTACAATGCCCCTCGGCATTGAATTAACCAGTGAACTGAAAGGAAACATACCCACATCGGATTATTTTGACAATCTGTATGGCAGGAACCACTGGAATTACCTCACCGTCCGTTCCCTTGCCATCGGGCAGGGTGAGCTTTTAATGACCCCGCTCCAGATGGCCAATGCTGTTGCAGCCATTGCGAACAGGGGATATTATATCATACCCCATCTGATCAGACAGATCGAAGATGAGGAATCGATTCCTGAAAAATATATCACAAAAATCAGGACTTCCATTGACTCGGTCAATTTCATTCCAATCATAGAGGGGATGGACCTGGTTGTAAACGGGGGAAGGGGTTCGACAGCCAGGAATGCACGAATCGACAGTATTGTTGTCTGTGGGAAAACAGGAACGGCCGAGAATCCGCATGGCAATGATCACTCTATTTTCATTGCGTTTGCGCCCAGGGATAATCCCCGGATCGCCATCGCCGTTTTCGTCGAAAACCAGGGATTCGGGACCACCTATGCCGCTCCGATCGCCAGTCTGATGATTGAAAAATATTTAACCGGTGAGGTGAAACGGAAATGGTACGAGAGCTGGGTCCTCGGGCAGGTTCAACCACAGCAGGTCACTCCGGAACCGGATACAACCGCATCGGATACTATTACAGACGAGAGAGATAATATTATAGATCAGGAATAGATGATTGTCGCACGACAGAACATTTACGCAAATATCGACTGGCTCACCATCCTCATATGGGTCGTAATGGTGGCTTTTGGATGGATGAACATCTATTCTGCGAATTTTCTGGAAGTGGAAGGCTCTGTTTTCGATTTTTCAATGCGGTATGGAAAGCAACTTCTCTGGATCGGCGCCTCCCTGTTACTCGCCCTGGTCATCCTCATCATTGACGCCAAGTTTTATTCCCTTTTCGCTTACATCCTGTATGGTATCATCATACTGATCCTGACAGGAGTCCTGGTTTTCGGGAAGGAGATAAACGGAGCTCGCAGCTGGTTCGTTCTTGGAGGTTTGCAGCTTCAACCCTCTGAATTTGCGAAACCGTTTACCGCCCTTGCCCTTGCCCGTATCCTCAGTTCACATGGATTTATGGTGAAAAAATTCAGCGACCTGATGAAGGCAGGATTTATCATTCTTTTGCCTGCAGCATTGATCCTGCTCCAGCCCGATATGGGTACTTCCCTGGTCTTTTTCACATTCGTATTCGTATTATTCAGGGAAGGTTTCTCTGCCAACACGATGATGCTCATGGGCGGTTTAATCATCCTTTTCATTCTTACCCTCATTCTTGACAAATTCATCATTATTGCAGGAATTGCGGGGATCACTCTGTTCGTTTACTATCTGATAAGCCGCTCCCTGAAAGATACCCTGAGAATTTTCTTTACTCTGGTCAGCTTATTCCTGGTCCTTTTTGCAATCAATCACTTTCTGAAACTGGAATTTGACTACTTCCGGATCGGTCTGGCCACCGTAATACCGTTAGCGGTAATCCTTGCAGTGAAGATCCTTTACAGGAGACAGAAGCGCAACCTGAAGCTTTTGGCCGGGGCCTTAATCGGCATTTTCTTTGTAATATCTGTCGATTACGGTATGAATCATATTCTGAAGGAGCACCAGCAGCATCGCATCTATGTTACCCTCGGACTTGAGAACGACCCCAGGGGAGTGGGTTACAACGTCAATCAATCCAAGATAGCAATCGGTTCGGGAGGCTTTTCGGGAAAAGGATTCCTCGAGGGGACCCAGACCAAGCTCCATTTCGTGCCCGAACAGAGTACCGATTTCATATTTTGCACGGTCGGCGAGGAGTGGGGTTTTCTCGGAACCGCCTTTGTTGTTCTTCTCTATATCTTTCTCCTACTGCGCCTGATAAAACTGGCCGAGCGACAGCGCTCATCCTTCAGCCGGATCTTCGGGTATGGTCTCCTCTCCGTGCTGTTTGTTCATTTTGTCATCAACATCGGAATGACCATCGGACTGTTTCCTGTGGTGGGGATCCCCCTGCCGTTTTTCAGTTACGGAGGTTCTTCGCTTTGGGGATTTACAATTTTTTTATTCATCTTCCTTCGTCTGGATGCCAGCCGGTTAGAACTCCTCGGCTAGCCAATCTGCCGGTTTTCTTTCATAAGTGCCTGAAATTTTGTATATTTGTTATTCCGGCATCCGTAAATCATAAAATAGTATAAGGAGTTGTTATGAAGTATCAAGCATACACAAGGCATAACTATCTGAAGATCCCAAAAATTAAAAAACTCGGAAAGGACCGGATCCATGCCATCGAAGTGGTTTCGAGCGTGCTTCCATTTAAAACCAATAACTATGTGGTTAATGAACTGATTAACTGGAACGCTTTTGAGAATGATCCGATGTTCATACTAAATTTTCCGCAAAAGGAGATGCTGGAAAAGAAACATTATGATCGACTTTCCGAAATGATACAAAAGGGAACCGATAAATCGGACCTTCTGCAATTCGTCAATAAGATCCGTTTACGCCTGAATCCTCATCCTGCAGGACAGCTGGAACATAATGTTCCCGTTTTGAATGGCCAGAGATTGACCGGGATTCAGCACAAATACAGGGAGACCATGCTATTCTTCCCCTCCCAGGGACAAACCTGTCATGCCTACTGCACCTTTTGTTTCAGATGGCCCCAGTTCACGGGGATGAGCGAGCTGAAATTCGCAATGAAACAAACAGAGCTCATGATCCGCTATCTGAAACAGAACCGAGAAATAACCGATATCCTGATAACCGGCGGAGACCCCATGGTAATGAATGCATCGATTCTGGGCAAATATATCGATGCCGTTATTAGTGCCGATCTGCCGAATATAAAAACCATTCGGATCGGCACAAAAGCACTCACTTTCTGGCCATATCGTTTTATCAGTGATCCGGACTCGGAAGAGATTCTGAAACTGTTTGAAAAAGTGGCCGATCAGGGAATGAATCTTGCCCTTATGGCTCACTTCAACCACTACCAGGAGCTTTCAACCGGCGCAGTTGAAGAGGCCGTGTTCAGAATCCGTGGTACCGGGGCACAGATCCGTACCCAATCCCCCATTCTCAGGCATATTAATGATGATGCCGATGTGTGGGCTACGATGTGGAAACAGCAGGTGGACCTCGGAATGATTCCCTATTACATGTTTATTGCCAGGAATACCGGAGCACAGGCCTATTTCAGCGTCACCCTCGAAGAGGCCTGGAAAACCTTTAAGAACGCCTACAACCAGGTCAGCGGAATATGCCGTACCGTCAGGGGGCCCAGCATGTCATCCGGACCGGGTAAGATCCAGGTGCAGGGGGTGGCCGATGTGAAAGGAGAAAAGGTTTTTGTTCTTAACTTCCTGCAGGGCAGAATTCCCGAATGGGTCGGGAACCCCTTCTTTGCCGAATATAACCCCTCCGCCATCTGGTTGAGTGATCTTAAACCGGCTTTCGGAGAAAATCAGTTCTTCTTTGAGAAAGAGTATAATAAACTTTTGAAAATCGATAAACTGCCCGGGAAAAAACTTCAGGAGGCTGAAAAACAATCTGCCTAACCGGCAGCATAATCATACCTCTGCCCGGAAATATCTATATCGTACTTCTCTTCGAGAAACCGGATGATCAAAGGAAAAAATTCCTCAAAATCTTCCCGGAAGTCCTCATAATCGTTTCTCAGTACCTGAACAGCATAGGAAGCATGATCAGGAAGCGTCGTATTGGCTGACATCCTTTCCAGCACCCGTTCTATACCCTCCACCGTTTTATAGGCCATCATCCAGTTATTTTCAAGAAATGTCGGAAACCAGTATTTTATAGAGATGGGCAGAATTTTGTAGTTGCGCTTCAGGATGATGTAGGCGAAATGGACATATTCCTCCAGCGACATGTTGGAATACTTCTCAAACTGACTGGCCAGGAAATGGTCATAAAAAATATCGATAATGATGCCGGAATATTTATGGTATTTCTCAATGACCCGCATCCGCGACCGCCTTGTAATCGCATGATAATCTGTAAATGTATCAATATCCCGGTGCATGAGGATCCCTTTTTTGATCATCTCCGGGTAATTCACATAATTCTTACCCTTAATATAATCGCCAATAAAGTTACCGATCAGGATCTCCTCATTGGTACCGGAAAGATATGAATGTGCCAGAAAATTCATCCTGCCCTTTCAAACATTATAAATATGGAAATAAAATACTCAATTATACTACGTCGGGGTGGTTGCTCATGTTTCGCATCGATCCCGAAAATAGCAAAAATATGTTTCGTATCCGTAAAATTACGAGACATTATCTTGACTAACAATTTATTAATATAATTTTCACCAAAAACCTATTATAAAGCATATCGTGTCAAACCTGCGAGCGAAAAAATTAAATTTGTAAATCTTACTTAAAAACTTAACAGCAATATTTATGGAACGAAAGAATGTTATTATCATCGGTGCTGCCGGACGTGATTTTCACAATTTCAATACCTGTTTCAGAGACAATGATCAATACCGGGTGGTTGCTTTTACAGCGGCCCAGATACCCGATATTGATGGCAGAAAATACCCGGCCGAGCTGGCAGGCAGTTACTATCCCGATGGTATACCAATTTTTTCGGAGGAGGAGTTACCCGTCCTGATAAAAAAACTGAACGTGGATATCTGTGTCTTCTCTTACAGTGATCTGCCCTACCAGAAGGTGATGAATAAAAGTGCCATTGTCAATACTGCCGGGGCCGACTTCATACTGCTGGGGACCAAACAAACCATGATAAAAAGCAGAAAGCCTCTGATCGCGGTATGTGCCGTCCGCACCGGGTGCGGAAAGAGCCAGACCTCACGACGGATCATTGAAATTCTGATGGAAAAAGGATTGAGGGTGGTCGCCATAAGGCACCCGATGCCATACGGGGACCTGGTGGCACAGAAGGTTCAGCGGTTTGCCACCATTGAAGACCTTGCACGGCATCAATGCACCATTGAAGAAATGGAGGAGTATGAACCCCATGTCGTAAGGGGAAATGTTATTTACGCCGGAGTGGATTATGAAGCCATTCTCCGTGAGGCTGAGGTTGATCCCGATGGTTGCGATGTCATCCTCTGGGATGGAGGCAATAACGATTTCCCGTTTTACGAGCCGGACCTGACCATAGCCGTGACCGATCCCCACCGCGCTGGTCACGAACTTACCTACTATCCGGGAGAGGTGGTCCTGAGAATGGCCGATGCAGTGGTCATTAATAAAATCGACAGCGCTTCACCCGAAGGGATTCAGACAGTGAGGGAAAGCATTGAGGCTGTTAACCCTGATGCAGTGGTGATTGACGGGGCATCTCCTATTAAAGTGGACAATCCATCGGTGATCAAAGGCAAACGGGTTCTGGTAATTGAGGATGGTCCCACCCTGACGCACGGTGAAATGAAGATCGGGGCAGGTATTGTTGCCGCCCGCAAGTTCGGAGCGTCGGAACTGGTGGATCCCCGACCCTATACCGTCGGAAAATTAACCGAGACATTTAAGATCTATCCCGGCATCGGAACCCTCCTGCCTGCGATGGGATACGGTGAAGAACAGCTCAAGGATCTTGAAACCACAATCAACAATACCGATTGCGACGCGGTGGTGATAGGAACCCCTATCGATCTGAACAGGCTGATTAAAATCAACAAGCCGACAACCCGGGTTTATTACGACCTCCAGGAGATAGGATCCCCTGACCTGAAGGAGCTGATCGATAAATTTATTGCGGATCATCATCTGAAGTAATAATTTATTTTTATATTGCACAACCACTTGGACCTGGTAACAATATTTCCATGAAAAGACTGATATTGTTATTGGTGTTTGGTGGTTTTTTTTATTCCGTTTCCGGACAGGCAGATTCAATCTATAAAAAAAGATACTGCACTGCTGTTGAAATAACCATTCCCCCGGAAATTGACGGCTGGCTGACCGATGAGGCCTGGAGCGCTGCAGAATGGGCCGGTGATTTTATGATGCACGAACCTTATGATGACCGTCCCGCCACTCTCTCAACACAATTCAAAATAATTTTTGATCAGGATTACATGTATGTCGGAATGAGGGCTTTCGATCCTTACCCCGACAGTATCGTCAGCCGCCTGACCCGTCGCGATGACATGGACGGGGATATGATGGCCTTCCAGTTCGACAGTTATCATGACCTGCGGACCGCTTTTACCTTCTTTGCCAGTGTAGCCGGCTCAAAAATGGATATCCTGATGACAAATGACGGGGAGAATGAGGATGAGACATGGGATCCCATCTGGTGGGTTGAGACTCAGACCGATGATAAAGGATGGACCCTGGAGGCAAAGATCCCGTTCAGCCAGTTACGTTTTGATAAAAACAGTGACGGGATATGGGGATTCCAGGCGGCCCGTGAAGTTTTCCGGAACAGTGAGTTATCACTCTGGCAGCCCATCTCCCGGGAATCGCCCGGCTGGGTGCACTTCCTCGGGGAGCTGAATGGTCTGAAGGGCATCAATCCCCGTAAACAGGCCGACCTGACTCCTTACATAGTGACAGGCCTCGAAACATTTGAGAAAAACGGGGGAGATCCGTTCCGGGAATCCGGCAGGGATTTAAATACCAACGCCGGACTGGATGCCAAAATCGGTGTAACCAATAATTTCACCCTGGATATGACCCTGAATCCCGATTTCGGGCAGGTTGAAGCCGATCCCTCCGTGGTAAACCTCACAGCATTTGAAACCTTCTATGATGAGAAAAGACCCTTTTTCATTGAAGGCAGAAGCATCTTCGAATATGATCTGGCCATTCACAACATGGACAACCTGTTTTATTCCAGGCGGATTGGCAGGAATCCGCATCATTACCCGGAGCTTACTGAAAATGAATATGCAGATGTTCCCGCCTTTACCAATATTATCGGTGCGGCCAAGCTAAGCGGCAAAACCGGGAATGGTTTATCTGTCGGAATACTGGAGAGTATCACCTCCAGGGAAAAGGCGGAAATAGACCTTAACGGGGAAAGGCGTTTTGAGACTGTCGAACCCCTCACAAACTATTTCGCCGGAAGAGTTATCAGGGAGATCAACAATGGAAATACCATCCTGGGAGGCATGGCAACCACTGTCAACCGGTTTACTGATGAAGAGCACCTCGAATATCTGCATTCAGGAGCCTATTCCGGGGGATTGGATTTCCAGCAGTACTTCCTGAACCGGAATTACAGCCTTAAGCTGAGCACCTGTTTCAGCCATGTCAGGGGAAGCGAGGAGTCCATCCTGAGAACGCAGCTGTCACCCGGCAAATACTACCAGAGACCCGATGCTGATTATGTCACCCTCGATTCAAGCCGGAATTCCCTGTCGGGCTACGGCGGAACCATGCAGTTCTCCAGAATAAGCGGCCATTTCAATTTCCTGGGATTCCTGAATTTCAAAAGCCCGGGGCTGGAACTGAACGATATCGGTTATGCCTCGGAGTACGGCGAGATCATCGAGATATTGTGGATGGGATACAACTTTACCGAACCTTTCAGCGTGTTCCGCTCCATGAGCCTCAATATTGGCCAGTGGACCGGTTATGATTTTGGAGGACATTTTGAATATTACGGAGGAAATTTTGAGGGCCATGCAGACTTTAAAAATTTTTGGGAAACAGGACTTGGAGTTAATTTCGAATCCGATGTACGATCCAACTTTGTACTCAGAGGGGGGCCCTCCATGCTATGGCCCGGCAACCTGAATTTCTGGAGCTATGCCGGTTCCAATTCCCGTAATAAGTTCACCACCGAACTATCATACTCATACAACAGAGGTCTGAATAATTCAGGAAAGGGACACAGTGCTGAACTCGAATTGGAATATAAGCCTTTCAGCAACCTGGATTTTTCTATAGAGCCGGGATTCAATCATGCATACAGCGAACTGCAATATGTGATGCAATATCATTCAGGAGAAAATGACCGCTATATTTTTGGTTCCATTGAGCGGAAAACGTTGGCGCTCTCTCTCAGGATCAACCTGATCCTGACTCCGGAACTGACCCTTCAGTACTGGGGCCAGCCGTTTATCGCCACCGGCAGATACTCTGATTTCAAAATAATCACCGAACCCCTCGCGGAAGATTTTACGGACAGATTCAGGCTTTACGGCCCCGGCGAGATCACCCTGAACGATTCCGGGGACACCTACCTCATCAATGAACCGGAAAGCGGATTATCTTATACCTTCAGCGTGCCCGATTTCAATGTCAGGGAATTTCTTTCAAACATGGTATTCCGTTGGGAATACCGTCCCGGATCTTATCTATACCTGGTATGGTCGCAAACGCGGGAAGGATACGAAAATTACGGCATCCTGGATTTTCAGGACGATTTCAGGAATATTTGGGATATTCATCCGCACAATATCTTCCTGGTGAAGTTCTCCTATAGAATCGGAAGATGAAGATTATTTTCTGCCGTTAACCCTTGATCTATTCGCCGTATCAGGTATCGTCTTCCTGTGAGCTGCCAGCTGTAACCTAAAGAGCTAATCTAATCCACACGCCACATCCATCAGGTTCGCATCCCAGCAATGCCATAATTCATCTTCAAAATAACCCGTGCTCATGACGCGGCCTGCCTTGGATGTCCGGTTCCATTCAATAAAAATATCACCTCCTGAGAGGGAGATTTCATAGCTTGCATCATAAACATCAGAATCCGGAGTAAACAGTTCGAAGTAAATATAGCTCCCTGTTTCCTTCTCATCCGGTTCTACATATGTGTACCTCATATCCCCTTCCTCTGTCTCAAAGTTCATATTACAGTCAACCTCAAGCACCTTTACCGATGTCCCTTCAACATTCTTATAAAGGTTCCATTCAGCATGTGTGTGATCGAACCTGACCACTCCATCCAGCCAGGTGAACCCTTCGCCGGACTGATCCTTCAGGTTTATATTCATGGCAACGGAAAACTCTTCGTTATTCATTCGCACCGATGTAAGGGTAGCGGTGTAATAATGCTGGGCCCATGGAAAATCGAATGACCATTGCCAGCTGTTATCTCCCAGGTAGACTGCATCCTGTTCCAGGGCATAGGAATAGGCGGTAACCGGCAGCGAAAGGCTTATTGTTACAAACGTGTTCCAGAAGAAAACGTTGGAGTAGGCATAGATGAAGTTGCGATAGGTCGGTACTGCACCCTTGTTCTGAGCCGGTTGCTGATCAAAGTCTGAAAAATCCATAACAATGCTTGATAACGGGGGAAGTACGGGTTTTTCCGGTTCCTGCTCACAGGCCGTTCCCAGTAGAATCAGTATAACAGCTATCGGTATGACCCCATAATTTTTAAACTTGCTGCTTAATTTCATAGTGCACAATATTAAAGGTTAAATTCATGTTTCATTTAACGTTATAAACGCAAATCGGTTACATTTATTTCCGGGAAACTGCTATTTCTGTATGATGAACCGCTCCAGCCGGGAGGACCCTGTATGGCAGGCCAGGCGGATAAAATAGATCCCTTCGGGCAGCATGCTTAAATCGAGCCGGAACTCCCCGGGAAGGAACTGCGAATTGAACACGATCCCCGAAGCTGACATAACGGTAAGTGTCCCCTTATGGTTCCCCGAACAGGCTTTCACTATCAGAAAGTCACCGGCCGGATTCGGGTAAACTGCACTCTTTGGTCCATATTGCATTTCCACGGGAGCGGTCTGAACCTGGAAGGGTATCATGACAGGTTCCAGCAGGTTTCCGTGGTAATCTGAGATATCCTTAACGGACAATGTGTAACTGCCTGAAAAGAGATTGCTCACTGAAAGATCCACCGATGAGAAACTCACCCCATGATGCGCAATGTCATTTATGAACGCCCCATTATCTATGGAATAATTCTCTTCCAGCAGGGAAGTTTCAGGAACCACATCCTCGCTGTAGTAAACGGTGATCAATGATTCATTGATAATGGAAAGACTGTCAATGACAGGGCGAATGGTATCCTGTCCCATCGTTCCCGGCCATATGAGCTCCGCATATTCAGGATGGTCGATAAATGGGTTCCGGTTACCCTGGTAGGCTTCATGGATTCGGTTGTTCCTCCTGATTTCAAAAGCATCGGGCGGATCCATTTTATGCCATGCAAGGAGCGATGACAATCTTCCGAAGTAGGGCCCCGAAGTCGGGATATCCTCCCTCAGTTCCAGGTCGGGTTCTCCCGCAACATCACCGTTGTAGCGGACTGCCATGTACAACATCATCCTCGCCACATCCCCCTTTATGTTGTCTCCGGGCTCCCATACATAAGAGGTATAATAGCAATCCACAGCTTCACTGTGCCTTGTGCCTGTTGTACTGCAGAAATCAAAATCCTTGTTCCCCCGATCCCCATTGACAGAAACATCAGAGGGCTTGATATGATGGAGATCTGTTCCCGCCGGCGGATCATTGTCAAATCCGCCATGCGACTTGGCCCAAACATGTTCCCTGTTCCAGTCGGGATAAACCTGGGTTTTCAGCAATGATCTCCCGGTATAAATGAGCAGGAACCGGTCCGGATCCGCAGGGTCTTCATCGGTATCGATAAGGGCGCCCCACAATGCAGCGTAGGAAAGGGCATTGTGATCATCAATGATCTCATGCAGAATCGACTTCAACTCCTCTCCCGATTTGCCGACTGCCGGATCATAATAACCCTCCGGTTGAGCAAACAGGACTGATAAGCAGCATGAGACAATGATGCCGGAAAGAAACCAACGCAATCCGAACCCCATGTTTTCCTATTTCTGAAGCACAACCGGATGAACCATCCGGTTCCCGCTTTCCGTTTCAATCGTTAAATAATAAATACCACCCGTCAATTCACCCAGATCAAGAATGTAATCTTTCCCGGCATCATTGAATCCTGATTCGTGAATCACTGTTCTCCCCGTCATATCCGTTACCGTCAATAATATGGGTTTCAAACGTGCAAAACCAGGGATATACAGCAGTCCTCCTGTTGGATTGGGGAAAATAGGAAAGCCATTTCTATATTCCTGCTCAAAAACTGAAACGGGCAGATTCACATAAACGACCATTATGCTTGAATCACATATATTGAGATTCGATTCCATGCACACCTTATAGAATACCGTGTCGAGATCCTTGTTGAATCCGCTGTTCGGGCGGTAAGTAATGGTCATATCCGATTCCACTACAGCTGTACCATTGGCCGGCTGCCGGGTGATCTCCAGGGCGACCGGTCCCGGGATATCGTCATTGTACAGGACATCATACCTGAATGCTGATCCTCCGTTCATGGTCACAAAATCGGGACTGCACCCGGGTGCATCCACAAGCATCCGTCCATATTTAAAACGGTTGGTAAACTCCTGGTAATAGATATTGGCGAGGGTCTGATCATGGATAATGAGGGTGTTCTCATCGTTCCGTTCTTCGGCCGATGCACTCCAGTTATGGCAGCCGGTCAGAAGGATTGGATCGGAAGCCGCATCCGACTGGTCCACAATCATGTATTTATGGTGCATGATTCCCGGCTCACCGCTTACCCTGAAATTCTCTGCAAGTGAGTTCCTCAGGGTGTTTACAACAATCTCATTACACGATTCGATATCGTTCACGAGAACCCCCGATAACACTCCGGCCTCCTTCACATCCCTGATGGCATAGCCCAGGTCCGTTTTCGTGATCAGCATCGTAGCGATAGACAGGTCTGTGTTGGCCGACCGAATGGTTTTCAGGATATTTTTATGGGTTGGATCCGAGGGACTGAAATAACATTCCACCCGTTTCCCGCCGATAAAAAACTCATGGGGAGTATTGTCAAGCTTATCCGGACCGAATCTCGATTTTGCCGGATCGGGCTGTGCCCCTTCTGATCCGAACATCTCATTAAACTCAAGACGGTAGGCAATGGCCAGGCTCTTATCCTGGATAATGATTACATTGTTCGGATCCACATTGATCTGTCCGTCCGTGAAGTTGGTGGCCCCGGTCCAGACAAAGGCTTTGTCGGGATCATCGGAAAGTGCATCGAAAACCACGAACTTATTGTGCATGATCCCGTAATCGGGATAGTTGCTGACCGGACTGGCCATCTTTCCGATTCCGCCGACCAGTTCATCGGTCCCGAAATTGCTCTGGTTGATATCATAAACCACCCTGACCACCACGCCCCTGTTATGGGCATTGTTGAGCGCCGCGGAAATATTGGAGATCCCTTCGTTATTGAAATTGTAAATGGTGAAATCGATCGACTCCTCCGCACGGTTGATATAAGCGATCAACGTGTCGTCGATGGCATGATCAAGGTATACCGCATCGGTTCCCATGGATACACTGTTATCGACCGGTTTATTGAAATACGCTTTCATTTCCCCGGTTGAAACCGATTGGGTGATGTAAACCTGTGTAAAAATATGAGCCGTATCTTCTCCTCGCACCGAGAATGGCTTGATATAATAAAGTTCTGAGGGATTCGCTCCTGAAATGGTGATGCTGTGCTGCTTTCCTGTTCCCGGCAGGGTTAACTGACCGAGTTCAAGTTCATCCGTATGGCCGTAAAACATTTCTGTTGTGCCGGTCGAGTCGGTATCCCATTCAATCGTAAATCCGGATGTGGAGAGGTCCTTCAGTACCGGCGGGGTCAGAAAATTGATCCTGCTTGAAGAACGGATATCGTCCGTGCCCCTTACCAGTACCTGGTAAATATCATAAAACTGGGAAAGGATCCCCACGATAATCACCTCACTCGATGGAACGACCTGTCCGACAAAAGGGGATGCATCATCTGAGATACGTACCTCCCCGGACTCTCCATTGGCTGTGAATCCGTAATTCTTCTTGGCTTCAAATGCATTTCCCGAATCATCAAAAACGGCATTATTAATACGGATCAGCATTCCCTCATAGGCTTCTCCCAGCTGGGAAGGAGTAAGCAGAACCGGGACAGGAAGATCAACATTTTTCTTTTCAACAACCACATTCGCAACCGGCTGCATCTCCAACAGATTATTGTAGTCGACCAGCATGCCGGAAACCGTGATGCTGTCGCCACGTTCAATCCCTGCCATTTTGGTTCCGTCATAAATGGCCAGCCCTCCTGTCTCGTCCTGGATATATCGTATGATCCCGAGCTCAGCTCCGTTTAAAACCACACCGGATACAGTTACAGATGCACCTGCCCCGGAAACTTTTGCATCATGGATTGAGATGACCTGTGCCCTTACTGACAGGGTTACGGCCAGGATTGAAACCAATAGAAATATTCTTTTCATTCTGTTCTTGTTTTTGCTATAAATGTCTTTTAAAATGTCATCTTTAATGATACTGTAAATCTTCTTCCCAATCCGAAGAATACCGTTGCCGAACGGGCATCAAAGGTCTGGAATCCGGAATAGGGACTGTAGGAGTCGTTATTGGTGGCATCCCAGATATATTTTGTATTCAGCAGATTCAGCATGGAGAACCTGATGTCAAACCGTACCTTTTTAACCGGCTTGATCCTGAAATGGTAACCGCTGTGCAGGTCAAACAGGTTGAAAGCCGGCATCTGCCAGGAGTCATGCACATTACCTTCAGGATCAGTGGTTGCTTCAGGGGTAAAATTGGAGTAGTACTTTGTAAAATAGGTTTGCCGCACATTCATGTAAAAGCCTTTGAATGGCTCATACCGCACACTCGATCCGATCTGGACCTGTGCGGCATCCCCCACATGAATGCCACGGGCATCAAAGTCTACCTCCTTGTTGACCGCAGGATTATTCCCCTCATCAAGATAAAACTGCAGATTCTCAACATAGGAGTCCCATATCCAGTCCCCGACCGATGCCATTCCCTGGATCTCCAGGTTATGAAGAGCCTTGTACACCATGTCGAGTTCGACACCCATATGACGTGCGTTCATACCCGGAATATCGGCATAGACACGTTTGTCACTGTTCGACTCAGGATCATCCGGAACATACCCGGGATCGCCCGGCTGAAGATTGTATGTGGAATAAATCCTGTTTGTTGGCTTATTCTCCCAGCGGGTGTAATAAGCATTTAAGAACAGGGAGAACACGGGCGACCCGTAGGTATAACCCGCTTCAATTGCCTTGATCAGTTCATTATCCAGTTCTTCCGCAAAATTGGTGGTATAGCCCCGGTAAAAATAACGGTAGGCCCTGACCCTGGAGAGATAACCAAGGTTGATGAACAGGTTGGAATGCTGGGTCAGATTATAATTCAGCCCGGATTTGACCGTAAAACCCTGCTTATAGATCCATCCGGATTCCGCGCGGTTGAAGTAATCGATTTTGTTGTAACCGCTGACAGCCGTGGTAAGGTTCAGGAAGGTCGATATCTTTCCCGTTTTGTATTCTCCCTGGACAAACACCCCGCCCCAGCGCACCAGTCCGTCATAATAATAGTCGACTGTGTCTCCGACGAATTTCATGGCGGCTTCAAGATTGGCCACATAATCGATCCTTTTATCATATTTGTCAACGGCATAATCGCCGCCCAGAAGGTCCCTGACAGTTGTAAAATGGATGCCTTTGTAGGATCTCAGATCCAGTCCACCGCTGATGTCAAAGCGGGAACTGATGTTATAATTCACTTTGGAAAGCAGTCCGTACCAGTAATGTTCGTTATGCTGACGGGTCATATAATTGCTCGATACGAGCAGGGAATCGCTGTAGATCGGATTGATCGGAAGCGTGTTGAAAGGGGGCTGCGGCTTGCAATTGGCGTTGTAAATGGACTGCCAGTTAATCTGACCGTAATGGGGGTCATCGGGATCATGAAATAGCTGGGAGTCCTTGATGCTTGAAATGGGACGGTCGCCTCCCCCCTTACCGATGGAGAGATAGAGGTTGTTGGAAACATTCAGTTTGTCACTGATGGTCCAGAAATCACGGAGTGTGAACTGCGGCTTATGATACTGGTTGGAACGTTCGGCCAGAACCTCCTCTTCCGCATCCGGATTGAACCGGTCCCTTTTCAGGTAACCCCAGTGCTGGTTATATTGGACACCTTTGCCGTAAATATTATAGCTGGGATTAGCCTCCTTCAGTTCATCAATATCGATCCCCAGCTTTTTAGCATACACCGTATCATAGGCAGATATGGGCCTGGTATAGGAACGGTGGTCGTGCATCTGGGGTGCTCCCATGGCTGTAAGGGTCAGAAGGTGATTATGCATCCTCTTATCAACCTTCGCATAGTAAAACCATCCTTCCGAGTAGGTGTTATCCACCCACCCATTACCGCGTTTATAGGATCCGGCCAGTGTGATTCCCCATCCGTTGGGCAATTTTCCGCTTGTAAATCCGAACGAGGTACGGATCTTCCCCTGACTGTCGACCTCCTGTTTCACAGAAGTACGCATATCGCTTTCGATCCCGATGGTGAGAATGTTTATGGTCCCGCCTACGGAGGGCAGGGCCAGCTGTGAGGCACCCAGTCCGCGTTGCACCTGCATGGTTCGTTGTACGGCATCCAGCCCGAACCAGTTGGACCAGTAAACCCATCCGTTCTCCATATCATTCACAGGGATCCCGTCAATCATCACGGCGAGGTTCCGCTGATCGAATCCGCGGATGGTGATGCGGGCATCCCCGTCTCCACCCCCCTGCTGCGTGGCATATACACCGGGCGTTGTATTCAGTATAAGGGGAATATCCCGTCCGGCCAGCTCTTCCTCAATCCGCGCCGGGGTAATATTTGTAAAGGCAACCGGCGTTTCCCTGGAACGTGCCACATCTGCAGTAATAACCACTTCGTCAATGGTCAGTGACTTCAGCCTGAACTCCAGGACCAGGATCCGGTCCGAAACCTGTAACTCCCTTGTTTCTGTCCCGTATCCCACATAGGAGACCTGCAATGTATATGCTCCCCGGGGCACCGTTAGCTCAAATTTTCCTTCCAGGTCCGAAACCGTTCCCTTTCCGGGTTCATAAACGATGTTGGCTCCGATGAGAGCCTCCCCGGTAATATCATCGATCACCATACCGGTAATCCGCCCCTGCTGGGCCAGTGCAGCCGCACTGATCCACAATGCTGAAAGGAGAATTAATATTCGTCTTTTTATCATAAAGCTATGTTACTGTTGATTTCCGCTTTCCGGATACCGGTTTCCCTGACCCGGTTATGTTAGTCAGGTTCCTAATTCATCAGGACCTTTTCTGTTATCATCCCATTACCCGTAAGGATCTTCAGGACATAAATCCCCGGAGCCGGATCATGAACCCGTATCATCTCTTCTGTTTTTCCGGCACCATATCTTTTCCTGAAGATGACCCTTGCGGAAGCATCCAGCAGAACCACCTCATAAAAGGGTTCCGGGGTCTTGATATAGAAATCATTGCTCACAGGATTCGGATAAATATCTGCTTTCTGCATTGCCCCTGAATTCTCAACCGCTGTAGCAAACTCACAGTCACAGTAATGGGCGCCAAGCGAGTCCCACTGATTGGCCCCGCCCGGTATGGTATCCCATTCCTGCGTAATCACAAACTCGGGACTGGGATTGGTCTTAACGCCCTCTTTCACGGTATGTTTACGGACGAGGGAGTGGTTTGCAGACCAGGGAAGCCAGTAATATCCTTCCGGAACAATATAGTACTGTATGTACACACTGTCCCTGTCCACGATCTGGTTATTCTCGTAAATATTTTTGTAAACCCAGGTATCCGTGAAGGAGGCCCATCCTTCATCATCCGGCTGCATACCTCCCCCGATAATCCCGAACAGGTCGAGCACGATAAAATCAGCCAGATTGCCCTGTCCGACCGGATCCTTAAACAGGGCGATGGCATCATTGCCATTCATGTAGGTCGGAGCCGGGTAATCATGATCAAGCTGCTGCGCCAGTTCCTGAAGAGCCGGGTCACAGGCCGGAGAGGTCTCTGTGGAAGTGGTCTGTCCGTTCACCAGGATATGTGTGGAATAAGGCTGAATGAAACCCTGAAGCTGTGTGATCCCTCCCGACTCAAAACTGTTATTGCCATTGCTGTACCTGGCAACATAATATGCATTAAGGTTGATGATCTCTGCGGTGGGATTATAGAACTCCAATCCCTTGTTGTTCCCGGTTCCCTCGATATACTCGGAAATAAAGAGGTCACTGCAATCCTGCGCAAAAAGGGTTAAACCGGAAAAGGCCGCCACGGCCAAAAATAGTATTCTTTTCATTTTTCTGTTAATTGTTATCAGGTTCTTCTAAATGGATGATTACCGCATCCCGGTTAAGCAGGAGCGCATCCTATCTGGTTCACATCACGATATAAGAAAAGTCAGGGCGCCTTAACGCCCTGCTTTTCTTTTTTGAAATGATCTGTTATCTTAGTCCTTAACGAATCTGCGTACTTTAACTGTACCGTTCGTTTTGATTTCGAGAAAATAGACCCCGCTGTTCAGGTTATGGATATCAAGCCTTACGGATGGCTCGCCCGAAAGCTTAACCATTTTAACCACCGAACCGGTAATATTGAGGATGCTGACGGATTCCGCTGAATGCGTATTGCTGATGTTCAGGTAATCCATTGCCGGAACCGGGTAGATCATTATCTGACCGGCACGACTGTTATCAATACCAATCGCCACATCAAACACCACGTAATAGGTCTTTGTGGTTTCCCCATCCTCGGCAGTAATCAATACCGTGGCGGTACGCTCTGCCTCGGTACCGTCGAGATTGACCGGTCCGCTGACTGTTACTTCCGCATTCTCATCATTGGTAACTGCTGTAACAACCGGCAGCTCGGTGGTCCCTGCCTCGAGGGTGTAATAATAGGTCAGCTGTGCGGGTGTGAATCCCGGGATCGATGTGCCGTTCACAAGCAGATCACTGATGGTGGCATCGTGCGACAATTCCGGACCTGTCATCAAATGGGCTCCAAGGCTGTCAAATACATTTTGTTCCAGGACAAACCACTCCGAATTATCGGCACTCGTCCCTGCTGCTGCAGTCCAGTCGGTATTCCCTTCAATTACAGTAGGTTTTCTGACCAGGGTGTGTTCGGCAGTTGCGCTGGCAACTCCGGCAACATCCCATCCTGTACCCGGATCGACATCCGGATCACCAATCAGATCCACCAGCGTTGTGTCTTCAGAGGTCACAATGATCAATCCCCGTGCATCATCCCCGTTGTGATGGACAACGCTTGGATAGGAAAGAATCTCATCGGCGCCGGTATGGGCAAACAGACCCGGATCGGTTTGATCGGTTATGATAACCCATACATCTCCGGCCTCCAGCACCGCCCCTGCGGGGAAGATATGGTAATACTGCCAGCCGGTGCCATTGACCGATTGGGCAATCTGATAGTAATCGAGCCGTACGGGATTTTCGTTCGGATTGTAAACCTCCAATGCCTTATTATTGCTGCTTCCCTCAATATATTCCGAGAAGAACAGCCCTTCCGGCATACTGTCTTCCACAGTCACCGTATAGGTTTTGGTTGTGGACCCATCCTCGGCTGTGACAACCACTTTATATCCGGTCTGGATATCCGTGGCAGCCGTTGTACCGTCAGACTGGTAAACAACAAAGGATGCGCCGTCAGCAGGCATCAGGTTGGCTTCAAATGCAGCCAGGCTGCTTTTGTAGAGAACCCCGGTAATAGTCCCGGCACCATCATCAACAGTGTAAACCAATGAGCTTACGGTAGCGTCGGTGCTCAGAGGCAGTTTCGTGATGACATAAACCTTCGTTGTCAGTCCGTCCTCTGCAGTGACAATAACCTGGTAGTCACTTTGCAGATCCGTCGCGACGGTGGTTCCGTCAGCCTCATAAACCTCAAATGATGCTCCTGCAGCAGGAACCAGGTTTGCCCTGAAGGTTTCCAGGTCCTCCGAGGCCAGTACATCCGTAATGGTACCAAGCTCGTCGTTCACGATATAAACGGAAGATGAAACCGTGGCATCATCCGAAGGCACAAAGGAAGAATAAGTATGATTACCCAGGCTGTCAAAGAAATTCTGTTCATAGACAAACCACTGGGAATTGGCCGCATCCGTACCGGCACTCAGTGCCCAGTCGTCTGTCCCTTCCAGGATAAAGTTTTTCCTGACCAGGGTATGTTCTGCAGTGGCATTGGTAACACCAGCCACATCCCATGCTGTTCCCGGATTTACATCGGGAACACCGATCACATCCACCAGGGTGGTGTCAACAGAAGTTACAATAATCAATCCCCTGGCATCATTCCCGTTATGGTGAACCACGCTCGGGTATGAAAGCACTTCGTCGGCTTCTGCCGGATCAAAAAGCTCCGTACTGGTTTGATCGGTTATCATAACCCATACCTCGCCGGGTTCCAGAACCGTTCCAGCCGGGAAAGTATGGTAATACTGCCATCCGCCGCCATTACTGGCCTGGGCTATTTGATAATAATCCAGCCTGACTGCCACGTCGTTGGGATTGTAGATCTCCAGTGCCTTATTATTACTGCTTCCCTCGATATACTCCGAGAAGAAGAGTCCGCCGGGCAGGCTGTCGTCCACGGTAACGGTATATGTTTTGGTAGTGGTCCCGTCCCCTGCGGTAACCAGCACCTTGTAGCCCGACTGGATGTCTGTGGCAACAGTGGTTCCGTCTGCTTCATACACTTCGAAAGAAGCACCTAAGGCGGGAACCAGGTTTGCTTCAAAATCCTCCAGACTGCTCTTATAAAGGACCCCCGTGATGGTTTCTGCCGCATCATCCACTGTATAAACGGCAGATGTAACCGTAGCATCCGAACCTCCAACCGGGTAGCCGGTATACAGTATATTATCGATCTCCCATGTCCCCGCATTAGCATCGGTACATTCATATACAAATGCCATGTAACCGGTTCCATCAGGAAGTATGGAGAAATCAAGCTCGCCGGAAAAGACAAATGTCCAGGAACCGCCGGGTGACAGTTTGACGCC
>JAFGWU010000094.1 GCA_016936975.1 Bacteroidales bacterium | reverse complement strand
GCCTGGGATTTAAAACACCTGAGATTATGCATTATCAGGTAGCTTAAAATTATTGTTTAACCTGTAGACATATATCAGGACAAGACAAGTAAGCAGTAAGCAGTAAGCAGTAAGCAGTCGGCAGTAGCCACGCAATGCCTTGCGTGGAATATTTACGATTTTTAGCAGTTTGCCGGGCCAAATGAAGAATTAAAACCGGGACCCCTCAAGCGGGACCCCATAACCCTTAAGGATATATAACCGTTACGGTACCGGTTTGAGTTTGCATACGGCCACCGTATTCGGTAAATTGCACATGGTAGACATAAACCCCTTCTATAACCCGTCCGCCTCCTTTAAAACGGCCGTCCCAGCCTTCATAAGGATCTTCTGTCTCGAAGAGTTTCCTGCCTGCACGGTCGTAGATGATCATGAGAAACGACTCCGGGGCGAAGTCAATGACCGGACCGAACCGTTCGTTCCTGCCATCACCATTGGGTGTGAATGCATTCGGCATATAAAACCGGGTTTCCAGCTCGATAGAAATTTCATTGGAATGGCTCTCTCCGCCCTCCGGGTCGTGTGCGTTGGGTGATCCGATCGCTTTAATTCGGTACTTTATTTCCCCAGGTTGTGGACCGTCCAGTATCGAACTGATATTTTCATTGAATTGGGTTGTTCCCGGACCAGTATATTCAATGTCAACATATTCACCCTCGATTTTTCTTGATACCTCATATCCTGCCAGGCCTCCAGGAAAATCCCGGTAAGGGGTCCATGAGAGGGAAACATTGTTATTGTTTTCTTCTCCTGAAAGAAGGATGGTGCTCCCGATATTTGAGCTGCGGACCACTCTTGAAACCGGGCAACCGTCGGGTTGATAGATGGCATCCACGCGATAAAAATAGGGATTACCGGATGTCGCAACATGGTCGCTAATTGAAAACGTGGAGTGATAATCGTTTTCAAAAGTATTTTTAATCAGGAAATCTGCATCGAACTGTGTAGAACGCAACAGTTGAAAAGCGGTTATTTCACTTTCCGGATCAGCGGTAACAGAGATATTAACGGAAGCCTCATCAATGACATCCACATAATCAATCTGAAGGTATGCAGGAATTTCAGGAAGCAGGGTTTCCACCAGGTCAATATTGGAATGGGAGACCAGGTTATCCTGGGTCCTGACAGCTTCAATCAGGTAACGGTATGAACGGTTCCCTTCAATGTTACGGTGCTGATACTGTATCTCCGAGGGTTTTGCAATATCCAGAAAAGCAAAGGGACCAACTTCTTCAGCCACATAGATACGGTAAACAGACAGGTTGTTATCCCATCCCTCATAAGGGCTCCAGGAAAGGAGGTTTCGCATGTAACATTCATCGAACTCGGCCTTCAGATGAACGGCCCGGTGGACCCCTGGTGTGAGCAGACTCTCATTTCCCGAACTGTCTTTGGCAGTAACGCTATAGCTTAAGTTCTCGGGCTCTGGCAGAACGTGAATGTAACCGGTAACATTGAACAGGACAGAGTCGATTTTTATAAAATCTAAATTGGGCGTTTCTTTATACAATATGTAGTGCGATACGTCGGGTGAGGTGCTGGGAAGCCATTCAACAAAAACCCGGTAACCCTGGCCATGGTAAGATGTGTCGATGGTGACTCTCTGAATCTCAGGTTTGTCGGGTAAATCCTGCGCCGTTAAGATGCCGGCAAAGGACAAACTGACAATCAGGATAAAGAATCGTTTCAGGGTTAATATGTTGAAGGATGCAGTGATCATCAACGTGATGGTTGCAATTATTGTGCCGGGTATTATGCTTTAACCTGTAAAGTTAAGACATTATAACCGGATTAACAGATAACTTTTTGTTAAATAACGCTGTCAATATCATTTTAGTCGGCGGTTAATGAAAATTTTATTTCTTCCTTTGTACTGCAGCCTATTTTCTTAATTTTGTCGTGCCATGCAAAAAGGAACCGTATCGCAACGCCTTAACACATTCAGGACAAAATATTTATCAGGGCAACGATATCTCTACCTGGTATCGGCCACTGTGGGACTGGCAGTAGGTCTGGCTGCAGTGATTATAAAGAACCTTGTGCACTTTATACGCATGGCCCTGCAAAATGGTTTCCAGGGAGTTATCGGCAACTATTTTACCTTCATATTTCCCATTATCGGGATTCTCCTCGTGGTCCTTTTCATCCGGTATATTAATAAGCGCCCTGTCAGGCATGGGATACCGGGGGTGCTGTTTGCAATTTCCAAGAATAACGGAATCATCCGGTCCCATAACCTCTATTCCAGTATCATTACCAGTGCACTGACGGTTGGTTTCGGGGGATCGGTCGGTCTGGAGGGCCCTACGGTTGCCACGGGTGGTGCCATTGGCTCCAATATCGGGCGCGCCCTGAAACTCAATTACAAAGAGACCACCCTGCTGCTTGCCTGCGCCTGTGCCGGTGCGATGTCTGCCATATTCAAGGCTCCCATCGCCGGAATTGTTTTCGCCGTGGAGGTTATTATGCTTGACCTGACCATGTGGTCGATGGTGCCCCTGCTGATTGCCTCGGCAACCGCTGCCCTGACTTCCTACCTTTTTCTTGGACAGAATGTGCTTTATCCCTTCAATCTGAGCGAGGGATTTGAGATGAACCAGATCCATCTTTATCTGTTACTGGGCCTTTTAATGGGGTTATTATCGGTATATTTTACCCGTATCTATAATTCTGTTTCCGGAATTTTCGAGAAATTGAAAAACCCCTGGAAAAGATTGCTGATAGCGGGCGGATTGCTCGGTATCATCATTTTCCTGCTGCCCCCGTTGTACGGCGAAGGTTACGAAGTGGTCAATCAATGCCTGAGGGGAGAGTATCTGCATCTTTTTAAAAGGACTTTCTTTGAATCCTGGCAGGATTCCTTTCTCCTTACCGTCCTAATGATGGCTCTGATTATAATGGTTAAAGTTATTGCCACAACGCTGACTTTTGCTGCCGGCGGCATCGGTGGCATCTTTGCCCCCTCACTTTTTATGGGTGCCAATGCAGGATTACTTTACGCCATTATCCTGAATGAATTCGGAATCGATGTTTCCCTGAGCAACCTGGCCCTTATTGGCATGGCAGGTATGATTGCCGGGGTGATACATGCCCCGCTGACCTCGATCTTCCTGGTCGCGGAAATAACCGGTGGCCATGATCTGTTCTTCCCGCTGATACTGGCTTCTACGATCTCCTATGCCACGGTCCGTTATTTTGTTAAAAATTCTGTGTATACCATCCAGCTTGCCAAAAGGGGAGAGCTGATGACCCACCACAAGGACCGGAATATCCTTCTGATGATGAAAGTTACCGAGCTTCTTGAAACCGATTTTAAGACCGTTCATCCCGAGGATACACTGGGAGATCTTGTGAAAGTGATTACCAGATCCAGCCGGAATATTTTTCCGGTTATCGATGAACAAAAAAACTTTAAGGGCATCGTCAAACTGGATGATATCAGGCACATTATGTTCGACCAGGCACGATACAATAACACTTTCGTGAGGGACCTGATGTTCTTCCCGACCTATACCATTGAGAGCAACGAACAGATGGAGGAGGTTGCACGGAAATTTTCAGAAAGCGATCGTTATAATATTGCCGTTTTGCAGAATGGAAAATACATGGGATTTGTATCAAGGGCAAAGGTCTTCTCCTCATACAGGGAGATGCTGAAGCATTTCTCCGATGAATAATGGATCACCATCTTGTTAAAACAAGTCTAAATTAGATTTCCCGGGTTATCTTCTGAATCAATTTATTATGTTTGTGGTACACTGAAACAAATTCTTCTATGCCAAGTTTCGTAATAACCGAAAAGTGTGATGGATGCAAGGCACAGGATCGGACCGCGTGCCAGTATGTCTGCCCCAACGACCTGATGGTGCTGGATTTAGTTACCAATAAAGCCTATAACAGGGCCGTGGATATGTGCTGGGAATGCTACAGCTGTGTAAAAATCTGCCCCACACAGGCCATTGAAATAAGGGGTTATGCAGATTTCATGCCGCTGGGTGCGGTGGTTCAGCCTCTCAGAAGTTCGGATTCCATCATGTGGTCGGTCCGCTTCCGTAACCGGACCCTGAAAAGGTTTAAATTTCCAACCCGTACCATACCGGAGGGAACGATCCAACCGGATGCCGGATACGTCTCAGGTTCGGAGGATCTCAAATCCCCCCTGCTGAGAACCGAACCCATGTCGCTGGGAACCGGCCTTTACACAGGGTAGAAAGAAAATTCATAAACATAGCAAAGAAAATGAATATCCCGGGGGCTTTTTAAAGGGCCTGATGGAACAGAACTTCTAACACGAAAAGAATGAATATCGATAATTTCCAGACTGTAGTCGTCGAAACAGATTTGTTGATCCTGGGGGGAGGGATGGCCGCCTGTGGTGCCGCTTTTGAGGCTTCCCACTGGGCAAGGAAAAACAACCTGAAAGTGACACTGGTCGATAAAGCTGCTATGGAACGCAGTGGTGCAGTGGCCATGGGCCTCTCGGCCATCAATCTTTACCTTGGATTGAAGAATGGGAAGAACACTGTGGAAGATTATGTGGAGTATGTGAAAAACGACCTGATGGGCATTGCCAGGGATGACCTGGTGGCGAACATTGCCAGGCATGTGGACTCAACAGTGCACCTGTTCGAGAAATGGGGATTGCCCATCTGGAAAGATGAAGAAGGGAATTATGTGAACGAGGGCAGGTGGCAGATTATGATTCATGGAGAATCCTACAAGAGCATAGTTTCTGAGGCAGCTAAGAGCTCCCTCAGGGAACTGGGGGAAAACGGACAATATTTCGAGCGTATTTTTATTGCGGAACCGGTGCTTCTGGGCGACCGGTGTGTGGGTGCCGCCGGATTCAGTGTCCGGGAAAACAAATTCTACCTGTTCAAGGCCAAAGCGGTCCTGGATGTGATGGGGGGCGCCGTTCATATTTTCAGACCGAGGTCGGTCGGGGAAGGACTGGGAAGATCATGGTATCCGCCGTTTAATTCAGGGGCCGGTGCCTATTTTACCCTGAAGTCAGGTGCTGAAATGACCTGCCAGGAAGTGCGTTTTGTGCCGGTACGGTTCAAGGATTCATACGGACCGGTAGGGGCCTGGTTCCTGTTGTTTAAATCAAAGGCAACCAATGCAAAGGGGGAAGATTATATGGAGACCAGGGCCTCCGAACTGGAAAAATGGGCTCCCTACGGTACATCCAAACCCACACCTGCCAACCTGCGCAACTATTTGATGCTTCTTGAACTTGAGGAGGGTAACGGGCCCATTTACATGAGAACGGATGATGCCATCCGCAAGCTGGTGGCTGAAATTCCCGATGAGAAAGAGGCCAAAAGGAAACTGAAGGAGCTGGAGTCGGAAGCCTGGGAGGATTTCCTGGATATGACCATCAGCCAGGCCCTGAACTGGGCCGCACATAATATTGCTCCCGAAGAGACGCCTTCCGAAATCGCTGCCTGTGAACCCTATTTTATCAGCTCCCATTCCGGGGCCTCCGGGGCCTGGGTGTCAGGACCGGAAGATCTGGCACCGCCACAGCATTTCTGGGGCTATTGCAACATGACTACCGTGAAAGGACTTTTTGCGGCCGGAGATGCTTCCGGTGCCTCATCCCACAAGTTCTCTTCAGGCTCCTTTACGGAAGGACGGATTGCCGCTAAATCGGCTCTTGCCTTCTGCGTGGATCATCCCGAACCGTTTGAGGTGGACCCGTCCATCATTGAGGAGATAAAACAGAGAATCCTCAAACCGCTTGCTGTATTCGAAACCCATCACAGCTATACGAACGATGAGGATGTCAATCCGAATTTCATCAAACCCAGGATGTTCATGTTCCGGCTTCAGAAAATCATGGATGAATATGCCGGAGGTGCCTCAGTGGGATTCAGGACCTCACGGATGCTTATGGAGAAGGGACTGGAGTATCTTCAGTTCATGAAGGAGGATGCCGATAAACTGGCTGCTTCCGACCTGCATGAGCTGATGCGTTGCTGGGAAAACATACACCGGCTCTGGCAGGCCGAATCACATATCAGAACAATGATGTTCAGGGAGGAAACCCGATGGCCGGGTTACTACTTCCGTACCGATTTTCCCGGAATGAAGGATGATTGGAAGGCCTTTGCCAACTGCCGGTGGAACCCGGAAACAGGGGAATGGGAAATGGTGAAGCGGGAGGTCATTGAATAGGTTCCCGGTTCCCGGTTGAGGGTTTCCGGTTCCCGGTTGAGGGTTTCCGGTTTCCGGTTGTTTGACCTTTGTCGAACGGTGTTAATTTTTTTATTTCTAAATAGCAAGCTGTAAAAAGAGTTGGCGATAAAAAGACAACCTATATTAATTATTGGTGGCGGTATGGCCGGGATTACAGCGGCCGTGGAGCTGGCAGAAGCCGGACGGGAAGTGGTTCTCGTGGAGAAAGAAGCCTGTCTGGGCGGGAACGTGGTGCGAATGAACAGCTATTTCCCGAAATTCTGCCCGCCCAATTGCGGACTGGAAATCAACTACCGACGGATACGGTCCAGTCGCCGGATACGGATTCTGACACAGTCCACTGTTGAACATATTGAAGGGGTGTCAGGTGATTTCAGTGTTAAAATAAAAACTGCCCCGGCATACATCAACGATCTCTGTACGGCCTGCGGTAAATGTGCTGAGGTGTGCCCTGTGGAGCGGCCGAACGCTTTCAATTACGGCTTCGGTAAAACAAAAGCCGCCTACCTGCCGCATGAGATGACCTTCCCGTTTACCTATGTTATTGACGGGACGGTGTGCCTGAAAGAGCAGTGCGGGAAATGTGTTGAGGTATGTGATTACAATGCGATTGACCTGAATGCAGAAGAGGAAACCACGGTTCTGAATGTGGAACGCATCATCATCGCCACAGGCTGGAAAACTTTCGATGCCAAAAAGATTAAAAACCTTTGCTATGCGGCTCCCAATGTGGTGACCAATGTGGAACTGGAACGTCTGCTGGCGGTCGGGGGACCGGGAGAGGGAACGCTCAAACGGCCATCAGACCATGAGATACCCCGTACCATTGCGTTTGTGCAATGTGCCGGTTCAAGAGACGAGAATTATCTGCCTTACTGCTCTGCGGTCTGCTGTTCCGCCTCCCTGAAACATGCGCTGACCATTTCAGAACGCTGCACGGATGCGCAGATCAGCATATATTATATTGATCTGAGGGTTTCAGGAAGAAACGAGGATCTGCTGGTAAAAGCAGAAAATAATAAAAACATCAGGTTCATTAAGGGCAAGATCGGCAGGATATCGGAAAGCGACGATAATCATGATCTTGAAGTGGAAGCAGAGGATATTCTTTCCGGAAGGAAGATTAAAGAACGGTACGACATGGTGGTGCTGGCAACCGGGATGGTCCCGAATAATCCGCTTGAAGGAATCATCCTGACGGATTCGGAGGGGTTCCTGGTTGAAAATCAGCTGGAGGGTATTGTGACAGCGGCCACCTGCAGAAAACCGATGGATGTGTCGGAATCGGTGAAGGATGCCACGTCTGCGGCGGTGAAATCCATTAAAACAAACTTTTAAAACAGGGTGGACAGGAAAATTGGCATATTTATCTGCTCCGGGTGTGATATAGGAAAATCCATTGACATATCCCGGCTGAAAGCTGTGGCTGAAAAACATGGCGCGGCTTTCTGCAGGGAACATCCGGCACTCTGTTCGAAAAACGGTACGGATTTTTACTATTCGGAACTGGAAAATAAAGAACTGCACGGCGTGGTGATTGCCGCATGCTCCCCCAGGTCGAAAGCGGGTATGTTTGATCACGATCGGCTCCTTACCGAACGGGTGAACCTCCGTGAACAGGTGTCCTGGGTGATGGAGCCGGGCCATCAGGATACACAGTCGGCCGCAGAGGATTACCTCCGGATGGGAATAGCCAGGGTAGCCGGATCAGCCAGACCGGTACCCTTCAGAGATTCATATCACTCTTCGGAAATACTGGTGGTCGGTGCCGGAATTACCGGTCTTACGGCGGCCCTGGAGGCTGATTCGGCAGGGTACGTTGTTCATCTCGTTGAGAAGGCGGATCGGCCCGGAGGGTATGCTTCAAAACTGGCCGGTCAGATCCCGTATAAAGAACCCTTCAACCGGATTGCTGACCCCGTCATTTTTAAAAGAATAGAGGAGCTGGGAACCCGGAAAAATATAAACCTCTATATAAAAACAACCATCGCGACCATTAAAGGTCAGCCAGGGAATTTTGAGGTTACTTTACACGGAGCATATAACGGAACGATAAGGGTAGGAGCCATCGTAACCGCCATGGGCATGAAACCTTATGATCCATCGGCACTATCCCATCTGGGATATGGACGGTTACCCGGTGTGCTGACCAGTGTCGAGTTTGAGGAATTGATCGCAACCAGGCGCTATTCGGAAATTCCCGGCAGGGTCCTCTTTATTCAGTGTGCCGACTCCAGGGATCGGGAACATCTGCCCTATTGCTCCAATACCTGCTGCGGGACCACTCTGAAGCAGGCCACCTATATCAGGGAGCATAATCCTTCGGCTGAAGTGTATATTATCTACAAGGATATCAGGACGCCGGGACTGCAGGAGAAATTCTACCGGGCCGTCCAGGGCGACGATGCCATTATGATGACAAAGGGAGCGGTAACCGGTGTAAATCCAAACGGTAACCAGATCGACGTAGAGGTAAAGGACAGTCTGATCGATGAGCAAATCGTTATCCCGGTGGATATGGTGGTGTTGGCTGTCGGGATGGTCCCAACCGCTACGGAGGATCTGAATCTTCAGTACCGCCAGGGAACGGGACTGCCGGAACTGAAATACCGTTTCCCGGATTCGCATTTCATCTGTTTCCCATATGAAACCAGGAGAACGGGGATTTATGCGGCCGGAACCATTCGGGCACCGATGGATATCCCTTCCTGTATGGCAGATGCCTCCGGAGCAGTGTTCAAGGCCATTCAATGCATCGAGGCCGTGAAAAGGGGAGAGGCCGTTCATCCGCGATCGGGCGACCTGTCCTGGCCCGAGCTGTATATGGACCGTTGCACCGACTGTAAACGCTGTACCGAAGAGTGTCCGTTCGGAAGCTATGATGAAAATGAAAAAGGAACCCCGATCCCCAATCCTGCACGCTGCCGCAGATGCGGGATCTGTATCGGGTCCTGTCCAGAACGGGTTATCAGCTTTAAAGACTACTCCATCAATATGATGACGGAGGTGATCAAGGCGGTGCATATCCCGGATGAGTTTGAAGAGAAACCCCGGATCCTGGCCTTTGTCTGTGAGAACGATGCCTACCCGGCTTTTGATATGGCCGGTATCAAACGGCTTTCCATATCCCCGTACGTAAGGATTATCCCGGTGCGGTGCATCGGGAGTGTGAACAAGGTGTGGATCTCCGATGCATTGTCCTTGGGCTTTGACGGGATCCTTCAGATCGGATGCAAGCCCGGGGAGGATTACCAGTGCCATTATATCCATGGCAGCGAGCTGACGGAAAAAAGGGGAAAGAACCTGCAGGAAACCCTGGAAACCATGATGCTTGAGCCGGAACGAATCAAAACCGTTTTCCTGGAAATAAATGAATATGATAAGATCCCGGGGATCATCAACGATTACCTGGAAGAGATTGAATTGATAGGGCCCAATCCCTTTAAGGGGATGTGAGGTTGGGCGAATGGAAGAATGGACAAAGCAGGCAGAAGGTCGTAGTCAAGAAATGCTTTGCGTGGACAATGCAGAATTAATAAACAGTAAACGGTAATAAGGAACCATGCTCAGGATAAAGCCTGACATAAGATTTAAAAAGGAAATTACCAGGATCAGCGGATCCCCGCTGGGTGAATGCATTCAGTGCGGGAACTGCTCTGCGGTGTGTTCGCTGGCTCCGGAGGATCGGCCTTTCCCACGTAAGGAGATGGCATGGGCCGCATGGGGACTGAAGGATAAACTGATGGGCAACCCCGACATCTGGCTCTGCCACCAGTGCGGCGATTGTTCCACTTACTGTCCGCGTGGAGTCAGGCCGTCGGATGTGCTTGCTGCGGTGAGAAAGATTACCATCCAACATTATGCCCGTCCGGGATTCATGGGAAAACTGCTTTCCAGTCCGGCTTATCTGCCTGTTGCCATTGCCATCCCGGTGGTTATCATTTCAGTCATCCTGATGATGGCCGGGACCTTCAGGATCCCGGAAGGTCCGGTGAACTACTCGAAATTCTTTCCCCATATCTGGCTGAATACCACCTTTACGGCAATGACCCTGTTCTTCTATGGAATGGCCTTTATTGGGTTGCGCAAATTCTGGAAGGATATGAAACGGATCATCCCTGCCGGAGGCCGGAAATCAACTCTTTTTAAGAGTATCCTGCAGGTGTTGAAGGAAGTATTCGGGCACTCGAAGTTTTCAGGCTGTAAATCCAATAAATCCCGGAACCTGGCCCATCTCCTTACCTTTTTTGGTTTTGTGCTCCTTCTGCTCGTGACATTGTATGCCATTGTTGCATCCATAACACACCATTACCCGCTCTCTTTTACCAATCCCTTCAAGATTCTCGGGAACATCGCTTCCCTGATGCTCTACACCGGGATCACAATCATGATCGCCAGAAGGCTTTTCGATCGCGGTAATGCAGGTAGGAGCAATTACGATGACTGGCTTCTGCTCATATCCATCCTGTTGCTGACCGCTTCCGGGACCCTGGTTGAGGCCGCCCGCTTCCTGGAGTGGGGATGGGCGTACCATCTCTATTTCTTCCACCTTGTATGTGTCTGGTTCCTTATCATGTACCTCCCCTATACCAAGCTGGCCCATATCTTCTACCGGACCCTGGCGATGGTCTATGCCCGTTCGGTAGGCAGGCTGTAACCACGCCATGCCCGGCCCGGAAGGTTCCGGGTTCCCGGTTCCTGGTTCAGGATCTCCACCTTCGTCCCTAAAACGGGACTCCGGTGAACCGAGCAGGGTTCTGATTCTTCATTTGGCTGAGGGAATTGCTGAAATCTTTGATCTTCCACGCCAGGCATGGCATGGCTGCATTGGTCCCATATTATTGTGAGTTGGATGTTGTTTCGGGGCCAGCCCTGCTTCAATAGGTGCTGAATTAATTCTGCACCTATCAAAATATCAAACTAAATACCCTTATTGCACACGAATTCACTATTTTTATCCCTGCACATTTGCTCAAGGGACCAGTATCCATGGAAGAACTCATCAAATTATATCAATCCTTTAAAGGCACCGCTCCGGAACAGGTCGTTCGGCTTCCTGAATCCGCCTCAGCCAGGAAATATTTCAGGCTGAAATCCGGTGCAGATTCCCTGATCGGAACCTTCAGTCCCGATACCGGGGAGACGAAAGCGTTCACAACTTTTACAAACCATTTTCACCGGCTCGGCATCCACGTTCCCGAAATAGTTGCGGTGAGCGATGACCTGAATTACTACCTTCAGCAGGACCTGGGTGATGACCGGCTGTATGAACGGATCCGGTCAGCCGGAAAAAATGTAAATGAAAACCGGGAGCTGATCCAGTTCTTTAAGAAAGCCCTGAAAGAGCTTGTCAGGATGCAGGTTGAAGGGGGCGCGGGACTGGATTACAGCCTCTGCGTCCCGCGAAGCAGTTTCGACCGGCAGTCAATGCTCTGGGACCTTAACCACTTCAAGTACTATTTCCTGAAACTGTCCGGTCTCCCCTTCGATGAGGACCTCCTGGAGAAGGATTTTCTGTCACTCGCCTCGTTCCTCTCGGAACAGCCAATGAAGCACTTTATGTTCAGGGATTGTCAGTCCAGGAACATCCTCATTCATAACAATGAAATCTTTTTCGTCGATTACCAGGGAGGCAGAAGGGGTCCCCTTCAATACGACCTTGCTTCGCTGTTGTTTGAGGCAAAAACCCGGTTTTCAGAATCCGTCAGGCAGGAGCTGCTGAATGAGTACATGGATGAAGCATCACCCTTTGTTGAAATCGACAGGAAGGTATTTACCGGACAGTTTTACTGGTGGGCATTGATCCGTATCCTGCAGGCACTGGGCGCTTTCGGCATCAGGGGAACCATCCAGAAGAAAGCGATCTTCCTCCAAAGTATCCCGTACGGCCTGGAAAACCTCGGGACCGTTCTGGATCGATTGGAAAATGGTCCTGCTCTTCCCGAACTATACCGGTGTTTGCACGAACTGGTTCAAACCGCTCCGGATTACCCCGTTGAACCGGAAACAGGGGAGGGGCTGACGGTTTCGGTGACCAGCTTCTCCTACCGTAAGGGATACCCCGATGATCTCTCCGGGAACGGGGGAGGTTTTGTCTACGATTGCCGTCTGCTTTCAAACCCGGGCAAATACGAGGAATACAAAGATCTGACCGGCTTTGACCGGGAGGTGGAGGAGTTTTTTACAGCGCGGGGAGATATGGAACCCTTTCTTAACAATGTGAAACAACAACTCCGGCAGGCAGTGCATTCAACCCTGGAGCAGGGATACAAACACCTGTCGGTCAGTTTTGGATGCACCGGCGGGAAACACCGGTCGGTGTATGCATCCAGGAAGATCAGTGAATTTCTTAAAACATTGGATAATGTAAGGGTTATTGAAACCCACCGGGAATTAAAAAAAATGAATCGTTAACTCATGTCGCGCAAGGCCCTGATACTCGCTGCCGGACTGGGTACCCGCCTCCGGCCCCTCACGAACGACCGGCCAAAGGCGCTGGTTGAGTACAAAGGGATCCCCATGCTGGAGCATGTCATCAGAAAACTGATCCGGAGTGGTTTTAAGGAGCTGATCATAAACATCCACCATTTTCCCGAGCAGATCATCGATTTTGTGAACTCCAGAAACTCGTTCGGAGTCAGAATAGAATTCTCAGATGAACGGGAAAAACTGCTGGACACGGGAGGGGCCATCAAACATGCCGGTGGGTTCTTTGACGACAAACCTTTCCTGGTGCATAACATTGATATTTTCAGCAACATTGATCTGGAGGCACTGTACCGCTTTCATCTCAGTCACAATCCGCTGGCCACCCTTGCCGTGAAGGAACGGGTAACCTCCAGGAGCCTGCTGATGGGAGCCGGCAACCGGTTGTGCGGCTGGAGGAATAACCGGACGGGGGAGGAGATCATCACCCGTAAATGCGATTCTTTTGAACCAATCGCTTTCAGCGGCATTTACATACTGGACCCGTCAATTTTTAAATTGTTCGGAGAAGCGGACCGGTTCTCCATTATCGATACATTCCTTGAGCTCGCTACAGACCGCGATATATTGCTCTACCGTCACGATATGGACCAATGGACCGACATGGGAAAAAAATGAATCCTTCCTGTTGCCTGTCGCCTGCTGCCTGTCGCCTGCCCCCTGTCGCCTGCCCCCTGTCGCCTGCTGCCTGTCGCCT
>JAFGWU010000018.1 GCA_016936975.1 Bacteroidales bacterium | reverse complement strand
GTTGATCCTGCTGTTGATCCTGCTGTTGATCCTGCTGTTGATCCTGCTGTTGATCCTGCTGTTGATTGTCCTGGTTTTGCTGTTGTTGTTCCCTGAGCTTCTCCATTGCATAGGCAAGGTTGTACTTGGTATCCATATCACCCGGGTTCAGGCGGAGGCTGTTTTTATAGGCATCTATGCTTTCAGCATATTTCCGGGATTCCAGCAGGGAGTTGCCGATATTGTGCCAGACACCCGACAGTTTAGTTGGATCGCCTGCTTCGGGAATGACCGACTGGTATTGCTTCAGGGTTTCGTCGTACTTTTCCTGCTGGTACAGGGTTGCCCCGGTGTTGAATTTTGCCTCGAACGAGTTTTGATTCAGGTCCTCAGCCTTACGGAACTTCACCTCTGCTTCGCTGTAGTTCCCTTCCAGGTAATCCCTGTAACCCTGCCGGATCATTTTCCGGTCGCCCTGGGCCGAAAGGGAACACACATTAAGTACAATAATCAGAAGAATACTGAGATATTGTTTCATATTTCTGACCTGAATAGTTTCAATTTCTGGATAAACGGAATTTTCCTTGAGCGGATCAAAAATTCAAACAGAAGGAAAAGCAGGCCGAATCCTGCGAAATACTGGAACCGTTCTGCATAATCGGAAAAGAGTTTCGACTTGAACTCCTCTTTCTGCAGTTTATCAAGCTCATCTATCAGACTGCTTATCCTGTCCCCCGGAATATAGGCTCCCTCTCCGGCCGATGCGATCTCTATCAGCAGTTTCTCATTCAGCTTGCTCACCACCACGTTTCCCTCTTTGTCCCTCCTTGTGGCTGTGCTTCCTGCTTTCACCGGTATCGGCACCCCGTTCGGATCCCCCAGTCCCACCGTATACACCCTGATACCCTTTTCGACTGCCTTCTGCGTCTCACCGATCGCATCGTCTTCGTGATTCTCTCCGTCCGTGATAACCACAATGGCCCGGTTGGCCCCGGCCGGTGCAGATTCCTTCTCCGGCAGGATCTCCGGGAAGGAACGTGCCGCCAGGGCAATCGCAGAACCGATGGCGGTGCCCTGTTTCGAGACCATGTCCGGTCCGGCACTCTCGAGGAACATTTTCACACTGGGGTAATCATCCGTTATGGGTATCTGGGTATAGGCATCCCCTGCAAACAGGATCAGCCCGATCCGGTCGTTGGTCATGCGATCCACCATTCTGCTGATGATCTGCTTCGACCGTTCCAGCCGCGAGGGTTTGACATCCTCCGCCAGCATACTGTTGGACACATCCAGTGCAATGATGATTTCCCTCCCCTTCTGCTCCACTTCCTGGAGCCTGGTTCCGATACGTGGTCCGGCTGCAGCAATGATGATCAATGTCAGGGCAACCAGGGAAAAAATAAACTTCCAGGTCTGTGCAGGACGCGAGAGGTCGGGCATCAGATAATTGATCAGATCCTCATCGCCGAGATTGCGAAGCGCTCTTCTCCTGTTTCGCCGGTGGAACAGGTATCCGGCCAGCAGAAGCGGAATGCTTACCAGGAACCACAAAATATTTACATGTGCAAACTGTAGCATAACCCTTATGGTATTGTCCTGAACCAGGTATATCTCAAAAACAACTCCAATATAAACAAAACCATGGCAGCAAGCAGAAAGGGAAAATACTCCTCTTTCTTCCTGCTGAACTGTTTCACATCCAGACGGGTCTTTTCCATCTGGTCGATCTGCCGGTATATCTCCCTCAGGGTGTTGTTGTCGGTTGCCCTGAAATAGGCGCCGCCGGTTTTCTGTGCCACCTCCTTGAGCACCTCTTCATCAATCTCCACCGGCATGTTCCGGGTTACCGTCCGCCCGTAAAAATCCTGAACCGGGTAAGGTGCCTCTCCCCTGCTCCCGACCCCGATGGTATAAACCCTGATCCCGAATTGCATTGCAATTTCTGCGGCGGTCACCGGACCGATATCCCCCATATTGTTGACCCCGTCGGTAAGCAGAATAACGACCTTGCTTTTGGCCTTGCTCTCTTTCAGCCGGCTTACTGATGTTGCCAGACCCATTCCGATGGCCGTACCGTCTTCGATCATGCCGAAATCGATCTCCTTCAGGAAATTGGTTACCACAGCCCTGTCTGTGGTAAGCGGGCATTGCGTAAAACTCTCCCCCGAAAAGACAACCAGTCCGAAACGGTCGTCCAGGCGGCCATTAACAAAACCGATGCCGACATCCTTTGCCGCCTCCAGCCTGTTCGGCCTGAAATCCATCGCCCGCATGCTCCCTGAAACATCTATGCACATGATGATGTCCACACCTTCCGAGGTCACTGTTTCCCAACGGTTGGATGATTGCGGCCTGGCGAGCACGATAATGAGCAGGGCGATGGCCGCAATTCGCAGGACAAACAGCAGGTGCCGGAGCCAAATCCTGGCTGACCCGACCCGGTCGTCGATATTCTCAAATCCCGGCATCTTGAAGGCTGCATTGCTGCGCCGTCCCCGCCAGACGTACCATCCGATCATCAGGGGGATGATGAGCATCAGCCAGAAAAAAGCCGGGTAGGCAAAATCAATGTGCTTCATCTGTCACCTCCTCTTTTAATTTCCACTCTTCACGGTAGAACAACGGATAGGTTTTCTGGACAAACAGGTAACCGTTATTGAGATTGGTCTGGTTCTCAACGGGCAGGGGATCTTCCTTTGCAAATTTAACAAGGTCCGCCAGGCTGAGCAGCTCCCTCAGCATCTCATTCAGAACCTCATCCTCCGTATTCAGGTTGTCGAAGGTTTTCAGGATCTCCTCTGTGGTGCTCTCCATAGCCGGAATGCCGTACTGTCTTTCAATGTACGTTCGGACAATTTCGGTCAGCCTGGTATAAAATTCCTTCACCTTTCCCTTCTCCCAGAGCTTCTCCTCCTTCAGCCGATCGAGCTCCCTGAATGCCACGATATGTGGCGGTTCAAGCTTCATGGCCGCAAACACTTCCGGATCTTTCTTCCGCCGGGCGAACATCCTTACCAGTGCGATAATCAGGGCCAGACCCATTAATCCCCCGAAGGAGATAAGTATCCAGGGAACGGCCTCGGCAAATGTAACCGGGGTGTTTATCGGCGGTTTTATAGGTTTGATCGCCTGGGTAGTATCCACTTCCGGGGCCAGGACATGAATCAGAAGGGGCATGGTTAAGGCCGTATCTGAAAAGACACCGGTATTATAAACAATCTTCTGGGCAGGAACGACATGGGTCCCTTTCTCGAAACTGGTAATCAGGTATGAACGGGAAATGGTTTTCCGGTCCTGCCGGATCACGGTATCGACCGGGGAAAAAAGGAGCACTTCAATAGCTTTGCTGAGGGTATCGGCGGGAATTGGAAATTCGACCTGTACGGATTGTTCCATCTCCGCAACCAGGTTGAAGGAGACCTGGTCCCCTATCAGGATGGTGTCTTCCGAAAGCTCAGCCCTCAGGTTCAGGATCTGCCCCTGCATTGCGGCCGAAAAACAGAATAAAAAGATATATATCGCCGGGTGGTATCTCCTCATCTATCTTCTCCTGAATAATTTTATTAACGGTTTGACGTAATCCTCACCGGTTCTGATCGAAACACTGTCGACACCGGCCCTGGAAAAGATCTCCATCATCATCTCCAGGTGGCTCTCCCATTTCATGCTGTAGCTGTCCCTGACAGCTTTTTTTGAGGTATCGATCCATTTCTCCTTTCCGCTTTCGGCATCCACGATCCGGATCAATCCCACAGCCGGCAGTTCTGTTTCGCGCTGATCATAAATGTGCAGGGCCACCACATCGTGCTTATTGTTGGCAATCTGCAGGGATCGGGCATAGCCTTTGTCCCGGAAATCGGAAATCAGAAAGGCCGTACACCGCTTTTTAATGGCATTGGTCAGGAACCGAAGGCTCTCCGAAATATTGGTCCCCCGGCTTTCCGGCTGGAACTCGATCAGTTCACGGATAATCCGCAAAATATGCTTCCTGCCTTTCTGGGGCGGGATAAATTTTTCAACCCGGTCGGAGAAAAGGATTACCCCGATTTTATCGTTGTTCTCAATGGCGCTGAAGGAAAGCACCGCCGCAATTTCGGTGATCAGGTTCCGCTTAAGATGAAAATGCGTTCCAAAATTGCCCGACTCGCTGAGATCAATCAGCAGCATCACGGTCAGTTCCCTTTCCTCCTCAAATATCTTGACGTATGGATGGTTGAACCGGGCCGTTACGTTCCAGTCGATGGTCCGGATATCATCGCCATACTGGTACTCCCGGACCTCCGAGAAGGTCATCCCCTTTCCCTTGAAAGCACTGTGATACTGTCCCGCGAAGATCTGGCGCGTCAATCCCCGGGACTTGATCTCTATTTTACGGACCTTTCTGAGTAACTCCTTTGCTTCCACTGTCTCTACGGTCTTGTTGCTCCTTCTATCGGAATTTCTCCTGCTCCTTCAGGATAAAATACCACTCCTCCTTTTCCAGGGAAACGATATAGATCTTCCCGTTGTGGGTGTATTCCCAGGAGCTCTTTCCCACTCTTTTTTTCTGCTCCTGCAGCTGCCTGCGGACATCATCATACTCATCGTAATCGCAGATCAGTTTGGTGCCGGTGCAGATATCCCCATCGGAAAAATAGATAATGTACGTCATCGTCTGTTTATTGTTGACGTACTTAAGGTAATTGAATTGCTGTCTGACAATGGACTTATCGATTCTGAAGTCCTTCCGCTCCTTCTCCATAAAGACACGCACCTCCTCCTTATCCAGCCCGATGAGGGGCTGGGCGGTCAGGTTCACGCAAACCGACAGAATCATTCCGAATATGATCCATCCCTGCTTCATCATTTCTTAAGGGACCTCCACATTGTTCAATATTTCTGAAATAATGTCGGTAGCCGTGATATTTTCCGCTTCCGCCTCATAGGTTAAACCGATCCGGTGGCGAAGCACATCGTAACATACCGCCCTGACATCCTCCGGCACCACATAACCCCTTCTCTTAATGAAGGCATAGGCTTTGGCTGCTTTTGCCAGGTTTATGCTCGCTCTTGGGGACCCCCCGTAATGAATCATGGGCACAAACTGTGCCAGTCCGGCTTTTTCAGGGTTCCTGGTCGCAAAAACGATATCCAGGATATAATTTTCAATCTTTTCATCGATATACACCTCCTTTACCACGTCCCGTGCCTTCATGATATCTTCGGGTTTCATGATCCTGGCCGCTGAAGGGAACACCTTTTGAAGGTTTTCCCGCATGATCAGCCGTTCGTCGTCCCGCGACGGATAGGTGACAATCACCTTCAGCATGAACCGGTCCACCTGGGCTTCCGGTAACGGGTAGGTTCCCTCCTGCTCCAGGGGGTTCTGTGTGGCAAGCACCAGGAACGGTTTTCCAAGCTTGTAGGTTTCCTCCCCGATGGTGACCTGTTTTTCCTGCATCGCTTCCAGCAGGGCACTCTGCACCTTGGCCGGTGACCGGTTGATTTCGTCCGCCAGGATCAGGTTGGCGAAGATGGGCCCCTTCTTAACCATGAAATCCTCTTTTTTCTGACTGTAGATCATGGTCCCGATCAGGTCGGCCGGCAGAAGATCGGGGGTAAACTGTATCCGGCTGAATTCGGCGTCAATGGTCTGAGCCAGCGTGGTTATCGCCAGTGTCTTTGCCAGTCCGGGTACCCCTTCCAGGAGTATGTGGCCGTCAGACAGGAGGCCGATCAACAAACGGTCGAGCAGGGCTTTCTGACCGACAATCACCTTCTGCATCTCCATGCTGATGAGATCGACAAACTCACTCTCCTTTTTGATCCTTTCATTCAGTTCCTTTATATTGACTTGCTCACTCATAGGTTATGGTTATTTGTTTCTTTGCGTTACGGTTCACAAAAATAGCAGAGTAGTCCGCTAATCTAAAGATTATTTTCTTAAAAAATGTTAACAAAAGATCGCTATATTTGATAAGTGCCCAGGTATCTATTACATATTGCCTACGACGGAGCCGCATACCACGGATGGCAGAACCAGCCGAATGCGGTAACGGTGCAGGAGACCCTTGAACAGGCACTCTCATTAATCCTGAAAGAACCGGTTTCCGTTGTCGGTGCCGGCAGAACCGATGCAGGGGTTCATGCCTCCTTTTTTGTGGCGCACTTCGATACGCAGATGCCCATATCCCTTAAAACCCCGGTTTTTAAGCTCAACCGGTTCCTCCCGGATGATATTCTCGTCCACAGGCTGGTCCCTGTTTCGAACGGTTTTCATGCACGTTATTCTGCAGTGTACCGGACCTACCATTACTATATTTCCAAAGAAAAGCCCCTATATAACCGCCTCTATTCACATTATGTATACGGGAAGCTCGACCTGGACCGGATCCGGAAATGCTGCAGTGTGCTTCCGGATTATAGCGATTTTACCAGCTTCAGCAAGGCCCATACCGATGTAAAAACCAACATTTGCCGCATTCTGTCAGCCGGCTGGCAAGAGACTGACCAGGGATATACCTTTGAGATCAAGGCCGACCGGTTTCTGCGGGGCATGGTCCGCTCCATTGTCGGGACACTGCTCGAGGCAGGAAAAGGAAAGATCGACGAGGCCGGTTTCCGGAGGATCATCGAGGCCCGGGATCATGCCCTGGCCGGCATGGCCGCTCCGGCAAAAGGACTCTTCCTGGTGGATATAGGGTATCCTGAATTGAATTCCAAATAGCAAATTCCAAATAGCAAATTCCAAATAGCAAATCCCAAATAACAAATCTCAAATAGCAAATCCCAAATAGCAAATCCCAAATCCCAAATTCCAAAGGTTTGGAATTTGTTATTTGTTATTTGGAATTTCTCCCATGAGGATCCTGCTTCGAAAAATCTCCTTGCTGTCGCTCAACCGGGTTCCCGAAACAAAAAACTCCTTCCCGGGAGTGCCGTCCGATTTGATTTCAATCTCCTCTGAAAGAAGCGACTCGTTCAGGTAATTTATTTCCAGCTCCTGAATGAAGGGTTCTGTTTCCAGGGTGCTGAAGAGCCGGTCAAGGCTCCATTCGATATATTTGACGTTATTGACGTGGCCCACGATATCCAGGTCGGATTGCCGGACAACCCGCCGTTCCGGGCCGGAAAGGGTGCCGGGCAGTCTGATCTTTTTCAGCGGTTCGCCGAAGACCGACTCCTTCGGTTCTGTCTGAAGTTGTTTGAAGTCCTTTACCAGCATGGCGTGCCGGGTTTTCAAATCCACCACCAGCCATGCTGAGGAGGCAAATCCGATCACCTCCCGGCGGTGGTCCCTGATGCGGAATTCGCGCATGGCAAAAATCCGTTCCATTCCGTTCGGCCAGGTTTCCGCCTCGATCACTTCATCCCACAGCGGGTACCTGTCAATATGGATGCGCAGGCGGGAGAGGACCCAGAAGGTTTGATTCTCCTGCAGGTGGTGATATCCCAGTCCCAGCTCCGTGGCATGCTTATAGGCACACTCCTGGAAAAAACCGGCCAGGGCCGTGAGGCGGGCCTGTCCTCCGGGATTCAGGTCGTAAGAGGAAATGACAAACGACTTTTTATAAGGCGTGATCATGGCTTTTCGGATTCATCAACGTTCCGGTTCCACAGCTCCCAGGAGGCCTCCGCCTGGTAAACCAGCATGTCGTAACCGTTGACGGTTGCCGCACCCCGGGATTTGCCAAAGGCGAGGAATTTTGTTTCCCGGGGATTATATACCAGGTCGAACAGGAGGTGACCTTTCCCGACTGCCCCATAAGGGATATCAGGTGCTGTATCGATGGCCGGGGCCATCCCTAGCGGGGTGGTGTTCACGATCAGTTTATGGTCCGCGATCACCGCATCATCAAGCTCATGGTATCCCAGCTTTCCTGCCCCGCTCACGCGGCTTACAGGGGTTACCGCGATTCCCATCCGGCGGAGCACATGGTGCACCGCTTTGCAGGCTCCGCCGGTACCGAGCACCAGCGCTTTTTCCGGAACCGTCCCGAGATGTTCCCTGAGCGATCGCTCAAACCCGATCACATCGGTATTGTATCCGATCACCTGTCGTCTCCCTGCACGGACCACAAAGCATAGCGTATTTACTGCCTGAACCTGCTCCGCGACCGTGCTCAGTCCGTCCAGAAACGGGATAATTGCTTCCTTATAGGGAATGGTCACATTCAGCCCCGCCAGCCGGGGATGGGAATGAACCAGTTCCGTAAATTGACCGATGGATTCAATGGGGAAGTTCTCGTAACGGGCGTCCAGCTCCATTTTTCTGAACTTTTCATTGAACCAGGAGGCGGAAAAGCTGTGTCCCAGAGGATAACCGATGAGCCCGAACAATCTCATGGGATTCACACCTGTTTTTTTTCGTTTTTACGGGCCGATCTGCTTGCTAACAATTCAATGGCAAAGGTCAGCAGAATGCCGGCAGCAGCCATCAGCAGGGCAAGCCAGAAAAAGGATCCCGGGTTGCCCGGATCGGGCAGTATATTTTTTTCGACCAGCGGCTTCACATGCCCGTCGACCACCACGGTTTCCAGGGTCTCCTTCCAGGGCCATATTTTATTCAGGGAGCCTATCATGAAACCTGCCAGGAGTGCAATCGTGGAATCATGATATTTCTTCAGCAGCCAGGAAAGCAGGTTTGAAAAGCTGATCAACCCGATAACCGCTCCTGCGCCGAGAAGCAGCAGGAAGGCCACATCCACCGTATTGACCGCATTCAGCGCCATGACGTATTTTCCCAGCAGCAGCAGGATAAAGCTCCCTGAAATACCGGGAAGGATCATGGCACAGCTCGCCAGCATCCCCGAAAAGATTACAAACCACCATGCGCCTGTGGTTTCTGCCGGCGTGACACTGGTTATGTAAAAAGCAATGCCGATGCCGACCGCCAGGGCAACCGCCCTGTTGAAGTCCCATTTTTTTATTCTCTTCGAAACCACATAGGATGAAGCCAGTATCAGGCCGAAAAAGAAGGACCAGATCATTACCGGGTAGCGCTCGAGGACGACCTCCAGCACCTTTGCCAGGGAACCCACCGATATAAAGATCCCCGCAAACAGGGCAAGCAGGAAATTGCCGTTGACATGTTTCCAGAAATCCCGCCAACGGCCGGTGAAGAACAACCTGACCGCCCTGGCATCGATCGATTTGATGGAGTGGATCAGTTCTTCATAGATGCCCGTGATAAAGGCGATGGTCCCTCCTGATACGCCCGGCACCACGTCCGCAGCCCCCATTCCCATACCCTTCAGGGTAACCAGGATATACTCCTTAAACTTTCGTTTCAATATTCTAAAGTCGTATTTATATTAACAAACTGATATCCTGAATGGCATCCTGAATGGCATCCTGAATGGCATCCTGAATGGCATCCTGAACTTGTTTCAGGACCTGTTTCAGGACCCTCTCATGATTTTTTCAGGATCTTCCCCGATTCATTCTCACAATTTCCTCTCCTGCAACTTTTCGGGCAGGTAATCGAAGAATGTATCCCCCCTCATGCCGCAGCGCAGGGCTTCCAGTGCAACGACCTCCCCCGGTGCAATATTTCCCAGGTTGACGTTGGCCCCGATCAGTTTTATGAACATGACCTGCTGGGCCTTATTGGGAGCCTCCCAGATCACTTCATCGACCGAGATCTCCTTCATAATATCGTCGATGAGATCCTGGTTGGCTGATCCATCCGATTTGTAAATCCCGATGGTTCCGCTTTCCCTGGCTTCCGCAATCACTTTCCAGGCACCTGTTTCCAGTTCGGTTTTCATGTTCATCACCCAGACCTCATTCGGGATATCCGCTCCCTTCACCTTGCTCCCGACTTCGGAAAGGACCCTGAAATCCTTTGCCAGCTTCCGGATGCATTCCAGCTTTTCGCTGTGCTCCATCCGGATGGAACCGTCCGATACTTCAACCGTTTCAAGTCCCGATTCCGAAATGAAGGTGCGGAACCGATCAAAGGCGTTTCTCACAAAGAACATTTCGAACAGGGTGCCCCCGAAATAGGGATTCAATCCGGCGGACCTGTACAGCTGAACCTTTCTCCGGAGTTCTTTTGCAATAAGAGCGGTACCGAACCCGAACTTGACGAAATCGGTAAAATCGGCGGAGGATTCCACAAAATGCTCAGCCTCTTTCAGGCTCAGTCCCTTATCCATCATCATGGTCAGTCCGGATGAGCGTTCCTTTTTCGTCCGTTCAGGAATAAATGGCAGATCAAAATTCATCATGTGTACACTATTTGAATTGTTGGATAATTTTTCGCAATACCGGGTCTGTCTGCTCCTCATTGATATAATAGTGAAACTCCGGCAGGGAGAGCCTGTTGAGCTCGAGTGCCTTACGGAGGAACCGGGAGGAGAGCGGCATATCCCCTTCCTTCAGGTGGCAGACTGCCAGCTTTATGTTAATGCTGTCGTCATCGGGATGGTTCAGGTAGGCTTCCCGGAGAACCGGTATGGCCTTTGCAAAATCGCCCTCCTTCATCATCAGTTCGGTGAGTAAGAGCCAGGCCTCTTTCTCAGCCGGACTCTTCCTGACAATAAACGAAAAGCACTTAATGGCTTCCGGCACCATTGCGGCCTCTTCGTAGGCATATCCCAGGTTGTACCAGTAATCGATATTCTGATCATCAAACTCTATCGCCTTCAATATATAGGTGATGGATTCCCTGAACTGTTCCTTCCTGTAAAAAGCCATCCCCGCACCGAACCACCCTTCCGCGCTGGTATTATCCTTTTCGATGACATGGCGGAAGGCTTCCAGTGCCCCGTCATGATCGTTAATCTGCTCATAGCACTCCCCCAGAAAGCACAAGGCCTGCAGATTATCCGGTTCAAACTCCAGGAACTCGAGGTAGCAGGCGATGGCTTTTTCAACCTGGTCCATATCGGCCCACACATTGGCCCTGTTGAAATAAGCCGACGGATATTCAGGATTCAGGGCAATGGCATAATCATATGCTTCAATGGCCTCATTGAATCTCTCCATCTTATGATAAACAATTCCCAGGTTGTACCAGGTATTGTCGGAGAAGGGATCCTGGTCCAGGTACCTGAGATAATACGATACGCTCTGTTCAAGATCCCCCACGCGCTCATGGAAATACCCCAGGTCGAAAAGAACCGACAGGTTCAAAGGGTCGTGTTCCAGGGCAATTGTAAGATATTTAACCGCCTTCGGGAAATATTCCGCATTTTCGAAAGCGATGGCAATATTTATGAGGGCATCAAACAGATCCTCTTCGGCGAGCGAGATTGCCCGGTCGAAATGCGCTTCCGCCTCCTCAAACTGTTTCAGCATGCAGAGCGCCGTTCCTTTTAAGAAATGGAGTTCGGAATTGCCATCCTCCCATGCCGGAATCTCATCAATCAGTTGCAGCGCTTTGCCGGGTTTGCCCTGCTCGATATAGATGGAGATGAATTTATACTTCAGCTCAACGGATGTCGGGTGCTGACGGTTTCCTATGGATGCGGCCTCACAGGCCTCCTCATACTGGAATTCGTCAATATAGTAATCGATGATCTGCTCGAATTCATCCACATCAAAGAACGCGGGCATCTCGCTGTCGCGCATCGCTTCATACCTCCTTAAAAGCACCAGGAATTCGGGGTTCTCTGAAATCTGCTCCCTGTTCTCACTCATCTGAATCCGGAATTTTAGGATGTAAAGATAATTGATATTTGGAAGATACGTAAATAAATGGGCGATTAAGCGTGCGGGTACCTGAGGCGGAGTGACTGGCTCGCTGCACTCGCGTGACGGGCTTGGCGTGATGGGTGCCTGCGGCGCTATAAAACCCGTTTTTCTTGCAGATATCCCCTGTTGTTATTAGATTTACCCAGGAACCGGGAGAGACCGGCATCTTTAGAAATTCCCGGCCGGTTCCCGGGAGAGATATTGAAGATATCCCTGTTTGGATTCCGAAAGCATTAACCTGAAACCTGAAACCTGTGATATACACCTACGACTATCCAAGACCGGCTGTAACGGCTGATATAGCGGTACTCAGGGTAACCGATACCCCGGAGATCCTATTAATCAAAAGAAAATTTGAACCCTTTCGTGACATGTGGGCCCTTCCCGGGGGATTCATGAATATGGATGAAACCCTGGAAGAGACGGCGCACCGGGAACTGAAGGAAGAGACCGGTATCCGTGCCGGGGAGCTGATGAAGTTCGACACGTACGACAAACCGGGCAGGGATCCGCGGGGGAGAACCATCACGCAGGTCTTCGTGCTGATATGGAATGAAGAGATGGGTGAACCGGCCGCTGCCGATGATGCCGCCGAAATCCAATGGTTCCCTTTGAATGAACCTCCCGAACTGGCCTTCGACCACGGTGTGATCATCAGGGACGTGATCGGGTTGTTGAAAAAATGAATTGGTCCTCCTTCGCTGAAGCTTCGGAGGATAAAAGCGAATGGGTGATTAAGCGCGTGGGGCGAAGATCACACAATCATCCCCGCACCGACGGTATTGTTTGTCCCTTCATCGACGATGATGACACTGCCGGTGATGTGGTTCTTTTTGTAGGTGTCGTGAAAAATGGGTTTGGAGGTTTTGATTTTTATCTTTGCGATCTCATTCAGGCCGACCGATTTGTCTTCCGTATTATGATTGAGTGTATTGATGTCGACCTTGAAATCCACCTCCCGGATGATGCCCCTCAGCTCCGACGTCGTGTGACGGATAATGTACTTTCCTCCCTGCACCATCGGTTTTTCATTGAGCCAGCAAACCATCACCTCAATCTCCTGACTGATGTTGGGCCGGTCATCTGCCGGAACGATCATATCTCCGCGGCTGATATCGATATCGTCAGCCAGCCGGAAGGTTACGGAATGGGGCGGAAACGCAAGCTCCTGTTCCCCGTTCATGGTATCGATGGCTACCAGGGTGGTTTCGATCCCTGAAGGCAGAACGGCTACCCTGTCTCCCGGTCTCCACACACCGCCGGCCACCCTTCCTGCGTATCCCCTGTAATCGTGATACTCCTGCCTCTGCGGTCTGATGACATACTGTACCGGGAACCTGCGGTTTTTGAAATCCGCATCACTTCGGATGTCAATGGTTTCCAGCAGTTCCAGCAGTCTCGGACCATTATACCACTTCATATTAAGGCTGTTGTCCACCACATTATCCCCAAGCTTGGCACTGATGGGAATAAACCTTACATCCCCGATGTTCAGTTGTTCCCGGAAAGGTTCGAACTGTTTTTTTATGGATTCGAACACCTCCCGGCGGTAATCCACCAGGTCCATTTTGTTGATGCAGATGACAATGTGCGGGATTCCCAAAAGGGACGCTATATAGGCATGCCGGATGGTTTGTTCGAGGACCCCGTTGCGTGCATCCACCAGGATGATGGCCAGGTTCGCCGTGGAGGCGCCGGTCACCATGTTGCGTGTATATTGCACATGTCCCGGTGTATCGGCAATGATGAATTTTCGTTTGGGAGTAGCGAAATAGCGGTAGGCCACATCGATGGTGATCCCCTGCTCCCGCTCGGCCCTCAGACCGTCGGTCAGCAGGGCCAGGTTTACCTGCTCCTCTCCCCTCCTGACGCTGGCCTCCTCCAGCTGTTCCATCTGATCCTCGAAAATGGCCTTGGAGTCATAGAGCAGCCGGCCAATCAATGTACTTTTCCCGTCATCCACACTGCCGGCGGTTGTGAACCTCAAAAGCTCCATATCCAGATACCCCGGCGTAGGATTATTTTCGTTTTCCTTAATCATCGTCTATTTATATTCAGTAAACTGAATCAATATTAATTCTTAATTTTTACGATAAATGACATACTGACATCCTGAATGACATCCTGAACCAGGTTCAGGACCTTTTCAGAACCTTCTTCGATAATATTAAAAACCTTTTTTAATTCCAGACCCTGAAACAAGTTCAGGGTTTGTTCGACCATGGTAATTCAGTGTGCTTCGCTTCTGAATTACCGGTCTCTCAAAAATACCCCTCCTTTTTCCGGTCTTCCATGGCGGCCTCGGACCGCTTATCGTCGTATCGCCCTCCGCGTTCGGTGGTGCGTGTGGCCGCCGTTTCCAATATAATATCTTCAAGGGTGTTGGCCCTGGACAGGGTAAGACCGGTGCAGGTGATGTCGCCGATGGTGCGGCACCGGACATCCCGCTCGACGATCTCCTCACCCTCCTTCAGAGTCATAAACGGTGCCGTGGCGAGCCAGACGCCGTTCCGGAAGAAAACCTCCCGTTTATGGGTAAAATATAAATCGGGGATATCCACTTTCTCAAGATAGATATATTGCCACACATCCATCTCCGTCCAGTTGCTCAGCGGGAACACCCTGAAGTGTTCGCCCATGTGCTTCTTCCCGTTAAAGATGTTCCAGAGTTCCGGCCGCTGGTTTTTGGGGTCCCACTGCCCGAAATCGTCGCGGTGCGAAAAGAAGCGCTCCTTGGCGCGGGCTTTCTCCTCATCCCTCCGGCCTCCCCCCAGTGCGGCATCAAATTTGAACTCCTCGATGGCATCGAGCAGGGTGACGGTTTGCAGGACGTTCCGGCTCGCATCCGGACCCTTCTCTTCGGTTACCTTCCCCGCATTGATGGTATCCTGGACATACCGGACAATCACCCGGCCGCCGGTCGACTCCATCAGCCAGTCCCTGAATTCAAGCGTTTCGGGAAAATTGTGTCCCGTATCGATATGGAGACAGGGAAAGGGCACCAGCTGGGGCCAGAAGGCTTTTCTTGCCAGGTGGTACATAACGATGGAATCTTTTCCCCCGGAGAACAGCAGGGTTGGTTTTTCGAACTGCGCCGCCACCTCCCGTATCACATAGATTGCCTCTGCCTCAAGTTCGCGAAGGTGGGTGATCTTGTAGTTACTCATAATTGAATAAATTCCTGCGGATAAATATTTTGCAAATATAGTAAAAATAGGGATTGGGCGAATGAGCGAATGAGCGAATGAGCGATTAAGCGAGTGGGCGAATAGGCGAATAAGCAAATGGGCGAGTAAGCAAGTGGGCGAATGGGCGGATGGTAACTGGCGGGTGCGAAAAGAGCTTAAAGCTTGAATTTATATGATCCCGTGTCGCATTATGAAGGTTCAATGCAGCCATGCAATGCTTTGCATGGAAGATCAACAATTTTTAGCAATTTTCTCAGCTAAATGAAGAATCAGAACCCTGGACCCTGCACCATGAACCCTGCACCCTGCACCCTGCACTGTCCGCCGTAGTTTTAACGAAGGCGGAAACCCTGCACCGTCCGCCGACCGTGTATGCCGAAGCTTCAGCGAAGGCATAAGTTTTAACGAAGGCGGAAACCCTGCATCTATCTTCTTTTACAGGAAGGTCCCCCGGTAACCGGCGTTTAACGTTTAATAAAAAAAGGCCGCCCGTTTCGGGGCAGCCTTTTTAACTATCAAATCAATCAAATTACAGAGGTGTGACGGTAAATTTGCTTCCGTCATTCACCACGGTCAGGATCCTGTAGGAGTCATAGGAACCGCCCCAGGCCGTCCATGGATCCAAAGTATAATTCTGAAGATTGTCTGAATCGAATGTACCGGTAATAACCTGTACGGATTGATCCGGGTGACCCAGTGTAAAGGTATAGTTAAACGAAGGGGCACCCCAGTGCATGATATTGACATAATAGGTTCCCGGGGGATCTGCCAGCCAGATGGCTTTGTCAAATTCCGGGTTGGCGACGGTGGCACCCTGGTCGCTCCAGGGGGTCATCGGGTAGGCATCGGTATTGCTCCATATGACGATATCAATGTCATCTTCCGAGTCCCAGCCGAACATAATGGTCAGCAGGGTCGGATCGTTCACGCTCTTCAGGGTAAGATTAAGTTCCGGGAAGTCCACGCTGGGATTTACCAGGTACCGGTCGGCAAGACTCGGCACCCAGATCTCGCCCAGCAGGGTCAGATCCTCAGTTTCCGGAATGTCATCCGTGGGGAATATAATCTTCATCGTCGTTTCGAGTGTGTATGGAGCCAGGGTTCCGGGTTCAACAACATAATCGTGATCCGCTTCGGCGGTTCCTCCCGTTTGTTTGAAGTTAAACGTAACGGAACGATCGATCATTTCGTTGAAGGTGATCGTATAAACCAGGGTATCCCCTTCATTGACGGTCGAACCCGTAAAATCGGTTGCAAAAGTTGCCACAGGATAACCATCCGGGCTAACTATGGGACTCGGTTCCTGGGTGGCGGTGTCGCAACCGGCGAACACAAGCATCAGGAGTGAAAGTCCGATTAATATATATCTGAAATCGTTTCTCATTATAGTTCTGTTTTTATGAATAAGAACATTAGATTGCTTTCTCATAATCTATCCTTATCCGGTTATCCATTAAAATGTGGGGGTAAATATTTCATAGAATATCCTGGCCCCGCCGGATCCCTCATAGTGATAATAGAGAAATATCTGACGCGTTGCCGGATCGAAGTGTGACTCCAGGTCGGCATGGAACGGATCCCCTAATTTCACTTCATAGGGCCATGTATCGGCTACCTCGAATTTAATGGAGTTGTCGGGATTAACGGTTATCCAGCACAGATCTGTATCCGGCCACACGGCAAATCCCGTTTCACATTTTCTGCCCGTAATGGGAATCAGCTCCTTCTGAGAGTTCCTGATCCCTCCGTAGGGGTCATCCGGGTCGAAACTGGGGGACGACGGATGCGAACCGCCCGCGGTCGGGTGAAAATAGCGCATCTCCACATCGTACAGTCCGGCATAGGGGTTCGGCGCACGGTAGTTCAGTGTAAAGACACCGCCCTTGCCGCTTCCGAGTACGTTGGGATCGCCTGTTACTTCGATTTCAACGATCAAAACCGGCGGCTCCCAATCATCAAACTCGGGCGAACCCTCCATGGGGATTTCAATGTCTTTAGTTACAAGGGTTATGCTCACCACGCCGAGATAATTGTTGGCTTTTGTCAAAGTGAGAGGATTGTTATTGAACCGGTAATTCACTCCTTCAACGGCCGTCGATTCATCGGTGGGCACAAGGGTAACCGTGAGATCACTGGTCAGTTCCGTCACGGTCGGTCCGACAACCTTGATGGGCACCGTAAAGATATATTCGCTTCCGTCGGCCACTTCACCGAGGGAGGTGCTGATCCGTTCGAAGGTGACCAGGTTCGGACCGTCGTCATTCAGATCGAGATCCGTGTATTCGTCGAAGCATGAGGTTAAAAGAACCATGCTGGCGATGAACATGAAAAGATATTTTAGCTTTCTCATAATTTTTCAGAATTTAAATAATTATTGAGCCCAGAATATTTTATCCGTAAATGCATCCGGCTGAGAAGGCACATTGTCACCGTTCACCGCATACTCAAGAGCCGGGTAATATAAACGGACCGGTCTGTCGGGCGTGGATGCAAGTAGAGATATCGGCAGGTTTGAAGGAAATCCGGTTCTTGAATAATCGAACCAGGATTGTTCTGCCGTGATCCCGTTAACCGCAATCCACTTCTGTGTAATGATGGCCTCCAGTTCCTGTCCCCCCGATGAGTTCCATCCCACCAGCGGCACAGCCTGTGAATAGTATGCCTCTGCACCCGGTGCTCCCAGGTAATCGAAAGAGGCCTGGATACCGGCTTCATAGAGGTCTTTCGGAACGCCATCCAGGTCGCCTTTTAATGCGGCCTCTGCCTGGAGGAAGTAACATTCGGCCAGGGTGAAGATATTGGCTCCCATACCCGGGCCCTTCAGGATCCCGGGACCGATATTGGATACCAGTTCGGGCATAAAGGCATCGGGAACAGGAGTGTCGTAATCGAGCAAGCCCTGCTTGACTCCTAGATGTCCGGTGGCCGGTTCCTCGTAGATATAGCTGATGCGGGGATCATTGGTGCTGGTAAGGTATTCGATAATGTAATCGGTTGCACAGGTTGCCTTACTGCTAAGGGTTTGGGTACCGCCGGCATCCTCACCGAAATCGTTCCAGATCGGAGTCTGCTTATTCTCTTCCTTCACGTATCCCGGGTTCACCACGACATCGGAGGTAATAAAGCCCGATCCTTCAGCCACTATGGCATCCATGTCAGCGGATACGTCCTTCACATCCGATTCCCGCACGAGGATTCTCAGCTTGACGGTATTGGCAAACCGGATCCACTGGGTCATATCACCCCCGAACATGGCATCGTCCGCTCCGGGGCCAACCGATGCCTCGGCATTCTTTATCTCATCGATGGCGTTGGTCAGCTGCACGATCAGGTCGTTATAAACTTCCTGTGCATCATCGTATTTCGGGGTGGCATCATCCTTGCGCTGGAGTGCCTCGGAATACGGAATATCCCCGTAAAAATCTACCAGCAACTGGAAATGATACGCTTTCATAATCATCCCGATCGCCCGGTAGTTGGCATTTATGTCTCCCTCAAGCTGGGCAAGAAGCTGGTATTGCTTCAGGGAATTGAGGTATGAATAGAGGAAAATGTAACGGTAGAATGACGAGGTCACATCGTATTTAAACTCATCCGAGTACCAGTCATAACCATCACTCTGGCTCCAGTTGTACATCATCATATTACCGATGTGGTTGATCCTGCGGTCGTGCTGCATAATATAAGCAGTGTGATATTGTCCTGCAGGCAGAACCAGGTCGGGTGATACCGATGTCGGATTATTCGGATCGATGTTCACATCCAGATAATCCTCACAAGATGTTAACAGCAGTGCAACCGTTAACAAACTGATATATTTCAATATATTTTTCATCTTTCGTTCCTTTTTAGAATTCAATGTTCAGGGTAAATCCATACGATTTGGTCGGAGGAGACTGCAGATAACCGCCAAATCCGATCCTGTTATCGTTGTAGTTGTTAAACTCTGGATCGGAGAACATGTTCTCCGGAGGCAGCCACGTGAACGGATTCCTGGCGATAAAACCAATGCTCAGTTTGGATAACGGGGTTTTATCAAGGAGTTTTGAGGGCAGGGTGTAGCTTACGGAGAGTTCCCTGATCTTGGCTGCAGATGCATCCTTCACATAGTTAGAGAAGACGTTGTTGTAAACATTGGTCCAGTAATTCTGGCGTCCGCCCTGAACCGGGATACTGGTATTCTCCTCATATACGCCGTCACTCACTTCAATCACGGAATTCGGTACAACGAAATCCTGGCGGTTGGAAGAGACACTGGCCATCGAACGGCCTGTGAACTCCATGCTGTAGGCGCCCTGGTCGAAGTAAACATGTCCGGTCCTGTAATCATAGGTGGCCGAGGCAGAGAACCCCTTGTAATGCAGCACTGTGTTCGCCCCGAATATATGCTTCGGGGTGGTCTGTCCGAGCGCTTCAAGAGACGTCTCTGTCTTCGGATATCCGCTGGAGGGGTCGATCACGATCCGTCCCTCCGGATCCCTTGTATAGACATTGGCTTTTACCTGCGGGAACGGCATATCCTTGATGGCATAGATACCCATCGAACCGTAACCCAGCAGGGATATTTCATCCAATCCTTCATAGATCTCATCCACAATGGTTTCGAAATGGGTGTAATTCAGGTTGACATCCCACTTGAAATCATTGAACTTGAGGACCGATCCGCCCAGTGACAGTTCGTAGCCGTTGCCTTTCAGTTTACCGATATTGGTAAGGAAACCACTCGAACCGGATGCGTAGGAAGGTGTGGTGGAGGTGATCAGGTCGGTGGTTATTGTATTGAAATAGGCCCCGTCAAACCATACCCTTCCGTTCAGGAACCCAAGGTTCAGACCGATCTCCGTGGTATTGATCCTTTCCTTGGAGATATTGGCATCCACAGCCGTATTGGAGAGGGCGAAACCGTTGATATCCCCAAAGGGGAACCCGGTCTGCTGGGAATAGACCTCATTGATCCTGTAAGGCGACAGGTCGTTATACACGGTTGAGTTACTGGCCGTAAGTTTACCGAAGGAGAAAATGGCGTTGTCCTTCAGGGCCGGGATGGCATCCGTGAATACAAACGACACACCGACGCCGGGGTAGAAATAGCTGTTGTTTCCCTTGGCAAGCGTGGAGGTCCAGTCGTTTCTTCCCGAAAGGTTCAGGAAGAGGTAGTTATTGAATCCCAGGGTAACATCCCCATAGAACCCGAATACCCTCTTGGTTTCCTCGTCCTTGGTGACCACAGGGCTTCCCGTTCCGTTGGAAATATCATAGAAATCCGGGATGCTCAGGTTATTGGCCCGTATTTGCATGTAGGAATAATCCGAGGCATTCACGCTGGCACCCAGGATGGCTTTCACGGTAAACATGTCAGCGAAGCTGAGATTACCGGTCAGCAGGGCATCCCCTGAATAGGTATCGAAGGTGAAATTATCATCCTCCACGAAGGAAGAGACCGCGCCGGCGGAGGGCTGCAATTCTGCATTATAGGTCTGAGCCGCACGCCAGTTCAGTCCGTTGCCCCAATTGTTATTGGTCCCCATTCTGGCAGTGAAGTTCAGCCAGTTAAGGATATCATAGGAGACGTTGACATTGGCGATGAAGCGCTGGGTCTCATCAATATTCCTGTTGGTTCCGACTGCCCAGTAGGGGTTCTGGTAATAGGCATTGTAGTAATTGTCGGCATATCCGTAGCTGAGCGGATTGGACCAGTCCCAGTACTCACTCAGCGGGATGTTGGCAGAGGTGTTCAGGATGAACCAGTAGAGCGGCCTGTCCTGGTCACCGATGGTGCTGCCCACCACATTGGTGTGGTCCTTGAAGTAACTGGTATTTACGGAAATGTCAACCTTGCCGATTTTTTTGCTGGCGTTCACGCGGACCGTATTCCGCTTGTACCGGTCGTCGGGAACGATCCCGTCGGCTCTCTGATCTCCGAACGAAGCATAGAAACTGCTGTTCTGGTTGCTTCCGGTCAGGTAGACCGTATTGCTCCAGGTGTCGCCATTCTCGAAGAATTCGAGCAGGTTGTCCTTCACCGGGGCATAGGGTACCATCTGGGTTTCCAGGGGGTAGCCTTCCGGCATGGTCGGGCCGATCTGGCGGATGGTCCCGTCGAACCGGGGACCCCAGTTGGTGTTTTCAACCGGGTCGTAGGCTCCTTCCCATCCGGTTCCGTACTCCGACTGGAACTTCGGCATGTAGGCCACATCCTCAATGGTATAGGCGGAAGTAACCCCGACATGGAATCTCTGGGCCATTTCTCCGGACTTGGTGGTGATCAGCAATACCCCGTTACCGGCATTGGAACCGTAAAGTGCCGCAGCAGTGGCACCTTTCAGCACACTGATGTTGGCAATGTCATTCGGATTCAGGTCATCAAAAGCACAATCGCTGACGATTGAGCCATCAATAACGATCAACGGCGAGTTGTTGCCCGATACCGAGCGCAGACCACGAAGCAGAATCTGGGTGCTTGGATTCACCCCGTTGTCCTGGACGTTCACCTGCATCCCGGCAACCTTTCCGGCCAGTGCCGAAGCGGCCCTGGTGGGCGCAACAACGGTCAGCTCCTCATCCAGCACTTTCTGTGTCTGGTAGGTGACCTCCCGTCTCTCCCTTTTAATACCAAGAGCAGTTACGACCACTTCATCCAGTGTCATGGTCGAGGTCTCCATAACAACATCAATCACGGTTTTTCCCTCGATGGGAATCTCCTCGGTGATCATTCCCACGAAACTAAACATCAGGGAATTTGCACCTTGAGGAACTGTAATTGAATACTTACCCTCGAAATCCGTAACTGCACCAATTGTGGTACCTCGTACCACAACCGATACACCGGGTAAAGCTGAACCATCTTCTGAACTGGTCACCTTACCCGTGATCTGTACACCCTGAGCCTAAAGGAGATACCCCACAAACAACAGGAGTGACATGACGAGAACAAATCTTTTCATAGATTAAAGTTTTAGGTTTAGAAGTAATTAGTACATGAATCTGATGGACCAAACTTAAAAAAAAATATTGAAACACGGAATCGGAAACCATTATAATTATTGTGATCAGGAGAATTTTATCAGAAACTCACCCTTCAGGGGCACCCGGATATAACGGTTGCGGTTTTCATTTTTTAAGGAAAGTTGATTATTTTTACCAAAAGTGACAATTCAATAAAACAGGCAGGAATCATGAAAAAATTATGGATTGCAGTCGGATTATTTCTAACCTTCCCCCTCATTGCCCAGGATATTACCATCCCGGAGTATTATGAAGCAAAGGAGAACGTAATAAATCTCGGGGTGTCTGACGCGTTCGGAAACATTCAGACCTTTGACAACCGGTATGAAGGGGTTAAGGGAACTCCCTTTATCTTTGAGGAGTGGCACCCCGGCGAAGTATACCTGTCGGATAAAAAGAAGGTGTTTTTCAATGACATTAACTATAATGCCTTTGAAAACGAGATCGTGTATATGGAGGTCGGTTCGAACCGGGCCAGGGTCATGAATAAATATATTGTGGACCTTTTCCGTCTCTTCGGCAAAGATACCCTGACCTTTGTTCCGCTCCAGCTTCCGGGGGGGAAAGACAAGATTTTTGCCAACGTGCTCTATAACCGGAACAGTGTTGTTTATAAAGTCTTTAAAAAGGAATTCATTAAGGCAAATTACGAAGGGGGATACAGCGCCGACAGGCGGTATGATGAGTTCGTGGACAAGGTCGACCTCTTTTTCAGGAAGTACGACGACGATATCCTCTATAAAGTCAGACGCTCTAAAAAATATATGATCTCTGCCTTCCCGGAACAATCCAGAGAGATTACAAAATTCATCAAATCCAATAATTTGAAATTCAAGGATGAACAGGATATCGTGGCGTTGATGGGGTATTTTGACGGGTTGAAATGACGGGATTACTGCCGGATAATGATTTTTCCCGTTTCCGTTCCGTATTCGGATTTTATTTCCAGGATGTACATTCCTGCATCCAGGTCCGGCACATCCACCCGTCCGGCGGACGGGCCGGAAAACACTTTCGTCCCGGTGAGAGTGTAAAGGGTCACTGCAACCGGGACCCTGTATCCGTTTGAGAGGATGAAATAATTTTCGGCAGGGTTGGGATAAACCGACAGGGTTGACCGTACGCGGTTTTCGATGGCCGTGCTGCTGCTCGGATTTTCGGTAACCTCTATGTCAAATTCCTTTTCGAATTTATTAAAGTACTGATCCACGACCCTGATCAGGATATTTTTATTGTTCAGATCACTGTTTTCGCTATTGTATTCCAGGATTTTACTGGTCCACAGGGTATCGTTCTCAATATAAAAGAGCAGTGAGATATCCCGTCCTTCCGTAAAAATGTTGAAAGGTCCCAGGCAGGAGAAGGAGTAAACGTTTTCGGGATCCTCATCATCGACCTTAATGGTTGCCACAAAGGTTCCTGCCGGCAGGTCCTCCTGGATGGTCAGCTCCGAGAGATGGATATCATAGGGAAGGCTCTGCGGCGGCCTTATTCCCACAATGGCATCCTGGTCCTCAGAGAAATCATAAGAGGCAGGATTGATTAAATCAAGGGAAAAATAACCGTTCTGGCTCCCCGACCATCCGAAGTTCATGTGAAAGTACCCGTTGGCATAACCGTCGATGTTCCAGGCATGTCCGGCGGTTCCGTCCCCCGGGCTTCCGCTGTAGATGATGGGACGTCCTCCCGACAACTCATCGATCAGAAGATTCTTCCACGCCTCCTCGTCACTGTAACGTTGCACCAGTTTCGTGGTGGCCGAATACCCGAAATGGGTTTTCATCGCACCGGCAGCATTACGGGTATAGGCTCCCGAGCCATCCGGGCCGAAATCCATATTAACCGACACCGCGCAATGGTAAAGAAGCCTGGCATTATAATCGTCGGAGGTGGAAGAGCTCATCAGGGGCCACTCATAGGGATCCTGTTTATCAAAATTAAGCGAGATGTACCCGTATTTCTCATGCGTGTAGGCGTTGGAACCCTGTGCCTGAACCGGGTAATTGTAAACCGTCATGGCCTGGGCCATGGACACAGCCACACACCCCACATAAGCATGGCCTCCGGGGCCCTCCTCATCGGCCGGGCAGAAGCGGTTCCACCCGTTTCCCTGGTTCCAGGTAACATCGATGAAGGGATCGATGGTTACCTGTGCGGCTTTGGTTTCAACGGGAAATTCCGGAAGGGTCCATCCCGGGTGTTTTTTTAAGGTTTTATCCCGGATAGCCGAGGCGATCTGCTCCTTATAGCCGGTAAGCAGGTACCTGGCCCCATCGGTCCACTCCTCTTCCGGCAGGTAAGGATTGTCAAAGGAGAATGCCAGAACCGGCTGAACCACATCATCGGCAGAAACCAGCACCCACCCTTTCTCCTCAAGCTGAACAGCATAAACCAGGCTGGTTCCGTCGGGTGACCTCAAAACCGAAACCTCCCCTATCACCGCTTCCACCGGGCGATACCAGCCTGCAACAAAGGCCAGGGCCATCTCCTTTGCTTTCTGCTCGGTAACCGGTTCTGCAAACAGGACTGAAAGAAATAACAAAATTCCCAGTGCTGATGTAACGATTTTCTTCATCATTTATTAAGCCGCAAAAATAATACCAGTAATAGCGATGATATTGTTGATACAAAGATAATAAGTTTATGGTTGCTGTGCTATTGGAAAACAAATTCATACTGTTAAAAACTCACGATAATCACGATTTTGAAACATAAATAGATAAGATATACCCCCTCTGTCTTCGCAAGCTCAGACATCTCCCCCTGGTTCAGGGGGAGACAGGAGAGGGGGTCTTGCCTATGATTGCTATATTTCTAATATAAGAGGGATATGCAATGCTTTACATGCCTGGTTAAAAAAAGAGCCGCTCCTTTCGGAACAGCTCTTTTTAAATTATAATCAATTCGGGTTAGTATGTCCACCAGCCGCCGGTGACTTCTGCATTCGGTACGAACAAACCGATATCAAATGCAGCTTCTGCGACGGTCACATCGACCCACCATCCATAGGGAGCGGCAAAAGATTGCGGGATGGCAACGGAAGCGCCATCAAACACAAGGGTTGCCGGATCCACAGCGGTGGAGTGATCGAAGTAGTAACTTTCAGCTTCTGAATCCCATTCGTAATACTCAAGGATGATCATATCCTTGGTAATAGCTCTGTCGGCTCTTACCGCTTCGTTGAATGTAATCACGATGTCGCCGCCTGAGGCGATGCTGTCCACTGCAGGTTCCACGGAAACGGGAGCACGGGCCGGCATTACCCTGCGGGTGTAAACGCCGACAATATAGCCCTCTTCAGCAATGAATTCGCTGACCATTTCTGCCGCCTGATTTCCGCTCGGATCGGTCACCGTGCCTTCGGGCCAGGAGAGCATCACGTATTCACTTTCCGGGATGGCCGGCGGATAAACCGCCACTGCATTGCCGTCGACAACCACATCCACTGCAACCTCATTCATTGCCGTATAAAGGGTGGTAAAGACAAAATCCTTCGTATCGTCGTACAACACCGGCTCGTCAAAATAAAGAACAATGGGAGCATCGGCCTCAAGCACGGCACTGTAACTGCTGGTCGGATCGGAATCCACGAACACGGGCGGATAATTATCATCCGTCTTCACCGTAAGGGTGGCCACATCCCCGACTTTTCCGTCTGCGTTATTGGCGGCGGCCATGAATTCGAAATTCATGTCCTGCACCAATCCGCCGAAAACGAAATTTGTAGCCTGACCGGAAATCACTTTTTTGGTCTGGATAGCCAGTGCCGAGACGTTACCCTCAATAAGGCTGGCGGAATCGGGCACCGGATTTCCTGTACCCGGGAACAGGGCCACGGTTGCAAAACCGTCGGCACTGCTGGTCACTGCCACGGTAATGGTTGAATCCAGTACCGATACCGCGGAGAGGGTCACATCCGGACCTGATCCGTATGTGTTGCTGGTGTACTCCTCAAACTCTGCACATGAAACAAAAAGCAGCATTGCAAGGAGGAAAGCACCCAATGGTCTGATATAATTATTTGCTATTTTCATAGTTTTTGAAATTTTAAAATGAACTATTTAAATCTGGCTGCTTTTTCCTCCGGCACCGGGCCCTGATCAGCGGCTTTTTTACCGGTTTTGGTCCAGGTTAAATTGAATGAATCCCAAATATAACCGGCATAGGTACCTGTAGCAATGACCAATCCCACGTTATCGATCTGGATGGTTCCGTCATTGGCAATGGTGCCGACAATCGGAGACTCCTTATCGAGATAGGTGAAATAATCACTGAGGTAGGCCACCATCGAGCCGTAACCGTAGAAATTACCGAAATCGGTTCCGGCGGTAATGGTAATGGTCATTTCCTCCATATCGAAGGCTGCCTGGAACGGGGTTCCCGTTGCGCCGCCGGCGGTAATGAGGATTGACAACACGGTGACATCCCCTTCCACGGCGGAGGTAACAGCCGTCCAGGATTCATCCCATGCACCGGGTGACCCATTACTTAACGCAGCGATGTCATAGTTCCCAATCCAGTTCTTAAGCGGATGTTCATCATCCACGAGGGTTACCGTGAGTCTTTGATTGACGCCAAACTGGTAATCCTCCGAATTGGACAACAGTTCAATGTAAAAGAGTTTATTTCCGGTAAATTCATCATTATCCACGGGCTGAACCCAGATGGTATCGTATCCCCATCCATCCGGGAAGTTGAGTGTTTTGCTGCTATTAAGCAGGGTAAAGTCGGTCCCCTCAGCAGCTGCTTTGTCACCCAGGCCTTCCGTACTGAAATCGAAGGTGACGGTTGCCGCCGGGGAGTTGGGCAGTGCTGTAAGCAGCACCGGAATGCCTATTTTGCCGCCCGGTTCAACCATGTTAGCCGATTTGGCTGTGAAGGCAACAAAGTTCTTAGAGCTGTCAAACATAATGTATTCGGGTTCACAGGACACGAACAGAACGACAGCTGCTAAAACGAACAATATCTTATTAATTCTATTTTTCATCGTTTCTTAGTTTAGCGTGTTACATTAATACTCAGGGTTCTGTTCCATGTTTGGATTGGCATCCAGCTCCTGCTGCGGGATGGGCAGTGCCCAGCGGTAGTCGGGGAACGGGATGTCCTTATTAACAGCTCCGTCAAAATCCGTCCGGCTGAGCGACCTGCCGGTCCTTGCCAGGTCGAATAGATGATGTCCCTCAAAATTGAGTTCGATCCTTCTCTCCTTCCAGACCTCTTCGAGGGTGACATCACCGGTATAAGGTGTGGCACCGCGGTTATTCCTGATCTTATTGATATCATCAAGTGCTGTGACGCCTGAAACGGTTGCCCCGTTTTTAATCGCCTCTGCCCTGGTGAGATACATCTCAGAAATCCTCAGAACAGGGATATCCTCAACCCTGATGCTTCCGTCTGACGTAGCTTTGCCCGGGTATTTAAGGGACCAGAAGGCATCGATATAATCCGGGGGATGGTTTCTGAACATCGCTTTGCGCACATCTGCATCTTCAATAAGAGTGATCACATCCATGGATGCGGCGACATCCGCATATCCTTCCGGATTGGATATATAAGCCATTCCGTCCCAGTTGTTATGCGCCGAGTTACCTTCCGCACCGTAGATCTCAAAAATAATCTCCGACGCACCGGTGGTACCCCATACACCGCCCTTGTCCCAGGTGGTGTATTCAGCGGCGCTATAAAGCGGAAATTTACCGCTGTCGATCACCTTCGTCGCCCAATTAGCAGCATTCTGCCAATCTTCCATGTAAAGGGTTACCCTGGCCAGCAGGGCCTGGGCTGCATATTTGGTTGCCCATGCTTTGGGATCGACCCCCGCACGGTCATTAACGGTCGGAAGGGCTGCTTCCGCCTCGGTGAGATCCTTCACAATCTGGTCGTACACCTCACCCAGGGTATTCCTGGCAGGCGAACCGTTTTCAGTTTTCAGGATAACCGGGATTCCCAGCTGGTCGCGCCCGGCTCCCTGAGCATAGGGCTGACAGAAAAACCGCGCCAGGTCGAAATGGGCAAGGGCACGCAGGAATTTACACTCTGCAGCGAGAACATCCAGGTCCTCCTGTTCCACCCCGGGCTCTTCAAAGCCGCCTTCGATCACTTCCAGGACATTGTTGGCCCTGGCGATGGTAATATGGGCATCCTGCCATAACCAGGCCGTGACCTGCGGAGTATTGTTCCAGAGATATTCGGTATAGTAACGTCCGGAGCTGATCGGTCCGATCTTCGCGTTTCCGCCTCTCATGTCGGCGAATACCACAAAATCACGTCCATACCACCATGTATCGTACATAATTGCATATGCACCGACCACGCCGGATTCCAATCCGGCATAGGTTGACAGGGTCAACTCTGTGGTTTGACTTAATCGGGGCTCCCGGTATAAATAATCTTCACATGCCGTGAGGAAAACCAGGAGTGCTAATGTCCCGACAAGTATCATATTTCGTGTTTTCATCATGTATATTGTTTTAACCGTTAAAATGTGAGATCCAGTCCGATCACAAAGCTCTTCGTCATCGGGTGCATTCCAAATTCGAGTCCGGATTCACCCCTTTCAGGATCCCAGAAATCAACTTTATGGAACGTGAAGGCATTAACCGCACTTCCATATATCCTCAGGTTTGCCAGTTTCATCTTTTTAACAAGGTTTGCCGGCAGGGAGTATGCGAGCGTGACGTTCTTGATTCTCAGGTAAGATCCGTCATACATCCACCTGGTATTATAATAACCGTATGAGTTGGTGGTGTTATAGGCAAGCGGTTTGGGTGTCTTGGTGAGGTCACCGGGTTCTTTCCAGTAATCCATCACCAAATTAAACTGGTTATTGTTCCACCAGTTCCCGTCGGAGGAAAGGTAACGAAGTTCTTCCACACTCACCTTGTTCCCCCATTTATATTCAAGATTTGCTGACAGGTTAAATCCTTTCCAGGCCACGTCGGTATTGATTCCTCCAAGGAATTTCGGTTCCGGGGAACCGGCAATGATCTTCGATGCCTCGGAATAGAGGTTTGTCAGCAGTACGGTTTCATCATCGGGATTATCCGGGTCCGGAATGTGCTTGTACCAGAGAGCCTCTCCGTTCACCGGGTTCACGCCGGCAAAATCGAAGAGATAATAATTGAGGAAGCTTTCCCCCACCCTGTGAATAAAGCGGCCGCTGATGATCTCCTCCTGACCGGCCAGGTCGAGGATTTCACTGCGGTTGGCTCCCAAATTGGCGCCAACGTTCCATCTCACGCTTCCGTTCAGGATATTGACATTCACCAGGGCTTCCACGCCGGAGTTCTTCAGCTCACCCACGTTCTGTCTCAGGGAGGCAAAGCCGGAGGTGTAGGAGAGGGGCACATCCAGCAGCATGTCGCTGGTCAGCCTGTAATAATATTCAATCGTTCCGGAAACGCGGTTCAGCAGTCCAAAATCGACCCCAACGTTATAGGATGTACTCAATTCCCAAGTCAGGTCGGGGTTGGCGGGCCGATCGGGCGCCATACCGGAAACTCCGTTATACTCCCTGGAGCTGTAAACGCCCCAATGTTCAAAGTCCCCGATCCGGTCGTTGCCGCTGATCCCGTAGCTTGCACGAAGTTTCAGGAGGTTAATGGCATTGATGTTATCGAGGAACGCTTCGTTATGAAGGTTCCAGCTTGCTCCCACAGAGTAGAAGGTCCCCCAGCGGTTGTTTGCACCGAAGCGGGAACTTCCGTCCGTACGCAGGCTGGCCCGGAAGTAGTATCTGTTATCATAGTTATAGTCCGCGATTCCGAAAAATGAGAGCAATCCGTATTCGGTTTCGCTATAATCGGCATCATCGTCCCCTGCCGTCGCAGTATTGGGGAACGGTATGGACGGATCGACATTCGGCGAATAAATATAGTATGCGTTATACTGATAATCATTGGCTTCAAATCCGGCCAGCAGATTCAGGTTGTGATTGTTGATGTACTTGGTGTAGGAAGCCGTATTTGAGGAGGTAATTCCCCTGCGCTTGGTTCTTGAAACCTGGAGGGTGGCGGTACCGGCATAATCAGCTTCGGGAGACCAGTAGCGGCGGCCTTCCCCATCGACGAACTTGACGGAATTGTTCGTTTTGAACTTCAATCCCGGTATCGGTTCCCATTCAATGTACGCGGTTCCCATCAGGTTGTTCTGCAGTTCCCACTGATCATCATGCTCAGCGGTGGCCAGGGGACTGCTGTTGGCCCACTCGGGGATCCTCAGGTTATAGGTTCCGTCCTCATTTTTAATCGGGGTCCACGGCAGAATTCCCACAGCCGCAAATATCGGGTTCACGTAATAAAGGCTCTGCATGGCCACGTCGTTCTGCTTGGAATGGAAGGCATTCAGTTTGACCCCCATGCTCAGTTTATCACTGATGGCGTGATCGATATTGGAACGCAGCTGGTATTTTGTATAGTCAATACCGGGGAACACGCCTTCATTACTGCCGTATGCCGCGGAGGTATAGTGTTTTGTCTTATCGTTTCCGCCGGTTACCGAGAGCTCATAATCCTGAAGGTTCCCGAGGCGCGTTACAGCCTTCATCCAGTTATTCATGGGTTGTTCCAGAATACTGTAAGGTGTATAGTAGGCTCCGCTGGGATCGTCGGGATCCATCCCGACATTGATGACCGCTGCACGCTTGTATTCAATAAGCTGCTCCGGTGTCAGTACATCTATTTTCCGGTCGTTGGTAAGTGACGAAATGCCATAGGAGGCCCGGAAGTTCACCTTCGATTTTCCGGCGGCACCGCTTTTCGTGGTGATGATCACCACCCCGTTCGAAGCCCTTGAACCGTATACGGAAGCTGCAGCGGCATCCTTCAGAACGGAGATGGACTCAATATCATTAGGATTGATGGCGGCCAAAGCATTGCCGGTGTTGGTAAAATAGGTGAGGTCACCCGACATTACCGGTATGCCATCCACTATGTAGAGCGGTTCATTACCCGCATAAAGGGAGCTGGCTCCCCGGATACGCATCTGTGAAGCGGCACCGGGCTGCCCGGACTGAGCGGTGACATGGACCCCTGCAACCTTACCGGCCAGCATTTTGTCAAAGCTGACCTCAGGAATATCCTGGATCTCATCGCTATGTACAACAGCCACCGAGCCGGTACTGGCTTCACGGGTGGATGTTCCATATCCTACCACCACCACTTCGTCCATCCGGATTGCATCGGTCTCCATCGCCACGTTGATGGTTCTGGATGTGCCGATTGCAACCTCCCGGGTTTGCATCCCCACAAATGAGAATATAAGTGTTGTGGCTCCTTCAGGAACCGCAATCGAATAGCTACCTTCAAAATCGGTAACCGTTCCGAGTGTTGTCCCTTTCACAACTACAGATACACCCGGCAATGCAGACCCGTCCTCAAAACTGGTCACATTACCCGTGATCTGCATCTCCTGCGCCTGCAATCCATACAGGGCAAACACAAGAAGTGCAAATAAAAAGACAAATCTTTTCATAGATTAAAATTTTAGGTTTAAAAATTGCTTGTCTCCTAACTTTAAGAAGTCAAAACTAATAATTTTTTTTTTTAAAAAAAGAAATAAATCCTTTCAATCGCAATATTTCTCAATATTTGCACGGTTTTGAGACATATTTTTTAACATATTTCCACAACCGGGGCGTTTACATATTTTAATAACTATAAAATAATCTTTTGTTACAGCCTCCTACATCATACCGATATGGTTATTGATGTAATTCATGATTTCGTTCAATTTCCGGTCGGATTCGTTCATGAGGGATGTTCCGCCGGACAACATCTTGTGAACATCCGGATCATCCCTGTAATCCCCGGAATTGATCCGCACATTGAGCCAGGCACCCCTGATGGAAGCATGGATGGCGAGTGCCCCCACTCCCGCATCGGTGATGCTGTTGGGATTCCCGGTTTTCACCATGGCCGCTGCCACTTCGTATCCCCTTAACGCCGTCTGCATCACCTCGAACGGCACCTTTATGGCCGTAAGGGTTGCTTCCCTGATGGCCCGGTCCCGGTGGTTCCGCTCCTCCTCTGTTTTTTTCGGAAGACCAAATGCTTTCAGGATGTCATTGAATGCCTCGGTATCTTCATCGACCAGCCATAGCAGTTTTTCCTGGATCGACTTTCCCTTTTCGGCCCAGCCGGAGAACTCCTCCCAGCGATCATCCCAGCCCCGTTTGTGTGCTGACAGGTTGGCCACCATGGTAGCCAGCGCCACACCCAGAGAGCCGATGCAGGCGCTTACCGACCCGCCTCCCGGCGCCGGGGACTCTGAAGCGGTCTCCTCCATGAACACCTGGACGGAAAGATCCGTCAACCGTTTCCTCCTTCCCTTCTCCAGTTGATATTCTATGATTTTATCCTCCGGGTTGAAGGCATGCAGTTCATCCAGACCCATGGATTTGACGGCAATCTTTATCAGTTCCCGGTCCGGAACCCCCGTGGATCGCTGCTGTTTTCTCAAAAAATACCTCCCGGCCTCCAGCATGGCCCTCAGCGGAACCAGTCCCACCAGCTCCGATCCCGTAACCCGCACCCCTCTTGCCTCTGCCTTCCGGCACACTTCATCAAACGCGATATGGATTGGCGTGACCGAAATGTTGGTAAGATTCATCGATATCTGTGCCACCCCGTACTCTTCGATGAACCATCCGATGGCTTTAACAGCCTTAAGGGATCCGGGGATCATAACCGGCTTTCCGTCCGGTCCGGATACTATCTTACCCGTCAGGGGATTCCCTTCGCGCTTCACACGTCCCTTTTCCCTGACATCAAATGCAATCGCATTCGCCCGCCGGGTGCTGGTGGTATTCAGGTTGATGTTATAGGCCACCAGGAAATCACGGGCTCCCACAGCTATCGCACCGGTGCGGGGAACAAACTTCGCCGGCCCGAAATCGGGCTTCCATCCGGGGTCTCTCAGTTTATCGGCAAGCCCTTCATATTCACCCGAACGGACCGCTGCCAGATTTTTCCGCTCCTCACTGAATGCGGCATTCTCATAACAATAGACCGGGATCTCCAGCTCCTTTCCGATGCGTTCCGCCAGCCGGCGGGCGTATTCAACCGTTTCCTCCATGGTGACCCCTGAAACCGGGACCAGCGGGCAGACATCCGTGGCCCCGAAGCGGGGATGCTCTCCCCGGTGCCTGCTCATATCAATCAGCTCTGCGGCTTTCCTGACAGCCAGGAAAGCAGCTTCCACAACGGCTTCCGGATTGCCCACAAACGTTACCACCGTGCGGTTGGTGGTCCTGCCCGGATCCACATCCAGGAGTTTCACCCCTTCGACGGTCTCGATCAGACCGGTGATCTGCCTGATGATGGAAAGGTCATTGCCCTCAGAGAAATTGGGTACACATTCGAGTATTTTATTCATGGTGAATCTGAATTTTTGAGGTTATCAAAATCAAAGGTCTGACAGATCTCATTTCTTTTTCATCAGAAGTTCGGCGTCCATCAAGCTGATTTGATACACCCTCTGCGATTTATTTTTTTCAGCGCAATTGAATTGCGCGGTTACGTTAAATAATTTTCCCGCTCATGATAACCTTATCGATCAGGCTCGCACCATAATAATACGGCATATACCCGATACCCGGCATGGGTTTGGTAATGATGAGGCTTGCCGTTTTTCCGGGGTAAATGGAACCATGTGTCTTTTCAATCCCCATGGCATAGGCCCCGTTCAGGGTTACCGCGTGCAGGACCTCATTGGGCAACATCCTGAGCTTTATGATACCCAGTGACATGATGAACTCCATATTTCCGGACGGAGAGGAGCCGGGATTGAAATCTGAGGCGAGGGCTACGGGAAGTCCGCTGTCAATCAGTTTCCGTGCCGGTGCATTGGGCATTCCAAGAAAAAAAGAGGTTCCCGGAAGGAGGGTGGGCATGGTCTCTCCCTCTTTCAGGGCTATTATCTCGTCTTCTCCGGTAAATTCAAGATGGTCAACCGAGCGCGCACCAAACTTCATACCTGTCTGGATACCCCCTGAGAAAGCCAGTTCATTGGCATGGATCTTCGGGACCAATCCCTTTTCCGCGGCAGCCGCAAGGATTCTCCCGGTCTGCGACACGGTGAAAAAGCCTTTGTCGCAGAACACATCCACATAATCGGCGAGCTTTTCGGCGGCAACCGCCGGGATCATTTCTTTGATGACCAGGTCCACATACCCATCCGGGTCTGACTTGTAACCTTCAGGAAATGCATGGGCCCCCAGGAAGGTACTGACCACCGTCAGTGGAAAGGTTTCCCCAATCCGCCTGATAACCCTGAGCATTTTTATTTCATCCTTGACTGTCAGTCCATACCCGCTCTTTATTTCCACGGCGCCTGTGCCCATCTGCATGATCTCCCGGACCCTAGGTGCCGATTGCTCAAAAAGATCCTGTTCTGAGGTATTCTGCAGCAGCCTGGCAGAGTTAAGGATTCCCCCTCCCCTTCTGGCTATCTCCTCATAGCTTAATCCCCTGATCTTATCCTCATACTCTTTCTCCCTGCTCCCGGCATAGACCAGGTGGGTGTGGGAATCACAAAATGCCGGGATCACGAAGCCGCCTTTTGCATCGAGCACTTCGTCACCGTCCATCAGATTGACCTCTCCCCGGCCGAAAGAATCGATCTTCCCATCCTTTGCAATCAGCCAGGCATCCTCCAGGCCGGCCGGTGTGCTCATCTCCTTTCCCGCCACCCACTTCCGGGGTGTATCTTCCACCGGCAGAAGCCGGCCGATATTTTTTATAACCAGTCGCATGGGACAAAAGTATAAAATTAAGCGAATAAGCGAATGGTCCTCCTGCGCCAGAGGCTTCGGAGGACAAAAGCGAATAGGCGACTGCTTCATCTTCACTGAGCGCTTTCACCGGCGGCAGAAACCTCTGGCGGAGGTCCTGGCATACAAAACCCGGTTTCCGGTTCCCGGTTCCCGTATCATTAAACCACGTTCATATAATATAACTGAAGTCCTGAACTTGTTTCAGGACCTTCTTAGGACTTTTTCAGGACCTTCTTAGAACTTCTTTCAAAAAATTCCGACCCAATAAAATCAAACCTCTTTTGAACGGGTCACTATAAATTTTTGTAACTTTCAAAACTCATAAAAGAAATTACAGGGACAATTTTTAAAAATAATTAACCACCATACTTATTATAAACTACGATGAAACTAACAAACCTGATTCTTAAGTTAGCGGCCATATGTCTGGCCAATATTATAATTGTATCGTGTGCTGTAAACCCGGTCACCGGAAAAAAACAGCTGATGTTCATGTCGGAAGCACAGGAAGTGCAGATGGGTGCAGAATACGACCCCCAGGTTGTTGCCACGTTCGGTGAATACCAGGATGCCGATTTACTCAACTTTATACAGGCCCGGGCGAATGAGATGGGAAGGGTCTCACACCGTCCGAACCTCACCTGGCATGTTAAAATCCTGGACTCGCCGGTTGTCAATGCCTTTGCGGTTCCCGGGGGATATATATACCTGACCCGCGGCATCCTCGCCCAGTTCACCAACGAAGCCGAGCTGGTCGGGGTCCTGGGTCACGAAATGGGGCACATCACCGCACGGCATTCCGTCAGCCAGCAAAGCAAGCAAACAGTGGGACAGCTCCTCCTGATCGGGGGGATGATCGCCTCTGAAAAGTTTGCATCCTATGCCGAATACGCCATGCAGGGCATGCAGCTTCTGTTCCTGAAGTTCAGCCGCGATGATGAGCGGCAGGCCGACCAGCTGGGGGTGATCTATTCATCCCTGATTGGCTACGATGCGCAAAAAATGGCCGATTTTTTCCAGGTGCTCAATAAAATGAGCATGCCCGAAGAAGAGGGCGGTGTTCCTACTTTCCTGTCCACCCACCCCGATCCGGTTGACCGCTATAACACCGTGAAACAGCAGGCCCGGGAATGGCAGGACAGCCTGGATCTGCCCGTATATAAGGTAAATGCGGATAGTTACCTTAAAATGATCGACGGCATCGTTTACGGGGAAGACCCGAGGCAGGGCTATACCGATGGAAATATCTTTTTTCATCCCGAACTGAAGTTTAAATTCGCTTTTCCGGCGGGATGGGAACTGGAAAACCTCCCGACACAGGTCAATATGGCACCGGCCGACGGAAAAGCGCTGATGGTATTTACGTTTGCCACAGGGAGCACGCTCGATGAAGCCGTAAAATCAACCATGGAACAACTCGGGCTGACCGTGGACGGGACCACCCCCACCTCGGTCAACGGCATGCCGGCTGTCCAGGTCCTGTCGAGACAGGTGAACCAGGACCAGGCCACCGGGCAGACCCAGACCAACAGGGTCATGTCCTATTTCATCAATTATGATGGCAGTTACTTTGTTTTCCACGGCATCTCCACCGATGCGGATTATAACAGCTATACCGGTGCCTTCAAGTCAACCATGACCAACTTCTCAAAACTGACCGACCCGGTAAGACTGAATAAAAAGCCGGACAGGATCTACATCAAGAAAGTGCAGACCTCCGGCTCCCTGGCGGATGCCTTACGGTATTACGGAGTGAAGCAGGATAAGCTGGAAGAGCTGGCCCTGCTGAACAATATGGAACTTACCGACAGGGTGCAGGCAGGAAAATTGATTAAAGTGATCGGACAATAAATAACCTTAAAGTAAACCTGATATTCTGGTTGAATCCCGGCGAGCGCATTGGCTGCGCTGAGTTCGCAAGTTCGGTTCCCCGCGGCTCTGCTGCGGTGCTGGAGAGCAAAAAAATATAAAACTCCTTAACGGGAATCGGTGATGGGGGTTTCCAGCTGGACACCCCCGAATCAGTCAGGGAAAAACGTAACGGTCTCAGGACACCTGGGAGGCCGTTTCTGCTTCCCATTCCATAAATTTTTTGATATCGGACCGGAGTGTCTTGATGGTCCATCCCAGGATGGCCGCGTCATCCAGAAGTCCGAACCCGACCAGGAAATCAGGGATGAGATCCACCAGCATCACAAAATAGACGACGGCAGCGATGATCATGACCAGTGATTTCCAGGGGATTTCCCGGTATGAACCATTTGCATAGGCTTTGATCAGCCGGATGCATGCCATCAGGGTATCCCATACCCCTGCCAGCGCCCCGCTGTTTCGTCCGGCTTTCCTTTTTGCTTCTTCAATAAGATCGCCAAGTTTTCCGGTCTCCCTGGTATACGCCTCAGCCTTGCTCCTGGCTTTTTTATAAAATCTGCTCTCCCTTGCTTTATGAGCCGTATCCTGTTCTTTCTTGCTGTTATCCATAGTTCCCAGGCAAATTAAAAAAGTGATAATATAGAAATAATTGTAACCCGAAACCGGGAACCGGGAACCGTTTACTTCAGCAAGTAGGCGATGGCCACCCCCAGGTAATTCCCGATCGCATATCCGATCACCCCGATGATCATGCCGGATACCATAACTTCCTTGTTCTTCAGGGCGGCAGCAACAACCGGGACAAAGGGCGGGGACATGGAAAGGGCGGTGCTGGTTATGATAAAATCATCGGTATTGACCCTGAAGATCCAGGAGAGCAGGGAGTGCAGGATCAGGGATCCCGGGACAGCCAGCAGGATGTAAAAGGTGATATTCCAGACTACAGTCCATGATTCCGGCTGGAACAGCTCCCTCAAATTGGCCTTGGATGCGACCACCACGCTGAACACGTAAATGAAATACATGCCGAGCTGGAAAGATTTTTTGAGTTTGTTCACCGAAGGCACCATCGACAGGAGGATACCCAGGGTGGTAACCGTCAGGATACCGGCTGTGTCTTTTGTCTCTCCCTCAAAAAAGAGGGTCATCCCATATCCTGCCCCGAAAATCAAAATAGCCAGTCCGAAGGATTTAATGAGATCCCGGAGGGTCTTCCGGGCAAAGAATCCCCTGTAAGACTCAAACTCGTCAAGGGTCTTTGCCGTGTCTTCTTCCGAATGGTTGCCGGCGGATTTGTAGGGTCTCATATACATCCGGAAGAACCGCTGAGCCCCGGTAAGCAGGAAGATTAGAACCACGACCCCAATGGCCAGGTCCACCGTATGGGTAAGAATATAGAGCTCCTCATCCACATTCAGCCCCTGGGCAATAGCGGCCAGGTTTGGGGTGCCCCCGGTGTATAAGCCAATCAGCATACCCGATATTTTCCATATTTCAGGGATGCGCTCCCTCAGCAAAAGATGTCCCACGATTACCATGATCACAACGGAAACGATCCCAAGGATGAGCGAGAGAAAGGTATTTTTAGCCATTTTCGCCCACCTGAAAATGTTTTCAGAGAAGAGAACCAGCGGTATGCCCAGCAGAATGCTCACCCCCATCAGGTTTCCCTGGAACCCTGAAATGCTCTCGGGCACAATCCCGGCGTTGCCCAGGATCAATCCGGCGAGGTAGCAGATCACCACGACCCCTATACGCTGTATTACCGTATACATGGTGCTGAGAAGGAGAACAACGGCGGGAAAAATGAAATAGAAGAGAATAATTGCGATGCCCATTACCTGCATTTTTTGTCCGCATCAAATATAGAAAAAGTTCCTGTTACACAAACTTTGAACCTTAAACCTTGGACCTTAAGTCTTAAGCCTTATTGCGGCTCGCACTCCTCGAAGCTTTTTTCATATTGCTGGATGGCCCTCAGGCTCATGCCCATGCTGGAGAATCCTCCGTCGTGATATAGATTCTGCATGGTTACTTTCCTTGTGAGGTCGGAGAAAAGGGTCACGCAATAATCGGCACAATCGTCGGCCGAGGCATTCCCCAGCGGGGACATCCGTTCGGCAAAATCCTCGAGCTTTTCGAATCCTTTGATCCCGCTGCCGGCAGTGGTATGGGTTGGTGACTGCGATACGGTATTGATGCGGATCTTCTTCTCCCGGCCGTAGATATAGCCGAAACTCCTGGCAATGGACTCCAGGATTGCTTTGGCGTCGGCCATGTCGTTATACCCTACAAAAGTGCGTTGAGCAGCCACATAGGTAAGGGCAACCACCGATCCCCATTCGTTGAGGGCATCGTGCTTCCTCGCGGTACTCAGGATTTTATGCAGGGAAAATGCGGAGATATCGAGTGTTTTATGGTAATATTCATAATTAATGTTATCGTAATCGATCCCTTTTCTGACGTTCGGCGACATCCCGATGGAGTGCAGGATGAAGTCGATTTTGCCTCCGAGGATATCCATGGACTCCCTGAAAAGGTTATCGATATCTTTAAGGCTGGTGGCATCGGCCGGAATAACCTTTGCCTCGCATTTTTCGGCCAGCTGGTTAATGGTTCCCATTCTCAGTGCGATGGGAGCATTGGTCAGCACAAAGCGGGCACCTTCATCGTATGCCCTTTCCGCCACCTTCCAGGCAATGGACTGGTCGTTCAGGGCCCCGAAGATTATGCCTTTCTTTCCTTTGAGAAGATTATAAGCCATTGTTCAGAATTTTGATATGAGATTTAAGGTTATTAACAAATTCCAGGGTAGTTTGTGCGAAAAGAGGGGGGCGCGGTTTCCGGTTCAGCAGGTTATCAGGCTTTCAGCAATTCCTTTGCATTGGAGATGGCCGCATCCGTAACCTCTTCACCGGATAACATCCTGGCGATCTCAACGATACGCTCCGCGCGGTTCAGCTTCCTGATGCGGGTGTAGGTGGCCTCTTCCGTGTCCTCCTTGTAGACCAGGAATTGTTCCGCTCCCTTGCAAGCCACCTGCGGCAGGTGGGTGACGGCGATCACCTGCCTGCCCGATGCCAGCAGCTCCATAATGCTTCCGACCCGGTCGGCAATCTCCCCGCTGACGCCCGCGTCAATTTCATCAAAGATCAGGGTTGGGAGATCCTTGTGATTTGATATCAGTGATTTAATGCTCAACATCAGTCTGGATACCTCTCCGCCTGAGGCCACACGGGATATCTCCTCCAGCGGGACCTGCTTGTTGGCTGAGAACATGAAGTTGACCCTGCTCATCCCGTTCCGATCGAAATGCTCGGTTTTTTCAACCCGCACCTCGAACCGGGCATTTGGGATCCCCAGCTGAATCAGCTGATTCACGATTTCGTTCCGGATATGGTTTCCGGTATTCATTCTGAGCTGATGGAGGGCTTCGCCTTTTTCGACTATCTTCTCCTTCAGGCCGGCCAGCTCATCCCCCAGCTTTTTGATTCTTTCATCGGAGAGGGTTATCTCGGCGAGTTTCTGCTCCGTTGCATCCCGCACTGCCAGAAGCTCTTCCGGATTTCGTAACCGGTGTTTCTGCATCAGGCGGTACAACAGGTCGATACGCTCCTGGACCTGGCTCAGCCGTTCAGGATTCAGATCAATTTTTTCGGACTGCCGTTCAATCTCTGCGTGCAGGTCCTTCAGTTCGATATAGGCCGATTCAAACCGGCTCGCCATTTCCGCAGACGGAGGGAAAATTTCAGCAAGTCTCTGTTGCAGCAGAACCACCTCTTTCAGAAGTTCATTGGCGCCGGTTCCCTCATCGTTCAGAAGTCTTGCGGAGCGTGACAGACCTGACTTGATCTCCTCCGAGTGCTCCAGGGTTTTCAGCTCGCTTTCCAGTTGATCCATCTCCCCGGGTTTCAGCGTGGCATTCTGAAGCTCCTCAAACTGGAACTTCAGGTAATCCATATCCTCCTTCAAACGATTGTAAGCTTCCCTGGTTTCCTGAAGTTCCTGCTGTTTTTTTATGAAAGGAACATAATAGCTCCGGTAGTCTGCCAGCAGTCCGGCTGAACCGGCGACAAAATCGACGACCTCAAGCTGGTAAAGCTGATCGTTGAGCTGAAGGTTCTGATGCTGCGAATGGATATCCACCAGCTTTGTCCCTATCTCCTTCATGACCTGCAGGGTGACCGGTGTATCATTGATAAAGGAACGGGACTTTCCGTTTGGGGCTATCTCCCTTCGGAACAGCGAACGCGACTCGTAATCCAGGTCATGATCCTCAAGAAGCTGCCTGAAACTTTCGCTGATGCGAAAAACGCCCTCGACAATACATTTGTCATTTTTATGCTTCAGGACATTTGTGTCGGCACGCTGCCCGAGGATCAGGGAGAGGGCTCCCATCAGGATGGACTTTCCGGCACCGGTCTCTCCCGTGATGATTGAAAAGCCGCCGGGAAAAGCGATCTCAAGGCTTTCTATCAGGGCATAATTCTTTACGAAGAGATTCGCAAGCATAGTTCATTTTCTATTCCGCAGCTTCCTGCATGGCTTTGTATTTATCCTGATTGGGCTGATCGATTTCCACAAGCAGGTTATAGGCCCTGTTTTTCTCCTCCGGGTATGATTCCCTGAACATGTTCACCAGTTCATCGACCTTGGTGTCGAACAGGAGCCTGAGGGTGTACATGTAATTGTCGGGACGGGAGCGGTACACCTCCTGAAGCAGCTCCAGGCTGTTGGCGATCTCCTCCCTGCCCCTCGCTACCTCTTCATCCATTAAATCCAGACCGAGCCGGTGGTATCTGTAAATGAACTCTCTTACCGGCTGATACTCCGAATCGAGAAAATCCTTAACGAGCCAGTAACGGTTTTTATGAGAGATATTATCCATGGATTTCCATCCTTTCTCAGGGGCATTCTGGGCATTCTCCACAATCTTCTCGGCGTTCTCGAAAAAGGGTGTCCCGCCGTACATCGAAAAGGAGTCATAATCGAGGCCCAGGATAAAATAGGCGTAAAAAGCCAGGATGGAGGTGAGATTCGAATAGTGGGAATTGAGATCGAATTCGAGCGGGGAGAACTCCACATACCGGAAATGGATGTCATTATCTATAAAATTCAGCATCACCGTGTTGTAATTGGTGTTGTATACCGGCCTGCGGGCTTGTACCGACAGGGTTCCTTTGAATTCATCGGAGGAGAGCTGCTCCGTAATGTTGAACATCATATTGCATTCAATCCGCTCCTCTACCGTATAGACATGGTTGGTCCACACCCGGTTGTTCATGAACTCATATATCCCGTTCTGGAGGGTTTCAAACACCTGTTTGTTGGTGCCCTGAATCTGCTGACTGACAACCTGGACGTTACATTTGAGTTCCTGCCCCTGCAGCAGGGAAAAAGAGGCCATCAGCATCCATACAAAGGTTATCTTACGCATCCTTGATCCTTTTTTCAATCCATAGAAAAATATCCCTGGCCACCTCCTTTTTGGGTTTCAGTCCGTACTGTTCCACGTTGCCCCCGCGTTCCATAAAGGTAACCCTGTTTGTGTCCACCCTGAAACCGGCTCCTTCATCCTGGAGGGAATTGAGAATGATCAGGTCGAGATTCTTTCGTCTCAGCTTCTCTAAGGCATGTTCGGCCTCATTGTCGGTTTCCAGGGCAAAGCCCACGAAAATCTGTCCTGGCCGCTTATGCTTCCCCAGTTCCTCTGCGATATTGATGGTCGGTTTCAGGGCAATATTCAAACCCTCCGGCCCGCTTTTAATTTTCCGGTTCTCGGTTCTGACCGGGGTAAAATCAGCAACCGCCGCATTGAATATGGCGATATCCATTTCATTTACCACCCCGGAACAGGCCCTGTACATTTCGTCAGCCGTCGTGACATTGATCAGCCTGATCCCCGGATGAACCGGTTTCAGCTCAACGGGTCCGCTCACCAGCAGGACCTCTGCCCCGGCCTCTGCAAATACCTCTGCAATGGCGTAACCCATTCTGCCGGAAGAGTGGTTTCCAATAAAACGAACCGGATCAATTTTTTCGTGTGTCGGGCCTGCCGTAATCAGGACCCGTTTATTCATTTTTTTTTTTTGCAGGGTTCTCTTCGTGAGCCTTGAGCAACCGGATGATCTCCTCTGGTTCCGGAAGTCTCCCCTTTCCTTCCAGACCGCTGGCAAGATCACCGGTGGATGGTTCGAAAATTATATTACCCCGCTCCTTCAGGATTTTAATGTTGGATTGTGTGGAGGGATGATGATACATATCCATATCCATTGCCGGTGCAAAAAAGACAGGACAGCGTGCCGACAGATAGGTGGCGACGAGCAGGTTGTCCGCAATGCCCGATACACACTTACCGAGCGTGGCGGCCGTAACGGGTGCAACCAGGATGAAATCCGAACGGACTCCCAGGTCGACATGACTGTTCCATGCTCCGGTTTCGATGTCAAAAAACTCAGACAGAACAGGCTTCCCGGAAAGGACCGCGAAGGTAAGCGGTCCGATGAACTGCCGGGCGGCCGGGGTCATCACCACCTGAACATCTGCCCCTTCCCTGACCAGGTTACGGAGAAGATGGACCGCTTTGTAAGCAGCAATACTGCCGGTGATTCCGAGTATGACCCTTTTCCCCGCAAGTTCCATCAGCACCTGTCAGTTTGTTTCCTCTTCCAGAACCGGCGTTTCATTGATTCTGAAATAAATCTCATCGTTCTGAAGCTCTTCGAGTGCGACAAGGGTCGGCTTCGGGAGCCTTTCAAAATATTTGGATATTTCGATCTGTTCGGGGTTCTCGAAAACCTCTTCGAGATTATCGGTATAAGAAGCAAACTCTTCGAGTTTCCTGTTGAGTTCCTGTTTAAGGGCCACACTGATCTGGTTGGCCCTCCTTGAAGCAATAACCACGCTTTCATAAATATTATCCGTTAACCGGTCCATATCATTCAGGTTCCTGGTTACGGTTGACAGGGGCGCTTTAGACTTTTTATAATCCATTCTGTTTATTAATTAATGTTATCTCCTAATATTCTCATTGAAGCAGTGTAAATTCTTTCGGCCTCCCTGGCGTACTGACTTTCCGGAAATTCGCCAATGAAGGAGTAGTATTCATCGACCGTGGACTGAAACCTTTCCATGCGTTTGCTGATTACACTGTTATCGGCCAGCAGATAGGATGATTTCAGAATCAGGAAAAGAACCTCCTCCCGGTATTTTGTGTCGGGATACTCGGCCAGGCTGTTACGCAGCGCAATAATGGCCGATTTGTAATAACCCAGATCATAGTAAAGCCTTGCGCTAATGTAGGATTTCTCCACGAGCTTATCCGAAAGCTCCTGGACCAGCCTGAGGCACTCGGGGATCCGCTCCGAATCGGGATAACGGACCATATACATCTGCAAAGCCGTAATGGCTTTGTAGGTATTTTCCTGGTCCAGCTCGGGCCTGGGGGATTGTTCATAAAAACAGTAAGCCGTCATGAAATGGGACTCCTCGAGGAAGACACTGTTCGGGTAGGTCGAGGCCAGCTCGGTAAAATAATGACCGGCCATGACATAATCGCCCTGTCCGTAATAGCTTTTCGCCTGGTAATATTTAACGGTATCCGCCTTGGTGGTTCCACGGTAAATATTTGCTATCTGATCGAACAGTGTGGCAGCCCTGACATAATCCCCGGCTTCGTAGTATGCCACCCCCTTTTCGTATTTCAGGGGGAAGTCCTTACTTTTCAGTATCTTTTCATACTCGCCGCAACCTGTCAGAACCAGGCCGGCAAGCATTGTCAGGATGATGATATATTCCCTGCCTTTAAACATGGCGCAAAAATACAATTAAAGATTCAATTATGAAACAAATGGGAGGGTAAAATTAGGCGACCGGCGACAGGCGACAGGCGACTCCCCTGCCTTTCCGTATCCAGCACTGTCCCTTCTGCAATGTTGAAAGAAACTGAAACCGAAGCCCTGCCCTGATTATCCTCGCCCTCGCATATTTTTTTTCGAATTGAGAAAATAATTACATTTGCATCCGATTATTAACTAAAATTTTTATCCGTGGATATATTTGAACGAATTACCAGAAACAGGGGACCTATCGGTCAATACCAGAAAGCAGGACATGGTTACTTTACCTTTCCCAAGCTTGAGGGTGAAATAGCCGCCCATATGAAGTTCCGGGGTAAGGAAGTCTTAACCTGGAGCCTCAATAACTATCTCGGACTGGGTAATCATCCCGAAGTCCGCAAAGCGGATGCTGAAGCGGCGGCTCAATACGGCATGGCTTATCCCATGGGAGCCAGGATGATGTCGGGACAAACCCGGAAACATGAGGAACTGGAAAAGGAGCTTGCTGATTTTGTTCAAAAACCGGCCGCCTTCCTTTTAAATTACGGCTACCAGGGTATGACTTCGATTATTGACTCCCTGACCAGCAGGAATGACGTGATCGTATACGACTCCGAGTCGCACGCCTGCATCCTCGATGGCATGCGGATGTCACTCTCCAAAAGGTTTGTGTTTCCCCACAACAACATGGAGAACCTGGAAAAGCAGCTTGAAAGGGCTGTTAAACGTGCGGAAGAGCAGGGCGGCGGTGTTCTGGTAATTACCGAAGGAGTATTCGGAATGGCGGGTGACCTTGGAAACCTGAAAGCTATTACAGACCTGAAAAAGAAGTTTTCCTTCAGACTGCTGGTGGACGATGCCCACGGATTCGGTACCATGGGACCGAACGGCATGGGAACCGGCGAACATTTTGGGGTTCAGGATAAAATTGACCTTTACTTCTCAACCTTCGCAAAAGCCATGGCCGGTATCGGCGCTTTCATTGCAAGCGATGCGGAAGTGGTGGACTTCCTGAGATACAACATGCGGTCACAGACCTTTGCAAAATCCCTGCCCATGCCCATGGTCATAGGTGCGTTGAAAAGACTTGAAATGCTCAAAACCATGCCGGAACTCCGGATAAAATTGTGGGAGGTCGTCAGGGCACTCCAGTCAGGGCTGAAAGAGGTGGGATTCGATATCGGCAAAACCAAATCACCTGTAACACCGGTCTATATGCATGGAGGAATCGTTGAAGCAACCAACCTGATCATTGATCTGCGGGAGAACTATAACATTTTCTGCTCGATGGTCATCTACCCGGTAGTGCCCAAGGGGGATATTCTGTTGAGACTGATTCCCACCTCGATGCATACGCTGGATGATGTTAAGGATACCATCAAAGCCTTTACCATCTGCAGGGATAAGCTTAATTCCGGAGCCTACAAAACCGAAACGTTTCAAGACATTAACAACCTTCGGGTTTAGGATCAATTCGCTTTTATCCACCGGAGCTTTAGCGAAGGTGGACTATTCGCCTAACTCCCCCAGGTAACGCTCTGCATCCAGGGCGGCCATGCATCCTGTTCCGGCAGCTGTTACCGCCTGGCGGTACACTTTATCCTGAAGATCTCCGCAGGCAAAAACTCCGGGAACATTCGTTTTCGTGGTTCCCGGAATGGTTTTAACATACCCGGTCTCATCCGTGTCCACGTAATCTTTAAAAATGTCTGAGTTGGGGGTATGCCCGATTGCCAGGAAAAATCCGTCAATATCAATAGTTATGACCTCCTCATTGGCTTCTCCTTTGTTCCTGTAGAGCTCGACTGCCTGAACCACCTTTTCACCCAGGATCTGTTTTGCCTGGTGCTTCCAGAGAATTTCAATGTTTTTCGTATTGAAAACACGCTTTTGCATCGCTTTGGAGGCACGCAACTCATCCCTTCTCACAATCATATAGACTTTTTTGCATATTCCGGCAAGATAGGTAGCCTCCTCAGCAGCCGTATCGCCGCCCCCGACCACGGCAACGACCTTATCCTTATAGAAGAATCCGTCGCAGGTGGCACATGCGGAGACCCCGTATCCCTTGAAACGCTCCTCCGATTCCAATCCCAGGTACCGGGCCGTTGCGCCTGTTGCCAGGATCACTGCATCGGCAGTAATTACTCTCTCATCATCAATCTCCACCTTTTTGATCCTTCCGGAAAAATCCACTTTCGTGGCCATGCCGAAGCGGACATCCGTTCCAAACCGTTCAGCCTGTTTCCTGAGGTCCTCCATCATGGTCGGACCATCGACACCCCCGGGATAACCCGGAAAGTTATCCACCTTCGTGGTGGTGGTAAGCTGTCCGCCCATCTGCATCCCGGTATACATGACCGGTTTCAGGTTGGCCCGGGCCGCATAAATAGCCGCTGTATAACCGGCCGGTCCCGAGCCCAGGATGAGACATCGCACATGTTCCGTTTCCCGGGACTTACCCGGAACTTCATCAGGTTTTGACCCTACCGGGTCCATCGGTTTAAACAAATCCATTTCAGAGTGATATTTAACAGGTTTATATTTTGAAAATTTTTCTCTTCAACATGCATACCAAACCGTTCGATTTGTCACCGGGCGAACCTGAACAGGACATCCTTTCATGTTTTGATATCGACGGCAGTTCAATATGATGACGGATTGTCAGGGACCAAATCCGTGCAACACCCGAAATGCGATCGCGTTCAGGTCCGGCATGCGTTCAGGAAAGCCCTGATATTTTCAGAAGAGATACCGGGAGGCATTCCTCCTCCGCAGGAGAGGATTAAGCGGCTGTGATCGGTTGTTTCCGAAAGCAGTCGGCTCACTGCGTCACGGATGTCATCTTCTGTTCCGGAAGCGAGCACATCACGCGGGGGTATGGTTCCAAGAATGGCCATCTTTCCCTCAGTCGCGGACTTCAATTCATTTACAGACAACTGTGGTCCGGGATTGAAGAGGTTGATGCCCAACCCGGGGTAATATTTTACAGAGACCCTGCACTCAGCATCATTGTGGAAGAATTTCACACTTGCCGGCAGTTCATACAACTCTTTCAGATAGGGATACGCAAACTCCCTGAACTCCTGCTCCCCGATGAAACCTACGATATCATCCAGGATCAGGATGCCGTCGATGCTGTCAATCGATTTTCGCTGGAGGGTGTGCCATTCAAGCAGGAAATCCGTTATCATCCTCAACAGCGCATGAATCAAAACCGGTTCCAGCATCAGGGTTGTCATAAATTCCGTCGTTCCCATCAGGAATGATGCAATATTCAGAGGACCGCGCGAAACGGAGAAGCGTATTTTATGGCCGGCAGCCTCAATCGCTTTTCTGTTACCGGTCAGCCTGTTGAGCATGAACGGCAGGAGTCCGTCTGTTTCAGAATTGGGTTTCTTCAGGGTATTTATCTCCTCCGGATTGTGAATGACTTTCTCCGCGAAAGGAAACTCATCTTTGTAGAACACACATTTCGATCCGAAGGCGGATGGTTCGGTACACATCCCGAACTCACTCCAGAAACCGGGAAGAAACATTATTTCGGGAAATCTCCTCAATGCCTCCAGATTGGCCTTCAGCCAGATTTCCTCACTGGAAAAATAGTCGATGATTTTACAGCCGTACCAGTTGGGAAGCCATGGGGAATCAATGATAAACCCGACGGGGATCTCGTCTGAAGATCGCCCGCTCACAGTTGCCTTAAGGGTATCCCATTGTTTGTCTGTCATAATGCGCCTGATTTGTTAGTATGTTTATAAGAGTTCAGCCTGGTGCTTTCAGGGGGACCAAGATAGCTTTTTCCAACCGGTTTTGTTTCGATGACCATTTTCTGCAGTACCACCCCCGGGTCAACAGCCCAGAAGTTCAAAGTGTGGACTCCGGGCCGGTCTACCGTATGCTTTGTAACCCTGACATTGATATTGTCAGCCACCCATCGTTCCCACATCCGCAAGTTAACACCCTCATGCATATTGACAACCTTCACCGGTCCGTCATCAAAGGAGATGCCGTAACGAAGGCCTCCCGTGTCATGAAAATCGAGGGTGGGTGACAGGTAGGCATGTACCTTCAGCAACCCGGGCGAGTGAAGCTCTATTTTATATTCAAGGTGGGCCCTTACAGAGTCTGGTTCGGTCAATGCACGGGTTACCGGCATGGTTGTGACCCCGGAGGATGTCCGGCCGAGATTCGGAATGGTTAACCACGAAACGGAACCGTCCGGAACCGCCCTGTGGTAGTTTTCAGCTTCCATGGAAATATATCCGTTGCGCTCTGTAAAACCCTCTCTGCCCGTCGAGTCATTTGAAGCATAGTTGCAGACCAGTATGTATATCTCCGCCTTACTGTTTCCGGGCCCGGCAATGGTCACAGGCACCAGGTAGGTTCCGTAAAGAGCCTTTTTTCGATTGATCTTCACCCTTATCCGCTGCTCTTCCGATACTTCTCCTTCCAGGGCAGAGAAATCAAAGCAGTTTTTGGAGGATTTAATCGAAAAGTGAAAAGGGACCCGGCCTGAATTGTAGATGTCAAAATAGAACTCCTGTTCGCCAGAACAGTAGAATTCCTTGAATAGTAGTGCAGGTTCTTCCGCTGTCCAGAAGGATTCAGAACCTTCAAGGGCAATTCCCATCAGGGCGGTATCCGGCAGTTCAAGTCTCCTCACCTCCGGCATTATGTTCCGATCCGGCTGCTGCCATGAAGTGTATCCGATATGTGTCTGAGACATCATATGGTTCCATTTCCCCCCTGATAATGTATGGTGGAAATAATCCGTGAGCAATGAATCCGTCCGGTACAATTCATATGCCCGCTGTGCCAGTGAATTGGTCAGGCACCTTTTCTGTGAGGCGTAGAGATGGTTCTTTCCAACCGTGACGGTTAGTTCATTCAGATTCGCAGATGCTTTCACCGGGAACAGGACCAGCTGGTAAAACGCATCATGGTATCCGGGTTCCAGTCTGTCCATTATCCGCTCCGCTGAATCCACCAGGCGGTTATAATCTCTTACCACCCGGTCTGCCTCATCGTAGTGGACCAGGCTGTAGGTATCCGGGCTGAGCAGTTCGGGCTTTCTCCGGGCGTTGTATTTGGTATATTCTGCCATGATCCGGGCTATGGAAGCCGCTTCACCTGGACCAAACTGCTGTGCAGCCCACAGCCGGTAATATTCTGGCAACCTCCCGGCGGGCCAGTGATCCGGATTCCAGGCATAATCAAGAAAAAACTGCACAGGGAACTCCATCGGCTTGATATCCCCCACATTAACAATCCAGATACGGTCGACCCCGTATTGATAAGCCATGTGCATCTGTTCCCAAACCCTTTCGACCTGATTGGTGTTGATCCATTTATAATTCCTGGGTCCTCCTACATAATCAAAGTGGTAATAGATCCCGTAACCGCCTTTCCTGGGTGTTTCATCCATCGCCGGCAGTCTCCTGATGTTACCCCAGTTATCATCGCACAGCAAGAGAGTAACGTCGTCCGGCACCCGCATCCCCTGGTCGTAATAATCCTGGACCTCTTTATATAGGGCCCAGCACTGCATGGTTTCGGGGAGAGGCCTCCCGGTCACCTCCCCGATAATTGTCCGCTGGTCCTTCACAATCGTTTCCAGCAACCCGATGGCTGTCCCTTCCGTCATCGGCTCATCGCCATCTCCCCTCATTCCTATGGTGACAATGCTTTCATTGGTTCCCATCCTTCGGATGCCCTCCCTCCAGAATTCTCTTAATTCTTCCCTGTTTTTCTGATAATTCCACTCCCCGGACCCGTAGCGCCTCCATTCATCATGGGCCCTCATCATCGGCTCGTGGTGGGAGGTTCCGATCACAATCCCGTAAAGGTCTGCCAGTTCGGCATTCAGCGGGTCGTCATCGTAAAAGGCCCTGCCCCACATTGCCGGCCAGAGAAAGTTCCCCTTCATCCGGAGGATCAGTTCAAAAACCTTTTCATAAAACCGGTGGTTGAATCCTCCGAACGTTTCATAGGCCCATCCTGAAAGTGCAGGAGCCTCGTCATTGATAAAGATCCCGCGGTACCTGACGGCGGGCTGGCCGCTGTACCAGGGACCCGGCAGTACAAATATCTCCTTTTGCTGTTTCACAGGAACATCTGCCCACCAGTACAGGGGGGAAACGCCTATCTGCTCAGAGATCTCATAGATCCCATAAATGGTCCCCCGCCTGTCACTCCCGGCAATAACCAGGGCACTCTCCACCCCGGGGAAAGGGTTTTGTATGACCTTGATGACATAACTTTCATATTTTCCGGCCAGGCTGTCAATAGCGATCTTTCCTTCTGAAGCAAGTTTCTCTATCACCGGACTCATGCCCAGTGTCCCTGCAATTAAAACCTTTTCCCGGCGGGGCATCTCACCGGCCTCCATCCCGGGGTCTGTTCCGGTCACCCTGTGGATATCCTCCCTGAGGTCACCCATGGCACGAATCACGCCCGGATCGTCACCGGCATGGTTGAATAAACCTGCGACCCGCCCCCCCGACGCCAGGACAAACCGCCCTTCTCCGGGGGAGCTTGAGATAATGGAAATGGTATCGATCGGATATAATACGGTGCCGCTCATTATCAGCAACAGAACCATGGATAGCTTAAGGATTTGGTGAAAGGTATTCATGGGATTCAGATTACAGGGTACCAGGGTACATTAAATTATGAAGATACAATTTTTTGTAATATGCTGAACCGTATGATGCCGGAGTCATAATTAAAGAGTAATCAGGAGGACCCATCCGGGTAAATCAGAAAGATTCATTCCTGTTTTTGCTTATTTGATTCCGAAATGATTAAATTTGCACTGCAATGAAGCGCCTGCGTTTCATTGCACACTTTACGGGGTGTGGCGCAGTTGGCTAGCGCACTTGCATGGGGTGCAAGGGGTCGTCTGTTCGAGTCAGATCACCCCGACGGATATTAAGAGGTTGTCTCAATGAGACAGCCTCTTTTTTATTGCTGTTTTTATGAGTGGAAATGTGCAATATTGTTATATTGAACTCATAATAAATTAACCACCATGAAAAAATTCACATTGCTGGCATTAACAGCATTCTCGTTTGTTTTCGGTGCAGAGGCCCAGTTAAAGATGAACCTTACCGGAAACGTGGTCATAGGAAGTCTGTCGGCCGATCCCGCCTGCAACCTGGAAGTGATGGGCGATTCCTATTTTTCCTGCCACCCTGCTTCAGGCGGATTTTATTTTACGAATGCATCGGCCACCGGAGTGTTACGACCGCAATGGAACAATTCTGCCTGCCTGGGTCTGCCGGATGCAAAACTATGGCGGGCCTACACATTCAGCCTGCATTCCGATCGCCTGTTTCAAAGCGGCGATTCAACGGTTACGGAACATATCCGGCCCATTGAGGATCCAGTGGGTAAGATTTCCGGGATCAGGGGTGTTGTCTATGATCTGAAACGGGATTACTTTCAGAATTCCCCTGCAGACAAAATTGAGACGCTCGTCAGGGAAGGCAGCAACCAGACAGGTTTTATTGCCCAGGAGCTGATGACCGTGCTCCCCGACCTGGTGAAATTCAACGAGGATTCGGACCTGTATGAAGTGGATTATACGGGACTGATCCCAATAATGATTGAAGCCATTAAGGTGCAGCAGGCCGAGATTGTCCGGCTGAATGAGAAGATTGTGGCCCTGGCAGGTCAGCTGTAGCACCTTCCCCAAACCATTATCAGAATGAAAAAACATATTATATTTTTCGTGATCCTGATCTCTCCGGCCCTGCTCATTCAGTCCCAGGTTGTCAAACCGCATTGCCTGAGCGAGGAGGTATGGCTCGACGGGTACTTTGAGCGGGAAACATATGACGGATGGGTCCTGGTATTTGAAGACACGTTCGACGGGGATGAACTCGACCATTCAAGGTGGCGGAACGATTACCCCTGGGGACGCAATCTTTACTGCGCCCCGGATGTTCAGTACTTCACGGATGGAGATAACATTGAGCTGGACAGCGGCATCCTGAAACTGATTGTCAGGGCGGACCCTGTGCTTGAACGGGTGGTCCCTTTCTGGGAGGATGACGCCGTGCTCTATTGCGGCGGGGATTCGGTGGGTTTGAACAAAAGGTGGTTCGAATATACCTCGGGAATGATTTTCTCCAGGCAGAAATTCCTGCACGGGAAATTTGAGATACGCTGTTCCGTTCCTGAGATTGGCGGTCTGTGGCCTGCTTTCTGGTTATACGGCAGTTGCGCCCAGGAGATCGATGTGTTTGAATACATGTCGGAATACCGCTCTCCATTCCTGAATAACCGTAATATTGACTTTACCTATCACCGGAAACCGGATTGCAGTGTGAACATTGCCCGGCACTGCAATTACGACCGTTTTTTTGCAACGGATATGACCCGTGAGCCTCATACCTATGCCGTTGAATGGGACGAGCACAGGATCATCTGGAGCATCGACGGCCAGGAAATGGTTAGAAAATCGAGATGGGAAGATCCCAACGGGAAGGAAATGCTTAAATCCGGTATGATCCCTCCCTCCTACTACTCTGCTGACCGGATCTTTCCTTTCGATGATATTGCGATGAATGTCATTGCCGGAATCGGCGTGAAGCAAAATCCGACCTGTTCCTTTCCCTGCCGGATGGAGATCGATTACATCCGGATTTATCAAAAAATAAATTCTGCAAAAACCGTTCGGATTTGTTCCGGTTCAGATATTAAAGGTTCCACTGTGGCAGGACAGAACATTGTTGTTGGCGGCGGGAATTGCCGGATTGAGGTCAGGCGGGGAGCATACCTTGATCTCGTGGCAAAGGAAAGTATCGTGCTGGATGCGGGCTTTTCAGCAGAGTCCGGGGCACTCTTCACGGCGAGAACCACCGGGGTAACGGAATGAAGATGCGGGAGCTCTTGAAAATCTGATGCCTTCCGCTTTCTAAACAGACCTTGGCTCTCCGCCGCAGGCGGAAATCATCGAGCCCGTTAAGGACTTTTTTATTTTTTTGCTCGCTGACCCCGCAGCAAAGCTATGGGGAACCGATGAGCCGAAGGCGAAGAGCTCAACAAAGTTAATGCGCTCGCCGGGATTCAAATCATGGATGAAAGTCAGGGAGTCACTCTTCCGTGATCAGATTTTTTATCCGCTCGATCTGCTTCTGCTTATTGACCTCGCGCAGGGCCTGTGCCGTCCGCGTGAAATACTGGTGACCGGAAATAAACTTGAGCTGCAGCCGGTTCCATTCATTGAAGGAACCAATCTTATCCTGCTCCTTCATCTCCTTGTACAGGGTATTTGAAACCGGGATCATATCGCTCCGTCCCAGGTAATCCAGGTCGGCATCACAGATGATCTTCTGATAAATATCCCCGGGCTGCGGGGGCAGTTTGGTAGCCATGATGATTTCACAGATCTTGTCGATCTGTTCTGTCGTATACCCGTATTCGGGAAGAAATTCCCGTGCGAGGACAGTGCTGTGGTATTCGTGGTTATCATATTCAATGGTATGACCGGCATCATGAAAGAGCCCTGCTGTTTTAAGCAGAAGGATCTCCTCATCATCCAGTCCTTCCGCCCAGCCGATCAGTTCCACCTCGGTAACCACGTCCACCGTGTGCTTGACGTTATGGTAGTAAAGAAAAGAGGGCAATTCCCGCTCCAGTTTATCCAGGATGATCTCCTGAATATCGGTGAACTGAATGAGTTTGAAATTAATGTCGAATAATGCGTTCGGGACCAGCCCTTCACCATTCAGGGAGAATTCGGGCCGGATTCCGTTTACAACGAACATCTCCAGGTCACCTTTATATTTCACCGGGATTTTCCCGTAATATTCACACAGGAAAAACTCCTTGATCAGTTCATAGGTCATGACCGATATTAAGATTTTGCCGCTGTCGCCGATTCCCTGCATCCTGTGCGCAATGTTAACTGTATCCCCTTTAATGTCGTAGGTTAATTTCTTTTTTCCGGAAACAGTGGCCGTGACCGGCCCGGTATGAATACCCAGGCTCATCTTCCAATACCTTTTGCCCCCCTGTTCTGCCAGCCTGTCGAGGTACTGGTTCATTTCAAACGCTGCGAGAACCACTTCGATCGGGTTGGTGATATTTTTTACGGGAATACCCCCAGCTGCCATGTAGGTATCCCCGATCGTCTTAATCTTATGGATCTTGTATTTCTTCAGGATCCGGTCAAACTCTATCAGTACCTCATCCAGCTGATCGATGACTGATTCTGTGTCAACGCCGGTCTCGCCTGCCAGCATCCGGAATCCACCGATATAAGCAAACAGGACAGTGGCCATCCTGTATTTCCTGACACCGGTCTCCGCCTCCCCTGCGGCAGCCTCTGTCCCTTCGATTCCTGTCCCCCTGAGTTTTCCTTTGAGGTTCCTGTTGGTTTCGGTAAGCTCTTCAACCGCTTTACGGAGGTTCTCATTCTTTTCAATCAGCTCCTGGTTCTGTTTGACCAGTTTCTGAATCCGCTTCAACAACTCATCCTGCATCTGGTTCATGACGAAAATTAGGGATAAATACCAAAGTAATTATTCATATTGCGGTTTTTCTTTAAGGGATATTAAAATTAATTTCTTTTTTATATCAATTCAATTTTTATTGATTTGATATCTTTGCAGATGAGTCAAAACATACGCCCATGAATCCTTATGCTTTAATGCTCGCTTTTATTGTACTGGTCTCTTTTACAGCTGATGCACAGAAAAAGAAAACACCTTTTGTTGTTCTTTCATATAATGTTGAAAACTTGTTTGATACCATCGATGCACCGGATGTGGATGATGATGAGTTTACGCCTGCAGGAGAAAAAAAATGGACCCCCGAGCGGTATGAAAAGAAATTGACTGATATCGGGCGGGTCATTTTGTCGCTTCCCGAAAAGGAGCTTCCTGCTCTGATTGGATTATCGGAAGTGGAGAACCTCGGGGTTCTCGAGGATCTGGTCTCAGTGCGGGGATTAAACCGGGTGGATTATCGAATTGTTCACGAAGATAATGCATACCCCAGGGGCATTGAATGCGCTCTGCTCTACAGGGAGGAATTCTTCAAATATAAATCGCACAGATATGTGCCCATTGTTGATCCCATTGATACCGGCAATGTTTACCGGGACATTCTGCATGTCAGTGGAACGCTGCCGGATGGATCCACCCTTCATGTGTTCGTGAACCACTGGAAATCTCGCAGCGGGGGAGCCGAACAAACGGAGCGCCAGCGAATGGTCAGCGCCATAACCCTGCGTCGGCAGCTCGATCTCCTCCTGTCGGGTGCGTCGGGATACAAGGTGATCATCATGGGCGATTTCAATGACGAGCCGACCAATAAAAGCATCATGGATGTCCTGCATGCATCCAATAAAAGGAAGAACTATGGGATAGGGGATCATTACAACCTCTTCTATGATCTGCATAATACCGGAAACATGGGATCATACAACTACAGGGGTGAGTGGAACATGCTTGACCAGATCATCGTCTCCTACAACCTGCTTAACCAGGAGAGAGGCCTCTCTGCCGGTTTCGATTCCGGAAAAATCCTGATGGAGGAATGGATGCTGTACGAAAACGAATCGTACGGGTTGAAATTGCCGAACGGCACCTATGGTGGTCCGAACTACTATGGGGGCCCCGGTGATCACCTCCCGGTGTATGCCGTGTTTTACTATTAGCATGAATTTCAATCTTGTTTCAGATTATAAGCCGACCGGCGACCAACCCGAAGCCATCCGGCAACTCATCGACGGATTCAGTCTCGGCGAGCGGTTTCAGACCCTTCTGGGCGTAACCGGTTCGGGCAAGACCTTTACCGTAGCCAATGTCATTAATGATCTCAACCGTCCGGTCCTGGTCCTCAGTCATAATAAAACACTTGCCGCCCAGCTTTACAGTGAGTTCAAACAGTTTTTTCCTGAAAATGCCGTCGAGTATTTTGTAAGCTATTACGACTACTACCAGCCTGAAGCATACATCCCGGTCACGGATACTTACATTGAAAAGGATCTATCCATCAATGAAGAGATAGAGAAGCTCAGGCTCAGTACCACTTCCGCCCTTCTGTCGGGAAGAAGGGATGTCATTGTGGTCTCTTCCGTATCGTGTCTTTACGGCATAGGGAACCCGGAGGATTTTCACCGGTCCGTCATTCGAATCCGGACAGGAGAGATCCTCAGCAGGAATGTTTTCCTGAGGAAGCTGGTGGACAGCCTGTATGCCCGAAATGAAATTGAATTCAAACCGGGGACCTTCAGGGTGCGGGGTGACACCGTGGATGTGCACCTTGCCTATGCGGATACAGGATACCGGTTCGAATTCTGGGGGGACGAAATTGAAACCATCAGCACCTTTGACCCGATCGGCGGGCACATCCTGAAAAAGCTGGAGGAGGCCGTTGTTTTTCCGGCCAACATATTTGTGACGCCCAAATCGAGAATAAAAACAGCCCTTGAGGAGATTGAGAACGACCTGTTCAGGCAGATTGAGTTTTTCAAAAATGCAGGTAAGATCATCGAAGCCAAGCGCATTGAGGAAAGGGTCAATTATGATCTGGAGATGATCAGGGAACTGGGCTATTGTCAGGGTATTGAGAACTATTCAAGGTATTTTGACGGAAGGGCACCCGGAACCCGGCCCTTCTGTCTGCTCGATTATTTTCCCGAAGATTTTATTACGGTCATTGATGAGAGTCATGCCACCATTCCCCAGATACATGCCATGTACGGCGGTGATTATTCCAGGAAAAGCAACCTGGTGAATTATGGATTCCGGTTACCCGCAGCGGTAGATAACCGGCCCCTGAAATTCAATGAATTTGAGGGATTGATCGGGCAAACCCTCTTTGTCAGTGCCACGCCTGCAGATTACGAGCTGGAGAAATCCGGAGGGGTTATCGTCGAACAGGTTGTGCGGCCTACCGGGTTGCTTGATCCGGTTATCGAGGTCCGGTCCAGTCTGAACCAGATTGATCATCTGCTGGGCGAAATTTCTGAACGGGTCAAAAAGCGGGAGCGTATTCTGGTTACCACCCTTACGAAGCGGATGGCCGAAGAGCTCTCAAACTACCTGGTCCGGCTGAAAATCAAAACCCGCTATATCCATTCGGACATCGATACACTCGAGCGGGTTGAGATCCTGGATGCCCTGCGGAAGGGTGATTTTGATGTGCTGGTGGGGGTAAACCTTCTCCGGGAAGGGCTGGACCTTCCGGAAGTGTCCCTTGTCGCCATCCTTGATGCAGACAAGGAGGGTTTTCTGCGCTCAGAGAGATCGCTGACCCAGACAGCGGGACGTGCTGCGCGCCATCTGAATGGGAAGGTGATCATGTATGCGGATAATATAACCCATTCGATGCGCCGGACCATTGAAGAAACCAACCGCCGGCGTGAGAAACAGCTTAAATTCAACGAGGAAAATAATATTACGCCCCGTCAGATCATTAAAACCACCTTTTCGCTGTTTGAGCAAAACAGAGAGCTGACGGAGCGCATGAAAGCCTATGCCGGACCGGTTAAGACAGGCATTGCAGCCGATCCCCTGGTACGGTACATGAACAGGGAGGCCCTGGAAAAAGCCATGGAGAATGCCCGGAAATCGATGGAAAAAGCGGCAGCAGAACTGGACTTTATCGAGGCCGCACGCTTCAGGGATGAAATGATCTCCTACCGGACCCTGCTCATGGAAAAGGCAGAAAAAGACGGGGCCGCTGACTAGCGGCCCCGAATCACGATTACACTAATATTTTAACCCAGATAGGTTTTAAGCAATTTGCTTCTCGAAGTGTGCCGGAGCCTTCGGATGGCTTTTTCCTTAATCTGTCTTACCCGTTCCCGGGTGAGGCCGAATTTTTCTCCAATCTCCTCCAGGGTCATCTCCTGGCAGCTGATTCCAAAGAAAAATCTGATGATGTCCCGTTCTCTCTCAGTGAGGGTCGACAATGCCCTGTCAACTTCCCGTGAAAGGGACTCGTTGATCAGTGTATTATCTGCATTGGGGGAATCATTGTTGATCAGCACATCGAGAAGACTGTTGTCCTCACCGTCGACGAAAGGGGCATCCACTGACACATGGCGGCCGGACACACGCAGGGTATCGGATACCTTCTCCCTGGGTAATTCAAGTGCTTCAGCCAGCTCTTCCGGAGTCGGGGTGCGTTCATATTCCTGTTCAAATTTCGAAAACGCCTTGTTTATTTTGTTAAGCGAACCGACCTGGTTCAACGGAAGGCGCACGATTCTTGACTGTTCTGCCAGTGCCTGGAGGATCGACTGGCGGATCCACCAAACGGCATAGGAGATAAACTTAAAGCCTCTTGTTTCATCAAATTTCTCTGCCGCTTTTATCAATCCAAGGTTTCCTTCATTAATAAGGTCCGGAAGGCTTAAACCCTGATTTTGATACTGCTTGGCAACAGAAACCACAAACCGGAGATTGGCTCTTGTAAGTTTCTCAAGAGCTGCGCGATCACCCTTCTTGATCCGCTGAGCCAATTCAACCTCTTCCTCTACTGTAATCAGCTCTTCCTTACCAATTTCCTGTAAGTACTTGTCTAATGAAGCACTCTCCCTGTTGGTAATAGATTTTGTGATCTTTAACTGTCTCATTTAATCCTCCTCAAAATCAAAAATTAAACTGCAAATTTAGGTGGTAATTTATTTATAATCAATTTAAATTAGCATAAACTATGCATTTATGCAAAAAAAACAGGGTGAACTGTGCCATTGATCGGCCACAGTATCCGTCAGCCTTTCATACTACCTTGAAATTTAAACGCGAGAAAGCAATGTAATATTTCAATCGGGCATTATTTACATTCCGAAAGCGTAATAGGACCTTGAACCATCTTCGTAAACGCCCTCTATAATGACCCCGCCCTCGGCATCCTTTAAAATATCAGTAATATCTTTAACGCTGTTAACCGGTTTTTTGTTTACAAAAGTTACGATAAATCCTTCTCTTATCCCAACTTTCATAAATTTTCCCGATTGAACGGAGGTTACTTTTACACCGTTTGTGATTCCAAGCATCCTTTTCTCCCGGTCCGAAACCGGTCCGAAACCGGCTCCCAGAAGAGAAACCATATCGTCCTGCCTCACAATTTCCGTACTTCCGGAGGTATTTCTCAGGACGACATCAAATTGCCTCAACTTATTATCATCCCGTTTAAGGAGCACACGCACCTTATCATTCGGCCGGTACCGGGAAATCTGTTCCTGCAATTCAGATACACTGTTGACACGAACATCATTTATGGCAACAATTATATCTCCCGCCTTGATTCCTGCACTCTTTGCCGCACCCCCTTCCTGCAGTCCGTTCACATAAACGCCTTCCAGTTCCGTGATATCGAGTTCCTTTGCCAGCTCCGAATTCACATCCTGAATCGTGACTCCGAGGATCGCCCGCTGCACGGCTCCAAATTCAAGCAGGTCCTCCACAACCTTGCTGACAATGCTAACAGGAATGGCAAAGGAGTAGCCCGTATAGGCCCCTGTCCGGGATGCAATCGCCGTATTGATTCCAACCAGCTTTCCGTCCGTGTTGACAAGGGCTCCACCGCTGTTTCCCGGGTTAACGGCCGCATCTGTCTGTATGAAGGATTCAATACTGAGATCCCCCCTGAGAATATTGATGTTACGCGCTTTTGCACTGACGATCCCCGCAGTAACGGTAGAGGTCAGGTTATACGGATTCCCGATCGCAAGGACCCATTCCCCGAGCCGTAACGCGTCGGAATTGCCGAAATCCAGGAAGGAGAGACCTTCGGCATCAATTTTTAAAAGGGCCAGGTCGGTTGTCGGGTCGGTCCCGATCAGTTTGGCTTCAATTTCCCTCTTATCATTAAGGGCCACCATGATTTCATCGGACCCATCAATCACATGATTGTTTGTAACAATATAACCATCCTTTGTGATAATCACCCCGCTTCCAAAGCCCAGAATCGGCGTTGGCTCCGAATCATAAGGGGTACCGAAGAAAAATTCGTAGAGCGGATTTGCAGGATACTCCCTGAACACCTTGGTTTTCACATGAACCACAGCATGGATGGATTTTTCAACCGCAACTGTAAAATCCAGATTCTGCCCTCCTTCCGGTGCCGGCAGATTTGCATAACGGGCTGCAGGCATGGAGGGAACCTCCACCACCTTCGGTTCCTTTTGAAAAAAACGCGTGTAGATCACCAATGCAGCCAATGCTCCTGCTACGGCAATGACCAGGCTACCCAAAACGTACTTAATTTTCATCCTTCTGAATTTTGATTTGTTATATGATATGCATTCTCTTCTGAATATATCTCAGCCAGCACAATTGATAAACAGGAAATTCGCAAATTTGTTCCGGCATTCTGTCTGAAGGTGGTGCAAAATTACAGTAAAAATCATTTTTCCGATGCGAAATCAAAGATATTTAACGCACGTATTCATTATAATCTTTTTGTTTAAATTCGTATAATCAAATTTCATGCCCCGGGAAGGCCGGAAGAGGCAATTATTAATTTCCGCCGCCCGGGGATGGCAGATTTAACTTTTTTTAACCAGGACCAGCCAATGCATCTCGATTTTTCAAAATACCACGGAACCGGTAATGATTTCATTATGGTTGACGGCAGAGACAGGGACCTGTCGTTTCTGAATGGTGAAACCATACGGATATTATGCCACAGGCGGTTTGGAATAGGAGCGGACGGATTGATTCTTTTGATGAAGAGCGATGCCGGCCCGGACTTCAGGATGCGATATTTCAATGCGGACGGAAACGAGGCAACCATGTGCGGTAACGGCGGAAGATGTATCGCGGCCTTCGCACACGACCTGGGTATTATTTCCGGGGATACAGTATTTGAAAGTATTGACGGGATTCATGAAGCTTCCATCCTGCCGGATCAACGAATCCGGTTAAAACTGAATGACGTTAACGATGTAAGGGTCCTGGAGGATGGCTATTTTGTGGATACCGGTTCTCCCCATTTTGTAAAATTCGTTGAGCAGATTGACGCCATCCCGGTATACGCCCGGGGCCGGCAGATAAGGTCCGAGGAGCGGTTCAAACCCGGCGGAGTGAATGTTAATTTTGCCGAGACGGTGCAGGGAACAAACCGGGTCAGGGTCAGAACGTTTGAAAGAGGCGTTGAAGATGAGACACTGTCCTGCGGAACGGGTGTGACCGCCTCGGCGATCTCTTCTTACCTCCATAATAAATCAAAGGAAACGGATTACCTTATCATCACACGGGGCGGGGAGCTGGAAGTATCCTTCAGAGCCGGGTCTGAAAAAATTTTTACCGATATATTCCTTACCGGTCCGGTGGCACATGTCTTTGACGGAACCTTAAAACGGAGCAAATTCTGAACCTATCACAAAGGGAATACCTGCCACCGGGAAAGAAAAAGCAGAGGGTGCGATCAATCCATACCCTCTCCGGCGCTTCAGTTGTTCAGAACCACTCAGATATTTAACAGGCCCTGTGGGTGGTACCGGTTGCTTCTGGAGTTCAGGTTCTGCATCTGCCCGGCAAAAAGCAGTATTTTTTCGAAGTCAATTTCAGGTTCTCTCTGCAGACGGGCTGCTTTACGGGTCATAATCTTCTGAAGGAGATTCATTTTGCGAAAGTTCAACTCCCCTCCAAAATAACCGCTTGCAAGGGCATGTTCAACCAGTTTTCCGGGAAAGGCGTTTCGTATTAGCTCCTTTTCATCCATGTCCGGATCGATGCAGCAGACAAAAAGGCCGATATGTTTCTTCAGCAATTCATCCAGGTAAATATCGCAAAAGTGCCTTACCGAGTGCTGGATCAGGCCATCATGAATGGAGCCCCCGATAATGATTGTCTCATACTTATCAAGGTCATATTTTTTCCTCCTGGAAATCCGGATCATCTCCACATCTTCTCCCAGTTCTCCCTTCATTCTTGATGCACATTGTTCTGTGCAACCCAGTGTGGATGAATAGGCAATTAAGGTTTTCATGGCTCTCCTGCTTAAAATAAAACAATTTCGTCCCTCAACCCGGAGGGGAAAGATAATGAGAATTCCGACAAATAAAAAACCTTTTCAGGATGGGAACCGGCTGTTAATAATTTTCCCCATTCATGATATTTAATTTTTTCTTATTTTTACCTGAGTACAACAAATTGTTCGCTTTTTCGTATTACATGTAAACAAATTTCCCATGTCTCAGAAACCAGCCGAAATCCGGAAATTTCCCATCGTCAATAAAGGGGCCATTAAAAAACGGTCACAGAAGAAGTATCATCTTCCCGTAATCGGTCATTTTGCCGACCGGAGTGTTGAATTCAAAAGCATCCTGGAAGCGGAGCGGGTAACCGGGATAAACTACACATTAATTTTCGAGGCCTGCATCGGGAAGATATACAGGGCCAAGAATGTACACTGGGAGTACAAGAAGGGGAACCACTACATAAAATACAAGGCTTACTACATCAACGCCCAGGAGAGCTACACCCGCCTGGGTGGGTTTAACGGGTAGAAGGTTCCCGGTTCACGGTTCAGGGTTCCCGGTTCACGGTT